>CAYTEO010000097.1:0-2523 GCA_964436825.1 uncultured Fibrobacteraceae bacterium | reverse complement strand
GTCTAGGCTCGTGGGAGGAGGAGCACATGGATCTCAAGATCCGCGGCAGGCGGGCCCTGGTCACCGGGTCGTCCCGGGGCATCGGGCGGGCCATCGCCCTCTCGCTGGCCGACTTCAAGGTCGACGTGGCGATCAACTACCTGCGCCAGCGCACCCGGGCCGAGGAGACGGCGGCCGAGATCGAGGCCCGGGGCGCCCGGGCGCTGGTGGTGAAGGGGAACGTCGCCAAGCCGGAGCACGTCCACCGGATGTTCGAGCAGATCGGTGCGGCGTGGGGCGGCCTGGACTTCCTGATCTCGAACGCGGCCTCCGGGGTCATCCGGCCCGCGGTCGAGCTCAGCCTCCATCACTTCCACTGGACCATGGACATCAACGCCGGGGCGTTGCTGCCGCTGGTCCAGGAGTTCATCAAACTGCCGCCGGGAAGCGGCAAGGTGGTGGTCGCGGTGTCGTCCCTGGGGGCGATCCGGGCGATCCCGAACTACACGGCCGTGGGCGCCTCCAAGGCCGCCCTCGAGTCTATGGTCCGGCACCTGGCGGCGGAGCTCGGTCCGCGGGGCGTGCGGGTCAACGCGGTCTCGGCCGGGACCGTCGACACCGACGCCCTGCGTCACTTCCCGAACCGCGAGCAGATGCTGCAGGCGGCCCGCGAACGCACCCCTGCCGGCCGTGTCCTCGATCCCCAGGACGTGGCCAACGCCGTCGTCTTCCTCTGCACCGACTTCGCCTCCATGATCCACGGCCAGACGCTGGTCGTGGACGGCGGCTACTCCATCCTGGCGTGAGCCGGCCGTCCGGGCCGGGGCGCCGGCTGCACCCCGGCCCGCGGCCCGGGATCACGGCGTGATGACGCTGATCCGCGTTCCCCAGTTGGCGAAGGTCGCCCTCGGCTTGGCCGGGATGTACTCGGTGGCCACCCAGATGGCGCCCGTCTCGTCCGCCACGGCTGCCGAGTAGTCCCCCCAGCGGCCGACCCGGAAGCCCCAGGGTTCGTACCCGGAGAATCCGTCGTCCGGTGCGACCCCCGGCGCGAGAACGTGCACGGCGCCGGTGCCGTTGACGTCGATGGGGGCGTAGGCGGCGCTCGGGTCGAAGCCCGGACCGACGAGGGTGAAGGCCATGATCCCCTGACCGGCGGCGTTCATGCCGATGGAGGGGTAGGTCAGGCTCTGCCCGTTCACGGCCAGGTAGCCCTGGTTGGCCATCGCGGCGGTCAGCCGGCCGCCGCCGTCGAAGCCCGGGCTCACGGCGAACCAGGCGATGCCGGCGTGCGGCGGGCCGTTGGCCGTCTGCACCACGGTACCCAGGGCGCCGAAGAGATGGCCGTCGGCGAACACCACCTGCGCCATGCGGTCGTCGTTGGTGTCGACGAGCTCCTCGTGGGCGTTGAAACCGAGGCTCCTGAGCAGGGCGGCCAGGGGCAGGACGGGGTCGTACTGCGCGACCGGCACCAGCGGCTGCTCCGCGGCCGGCGTCGGCCCGTAGACCTGGCTCGGGAGAATCACCCGGTGCAACGTCAGGTCGGGCGTCGTGGAGAGGGAGCCGGTGTTGGTGAGCGCCATGACCACGATCTGGTCGGTCAGGGTGTTGAAGTCGTCGAGGGAGCCCATCAGGTACTCGGTGCCACCCTGGGCCGTCTCGAACACTCCGCCGGGCGGGACCGTCGCCGGCTGCAGGGAGTAGAAGACCGGAAACACGCTGGAGGTCAGCAGGAAGTCCTGCTCGTTGACCGTCGGCGCGCCGGCGACGAGGGCGGCCTTGTCGAGGGCGAAGATCTCGGTGCCCACGAAGCGACCGGTGATCAGCGAGAACTGGTTGGTGTTGATGTAGAAGCCGTTGGCGTCGGCGCCGATCAGCGGCTGGTCGCCGAAGCAGGGGCAGCCGGGGGTGGCGGCATCGGTGGCGTCCACCGAGTAGATCGTGTAGCTCCCGGCCGGATCGTTGGTGTCGCTGACCGCGACCATGGTGTGCGCCGCGGTGAAGTTGGGGTCGATCTGGAGGATGGTCACGAACCAGCGCTGGGTCTGGTCGTCGTAGTACGCCTTCGGGTCCGACGTGAAGTCGTCGGCGGAAAGGCCGAAGAAGGTATTGAGGTCGACCGCCGGTGTCAGCGGCGCGCCGGTGGCGGCCTCGTAGACCCGGATCGCCAGGTTAACGCCCTCGAGGACGAAACCCTGGCCTACGGCCAGCGCCTGGTCGGGCGGCTCCACCGCGAAGCCGCTGGCGAGCCCCTGCTCGAGCACCGTCAGCCCGTCGAAGCCGAGCACTCCGGGGGGCGCCTTCATCACGGCGGCCGTGGCCGGCCTGGGCACGTGGGCCGCCGGAACCCTGGCCGGGCTGATGTCGCCGGTGCCGAACTTCTGAAAGGAACGATCCATCGGCAGCCCGGCGCGGGGCTGGAGCTCGTCCTCGGTGAAGGTGCCCCCCGGCACCTGGAAGCCCGCGACCCCCGCCCGTTTACCCACGGTTGGCCCGCCCGTTGTGCCTGCCGCCGCCGGCGCTGGCCGGCCGGCGGCTGCCGCG
>CAYTEO010000096.1:0-2601 GCA_964436825.1 uncultured Fibrobacteraceae bacterium | reverse complement strand
GCGCAGGACCCGGCGGCGCCCCGGGTCGCCCACAGGTGCCTCGGAACACGGGGAACCCATCGCGCCCGCTGGACGCCTGCCGGGTAGAGTCCCGGGAGCCGCCGCCAGGCGGCAGCACGGGGCCGTGGCGGCGGTGTACCCATCCACCCCGAGAGCACCCATCATGCGTTTCTTCGTGCTGTTCCTGGCGGCATTGCTCCTGCCTAGAGTCCTCGCCGCCCAGAACGTGCGCGGCACCACGCTGGTGGGCAATCCCGCGGGCGACGCGGTGGGCCCGGCGCTGGACTCGGACGCCGACCTGACCGCTCTTGTCTACGGCGACGTCCAGGCTGGATCTCTATGGATCCACACGTCCGATGGCCGCGGCGTGACCTGGTCCGCGGCCGGGCGCGTGGACGACGGCACCTCGGCAGCCTACAAGTACGTCTACCCGGACGCGGTGCGTGTCGCCGGCAACCGGGTCTACGTCTACTGGACCGAGGCGCGCAGCGGTCCCTCTCCGGCGCGCGACGTCTGGTTCAACTGGTCCGGCGACGGCGGCGTCACCTTCCAGCCAGCAGACCTGCCCGTTGACAAGGGCCTGCCGACCGGTGGCAACGACGTCAAGGAGGTGCGCATGGAGGTGGATCCGCGCGATCCGACCAACCCGGGAGACGACGTCATCGTCCTGCTGATGCGCGTGGAGGACGATCTCGCGGCCAGCGACGAGCACCTGTACATCAACTGGTCCGTGAACAGCGGCCTGACCTTCCAGGCCGTGGCCGTGGCCGTCTCGATCCACCCGATGCTCGGTCCGGTACTGGTCACGGAGATGGACCTGGCCCTGGAGGGAGGGGTTGCCTACCCGGCCTGGATCGACAACTTCCTGGCCTACATGGGGCCGGACGACTGCTGGATGTCCGCCCTCGACACCGTCACCGGCACCTTTCTGCGCCAGGACGTCATGGTCAATGCTCCCTATGCCGGTCTCTTCGACGTCGACGACGACGTGGCCGTGGACGTGAACAACGGCATCCTGGCGGTGCTCTGGCTGCGCACGCCTCTGCCCGGCCCCTTCGTGAACGAGCTGCGCAGCAACGTAAGCCCCGACGGCGGAGTGACCTGGATCGGGGAGACCGGAGTCGGGAGCTACCTCCCGGCGGTGGATGACGTCAACGAGCCGGACGTGGCGGTGGCCGGCAACGGCAACATCCTGGCGGCCTGGCATGACAACCGCTTCCCGCCCTCCTACGCCACCTGGACAGCGGTGTCCGTCAACGGCGGGGCGAGCTGGCTCCAGGACCTGCAGCTCTCGGTCGGTGCCTGCCACCCGTTGTGGCTGCGCTGCCCGGGCCTGGAGGCCGCTGCCGTCTGGATGGCACCGGACCTCACCGCACCGCCCCACTTCGTCGAGGCCGCCATGAGCCTCGACGCCGGCCTCACCTGGACGCCGGCCTTTCCCGTATCCGGCAACAGCGGCGACGCCGACCGCGCCGTCCTGGCCTGGAACAGCCTCTACACGAACTTCCCGATTGCCTGGCTCGCTGACGACCTGAACCCGATCACCCAGTTCAACGACGTCTACGCCGGCGGCTTCCGCCCGCAGACCCTGACGCCGGTCGGCAACTTCACCGTGGCGGGAAGCCCGGTTTCCTTCCAGGTGAGCAACTGGCCCCAGGCGGATCGCGGCAAGGCCTTCGGCGTCGTGGTTTCCAACAGTCTCGGCAACTACACGATCTCCGACGGGCGCAACACCGGCCTCGTCCGGGACGCCCTCTTCAACCAGGCTCTCCAGAACATCCCGGGCCTGCTGTCCGGCACTATCGATCCTTTTGGCAACGGCAGCACGCCCACATTCGCCGTGCCGGCCCTGGCGGGGACCATCTATGCCGTGGCCGGTGCGTACGTGAGTCTCAGCAACGTCGGCGCGATCACCGACACGGTCTCCATTCCGTAGGCATTGAGCTATGCGGCGGGCGGGTCGCGGCTGCGGCCTGCCCGCCGGTCCTTCCGCTCGCCAGGTCAGGAGTCCTCGGGCAGGACCACCCGGGACTCCTGCTCCTCTACCACCACCGTCGCCAGCGCCTCGGATTCGACTCCGTCGGTCGCACAGATCAGCCAGCGACCTCGAGGGATGGGCGAGAAGCGCACCTCTCCTTTTGCCGGTACCTGCAGGACGCCGGCCCGATGGCCAAGCAGCATGGTGAAGTCGTCGCTCCCGCCAGGGACGACGAAGAGGCGCCTGCCCGGCGAGGCGGTGACCACCAGGGTGGCATCGCCGAGGTCGGCCTCGACAACGGGGCTCGTGATCTCCACCGGCGCGACGCGACCACGTCCCAGGAGCAGGTACGGACCGGGCGGAACATGCTCGAGAGTGGCGACGCCGTCGCTTCCCACTTCGAGCTCCTGAACCGGACCACAGGGTCCGAGCGGCAGGAGAAGGCCGGAGAACCCTCCCAGCCACGGTTCGCCGTTCGCCAGGAGCCGGAGGCGGATCCGGGCCACCCCGCCGCCGAGCTCGACCCGCTGCGTCGCACCGGGCTCGACGCGCACCGCGTACCACGCCCCCTCCACCTGCAGGCCGCGCACGCCCGGCAGCACAGCGTCGAAGGCGAAGCTGCC
>CAYTEO010000095.1:0-2601 GCA_964436825.1 uncultured Fibrobacteraceae bacterium | reverse complement strand
CAGGTAGGCGTCAAGCATTTTTTTTCCTCCCAGGCGACCAGCCGCTCAGCAGGTTCGATGATGCCGTACTTCTTCATCCGGCGGTAGAGAGCCGTGCGCCTGATCCCGAGCATCCTGGCCGCCTTCGTCTTGTTGCCGCCGGCGGCCATCAAGGCACGGCCGATGGCCTCGCGTTCGGCCTTGGCGAGCTGCTCGGCGAGATCGAGAGATCCGCGCAACCGCTGCTTCCTGTGGAACGCGTCGCGGATCCCCTCGGGGAGCATCGAGAGTCGCACGCGCCCGCGGTGGACGGCCAGCAGGGTCAGGCGGCGGACGACCGTCTCCAGCTCGCGGACGTTGCCGGGCCAGTGGTAGTGCACGAGTGCCGCGAGGACCTCGTCGTGGAACAGGTCCGCAGGGTCGCGCTCGACGCCGAGGGCCCGCGCCACGAAATGCCTGACCAGGGGCAGCACGTCCTCCGGCCGGCAGCGCAGCGGCGGCAGGGCGATCTCCAGGGTGTGCAGCCGGAAGTAGAGGTCGGGCCGGAACCGCCGTTCACGGATGAGCCGCTCGAGGGGAACGTTGGTGGCGGCGACGATCCGCAGGTCGGTGCGGCGGTCGGTGGGGTCGCCCAGGCGCCGGAAGGTCCGGTCCTGCAGGACTCGCAGGAGCTTGGCCTGCAGGTGCGGCGCCAGCTCGCCGATCTCGTCCAGGAAGAGGGTCCCGCCATCTGCCTCCTCGCAGTAGCCGGGCGACGCCTCTCCGGCACCGGTGTAGGCGCCGGCGGCATGGCCGAAGAACTCCCGCTCGAACAGGGTCGCCGGGATCGCGCCGCAGTTGACGGCGACGAAGGGGCCGTCACGCCTGCGACCGCGCTGGTGGACGAGACGGGCGACGACCTCCTTGCCGGTGCCGCTCTCGCCGGTGACCAGGACCGGCTCGTCGCTGCCGGCGGCGATGTCGATCCAGACCTCGACCTCGCGCATCGCGGGGGAGACGGCGATGAAGCCCTGTTCCCTGTCGGCCGTCTCGCGGTGAGGGACGACACCGCCACCGGGTCGGCGCTCGCGACGCAGCAAGGCCATCAGCTCCTCGCACGCGGCGATCTCGCCCTTCCGGTCCAGCTCGCCGAAGATGTTGTACGCGTTGACGACGGCGCTCCAGGCGGCCTCGAACTGCGTGAACGGCAGCTCGCGGTCGGGTGCGTCGGGAAGGGCCGGGTGGTCGAGGGTCGCCGCGTGCCACGCCCTGG
This sequence comes from uncultured Fibrobacteraceae bacterium, assembly GCA_964436825.1. GTDB lineage: Bacteria > Krumholzibacteriota > Krumholzibacteriia > LZORAL124-64-63 > LZORAL124-64-63 > CAYTEO01. The sequence goes on along the minus strand of CAYTEO010000095.1, from coordinate 1,370 downwards.
CGATCCGGGCCAGCTCCAGGTAGGTCCGCGCCAGGTCGAGGCGGGCCCCCATCCTCTCGAAGACCCGCAGGGCGCGCCGGGCCGCGGCATCGGCCTGCTGGTACTGGCCCAGTGCCCGGTATGCCACCGCGAGTTCGCGGCTGGCCAGTCCCTTCTCCAGGACCTCGCGGGTGCGCGCGATCATCTCCAGGGCTTCCAGCAGCGCGGCGACGGCCTCGTCCGGTCTGCCCTCCCGCAGCAGGAGCGAGCCGCGGCGGCGCAGCATCCCGGCGACGTCCCCGCTGACGGGGGAGAGGTGGCGATGCAGGGCCGTGGCATCGGCATGGACGTGGCGGGCCGTCGTCAGGTCGCCGCGGTCCAGGGCGATGTCCCCGATGGACTCCATGGCCAGGGCGACACTGCGGTGCAGGCCGTGGCGGCGGGCGAGGGCCATGGACTCGCGGCAGAGGCGTTCGGCCTCGTCGAGTTCGCCCAGGTGCCGGTGGGCCCTGCCCTGGACCAGCAGGACGTTGCACAGGTTCTTCCGGGAGCTGTGCCGCTTGTCGAAGTGCTCCTTGATGAGCTCCAGGGCGCGTCGGGGGTGTCCACTGCGGTACTGGATGATCACCATGGTGACCAGGGCGACATTCCGCCTCAGCGGCAAGGCGTACCGGTCAGCGAGAGCAAAGTGCTGCCTCGAGGTGGCGAGGGCAGAGGACAGATCGCCCTGGTACAGGAGCGCTTCGCTCAATCCATGCAGGGAGACCATGTGCTGTGGGATCATTCCCAGCCAGAGAGCCTGGTTGGCGATCTGCCGGATCTGCTCGGGATGGATGTCGCCGGAAAGAAAGAGACCGTTGTAGAGCCGGCCGTATTCGAGCATCAAACGTTGCCGTTCGCTGAAAGCGAGCGGCTTCAGGGTCGGAAGGATCTCCCGGACCGCAGTGCGACGGTTGCCTGCAACTGCCTTGGCCAGGAAGTGAAGATACCTGCCGATGAACTGGGAATCGGTCAGGACACCGCGCTGCCGCAGCATATCGATTTCATCATCGTGTTCCTCGGGATACGCGTGGAACCGTACCGCAAGCACATACGCCTCCACCACCTCGTCGAGGCACCCCTCTCCCTCCCCGGCCGGCCGATCCGGCAACGCCTCCGCGCCGTCGATGATGGGGCGACAGTGGGAGAGACAATCGTCCAGCCGACAGGAGTCATAGAGTCGCCAGGCCCGGCGGACGGTCTCCAGCGGAACGGGGCGACGATACAGCGGTGTGCCGGTCACGGCGATCCTCGCAGCGGGAGGCGGTCAGGCGATACGGTCATCATGGCGGGGGGGATGATGGATGATCATATCCCAGGTGTCGCTCCTGGGCAACCCCCGGTTGTGTCCG
>CAYTEO010000094.1:0-2669 GCA_964436825.1 uncultured Fibrobacteraceae bacterium | reverse complement strand
CAAGAACAAGGTCAAGCAGGGCCTGACCAACAACGGCGACGGTACCTGGACCGCGGCCTTCAGCCTCGCCAACCTGCCGAGCAACTCCACCCAGTGGCGGTGGCGCGGCAAGGTCGAGGACCAGAACCGCAACAAGTACCAGCCCCAGGTGATCATCACGGTCAACTAGGCAGGCAAGAGCGACGCGCTCCTGCAACGCGCCCCGGGACCTCCAGGGTTCCGGGGCGCTTCTCTTCCGCCAGCTCCGACCTGATAGGCTCTCCGCAACATGATGCTCGCCGCCTTGTGCCTCACGTCCCTCTGCGTCGTCCCGCAGGCGGCCTACGAGATCACCGACCTGGGGCCCCTCTGGGGCGACGCCAGCCACGGCATCGCCCTGAACGATGCCGGCGCCGTGACCGGCTACGTCGAACGGGTCTTCCCTTCCGGTTCCCAGTTCGACGCCTTCCACTGGTGGCGGGGCGTGGCGACCGACCTCGGCCACCTGAGCGGCTGGATCGCCATGGGCCTCGACCTGAACTCCTCCGGCCAGGTGGTCGGCTACTCCTCGGCCGGTCCCGTGTCCCTTCACGGCTTCCTCTGGGAAGGGAGCGGGCTCCAGGATCTCGGCACCTTCTACGGAGAGTTCAGCCGTGCCCAGGCGATCAACGACCGGGGCTGGATCGCCGGCGTCTCCCAATCCGCCGAGATCGTCGGCTGGTTCCGCGCCAACCACCCCGTCGCCTGGATCCAGGGCACGATCCACGACCTGCCGACCTTCGGCGGGTCCTGGTCCGAGGCGGTGGACCTCAACGATGCCGGGGTGGTGGTCGGCTACTCCCAGGACCCGAGCCAGGTGGCCCTGCCCTTCCGCTTCACCGTGGCCAGCGGCCTCCAGGCCCTGCCCGAGCTGGTGCCGGGGGGGGGCGGCCAGGCCCGGGCCATCGAGGACGGCGGCGCCATCGCCGGCTTCTCCTACGACGCCAACGGCGATCCCCACGCCGTCCTCTGGAGCCAGGGCCAGGTGACCGACCTGGGGACCCTGGGCGGCCCCCAGTCCTTCGCCTCCGGCGTCAACCACGATGGCATCGTCGTCGGCAACAGCGGCTGGGCGCCCGGCGGCGGCCAGGGCAGTCACGCCTTCGTGTGGCAGGCGGGGACGATGTACGACCTGAACGCCCTGGCCCTGCCGGGCCATCCCTTCCAGACCCTGACCACGGCCGGGGACATCAACGATGCCGGCCAGATCACGGGCACGGGAGAGACCGCCAGCGGCGCGGTGCACGCCTTCCTCGCCACGCCGCGCCGCTTCCTGCTCCTGGGGCCGGAGCGGGGCGTCGCCGGCGCCACGGACAGCATCGAAGTGCGCAACGCCACCCCGGGGGCGACCCTCACGGTGGTGGTCGGCAGCCGCCTGGGCGCCGGGCCGCCGATCCCGGGCTGCCCCGGCCTGCGCTGGGGCGTGGCCGATCCCCGCCCCCTGGCGACGGTCACTGCCGACGCCGCCGGCAACGCCCGGATCAGCCTGCCCGTGCCGGGCAAGGCGGCCGGCCACTACCTCGTGGTCCAGGCCGCCGACCCCCTCGCCTGCACGGCGAGCACGCGCCTCGCCTTCCGCTACCGCCCCTGACCGCGACGCCCGCGGCTACTGCAGGATCAGGCGCAGGAAGCGCGGCCGGTAGATGTCGGCATAGGTGAAGTGGTCCCAGAAGCTGCCGGCGGTGTTGACGTTGAAGCTGATGAGCAGCTCGCCGGGGTCCGACAGGTGCGGGTGCGCCTTGGCGTGGTAGGTGAAGATGCCCGGCGGGTCCGGCGGAATCGGGATGTCGTAGATGACCTTGAAGGGGCCCCAGGGGCCTTCCGGCGCCGGGGCGAGGCGCACCGCGACCTTGCCACCGATGGTGTCGAGCATGAAGACCATCAGGAAGCGGCCGTCGGGGAGGGGCGTGACGCTCATCTCGGTGCTGATGCGCCCGGCGACGGGTTGGCTGTCCTCGACGTCCGTGGACCAGCCGGCGCCGTCCCAGAAGCGCCAGCGGGAGAAGTCCTCGAAGTCCGCCCGCGGCACCCGGGCGACGATGGCCCGCTTGCTGAGGGGGTCCTCCTGGATGCCGTAGACGTAGAGGAAGCCGTCGGGATGGGGCGCGCCGGCCTCGACGGTGTTCTCGAGGATGGCGCCGCCGTAGGCGAGCTGGCCGCGGACGGCGTTCTCCGGCCGCCAGAAGGGCGTCTCGCGCTGCACCGCGTTCGGGAAGGGAGGGCGGTCGCCGGCGGGAATCGTGATGAGGCTGATGCCCTTCCGGGTGAAGGGCGGCGGATCGTGGGAGAAGCGGGCGGCGAAGAGGTGCAGGCGGCCGTCGATGGCGATGCCGTCCTTCATCCAGTAGAACTCGCCAGGCTTCGTGTTCGGCGTGTCCGGCACGAACATCGCCGCCGGACTGCCGCCGGCATCCCCCCAGGCGAAGCGGATGCGCTTCGCGTCGGGCCCGGCTCCGGCCGGCAGGAAGGCGATGGTGTTGTTGACCAGGGTCGTGCCCGGCAGGCGATGCCCCTGGGCGTTCACGTCACCGATGAAGGTGTCGCTGAAGACGAAGAAGGTCGGGCCCTGGGCGCCGATGCGGTCGTCCCCGTCCAGGGGGATGGAGTAGATGCCGTCGGCGCCGGTCCAACCGCTCGTGCGGTCGAAGACC
>CAYTEO010000093.1:0-2685 GCA_964436825.1 uncultured Fibrobacteraceae bacterium | reverse complement strand
TACGATGATCTTGATCCGGTGGGTCATACCTATCTCCTTAGGCTATGACAACAGTTTACGCACCGCCGCCAAAGCATCGTCGAGCTTGGCGAGGTCGCGGCCTCCGGCGGTGGCCATCTCGGCGCGGCCTCCGCCTCCGCCGCCCGCGACGGCGGCGACCTCTTTGACGATGCGGGCGGCGTGATATTTCTCGCCCTTGCCTACCAGATCAGACGTAACGGCGCAGACGAAGCTGGGCTTGCCGTTGATCTCCGCGCCGAGGACAATGACGCCGCTGCCCATGGCCCGGCGTAAGTCGTCGGTGAGGTCGCGGAGGAGGTCGGGGCCGAGGCCGCGCAGCGGCGTGTAGTCGTCGAGGATGTAGAAGCCGCGGCCGAAGGTGGCGAGGACCAGGTCGTGCTCGCGCTTCTGGACGGCCAGATCGCGGACCGCGATCGTCGGCAGGCCGCCTTTGAGCTGGATCCAGTGCCCCCCGGCGTCGGGCGAGCACCAGAGACCGAACTCGGTGCCCAGGAAGAGCAGCCGCGCGTCGCCGTCGTCCTCGGCGACGGCGTGGACCACCTGGCGGTCCGGGAGGTCGGCCCGGATGGACGTCCAGGTCCGCCCGCGGTCGGCGCTGCGGTAGACGTAGGGGGTGAAGTCGCCCATCTTGTGGTTGTCGAAGGCCGCGTAGACGACGTCGGGATCGTGCGCCGAGGCCACCAGGGCGCTCACGTAGGTCCGCTCGGGAACGCCGGGAATGCGGTCGATGCGGCGCCAGTGGGCGCCGCCGTCCTCGGTGACCTGGATCAGGCCGTCGTCGGTCCCGGCGTAGAGCAGGCCCTCCACCAGCGGCGACTCGGTGAGGGCGACGATGTTGCCGTAGGGCGAGGTCGAGGCGTTCTTGGCCACCGCGTCCACGCCCCACACCCGGCCCATGAGCGGCAGCTTGTTGCGGTCCAGACCCCGGGTGAGGTCGCCGCTGATCGCCTTCCACGTGTCGCCGCGGTCGTCGGAGCGGTAGACCTTCTGCGCCGCAACATAAAGCCGCGTGTGATGGTGGGGGCTGACGAAGAGCGGCGTGTCCCAGTTCCAGCGCAGGGGCGGCTCGCCGGGCGCCGGTTGGGGCTGGATGTCCACCATCTCGCCGGTGCGCCGGTCGTAGCGGACCAGGCCGCCGTACTGCGACTCCGAGTAGACGGTGTCGGGATCCTCCGGGTCGATGGCCGGCCGGAAGCCGTCGCCGAAGACGGTGACGAACCAGTCGGTGTTGGTGATCCCGGTGTCGTTGACCGTCCGTGACGGCCCGCCGAGGGTGGCGTTGTCCTGGGTCCCGCCGTAGACGGAGTAGAAGGGCCTGCTCGTGTCCACCGCCACGCGGTAGAACTGGGTCACCGGCAGGTTGGCGAAGAAGCGCCAGGTCCGGCCGCGGTCCCAGCTCTCGTAGAGGCCGCCGTCGCAGCCCGCGCGCAGGTGGCGGGTGTCCCGGGGATCGATCCACAGGGCGTGGTTGTCCACGTGCTTGTGGTTCTCCGGCACCTTCGACCAGGTCTTGCCGCCGTCCTCGGTGACGTGCATGAAGGTGTCCATGGCGTAGACCCGGTTCGCGTCCTTGGGATCGCAGAAGATCTCGTTGTAGTACTGGGGGCTGCGCGGCATGTAGTCGGACCGTTTCTCCCAGGTCTCGCCGCGGTCGGTGGAGCGAAAGAACCCGCCCTTGCCCTCGGCGGCCTCGATGATGGCGTAAACCACGTCGACGTCGGAAGGCGCCACGGCCAGCCCGATGCGGCCGAGGTCGACGTCCTTGGGCAGGCCGTTGGTCAGCTTGCGCCACGTGGCGCCGCCGTCCGTGCTCTTGTAGATGGCCGATTCCGGGCCGCCGTCCACCAGGCTCCACACGTGGCGCTGGCGCTGGTAGGCGGCGGCGTAGACCACGTCCGGGTTGCGCGGATCGAGGACGACGTCGGTGACGCCGGTGCGCGGGCTGATGGTGAGCACCGCCTTCCAGGTGGCCCCGCCGTCGGTGGTCCTGTACAGGCCGCGCTCGCCGCCGTTCTTCCACAGCGGCCCCTGGGCCGCCACCCACACCACGCGGTCGTCCCGCGGGTCGATGACGATCTTGGAGATGTGCTCCGACGTCTTCAGGCCCATGTTCTTCCAGTGCGCGCCACCGTCGTCGGAGCGGTAAACCCCGTCGCCGAAGGAGACGCTGCGCTGGCTGTTGTTCTCGCCCGTGCCCACCCAGACCACGGACGGGTTCTGCGGATCCACCGTCACGCAGCCGATGGAGTACGACCCCTCGTGATCGAAGACGGGCTCGAAGGTGGTCCCGCCGTTGACCGTCTTCCACACCCCGCCCGACGCCGAGGCCACGTAAAAGACCCACGGATGCTGCGGATCGACCGCGATGTCGGTGATCCGCCCCGAGGTCAGGGCCGGGCCGATGGGCCGCAGGGCGAGTCCCTTCAGGGTCTGGGCGTCCAGGACCGGGCCCGGCTTCCCCTTCGCCGCCTTCCTCGACGCCGCCAACCCGGGCGCCGCGGCGGCCATCGACAGGCACAACACGAGGGAACACATCGCACGCATGATGCACCTCCGTTCGAACCGTCTTCGATGGTATCAAGGCGCCATGACACCGGGCGAAAACCTCACCCGGTGTCACGGCGTCCCGAGCGCAGGCCCGCCAGGGCCGGAGCGAAGCGCCGT
>CAYTEO010000092.1:0-2796 GCA_964436825.1 uncultured Fibrobacteraceae bacterium | reverse complement strand
CTCGGGTTCGCCAGTGGCGCCATCCGATTGCTGCCGCCAGCGGAAGCCCCGTCCAAAGGAGCTCCTCGAACGCCGCCTGCAGGTTGTGCCGCGACCACAGGCTCCACCAGAACTGGGCCGGTGTGGCGGCACCGGCGATCTTGTCAGCGCGCGCAAACCAGGCTGCGAGGCTGAACCGAACTTCGGTGAGGGGCCAGGCTGCCGGCACTCCCATCGGGGGTGAAGGGTCATGGGTCAGCATGTCCAGCAGCACGTGGGAGCCCCATAGGGCCGCCACCATGCCCACGGTCGTCCACACCGTGGCGCGCCCGCCCCTTACCGGCCAGCGCCACCGCCACAGCCCGGCTGCGGCCGCCACCACGACACCGACCACCAGCCCCATCGCGAACGAGTGAGAGATGCCGTGGTGGTAACGGTTCGGGTCGCCGATGAGAATCCCGGGGATCAGATCCAGATCCGGTGAGTTCGCCAACACGACGGCCGCCAGCAACCTGCGCCACGAGGCGAGTCCGCCGTCGGCATCGACCGCGACATAGATCGTTGCACCAGCGAGTGAGTGACTGATGGGCAGGGGCATCGAGAATCTCCGGACCGGTCTCGCCTTGCCGAGACAAACGCGACTCGTTAGCATGATCGCACGCCAATCGGCGGGTCTCCGACAGCAGGGTCGGTGGCCGTGGTGACCGGCTGGCCGGCACCTTCCGCCGAGTCGTCTCGAGAAACACTGATGCTGCTTTCCAACCCTCGGCTTCACGCAGCCGGAATGCTGCTCACCGCATTCACCTTTGCCGGGCCGGCCTCGGCCCAACAGCCTGCCGCGAGCGCCGACCCGGGACTTGCCCCTGCCATCGCACATGGCCAGGCAACCGCTCTCGCCTGGGCTGTCCACGACCGCGACGGCAGCGGCCACATCCAGGTCGCCGTTCCGGCCGATGCCCTGCCGATCACCGCCGGACCGCGGACCGCTGGCGACGACGGAGCCCCCGCTCTGGTGGCACTGAAGGACGGCTTCCTCCTGGTGGCCGCCCGCAGTTCGCGGACCGGCACCTCGCTGTGGTACCAGCGATTCGCCGCAAACGCCTGGCAGCCGAGCCGATGGATCGTGCCGGCCGCCTCCGACAACCACCATCCGGCCATTGCGTCCGGTGCGCAAACCTGGCTCGTTTGGGTCGCCAGCTCGCCCCGGTGGCGCCAGGAAACCTTGTATGCGGCGCGCTGGACCGGCTCCGGCTGGAGCGCCCCCGAGGAGATCCCTTCGGCGCCCGGAACGCCGATGGCGCCGGCCATCGCCATCGGGCCCGACGGCCTGCCGGCGGTCGCCTGGGCGGCCTCCGATGGCAACGACGCGGAGATCTGGGTGAGCGAGCGCACGCACGCCGGCTGGACGCCCCCGCGTGCGGTGACCGACAATGACCGCCCCGATATCACGCCCGACGTGGCCTGGATCGGCGGCCAGTTGCTGGTTGCTTGGTCGACCGGCCTCACCGACGGCTACCGTCCGGCCGTGGCACGCCGCCGCCGGTCGATCTGGCCCGAGCCGCTCCTGCTCTCGCGGCGGCCTGGCACGAGTCCGAAGATCGTACGCGCGGCGGCAGGTCCCGCCGTGGTCTGGGTCTCGCCGCGGCTGGTGGCCGGCGCGTACCCGAACGTCCTGCGCGCGGCAGTGCAATCCGGCCGCCGCTGGAGCCGACCGCTCGACATCGCTCCCGTCATCAACGCCCGCATCGACGCGAAGACTCGACTGCACGACGGCCACATCGACCTGGCCTGGTTCGCGGGTCACCACCCCGCCGCCTACGAGGCGACCGCACGGGTCACTCAGAATGGACGGATGGACGGATTCGATCTACGTGAACTGCTGCCCGCCGCGAGGCTAGCGCCCACGCCGCGCGTCGCCGGCAGCTCGTTGCTTCCCGGAACCTACCGCGGTTTCGGCGACAGCATTACCACCGGGCTCGTCGTCTACAACGGCGTGGTTTCCTTCACCCCCGGGTATCCCGTCCCGCTGGCGGACATGATCTCCGGGCTGATCGGCAAGGTCCGCACGGTGACCAATAGCGGCGTCCCCGGCGAAACCACGGCCGAGGGCGTGGGCCGACTGGCCGGACTGATGGCATCCTCGCCGAGCCTGTTCGTGTTTCTGATGGAGGGAGCCAACGACGTCTCGACCCTGGTGGACGCCCCTACCAGCACCGGCAACATGCGCACCATGATCCGTACGATCCAGGCTGCCGGCTGCTACTCGATCGTCGGCACGCTGACGCCGCGTAACCAGAACAAGTTCGACGGGCCCATGAACCGGCGGGTGGATGAGTTCAACGCGCTGCTGCTGCCGATCGCCAAGATCGAGAAGGCGACCCTGATCGACATGCACGCGGCGTTCGACGGCCAATCGAAGCTATACTCGGATCACATTCACCCGAACGAGGAGGGCTACCTGCACATGGCCGGCGTCTGGTTCCGCGGCATCCAGCCGATCCTGCAGCAATTGCTCCAGGACCAGGATGCGGACGGCGACAGAGTCAAGGACGCCGCGCTGTTCCCCGCCCCCCGTCGGCCGATTCAGTAGCCGTGCATGGCACGCTCCGAGACCCGGCAGCACCTGGTGGCTGACGGGCCGGGTTGGAGCCGACGGGAGCTACTGGCTGCCGGCTTGCGTTACGCCGGGCTCGGCATCCTGTCTGCACCATCGTGGCTGGCCGGCGTCGCCCGCGCCGCTGCCGCCGCCCGCTGGGGATGGCCCCTGGACGCCGACGGCAACGGCCGAATCGACGACGTCGACGTCGAGATCGTACG
>CAYTEO010000091.1:0-3432 GCA_964436825.1 uncultured Fibrobacteraceae bacterium | reverse complement strand
ATGGCTCCCATAGGACAGTCCGGCCGCGCCGAGATAGAGGTCTCCATCGGGAACCCGGGTGGAAAACCTGATCTCGACCACCTCCCTCTCCGGAAGGTACTGGTCCCGCACGACGCTCGCGATCCGCCCTGGAGCGGATGGCTCGAGCTCGAGGACCTGGCAGTACGGCGACTCCTCGCCGCGAATCCCACCCCGGCTGCCGACTCCGTCGGCATCGCTCGCCGACCAGCCGACGAGGTCCTCCAGGCCGGCGCCAAGGGATTGAGTCCGCCATGACTCCAGCATCAGGACCTCGCTCGGCAACTGCCTGCCCGTCAGATCGAGCAGACGCGCACGCAGCTCGAGCTTGACCGCGAGGAACTGCGGGTCCGCCGCGAGGTTGGTCCACTCCTGGGGGTCGTCCTCGCCCGAGCCCGAGCACGATCCCGTTCCTCCCCCGTGGCAGTAGAGCTCCTCGCTGCCATCGCTGCAGAGCGTGTATCGCCAGCACTTCGAACGTACGCTGAAGTGCTGGTCGGCGACCGAGGATGGGCGGCCGTTCGGTACGTTGAAGGGGCCGTACAAGGCGGTGACGGCGACCGCAGGTCCCGCCCAGTCGTCCGTGCCGGGGTCGGTCAAGAACGGCACCAGGCTGTGGCCGTCGAGAGGGTAGCCATTGCCTCCGAGGAGCGTGTCGTTCGGCTCGGGCGGCAGATCCATCAGCTCGATCAACGTGGGGTAGACGTCGATGAGCGAGACCGGATGGTCGCACGTCGCTCCGGCGACCGACTCCATCCCCGGGCCGGAGATGATCAGGGGGATCCGGGTCGTCTCCTCCCAGAGCGAGCCCTTCGTGAGTCGCCCTTTTCCGCCCATGTGCAGGCCGTGGTCGCTGCTGAACACCACGATCGTGTCGTCGGCGTGATCACTGGCGTCCAGCGCGTCCAGCATGTCGCCCAGCTGCGCGTCCACGAAGGACACGCTGGCCAGGTAGGACTGGAGCCATCTCTTCCAGAGGGCGACTCCACCCGCGTCCAGGAGTCTCTCGAGGGCCGTGGACTGCACGTCCGGTTCGCCGGTGCACGGATCCCGCCAGAGGATCCCGGGACAGTCCGAGAGGTCGTCTTCCAGCACCGGCGGGAGCTCGATCTCCTCCAAGGGGTACAGGTCGAAGTACTCCCGCGGGACGTAGAGCGGAATGTGCGGGCGATTCAGGCCGGCGACCATCAGGAACGGCTCCTGCGCGTCGGAGAGCCACTCCGCCACGAACCTGACCGACTGCTCGTCCGGCATGAGATCCCGGTCCTGGTCGTCGGCGTAGAAGAAGTCCTCGCACGACATCGACCAGCCGGAGAACCCGTTCACGCTGGGAACCGCGGACAACGGCGCGAACCCCTCCCAGTACTGCTCGTCCAGGGGAGGGGGCAGGTCCGGATGGCCCGTGCCCTTGCGCACGCACAAGACCCCGTGCCCACAGCCGCAGCCGTCCCACGGCTCGTATTCACCGCCCCAGGGAAAGGGTCCGAAGCTCGGTTCGGCTCCCAGCACGTCCAGGAGCGTGTCGTCCGCCATGCCGTTGTGGAAGATCTTGCCCGTTCCGTAGACGGTGTAGCCGTTGTTCCGGAAGTGCTCCATCAAGGTCCTGGAGTCCCCCAGGACGGGGACCTCGCGCCAATCGAATCCCATCTGGATGTTCGCCGTGTAGTACCCCGTCGTGGAGGGATACAAGCCGGACCAGAGGCTCGCGCGGGAAGGAGCGCACTTCGGAGCATTGCAGTGTGCGTTCGTGAAGACGACGCCACGCTCGTGGAGCCGATCGATGTTGGGCGTGAGAGCCCGGGGGTGGCCGCCGAGCACGGACGCGGCCTGGTTCAGGTCGTCACAGAGGATGACCAGCACGTTGCGGGCCTGCGGCGCTCCTGCGCTCGGCCAGGCCTGATCCTGCTCCGCAGGGAAACACCCGGTCAGGGCGAAGGCCCCGATCAGGGCGAGTACGGCCGCACCGGCGGAGATCCTGGCTCGACGAAGGAGGGGCATGGTGTGCTGAATGGAGAGGGTCAGCTGCTTCCCGGGCCCGTGTGTCGGCTCTTCTCGAGCGAGACTAGCCGGATCGTCCTCCGCGCAGCAAGAGGAATGCGGGACGGTATCCGGTGTGCGGCCCGACGGTTGCGGTCGCCGGCGACATGACCGGCACGAGTGTCCCGGTCGCGCTCGCAGGCCGCATCCTCGGCGCGCCGGGGGGTCTGCGGGGAATGCAACCGCGAACGGGCTTTGATAGGTTTCGCTGTCCGCGATGCCGACGGTTCCCCCCACAAGTGCAGGCGCCATTGCGCTGGCAGGCTGCGCGCTGGCCCTCGCCGGCTGCGGCCGCCGGGGCGACGCGCGCGGCCCAGGGTCCGACGTCGCCCGCGAGCCGCCCGCCGGCGTCGCCCCAGCTGCCCTGCGGTGGCTGACCCATTACCAGACCGAAGCGCTGCAATCCGTGCAGTGACCGGCGACACAGCTGTTTGCCCTGCGACCGTGAGACTGGCGGATCTGTATGAACAGATGACCACCCGGCTGCGTCGGGCCGGGATAGAAGAGGCCCGCACCGAGGCCGCGCTTCTGCTCAATCACTTTCTTGGTGTTTCCCGCACCGATCTCGTGCTCCGTTATGACGACGAGGTCACCGAACCCGGCGGCCTGCGCCGGGCCCTAGCCCGCCGCCTTGCCAGGGAACCACTCGCCTATATTCTGGAGAGTGCCTGTTTCCGGGGACTCGATTTCCGGGTAACGCCCGCGGTGCTCATCCCCAGACCCGAGACCGAACATCTGGTCGATCTCGTCCTTGATAACTGGCGACCGACCGCCACCGGTAGCATTCTGGATGTCGGCACCGGTTCCGGCGCCATTGCCGTGACCTTGGCCCGCCAACGGCAAACCGCGCAGGTCTTTGCCGTTGATCTGTCCGCCGCCGCCCTTGCCGTCGCCGTTGAAAACGCAAGAACCCTGGCGGCGCCGGTTACCTTTCTGCGGGCCGATATGCGTCTGCTGCCGCTGGCCCCGGCGACAATGGATTGCCTGGTTGCCAATCTTCCGTATATCGCCTCGCCGGTTATTGATACCCTGCAGCCGGAAGTGAAGGATCATGAACCGCGTCTGGCCCTGGATGGCGGCCCCGCTGGCATCGAGCTTTTCCAGGAGGCTTTTGCGGAATTTGACCGGGTACTGCGGCCGGGCGGCATGCTGTTTTTCGAAATAGGCGCTGACCAGAAGGAATTTATTATCGATTTTTTCGCAGGAGCCACCGGTTACAGGGACGTCCACGTGCTGAACGACTACGCGGGCTTGCCCCGGATGGTTGTGGCACACAAGATCCAATGATCCCGGCCGGTTCTTAGCAGTCCGTTGAAAAAGCCATCCCTGATATGGTTGACGGCTGTCAAGGGGGAGACCTCTCCCCCCTCCCCGTGT
>CAYTEO010000090.1:0-3539 GCA_964436825.1 uncultured Fibrobacteraceae bacterium | reverse complement strand
GCCAAGGAATCTGGCCAAGAGCGTCACAGTGGAATGATGGAGGTCAGGGACCTTTCCCTCCAGAATCTGTACGGAGGCCTCCAGCACCTCCTCAGCGGGTGGTTTCAGCAACGGACCGCCGGTCTCTTGATCCTTGCCGTCGGTGTTGGCTCCGTTTCGGGGCTCCTGTCCGTCTCGTTCTGGCACGCCATCCGCTTCTTCAACCTGACGGGAACCATCACCCTCTACGACCGTGTCCGCCCCTTCCTCGACCCCGGCGGCCACTGGCTGACGCCCGGCCTGTGGATTGCCCTCCTGCCGGCCGCCGGCGCCCTCCTCATGGCCCTCCTCGTCCACACCACCATGCCCTCCCCCGCCAATCCCGGGGTCGCCACGGTCATGCTGGACGCCCGCACCTCGCCCGGCAACCTGCCGATGCGCTACGTACCCGTCGCCTTTTTCGCGGCGGCGCTGATCATCGGAAGCGGCGGCTCGGCGGGACGGGAGGCGCCCGTCGTCGCCATGGGAGGCATCATCGGGGGGTGGGTCGGCCGCTGGCTGGGCCTGACCCGTCGGCGACGGGAGATCCTCATCGGCTGCGGCGCAGCAGCAGCCATTGCCGCCGCGTACAACGCGCCCCTGGCTGGCGTCTTCTTCGCCCTCGCGCTGGTCCTGGGCGACTACACGGCCGGAACCCTCTCCCCGGTCGTCCTGGCCTCCGTGGCCGGCACCAGCGTCTGCCGCTCCCTCGAGGGTGCCGGCGCCAGTCATTTCGTCGTCCCGCCCTATCACATTGCCGCCTGGTGGGAGATCGCCCTCTACGCCGGCCTGGGGCTGGCGGCCGGCCTCGTGGCACCGCTCTTCGTCGTCGCGGACCGTGGGATCCACCGATTTTTCCACCGGCTGGCCAGGTTCCCGTCCATTCTCAAGCCCATGCTGGGCGGATTGGCCGTCGGCGGCCTCGCCCTCATCCTGCCCCAGGTCATGGGAAACGGCTACGGCCATGTCCAGGATGCCCTGGCCGGGAAGCTGACCCTCGGCTTGCTGGCCGCCCTGGTCTTCGGCAAGATCCTGGCCACCGGCCTGACCCTGGGCTCCGGGGGCTGGGGCGGCGATTTCGCGCCCCTGCTCTTCATCGGCGCCATGCTCGGAGGGGCCTACGGCGTCGGGATGGACCTCCTGATCCCCGGGCTTCAGCTGACCGCTTCCTCCTACGCCATGGTGGGGATGGGCGCCCTCCTGACGGCGGCCGTCCGCTGTCCCATCACGGCCATTCTTCTTCTCTTCGAGCTGACGGGCTCGTACCACGTCATCCTGCCCATGATGACCGCCGTGGCCGTCGCCATCCCCATCTCCCGGATCTTCCTGCGCCACGGCATGTACCACGAGCAGATGGCCGCCATGGGCGGCCCGTCAAGCGAGCTTCCCGAGACCCGTCTCCTGGAGACCGTGCCCGTGGCCCAGGTCATGCAGCCCAAGGCCGTCACCCTCGCCGCCGGCGCACCCTACCGGGAGATCCTCAGGGTCATCGCCACCTCGACCCAGCTCGTCTTCCCCGTCCTCGACGCCGGGGGCCGTCTCCTGGGCGCCCTGACCTTCCAGACTCTCCGGGGTCACCTGGACGCCGTCGAGCTGGCCGATCTGATCGTCGCCGCCGATGGCATCAACAGTCAGATCCGGGAGCGCTATGCGGAACAGTTCGAGCCGAGCATCGACTTCCGCCCGAACCGCTTCGTCTGGCTCGGAACTAGTTGCCCATTCCCCGCCTTCACCTTCTTTTTCAAGCAAACGCCGCACGGACTGTGGCGTGTGCACGCCTACCAGTACGAGGGCGGTCATTCGACTTTCATCGTCGAGTGCACCGAGGACACGTTCCGCGCCGCCGGCTTGGACGCAGACGACGAGGAGGCGACGGCGGCGTTCTGTGAACAGCTGTTCTCCGAGCAACTGCACGGGCACCGTCTGCTGAAGAACCGGTCGGTGTGGCGCCGTTTCCCGACCGTGCGCAACGCCTGTTGGCACCACGACAACATCGTGCTCCTGGGCGATGCCGTACACACCGCCCACTTCTCGGTCGGATCCGGAACGAAGCTGGCGATGGAGGACGCGATCGTCCTGCAGCGGCAGATCGCGGCGCAGCGCCGCAACGGGACCGGCGATGCGCTGTCGACGCAACGACTGGCACTGGCGCTGAGCGCCTACGAGCAGGAGCGTCGTCCCGAGGTTGAGAGCCTGCAGCGCGCCGCGCAGGCAAGTCTGCAATGGTTCGAGGAAACCGAGCGCTACCTGCATGATGAACCGATCCAGTTCGGATTCACCCTCCTGACCCGTAGCCTGCGCATCACGCACCAGGACCTCAAGGAGCGGGATCCAGACTACGTAGGGCGCGTGGATCGCTGGGTCGCCGATCAAGCGGCGGCACAAAGCGGCGTGCCGGTACAGGAGATGACGGCGTTGCCGCGGCGCATGGCGACCGGCGTCTTCAGCGATGCTCGAGAGTATCCGGACGCGATCGTCCCGCCCCCGATGTTCACGCCGTTTCAGCTACGCGACATGTTGCTGGCCAACCGTGTCGTCGTATCACCGATGTGCCAGTATCGGGCTCTGGACGGCCTGCCCGACGATTGGCACCTGGTGCACCTGGGCTCGAGGGCCGTCGGTGGCCCCGGCCTGATCATCACCGAGATGACCGACATCGGTCCCGAAGCCCGGATCACGCCAGGTTGCGCCGGAATCTGGCGCGACGACCAGGCCCGTGCATGGCGGCGGATCGTGGAGTGCGTCCATGCCAACAGCTACGCCAAGCTCGCCATGCAGATCGCCCACGCCGGCCGCAAGGGATCGACGCGGCTGGCCTGGGAGGGCATCGACGAGCCGCTGCCCGTGGGCGGGTGGTCGCTGCTCGCCGCCTCCGAGATCCCGTGGTTCGATCACAGTCCCGCGCCTCGCGCCATGACCCGAAGCGACATGGTTCAGGTGCGCGACGATTTCGTCGCCGCCACGATCCGCGCCGACGCCGCGGGCTTCGACATGGTCGAGCTACACATGGCGCACGGCTACCTGTTGTCGACCTTCATCTCGCCGCTCACCAACCGGCGAGACGACGAGTATGGCGGGTCGCTGGAGAACCGGATGCGTTACCCGCTGGAGGTGTTCGACGCGATGCGAGCCGTCTGGCCCCGGGGCAAGCCGATGTCGGTGCGCATCTCGGCGGTGGATTGGGCGCCAGGCGGGATGGAGCCAAAGGACGCCGTGCGCGTCGCCCGGATGCTCTCGGAGCACGACTGTGATCTGATCGACGTATCCGCGGGTCAGACGGTTCCCGAAGCGCAGCCGGTCTACGGCCGCCAGTTCCAGACCCCGTTCGCAGATCGGATTCGTCACGACGTGGGCATCGCCACCATGGCGGTCGGCAACATCTCCTCCTACATGGACGTGAACACGATCGTGGCCGCCGGACGTGCCGATCTCTGTGCGCTCGCTCGGGCCCACCTGTGGGATCCGTACTGGACGCGCAACGCCGCGAGCAAACAGGGCTTCGAGCTCCCCTGGCCCGATCC
>CAYTEO010000089.1:0-3554 GCA_964436825.1 uncultured Fibrobacteraceae bacterium | reverse complement strand
GACACGACCGCGCCGCAGGTCCTCAACGTGGACCCCTCCAACGGCGACGTGAACGTGGACGTGGCGGAGGCGATCACCATCACCTTCAACGAGGCCATGGATCCGGCGACGGCCGACGGCAACGTCACCCTCTCGGTCGGGACGGTCACGGGGCTGACCTGGCAGAACGACCACACCCTGGTCGTCGCGCACGATCCCTTCCCCGAAGCCACGCAGGTCACCGTCACCGTGGGCACCGGCCTGACCGACACGGCCGGCAACGCCCTGGCGGCTGCCTACTCCTTCTCGTTCTGGACGGCGAGTTCCACCTTCACCGTCCTGGCCACCGATCCCGCCGCCGGCGCCGTCGACGTCATCCTCAACCCCGTGGTGACGGTCACCTTCTCCCAGCAGCCGGACATGGCCACCATGAGTGCCGCCGTCTCCATGGGCACGGGCAAGGTGGTCGACATCGACCGGATCGAGGACCTGGGCGACAACACCATCGGGATCTACTTCGGCGGCGACCTGCCGGTCTCGACGCAGATCACCATCACGATCTCCACGGCGGCCGCCAGCATCACCGGCGTCCACCTGGCCGAGGACTACGTCTTCTCCTTCACCACGGGGACCACGGCCGACACGACGCCGCCCCAGCTGGTGAGCGTCGAGCCGGCCGACGGGTCGACCTTCCCGCCCGACATCGGCTACTTCCGCCTGACGTTCAGCGAGCCGATCGACGCGGACGATTTCGAACCCACCGAGGTCAACGGGCAGCTCGGGATCTACATCATGAACGTCGAGCCGGTCTGGAGCGACGGCGGGCGGGTCGTGACCATCCCGCTGCCCGAACTGCCGGCGGGCGTCACGTTCCACGTCGTGTTCGACCATTTCCGGGACCTGGCCGGCAACGTCGACGACACCGGCTTCACCTGGACCGGCTCCACCACCGGCACGCCGGACACCTATCCCGTCTGGACCGACCGCTACATGGTCTACTTCGGCCCGTACGTCGAGAATGACGGCGGCGTGGAGGACGATGGGTTCTCGTGGATCGGTTATCGCTTCGCCTGGGAGGACCAGGCCCAGGGCGATCTGAAGCGCGAGGCCTACCTCGAACCCGGCGTGTCGTACAACGAGTGGGACTACCTGCGCAAGACGGCCACGGGCCTGCTGCTGCGCGGCTTCCACGAATACGACGCCGCGGAGGGGACGAGCGCGGACATCATGTTCTCGCCCCTGGTCGACTACCTGCACTTCCCCATGGAGGAGGAGAGCTGGCAGGGGACGGCCACGATCACCACGCCCGACGGGGACATGGATCTGGTCTACTCGGTCCAGGTCCTGCCCGGGACGACCGAGGTCGAGATCCCCGCTTTCAAGCGCGTCTCCTGGAGCGGTGCGCCGGCGGGGAAGACCATGGAGCGCATGTACTGGAGCGACTGCCGGACCGCCGTCCTCCACTACGAGATCTCCATGGGAGGCGAGTTGGCCCAGACGGGCAACGACACGCTGCACGTGGTGCCGGGGATCGGCCTCGTCGAGTACAGGGGCCGCGAAGAGGACCTCCAGGAGGGCTCCTGGCGCTGGGAGCAGGAGACCCTGCTCATGTTCGACATGAGCGACTAGCGGCTCGTCCGCATGAGCGACCGGTTCACGGGGCGCCGCCGCCGGGCGGCGCCCCTTCACTGTGCCGGCGACGGGAACGGTGCGATGGCGTATGCTGGAGGGGAACGGCGGCCGACCCGGTCCGGCCGCACACCCGTCCACGACCAGCCGCGAGGTGTCCACAGTGTCCCGCCACCGGATCGGCCGCACCGCTCTCGTCCTCGTCCTGAACCTCGTGTTCGCCGCTGCCACTGCCGCGATGGCCCTTGCCGGTTCCCGCGCACCCGACACGGCCCCGTCCCTGCCGCAACCGGTCGTCGGGGCCCCGGCCGCGACCGTCGCCGCCCGGGCCGAGACGACCCTCGCCAGGCACCCCGACGGCGACCGCCTGCGTGCCTGGCTGGACGCCGCGCCGCCCGCCGCCCGCGCCGCCATGGAATACCTGCTGGCCTGGTTGCCCGCGTCGGACCTGGGGGGCTGGTCGGCCGACATGCTGATCGAGAACGTGGAGCTGGCCCTGGCGGCGCGCCGGCCCGGGACCGACGACGCCACCTTCCTGGCCTTCGTCCTGCCCCACCGGGTCAGCCAGGAGCCGCCCCAGCGCTGGCGGCCGGCCCTGCGCGACCTGCTGGCCGCCCGCGTGGCCGGCCTGGACCTGCGCCGGGCCGCCCTGGAGGTCAACCGGTTCTGCCGCGAATGGGTGACGTTCCTGGGCTCGTCGCGGCGGGACCAGCCGCCGCTGCTGACCATGGAGCGCGGCCTGGGCCGCTGCGAGGAGCAGACCATCTTCACCATCTGCGCCCTGCGCAGCGTCGGCATCCCGGCCCGCCAGTGCTACACGCCGTTCTGGGCCGTCAACGACAACAACCACGCCTGGGTGGAGGTCTGGACCGGACCCGAGGACGGCTGGCACTACCTCAGCCCGTGCGACCCGACCGGCTGCCTGGACCGCACCTGGTTCACCCGGCCCGCCCGCCGGACGGGCATCGTCCTGTCGGTGGGCTACGGCGAGGTCGATCCCGCCACGGCCCGTTTCGACTCGCCCGTCCACGAGGTGACCGGGGGAGCCTTCATCCTCAACACGACCGGCGTCTACACCGATCCCGGGCGGCTGGTCGTCACCCTGCCGGCGGGCGAGGGGGACGCCCCCGCCGACACCGCCCGCTACGCCTGGGTCCACGTCTTCAACTACGGCGCGCCCATGCCCATCGCCCGGGTCGAGCTGGGCGAGCCCATCGAGCTGGGGCCGGGCGACTACCTGGTGACCGCCGCCGGCGACGGCGGGCCGTGCAGCGGCCTGGCCCACCTCGCCTCCGGCGCGACGACCCGCCTGCGCCTGGATCCCGGCTTCCCCGCCCTGGCGCATCCCGTCTGGCTGCGCTATCCCCTGCCGCCGGACGACACCGACCCGCGCGACTGCGCCATCGACCGGGACGACCCCCTCTGGGCGCGGCACCGGGCGGAGATCGAGCGCCACGACCGCGAGCGCGAGGAGGCGGGGCGGCTGCCCGACGGCTGGGCCGCGGTCCTGGCGGGGCGTCCCGACTCGGTGGCCGTGGTCACGCACCTGGACGTGGCCGGCCCGCGGCGCGGCCGCTGGTGGCGGGTCGTGGCGGGGCTGGACGGCGCGCGGCGCGACCTGGCGCTGCGGCTGCTGGCGGTCATGGACGTCAAGGACTTCTACGAGTTCGCTCCCGAGGGGCTGGTGCCGGTCCTGGACGAGGTCGCCCGTGTCCGCGCCGCCGCCCCGGCGGTGCCGGACAGCCTGTTCGACCGGTACGTCCTGTCGCCCCGCCTCTACTTCCAGGCCGGCACCCACGACTGGTGGACGGAGCTGCCGTGGCTGGGGACGTGCGATCCCGACGCGCTCCTCGACGCCTTCCGCCGGCGGGTGCGACCGGCCGGCGAGTCGCGCCTGGGCCACGTGGCCACCCCGGCCCAGACCTGGCGCAGCGGCTGGGCGGACA
>CAYTEO010000088.1:0-3621 GCA_964436825.1 uncultured Fibrobacteraceae bacterium | reverse complement strand
CGGCCACGAACCGCTCCAGCAGCTCGCGCCGGAACAGGACCAGGGAAGGGGCGTATCCGGCCAGGACGAGGATGCGGGACATGGGTTCTCCCGGGATGACGATCACGGCTGTCGACGGGGAAAGGATAGGAGGGATCAGGGACGGGGGCCAGGGTTCGTTCGGCTGTCGGGTCAGTCGATATCCCCTGCCGCACCATCGATTACCACGACCACCGGTCAGGGAGAATGATCAAGGCGGCGGGGATCCCCCCGCCGCCTTCTCCGCGTCGATGCCCTGTCTCACTCCGCCAGCGTCGCGCTGGCCACCTGGCACCTGATCATGAAGGTGTTCAACTCGTTCGCGATGTCCGACCCCGTGATGGTCAGGGCGAAGCTCTGCTGCCAGTCCTCCAGGACCGGCGGGGTCAGGGGCAGCGTGGCGTCGTCGTTGGCCGCCGCCGAGGGGTCGTCCAGCTGCCACGAGATGTGGTCCACCAGCACGGCCGCGGACAGGGGCAGGTTGTTGTAGCTGCGCAGCAGGTAGTTGTCGCGGTAGTTGTGGTTGTTCACGATCTCCACCAGGAAGTCCACGTCCGCCAGGTCGGTCTGGAAGCTGAGGCCGCCCAGCTCCAGGAAGATCCCGCACGGGGAGATCGAGGACCAGTAGTCGCCGACGGCGTCCAGGGTGTTGTTGTCCTCCACGGCGGCGTCGTAGGTGTAGAAGCCCGAGCCGGTCATCCCTTCGGAGATGGCCCCGCCCAGCAGCGAGTCGCTGTCGTCCAGGTACGTCACCGTGAAGGCGATGTCGATCGTGACCAGCCGGTGGAAGATCATCACCACCTCGTCGCCGTCCACCGTCTGGGTGAGCGTCAGGCGGTTGTTCAGCAGGGACCAGGTGCCGTCGAAGACCACCTCTCCGGCGGCCTTGCCCGTGTTCTCGGTCACGGTCATGTGGTCGCCGTCGACCGTCACGGTACCGGTGTACGTCTCGACCACGCTGCGGTCGGCCGCGAACTCCCGCTCCGTGTAGCTGCCGTCGTTCGCCAGGGACAGCATGTCCCCGGTGACCGTGGCGTTCCACTCGAGGAACTCGGCGAGGGAGACCACCGTGCCGTTGACCGTCGCGGCGGAGATGGCCCAGTCCCCCACCAGCTCGGCCGGCAGCTCGGTGGGTGTGCCGGGTCCGGTCGGGTTGTCGTCGTCGTCGCTGCAGCCGGCCAGCGGCAGCAGCAGCGCGGCCAGCACGGCCAGTGCGAGCGTCGTCAGGGAAAGGAACCGCCCGGTTCGATCGATACTCATCGTACTCCCCTCTTTCTCCATGGATGGTGGCTGCGCCGGATCTCCGGGCAGTCGTCACACCGGGTACCGGAAGCAATGCTAACGGTTGGGGTGGCTGGAGCCAAGTTCCGAGCTGGCCACGGGTTGGCACCGCCTGCAGCCGTTGGGACAGGGGCCTGGACTGCTGCCGGCAGGTCCGCGATTCCGGCGTCGACTTCTTCTTCGAGCGGCGTTGCAGGGTCTGGCCCGCCCCCTTGCATCTCCACCGCCGCTCGTGGTAGGGTGCCGGTGGTTGAAAACGAGCGATCGTTTTCCGCGCCCTGCCCCGACACCCCGATCGCCGACACCTCCCTCCGACCGAAGGAGCCGTTCAGCCCAGGATCGACGTCTCGCGATCCGGTGCTGCCGTGCGGTCCGTCCCGGGGCCGCGGAAACCGGAAAGGGGGTCACCATGTACCGTTCACGCGCACCCACGATCTTCTTCCTGCTGGCCCTGCCGCTCGCCCTGCCCGCCCTTGCCGACTGGGACACCGTGACGCCCGCCAAATGGGTCCAGTTGCCGGATCTCGGCCCCGCGGGCATCGATATCGACTGCTCGCCGCTGGCCGCCGACTTCATCCTGGCCGACGACTTCCAGTGCATCGAGACGGGGCCCGTCACGAACATCCACATCTGGGGATCCTGGTACCACGATCTCGTCCCATACGGCCAGGCGCCGGACAGTGTCGCCTTCACGCTCAGCATCCACGCCGACATCCCGGCCAGCCAGAACCCGGACGGGTACGGCATGCCGGGCGACGTCCTCTGGACGAGGGATTTCCGTCCCGGGGAGTTCACGGTCCGTGTCTGGACCGACGGCCTGGAGGAAGGCTGGATGGGCCCGCCCGACCTGTACGAGTTCCCCGGCGACTCAGTCTGCTGGCAGATCAACTTCCCGATCCCGCCCGGTGAGGCCTTCATCCAGGAGGGGACGCCCGGCCTGCCGGTCGTCTACTGGCTGGACGTCAAGGCCGTCCCGCTGGATCCCGAGGTCATGTTCGGCTGGAAGACGTCCGGGATGCACTGGAACGACGGCGCCGTCTTCGGCCTCGGGGCGGAACCCTTCTTCGGCCCCTGGACCGTGCTGCTCTATCCGCCCGCCCACGAGCAGGTGGGACAGCCCATCGACCTGGCCTTCGTCATCGCGAGCGAGCCCGAACCGCAGACGTACAAGTGGGAGCAGCCGCCAGACCTGACGCCCCTGGGCATCGACGTCGACGCCTCCCTGAACGACGACATCCTGGCCGACGATTTCCCCTGCGACCGGTCGGGTTCCATCACCGGTATCCGCCTGTGGGGCTCGTGGCTCAACGACTTCATGCCCACCGATCCCACGGCGGCCAGGTTCACCCTGAGCATCCACGCCGACATCCCGGCCAGCCAGAATCCCGACGGCTACAGCACCCCCGGGCCGGTCCTCTGGGTGAAGACCTTCGAGCCCGGCACCTACGCGGCCGGGGTCTGGGCCGGCGGTCTGCAGGAGGGCTGGTTGAACCCGCCCGGCGGCTACTTCTTCCCGGGGGACACCATCTGCCTGGTCTACGACTTCGCCATCCCGGCAGGCGAGGCGTTCTACCAGGAAGGGTCGCCCGATCGGCCCGTCGTCTACTGGCTGGACGTGAAGGCCGAGATCCCGACGCTGGACACCGCCTGGGGCTGGAAGACGTCCCGGACGCACTGGAACGACGACGCGGTCTACGGCAACGGTAACGAGCCCTACCCCGGTCCGTGGTACGAGCTGATCTACCCGCCGGGCCATGAGCAGCAGGGCCAGTCCATCGGCCTGGCCTTCGAGATCCTCGAGGACCTGGTGACGTCCGCTCCGGAGGGTGACGCGCCGTCCCGCCTGGGTCTGCGCCAGAACGCCCCCAACCCGTTCAACCCGCGCACGGAGATCGCCTACGACCTGCCGGCGGACGGCGCCGAGGTCGTGCTGGCCATCTTCGACGCCATGGGTCGCCGGGTGCGGACCCTGGTGGACGGTTTCCAGGCGGGCGGGACGCACACGGTCGCCTGGGACGGCATGGACGATGGCGGCAGGCTGCAGCCTGCCGGCGTCTACTTCGCGCGCCTGAGGGCCGGTGACGCGCAGCAGACCATCAAGATGAGCCTGGTGCGGTAGGCACCGGCTCGTCTCTCACCTTTGACGCGACGGGCCCCGGGATCGTCCCGGGGCCCGTTTCCACGGACGCGGCCGCATTCCGCGGTCCGGCGTCACTCAGGCCCGATACTCCTCCACCACCCCCGTCACCGCCTCGATGACGTCGTCGACGTCCCGGTCGGTCAGCCCCGGGTGCAGCGGGATCGTCACCACCCGCTCGCCGC
>CAYTEO010000087.1:0-3673 GCA_964436825.1 uncultured Fibrobacteraceae bacterium | reverse complement strand
TGTTCCGTTCGATGGTGTGCCGAGCGACGAGGACTGGGCCGTGCTGGCCAACGGGAACGTCACGGCCGAGCCCGGCGGCAACGGGGATACGTTCGGGATCGGTACCAACGTCTACCACGAGCCGGGGACTGCCTGGCCGTGGACCGGTCCCAACGAGATGGCCGAGCGGATGACCCAGATCACGTCCCTGGTGGTGGATGACCGTGACCCGCGGGTGGTGTACGCGGGCGTGCAGATCAAGCACGCCCACCCGGGCAACGGCGTCTGGCGCTACGATGGATCCGCGTGGCAGCGGATGACGGAGGGACCGGAGGCGCCGACCAGGGGCATCACGTGCCTGGTAAAGGATCCGGTGGACCCGTCCCGACTCTATGCAGGGACGGGTGGCGGCCAGGAGCTGTTCGAGGTGACGGTGCCGGAGGTGCCGGAGATGCCCGCGGCCAAGTTCGTGGACCGGTCTCAGGAGATCTACGAGGGGGTGGAGGAGAGCGGTCTGCGGTACGAAGGCATACCCTACGCCATGCTGGCGCTGGACTACGACAACGATGGAGATCAAGACCTACTAGTAAGTTTCCAGGGGCCGAATCCTGCCCAACGGTTTACACATGATGGACAGGCAGGAGTGGGTGTACCATTGATGGTACATTGGTCGGAGCCGGTCCTGGAAGACAACGCCTGCCGCGGTCTCTCCTGCGCCGACTACGACAACGACGGCCGGCTGGACGTGTTCGTGGCACACCAGACGCGGCCCAAGCTGCTGCACAACATCTGGACCGACAGCAGCGATCCCGAGACGGATCCCGTGTTCGAGGATGAGGCCCAGCAACTGGGTATGGCAGCACTGGCCACCGATTCCTGGTGCGGAGCCTGGGGTGACTACGACCGGGACGGACAGGTGGACCTGTTCGTGGGGCGGGCCGGCGGCGCCCAGACCGATCCCCTGGACCAAGACATGCCGGACTTGCAGGGGACGAGCAACGTGCTGCTGCACAACACGGTGCTCCTGGATGGGCTGTTCCACGACGACAGCGGGCAGCTGACTGATCCCCAGGACCCCAACTCCTGGACGGTGACCGCCTCCTGGCAGGACGTGGACGGGGATGGCGATCCAGACCTGCTGGTGGGGGACATCGGTGTCTTCGAGGTTCTCGGTGGTCCTCTGTGTAACAACACGGCCCTGTACATCAACGACGGTGATGGCGCGTTCACGTGCGAGAGCGAGCAGCGCCTCGACTTGTGCAGTCAGCACTGGCAGGGAGGGGTGAGCTGGTCTGACTATGACCACGACGGTGACTGGGACCTGGTCTCGGCCGGTCTGCGGGGGACCAGGATCTACCTCAACGATGGGCAGGGCTTTTTCAATGCGGGGTCTCTCGGCCTGAACGATGGGGCAGCCTCGGCGGCGCTTCCCCTGGACTTCGACCTGGATAACATTCCGGACTTCCTCGTGTTGCCGCACCCCAGCGATGTGCTGGATCATCCGCTGCAGCTACTGCACGCGGATGCAGAGGGAGGCTTCCAGGACCTGGCCCCGACCTTCGGCATGACCAACAGCGGTGTCGTGCTTGGCGGGACGGTCGCCGACATGACCGACGATGGCGACATGGACATGCTGCTTGCCGAGCCGTCCGGTTCGGATACGAAGTTCTATTACCAGAACGCGAACCTTTTTGGTGGCGAGCAGCCGGTTCAGCACTGGGCCGGTTTACATCTCGTGGGCGATGGTGGCACCAACGTGGCGGCCATCGGGGCTGTCGTCGACGTGACGATCGACGGAGTGACATACCGCCGATATGTCGACGGGGGCAGTGGTCTGGGCGGTCAGCAGTCGCTGATCCTGCGCTGGGGATTGCCTGCAGGGGAGCCTGCTCCCCAGGCACTGGTCCGGTGGCCGGATGGCTACGAGCAGAACGTGACCCTGGTGCAGGATCAGGTGCTCACGGTTCGTGATGACACGGCCCCGCAATACGTGGCCGGGAGCTTCCACGTGGGGCTGGCAGCCGAGCCCGGGGACCTGGTGGTCTGGACCATCGAATGGGACACGCAATACGGCAGCGATCCTTCGCTGGAGCAGTTCACCGTTTCGGACAACCCGCGGTCGCCATCCCCCTGCTGGCAGGGAACCCATACCTACACACCGGGGATGCCGAACGTGACCTCCACCATCACGCCCCTGTCAGGCGGCGGTTATCACCACGTGATGATCTGGTCGGATCGGCCCTGCGGGACGGGGTGCAGCTACCGGATCACGGCCTCCAGCGGCACGTGGAACACGGACGGGACGGTCCGGCGCAGCGGCACGGAGCAGCAGACGGTGTCGCTGTCGGTCTGCCTGCCGAACATCCAGCAGTAGGAGGACAGCGATGAAGCGACGATGTTGGCTGGTGGTTTTCCTGCTGCTCGTCCCCGCCGTGTTGTCAGCCCGTACCTGGGTGGTACAGCAGGACGGCAGCGGTGACTTCACGGACATCCAGTCGGCGGTGGATGTGGCGAGTGTGGGGGACAGCATCCTGATCGGACCCGGTCGGTACGACACATTTCACTACTTCGAACCCAGTCCCAACGTCACGGATTGGAGTGTCGTGGTGGGGGTTCAAACAGATAGTCTGACATTCATCGGCATGGACCGGGACGCGGTGATCATCGGTCCGACAGAGCCTTACCCTCAGCCATCGGACAAGCAGGATCAGCTGTGGCGTGAGGAGGGAGTATGGCCTCGTGCTGATCGATCCCCACATGGTGCCGAACAGTTAGAGATGATTGGTGAAGGGGAGAAACGCATCTACAGTAAGGGAATTGCCTCCGGGACCCAGGTCACCTGGCTGGTCGTTGAGAACATGACGTTTGAGAACAGCGATGTCGGGGCACATCTGTATCCAGCGGGTGAAGTGCGGGACTGTACCTTTCGCTATTTACATGATTCAGGAATCGTGGGAGATAAAGCTTACAATCTGATAGTTGATGACTGTGTATTCAGGAGCAGCCGCTGTGGTGTGGAAATATTTGCCTACGGTACCGGTCAGCAGAGTGTGCACATTATCGGCTGTCGTGGGAATTCAATATCCACTTTGGTGTACAACGGCGGTCATTCCAATGTTGTAGTTGAAGATTGCACGTCAGGAGGTGGCCTCCTGATCGTCTGGGGAGGCCATGTACGGGCGGATCGGTGCAGCTCCAGCGGTGGAGCCCATTCGGTGGATGTTGGTTTGAGTGGCTATGCTGAAATTAACAACTGTGAGTTTGCCAATACTTATGGTAGCACGGTCTTTGTAAGCAATGCTACGCTGGTGGGTTCTGGTAACGTACTTCATGGAGCGAACGAATACGCTACCATTTTTACGTTCTTGGGGACCGTCGATCTTCACAACAGCCACATCCTGCACGGCAACTACCCCTACACCGTGGAGATCCGCACCCACGAAGGCCCCAGTGACGCCATCGACCTCCGCAACAACTACTGGGGCACCACCAGCGCGGACACCATCGCGGCGTGGATCTGGGACGGCCACGACGATCCGTCGGTGCAGACGTACGTGCAGTACGAGCCATTCTCGTCGGTGCCCATTCCCACCGGGAAGCGGAGCTGGGGCGGGGTGAAGGCCCTGTTCCGTTGATACGAGACGCGGATTAAACAACGAAGTGCAACTCACGGGTCTGCCTCACCCCAGAAGAC
>CAYTEO010000086.1:0-3923 GCA_964436825.1 uncultured Fibrobacteraceae bacterium | reverse complement strand
GAACATGCCCACGAATCTGCATCAGGCGGGCCGGACACAGTTTCAGTGACACAACTGACGAGAAAAGGGCCCCGGTAGAATTCCGGGGCCCTCTTTGGCTTGAAGGAACCAGCCAGCCTATTTCACCAGCACCAGCTTCCGCGTGCTCGTGAAGCCGGGAGCCTCCAGCCGGTAGAAGTAGGTCCCCGACGCCACCCGCTGTCCCCGCTGGTCGTCGCCGTTCCAGACGGCGGTGTAGGTGCCTCCGTCGCGGTGGCCGCGGACCAGCGACCGCACCAGGCGTCCGCGGATGTCGAAGATCGACAGCCGCACGTCGCCGCCGCCGGCCGGAACGGCGAAGCGGATCGTCGTCGTCGGGTTGAACGGGTTGGGATAGGCGTTGCCGAGGGCGAACCGCGACGGCAGGCCGTCGTCGCCCACGCCGGTCGTCGTCGTCACGACCAGGGTGACGGGGACCGTCACCGTGGGCGTGTCCGGGTCGTTGGACGTGACCAGGATGCTGCCGTGGTAGGTGCCCTCGGGCAGGATGCCCGCGTCGAAGGTGACCGTCAGGTCGCCGCCGGCGTGGGGGGGCACGCTGCCGCCGGTGGGGGCCACCGCCAGCCACGGCGCAGGCGGCTGCTCCTGGGTGAACAGGATCGCCAGGCCGTCGTGCAGGTACGCGCCGTTGTAGACGACCTGCAGGCCCACCGTGCCGTCGCCGTTCTCGATGCCGACGGTGCAGCCGGTGACGCTGGCCAGTGCCTTGTACTGGTACACGAGGGTCCCGTCGGCATTGATGATCACCTGGAAGGTCTCCAGGGAGCTGGAGTCGCTGTAGTGGGGCACAGCGTCGTACTCGACGATGAAGCGGTTGTTGGCCGTGTCGGCGTAGGTGTAGACATTGCCGCCGCTGCTGGGGTTGAGGTCGTCCCAGAACACGGCCAGGGTGTTGTTGGGATCGCCCGTCCCCGGGATGCTGCTGTTGCTGTAGGCCGTGGCGGTCGACGTGAAGGTCAGGAAGCCGTTGGAACACACGCGGACGCCGGTGAAGCTGTTCCCGTAGAAGTCGAAGGTGAACCCGAGGGGGAACGGTCCCTGGTTGTCGTCGTCCGACATGGTCAGGGCCGTCCCCACGCTGTCGATCTCCACCCAGTCGTAGGTGGGTCCGCCGTACTCGTCGCTGTCGACCCAGTAGTAGCCGAAGCCGTCGGGGCCGCCCTGGTCCAGGAGCTGGGGCGCGCCCTGGTAGGGATCGGCCTCGCCCTTGGGTACGACGGGCGCCTCCGCCTGGGACGGCGTCACGTCCAGGTTGGCGACCGCGCCGTATGCCAGCTCGCCGTCACCGTCGTTCTGCAGCGCGATGAACCGCTGGGCGGTCTCGCCCGGGGCCAGCACGACCAGCAGGCTGTCCGACGTGACGGTCAGGTCCGGGTAGGACGGTGCGGGAATCGTCGGGAAGACGACGTAGTCGATCCAGGCCGCGTCCGCGCCGCTGCTGACCGAGCTGTCCTTGGTGTAGCTCCAGGTGAACGTGTGGGTACCGGCGTCGACGGGGTAGCTGGCGTGGGACCAGTCCACCTCGCCGGACCAGGAAGCCTGCTCGACGCCGTCGATGTAGAAGTGCAGGTAGTCGTAGCCGGATTCCGACGAGACCTTGTACTCGAAGCCGATGTCGCCGGCGGCCAGGACGTCGACCGTGATCGACAGGGTCGAGGTCTGGTTGTCGGTGATCACGCCGGAGCGGGCGCTGTCGTTCCCCTCGAAGGCGACGGTATCGTCGACGATCCAGGGCTGGTCGCCGCTCATCTCCCACGGGAAGGTCAGGAAGTTGCCGCCCTCGAAGTTCTCGAAGACGAGCTGCGGCAGGGTGAAGTCCACCTGGGTGTCGGCGGACAGGTTGGTGACGGTGACCTGCTGGCTGCCCATGCCGTAGGCCGAGGCCAGCAGCTCGTAGTCGGCGCCGACCGGGAGGGCCAGCTCGTAGTAGCCGGCCGTGTCCGTGGCGGCCGGGGTCGTCGGGGTGCCGAGGGCCGTGACGGTGGCACCGGTGAGCGGGGCGCCGTTCTCGTCGGTGACGTAGCCGTAGACCAGCGCCGAGGGGGCCGGCTGCAGGGCCACGTCCACGACGACGGTGTCGTCCTGGACGACGGCGACCGTCTCGGTGTGGGGCAGGTAGCCGAAGGCGGTGTACGAGACCGTGTAGGTGCTGTCCGGCAGCATGATCCCGTAGCCGCCGTCGGCGGCGGTGACGGTCGACCGCGGCAGGCCGACGATGTCCACCAGGACACCGGCCAGCGGGTCACCCGTGGCACCGTCGGTGACCGTGCCGGCCAGGGTGCCGTAGCCGTTCAAGACGGCCAGGACGGCGTCGTAGGCGTTGACCAGGCCCCAGCCGTAGGTGTTGTCCTCGCCGGGATCGCCCAGGTCGATGGCCGTGTCCATGAGGATCTGCTTGACGGTCGTGACGTCCAGGTTCGGGTTCGCCGCCCGCATCAGGGCGACGACGCCGGCCACGTGGGGACCGGCCATCGAGGTGCCGTCCAGGTACTGGTAGCCGCCGCCGGGCTCGGCGCTGTAGATGTTCTCGCCCGGGGCGCAGACCTCGGGCTTGACGGCAAAGGCGCCGCCGCAGCCGCTGGGCCCGCGGCTGGAGAAGCTGCTGATGGGGAAGGGGGACGTGTACGAGACCGAGCCCACGCTGAAGCAGTTGTAGGGGGTCGTGGCCCGGTCCGCCGGGCTGCGCAGGGTTCCGCTGCCCGGGCCCTCGTTGCCGGCCGACCAGGTCAGGACGACGCCGGCCGCCTCGCAGTTGTCGATGGCGTCCCACCAGCGGCTGTCGCAGTCATAGTAGCCGGTGAAGCTCTCGTTGACGCCCCAGCTGTTCTGGACGACGACCGGGACGTCGGCGGTGGTGTTGGGGTCGCCGTCGGGATCGGCCATCCATTCCAGCGAGGCGATGACGGCGTTGTCGAAGGTCGCCCCGGTGTCGGGGGAGTTGATGACGTTGCTGGCGATCCAGTGGGCGCCGGGCGCCACGCCGATGGTGTCGTCGGGAGCCAGGCCGGTGATCGTGCCCATGACGTGGGTGCCGTGGTAGTGCTGGTCCACGGGGAAGTCGGTGTCGCCGAGGCCCGCCGCGTCCAGCCAGGCGGTGCTGGCCGGCGCGAAGTTGCCCTGCCAGCGGGCGGCCAGGGCCGGATGGTTGCCGTCGACGCCGGTGTCGAGGACCCCGACGATGACGCCGCTGCCGTCGATTCCCAGCTCGTGCCAGACGCGGTCGGCCTGGATGGCCTGCAGCCCCGGCGTGATGCCGATGCCCTTGTCGCCGAGGTTCTTCTCGCGGGGCGGGGTGACGGGCAGGATCGGCTCGACGACCAGGTCGGCCTCGATCCTCTCCACGTCGGGCCTGGCCGCCAGAGCCAGGACGGTCGCCTTGGTGGCCTTGACGACGACGGCGTTGACGAGCCAGTGGGGCGTGTAGCCGAGGACGCCGCCGGCGGCCTTCCCAGCGTCGAGATCACGCAGCAGCGAGGCCTGGGTGGTGGCGGCCTTGTCCTGCAGCGCGCCGACGACGACGCGGTGCCGCTCGACCAGGGGGGCCTTGGCGGCGTGGAGCTGGCTATCCAGGGCTCGGACGTCGACCTGGTCCTTCAGGACGACCAGGACCTTGACGGGCTGGTCCGCCTTCAAGCCGTCGAGCTGGGCCTGCAGACCGGGAGACAGGCTCCCCGCGACTGCGGACCCCGCCAGGAGCAACAGGAACAGGGGCAGCAAGAGCTTCTTCATGTTGTGGATCCTCTCGGTCCAGATGACAAAACGTGTCCTCCCGGCACGCGACCGGTGGGACAGGGAGCGGTCGGGACGACCGGGACTGGTGTCCCTGGCGGGGATCATCATTCTATCATGAACACCGATGTTTCTGCAACTTCGCGGCCCGGAGC
>CAYTEO010000085.1:0-3941 GCA_964436825.1 uncultured Fibrobacteraceae bacterium | reverse complement strand
CGATCCGCACCTTGTCGCCGCTCGCCGCAGTCCGGTTCTCGGGGAAGTCCTTCGTGGAGAAGGAGGCCCACTCGTGGACGTAGATCTCCGGGGACGAGACAACACTCACGATGCGCCCGCCCTCATTCAGCAGGTGCTTCAAGGATCGGCAGAGTGCGACCTTCTTCGCCATGGTGGGGATGCTGTCGAAGGTGAACATGGAGAGCACGAGATCGCAGGTGCCCGCCTCCAGGCCGCTGAAGTCGCCGTCGCGCATCAGGCGATAATCCCCCTGCGGGTCACGCGCCCGCGCCTGCGCGACCATGTGCTCCGCGATGTCGACTCCCACCACGGGAGCGAAGCCCAGCGCCTGCAGGAAGCGGGTCGAACGTCCCGCCCCGCAGCCGAAGTCCAGGGCCTTGGTGCCGCGGACGTGCTCGCCGAGAATCGCCGGCAGGTCCCGGTAGGCCAGGTAGTACGTCCCGTGGAACTCGAGCCTGGCATAGGCGGCCGCACGCACCTTGTCGTCGTAGACGTTGGAGAACGCTGGGCTCATCTTGACCCTCCATGGACCACCAGCGCTGTTCTTCCTGCCAGACCGCTCATGGCGACGGCGAACCATGCCGGGACGAGCATGTTATTCCCAGTGGACGGAACCGTCAATCCGGACGGGTCGGACGGCAGGGCCACGAGCGCACCAGCCGCCACCCACCCCGGGGCCCTTCCCTGCTGGGGCCCATGGAGTAGCCTGGATCCCATGCCCGCCGCCCTTGCGATCCCCCTCCTGCTCGCCCTCACCGCCGCCGCCCCGCCCCCCCAGCACGCCCCGCGCAGCGGCGTGGTCACCGTCGGCCGGCCCAGGGGTCCCGCCGCCCTGCCCCGTCCCCCCGCCGGCACCGGCGACAACGTCCGCGCCAACCAGGACGCGAGCGGGCGGCCGCAGAACGAGACTGCCCTCGCCGTCGACCCCCTCGACCCCCTGCACGTCGTCGCCGGCGCCAACGACTACCGGAACGGGGACGCCATGTGCGGCTGGTACACCTCCTTCGACGGCGGCGTCACCTGGGCCGACGGTACGCTGCCCCTGATCCTCAACTACGACGCCGCCGGCGATCCGGACGTGGACTTCGACCGCCAGGGCAACGTCTTCTACGCCTGCCTCATCTTCCAGCGGGACAACGACACCCCCCCCTCGGGTGTCTACGTGAGCACGTCCACCGACGGCGGGCTCACCTGGGGTGCGCCGGTCGCGGTCGCCGTCGCGGCAGCCACCGACTTCGAGGACAAGGAGTTCCTGGCCGTGGACCGGAGCGGCGGCACACACGATGGCAACCTCTACGTGAGCTGGACGCGCTTCCTAGCCAATGGCGACAGCCCCATCTTCTTCGCCCGCTCCACCGATGGCGGCACCAGCTTCTCGACGCCGCTCGAGATCTCCACCGTCGACGCCAACCAGGGTTCCATGCCCGTGGTCGGCCCGAACGGCGAGGTCTACGTCTTCTGGGAGGACTTCCTCACCGACAACCATGTCGTGGACCGCTCCCTGGATGGCGGTGTCACCTTCGGCACCGACCTCGTCGTGGCTGCTGTCAACCCCGTGTCCTTCCCGCTGCCGGGCTTCGCCTTCCGGGGCAACTCCTTCCCCTACGCGGCGGTGGACACCTCCGGCGGCCCCTTCGACGGCCGCATCTACGTGGCTTGGGCCGACCAGGGCAGCGACGGCGCCGACATCCTCCTCACCTGGTCCGACGACCAGGCCGCCACCTGGGCCGCGCCGGTGCTGGCCAGCGACGGGACGCCCGGGGCCTTCGAGTTCTTCCCCTTCGTCACCGTCGACGAGCGCGGTCGCCTGGACCTCATGTGGTACACGAACGAGCACGACCCGGTGCTGCTCGACGTCCACGTCCGCCGCAGCGACGACGGCGGCGCCTCCTGGGATCCCAGCCGCCGCGTGACCAGCGTCTCCTCCGACCCCTTCCTGGATGGTTTCAACGGCGGTTTCATCGGCGACTACAACCACATGGCCGCCGCCGCCAACGCCCTCTACCCGTTCTGGACCGACACCCGCAACGGCGAGGCCGACGTCTTCGCCGCCCGGGGCGAGCTGAGCCTGCTGCCCTCGAGCCCGGCCATCTCGAGCGCTTCCCCGGCGCCGCTCGAGCTGGCCCTGGATGGCGGACCGCTCCTGGCCGGCCGCAGCTACGCCGTCCTCGGCAGCGCGACGGGCACCAGCCCCGGCACGCCCGCGGGCAGCGTCGTGATCCCGCTGGTCCAGGACGCCTTCACCGCCATCACCCTGAACCGGGCCAACACGCCGCCCCTGGCGAGCTTCCAGGGCCTGCTCGATGCCCGCGGTCGGGCCACGGCGACCTTCGCCCCGCCGCCGGGTCGGCTGTCGTCCCTGGTCGGCAGCACCCTCTGGTTCGCCTGGGTGACCCACAGTGCCGGCGTGCCCGACACCACCTCCCACGCGGCCGGCGTGGCGGTGCTGCCCTGAAGCTCCTCACTCGTGCGGCGCCGGCGCCGCTGGCACCGCCACCGGATCGACGACCAGGGTGTGGTTGCGCGCCGGGGCGGTGGTGGGCCAGCGCAGGGTCGCGCCGTCCCGGGTGACGGCCTCGACGTAGTACTCGACGGCCTCGCCCCGGGCCGGCGGCAGGGTGACGGTGTACACGCCGCGGCCCAGGTGGACGCCATCCACCCGCCGGAAGGCGCCGCGCCCCATCGGGCGCCACAGGCCGGCGATGGACCGGGCCTCGTGCCGGTCAAGGAGGATGACCTTCACGGCCAGGGCCTCGCCCTCGTGCACGCGGGTCCGCTTCGCCGGCACGATGAGGCGTGGCGCCCCCAGGTAGGACGTCCCGGGCTGGATCTCCGCCGGCAGCTCCCGGCCGAGGAAACCGGCCAGCGCCTCGTCGTGGGCGTCGAGGAAGCGGTTCGATCCACGCACGTGCTGCTCCAGGTTGGCGATCGTGCCCATCCCGCCCGGCGTGTCGACCACGGCGAGCTGCAGGGTCAGCATGTCCTCCCACGCCCGGGCCAGGGCGAGCCGGAGCGGCAGGGCGACCTTCCCGGCCAGCTCCCGCCGGCGCGCCGGATCCGCCGCGCCGTCGAGCTGCTCCATGGCCTCGTCCAGCGCGCCGCGCAGGCAACCCAGGTGGCCGATCTCGCGCAGCAGCCGGAAGGAGCCGAGCCACCAGTCGAAGCGCTCCCGGTTGCCGGCGCCCTCGACCCGCGGGCGCAGGGCCGCCATCTCCTCGACGAAGGCGTAGCGCTGCCGCTCCACCGCCCACGGCGTGCGATTGGCGCGGATGCCCCCCGGACCACCAATCCAGTCCGCCGGGCGCGGCAGCTTCGTCCCCCGCGGCTCGGCGCCGCGCGCCGATCCATCCAGGCGCTGGAAGAGCTCCGCCACGGGCGCCGCCACCTGCGGCCCGAACTGGGTCCGCGCCCAGTCCGCGTAGAAGTCGGCACTCGGCAGGTCCCGGGGACGTCCCTCCCAGCCCGTGAAGGACCCGGCCGCCGGCAGGTCGCCCTCGTAGTCGCCGGCCGCCCCGCCGCCGCAGTTGATCCTGCGCACGTATCCCGTTCCCTCCACGACGATACCGGCGACGAAGGGGTACTCGGTCTCCTGCAGGAACTCGATCGTGAGCTCACCATCCCGCACCGCGATGCCGTCGAAGACCAGGTCGCAGGCGGTGTCGGGACCGACCCGGGCCACGACGTCCACGCCCTCGGCCACCACTGCGTCCTCGATCCGCACCCCGAAGACCCGCTTGCCCGGCTCCCGGTAGGTGATCTCGCAGAGCTGCAGCCGCACGCTGCAGTCCCCCTCGGGCACGCGCAGGCGGTAGGCCGCGACATCCCAGCGACAGTTCCGGTAGACGTCGTCCAGGTCGGTGCCGGCGATCGGCCGGGCGATGGCCGCCGTCCGGCCGCCGACGTGGACGTCGGTGGTGGCC
>CAYTEO010000084.1:0-3985 GCA_964436825.1 uncultured Fibrobacteraceae bacterium | reverse complement strand
ACCCGGAGGCGCTCCCGCCCCTGCCCGTCTCCCAGACGCCGGTCCAGCTCGGCGACCAGGCTCACGGCGCGCCGGCTGCCGGCGCAGCCGCGCAGGACGATCTGCCTGGACGGCCCCTCCTGCGGCCACGGCAGCGGCGCCGCGGACGCGGTCGCCCGCTCCGGCGCGGGGCCGACCCCGTCCCCGGTCTCCCCTTCCGTCACCGCGGCCAGGTCGGCCGGGGCCACGAAGCCGGTCCGCCATGCCTCCTCCAGCAAGCGGCACCAGCGCCGTTCCGCCGCCAGCTGGGAGCGCACCAGCGGGGCCAGGACGGCATCGTCGACGGCGGCCGGCGGTTCGGCCTCGGGGACCGCCAGGGTCGGCCAGAGAGTCACCTCACCGCCCTCCAGGCGCAGGAAACCGAGCAGCAGCCCCAGTTCCAGGTCGGCAGGAGTCAGCCCGGCGCCCAGGGCCTCGGCCAGGGAGCAGGCCGCGGAACCGTCGGCGGCCAGGGCCAGCAGCCGTTCCCCGCCCTCTGCCAGTCTCTGCTGCAGGCGCGCGGCGATCCGCTCCGGCGTGCCGAGGCGGCCCACCAGGCGGGCCGTCCCGCCCAGCAGGCCCGCCGGCGCCAGGTAGCGGAAGGCCAGGGGCGGGTCGTCGTCCCCGCCGGTCGCGGCGAACAGCTCGTCCGCCGCGCCGCCGTCGCCCGGTTCCAGCCGGTCGCTCAGGGCCAGCAGGGCACGGTCGCACAGGGCCAGCTCGGTGTCGTCCAGGACGACCGGCCAGCGCTCGGGGTCCGCCTCCACGAGCAGCCCCTCCGGCACATCGGCCAGCAGCCACGACAGGACGGGTGCCAGGCGCTCGACCAGCCGGGTCAGCTTGAACTCCATCTCCAGGCGCGAGACGACCGGCTCGATCCGGGGTGGACCCGGCTCCCGTGGCGGGGCGGCGAGCCGTTGCCCGGACGCGGCCCGCAGCCAGGCGTTCGTCGCCAGGACACGGCCGACGGCGCTTGCCGGCCGACCGGTCAGGATCTCCAGCAGGCGCGGCGTGCCCCTGCCCTCCAGGCGCCACGGTCCCTCCAGGCCTCCCTGCCCCTGGAGCAGCCCGGTGACGCCGGCCAGGCCCGGATCGTCCGGCTGGACCGGGACGGCGACTCCCCCCTGGCGGGCCTCGTCCAGCTCCAGGGGATGGTACCAGAGACTGACCTCCCCCCCGGCCGACCGGAGCAGGTCCGCCAGCTCGACACGCGCCGCGGCGGGAGTCAGCACGGCGTGGTGGCACTCGGGCGGCGGGGTGGGCAGCTCGCCGCTGACACAGAGCAGCCAGCGGCCCGTGTCCGTCGTCGCCAGCGGTCCCTCTCCCGCAGGGCGCCAGGGGATCCCGGCCGCGGTCAGGGCGGTCACCGCCTCCTCCACGGCCGACCGGTCGACCCAGAGACAGAGGGGACGTTCCTCCCAGAGGTCGACCCGTCGGCGCAGGGCGGCGAGCCTGGCCTGCCAGATCCGGTCGCGCAGGCGGGCGCGGACCGCGGCCGTGAGCCACTCGCCGGGGGTCGTCTCGCAGCGGCCGCAGGGGGTGGTCCAGCTGCGCAGCGCGACAGCGGCGCCGCAGGCCGGGCAGCGGACGGTGGGATCGGCCAGCCTGCCCACCGGGACCAGCGGCCCCTCCCCCAGGGGCACGGCGTCACGCCAGAGGTGCTGCTGTCGACGATCCCGCTCGCCCAGCAGCTCTCCCAGGTAGTGTCGCCAGGCCGGCGAGAGATGCCGGGCGTGGACGACCAGGGGCACGTCCAGCTCGCCCAGCAGCAGGCCCAGGGCGCGGGCGCCGCTGGTGCCGCCGTCACCGGCATCGGGGAGGTAGGAACCGATGTCGGCCAGCCAGGCGACGGCCGGCGGGCGTTCCCGCAACCGCTGGCGCAGCCACTGGTCGTCCAGTTCCGCCGGCAGGCAGCGCCGGACGACGACCGGATCGGCGCCGACACCGTCGGCGCGGACCTCGGCCAGGTCGCCCGCCATGTCGTCCGCGAGATGGAGTCCCGCGTCGCTGCCGACCAGCAGGAGCCAGACCTCCGATTCCCCCCTCTCCCGCCGCCCCATGACCTCGCGCAGGACGGCCACCCAGGCGGCCGTGGGCTCACCCTCCACCAGCCGGCGGCGGCGTGCGTGCCAACCGGCGGGGGGCAGTGCCGGCGGCAGCTGCGGGATGCCCGGCGGCAGACCCAGCCCGTCCTCCATGACCAGCCCCTGGACCCGCAACCAGCGCTCGGCGGCGGCGACGGTCCCCTCGCCCCGGCGCCGTCGCCAGGCAGGCACCGCGGGCAGGGAGAGCAGCAGGGGACCCGGCCGGCGCCACCTGGCCGCCAGGGCGGCCGGATCCGCCTCCGGTCCGTCGGTGGCCGGATCGGCCAGCCGGCGTGCCCAGCGGGGATCGAGGACTTCGACCACGGGGATACCGGCTGCCAGGCGGGCCGCCAGCTCCAGGCCGCAGAGGGCGCGGCGGCGGGCCGGATCGACGCCGTCGACGGCGGGCAACGGAGGGGCGCCGTCGCGCCCGTCGTCCAGGGAACGCAGCCGCAGGACGACGAGCCGGCCCGCGTCGGCCGGTTCCCCGCCTGGCAGCTCGTCACACCAGACGACACCGGGCAGGTCCAGGCCCGCCAGCTCGTCCCGGGAGACGGCGCGCCAGAACGGGGCCAGGCGTCCCGTCCCGGGCAGCAGGGCGGCGGTCTTGCCCGGCTTCCCCGCCGACCGGTCCGCCAGGTGGAGCAAGGGGGCGAGGGCCGCCTCCCGGACGGCCACCCAGGCATCGGGATCGGCGCCGTCGACCGCCAGGGTGAGGACCGACGACGCGACACCCGCCAGCCGCCACCAGCCGGTTCCGCCCGGGTCCCCGGACAGCCAGTTTCCGAGCTGGGCGACGACCGCGTCGGCCAGGGGCGGTTCGGCCGGCAGCAGGGAACAGTGCCTGCCTCCCCCGGCCAGCAGCCGGCGGTGCCAGGCGGCGGGATCCTCCCCCTGCAGCAGCAGGCGCCAGTGCAGGGCAGCGCTGTCGAGCCAGATCCAGGACGTCGGCGTCCCCTCGGGAACACCCCACGGCGTCCGCCAGCCGTCGGGATGGGAGAACAGGGCCGTCGCCTCGCCGCCGACCAGCGTCGAGCGGGCGGCCCGTCCGGCCAGCTCACGCGCCCAGGGGTCGTCCCCCGCGGTCAGCGGGACGCGCGGCACCGCGGCGACCCGCTCGCGGTAGCGCCGCCAGAGAGGCGACTCCTCCCCCGCCGGCCACCAGTCGGCCGCGTCGAGCAGGTCGCCGTTGTGGGTCCTGGCCAGCCGGCACCAGTGGAGCAGCGGCAACAGGTCGTCGTTCCCTGCCGCGGCGCCGGCCAGCTCCTCCAGCAGCTCGAGGGCGGCGTCCCGGTCGTGGACGCCGTCGGCCGGGAGCCAGGTCCAGTTCCCAGCGCACTCCCGCAACAGGGGCAGCAGCGCCCGGCGGCGCTGCGGCCGGTCCAGGACGCAGCGCCAGCGCTCGTCCCGGCGGCGCCAGGCGGCGAGGACCGTCCCGGGATCGCCGCCGGTGACGACGAGCAGGTCGTGCCGCGGCGGCTCGCCCGGGGTCGCGGCCTGGGCGGGCGGCGGCAGGCCCTCCACCGACGGGGCGGGACGGCGACCGAGGGGTGTCAGCGGCCACTCCCGGACCGGCTGCAGGGGCGGCGGGAGGAAGGAGGCGACCAGCCCGGCGGGGCCGTCGCCGCGATCGGCCAGCAGGCGGATCCCCTCGCGCACGGACGGATCCTCCCGGCCGAGCCGTGCCAGCAGCTCGCGCCAGGCCAGGCCCACGGCCAGGGCCCGCC
The DNA here is from genome assembly GCA_964436825.1 of uncultured Fibrobacteraceae bacterium. Lineage (GTDB taxonomy): Bacteria > Krumholzibacteriota > Krumholzibacteriia > LZORAL124-64-63 > LZORAL124-64-63 > CAYTEO01. Next base: position 156 of record CAYTEO010000084.1, on the reverse strand, counting down.
GGACGGGGTCGGGACAGGCCGACTCGCGCAGGACGGGATGGGGGGCGCAGCGGCCCCAGACCTCGGCCCCCGCGGTGGGGAGCAGCGCCTCGAGCCAGCCTTCCCCGCCGTGGCGCCCGTCGCCGAGCAGGACGTCCCGCAGCGGCCCCACCGCCC
>CAYTEO010000083.1:0-3988 GCA_964436825.1 uncultured Fibrobacteraceae bacterium | reverse complement strand
CAATTCGCCCCCGTCCTTGACTCCCCACCGCCCATACCGTTACAGTGAGAGGCTGCACTGGGCCGGGACCCTGGCCCTGGTTCACATGAGCGGCGACCCGCCTGACGCCGCCCGTCAGCAGGGAAAGAAGGGACGAGCGAACGATGTTGCGCCTCTTGCTGTCCACCGGACTCGCCGCCGCCGCGTCCCTTGCCCTGATGCCCCGGATCATCGTCCGGCTGCACCGCAGCCGCGTCATGGACATCCCCAACCAGCGCAGCTCCCACCGTCACCCCGTGCCCAGGGGCGGGGGCATCGGCCTGCTGGCGCCGCTGCTGGCGGGGCTGCTGCTGGCCTGGCCCCTGGGCTGGATCGAGCACCCGGGCTACGCCCTCGCCCTGGCCGTGGGGGTGGTGGGACTGGGGACCCTCGGCTTCCTGGACGACATCTACTCCCTGCCGGCGCTGTTGCGGCTGGCGGCCCAGCTCCTGGTGGCCGGCGTCTGCCTGGAACTGGCGGGGTTCGGGCTGGACCGTCTGGACCTGCCGTTGCTGGGAGGCTGGGAGACGGGCGGCGCCGGCTTCCTGGTCGCCCTGCTGTGGCTGGTGGGCTTCACCAACATGTTCAACTTCATGGACGGGATCAACGGGATGGCCGGTTCCCAGACGATCCTGGGGGCGGGCGGGCTGGCCCTGGTCGGGTACCTGACCGGCAACGACGACCTGGTCCTGGTGGGCGGCCTGCTGGCCGGCGGCGCCGTCGGCTTCCTGCGCTGGAACTTCCCGAAGGCGCGGGTCTTCCTGGGCGACGTCGGCAGCCTGCCGGTGGGATTCGCCCTGGCCCTGTCGGTCCTGTTCGCCCGGGCGGGAGCGGCGACCGGCGGCTGGTCCGCGCCCGGTCCGGACGGCGGGACGGCGACGGGGCTGCCCGTCTGGATCCCCGTGCTGCTGGTCTGGCCCTTCCTGTTCGACGCCGGGTACACCCTGGTCAACCGGGCCGTCCACGGCCGCAACCCCATCCGCCCCCACCGCAGCCACGTCTACCAGCGCCTGGTGGTGGCCGGGGCCAGCCACCAGCGCGTCACCATGATGTATGCCGGCTGGATGCTGGCCTGCACTGCCGTCGCCCTGGTCTCGCTCTCGCGGCCGGCGGCGGGCGGGCGCCTCTTCTGGGTCGTGGTCGTCGCCTCGCTGGCCTGGACGCTGCGGACGGTCACCCGCATCAGGGCCTCCATGACCACGCCCTCCGAGCCCCTCTGACCGGCGCCTCCCCTCCTTCCTCACCATCGGTACAACTCCTTGATGTCCGATATGTTATTGTGCCCGACTGGGTTAATTGTCCTCAATCCCCTCCCTCCGGGGACGAATCAACAACCGCTATATCAGCGATCCTTTCAGGCCGAGGAGGTGGGGAGTGTCTCTGCGTGCTCGATTGGTGATCTCGTTCCTGGTCATCGCCGCCGCGTTCCTGCTGGCCGGCGTGTTCATCTTCTCTTCCATCGACAGGTGCCGCGACGAGACGACGTTCTTCGTGCACGACCTGTGGCCTCGCATCAACACGATCATGGATGCCGAGAACGAGCTGTGGGACACGGTCTCCAGGGCCATGAACCCTCATGGCCGCGGCGACGGTGGGGCCCTGGTCCGGGAGCTGAAGACGAACCTGGCGGAGATCGGGGAGACCCTGGGGCGGATCGACCTGCGGCGGCACTACCCGGAAGAGGCAAGCGGGATCGACGCTTCCCTGACGCGCGTCGGATCACTGGTTCCTGACGTCGTCTCCCTCGCGCACAAGCCGGCAGAGCTCATGGAGGCCTGCGACGAGATCGGTGAACGGCTGGTCGACGCGGCCGACAGGACAGGGGATCCCGCGGTGTCCGCCGCGGCCGACGCGGCCGTCATGGCGGTCAACGACTACCTGATCACCAGGGACCCGGTCGAGCTGGAGCACTTCCGCGGGAACGTGCCGGTGCTGGCCGCCGCGCTGACGCGCCCGGACGACAGGGCGGTCCTCGACGAGTTCACCAGCCGGGCAGAGGAGGTCTTCACCACCGGGCGCGCGTTCTTCGAGAAGAGCGATTCCCTGCTCGCCGAGACCGAAGCCCTGATGGCGACCCTCGGCAGGATCGAGGGTGACATCGAGACCCGGCAGGTCCCCGTCGCGGAACGGGACATCATGCGCTCCCTGTCGGCCATCGAGGGGACCACGGTGGCCGCGGTCCTGGTCGGCATCCTGCTGGCCTTCGGCCTCGGGATCTACCAGTCCCGTTTCCTGGTCCGGCGCATCGAGCAGAACATGGAGACCCTGCGCCTGTGCTCCCTGCAGGTGACCGAGGCCTCCTCCGAGATCGCCAGCGGCGGACAGTTTCTCGCCCAGAACGCCTCCACCCAGTCGGCGGGACTGCAGGAGACGGCGTCCAACATGGCGGAGCTGACCATGCGCGCCCAGCACAATGCCGACATGGCCGAGAGGATCGGGGAGCTCGTACAGACCATGACGCAGCGCATCGCGAACTCGACCAGGGCGATCGGCGAGGTCGCCGACAACATGGGCCTGATCAAGACCTCGTCGGACGAGATGACGAAGGTCATCAACTCCATCGAGGAGATCGCCTTCCAGACCAACCTGCTGGCCCTGAACGCGGCCGTGGAGGCGGCCCGTGCCGGCGAGCAAGGCAGGGGATTCTCGGTCGTCGCGGAAGAGGTGCGCAACCTGGCGCAGCGATCGGCGGAGGCCGTCCAGTTGACGGCGTCCCTGATCGAGAAGAACAGCGAATGCGCCGACGAGGGCCTGCGCTCGACCGAGCACGCGCGGCGGATGATCGATCAGATCAACGAGACGGCCGCCCGGATCTGCGACTCGATCACGGACATCGTCGCCGTTTCCGGGGAACAGGCCAGCGCCGTGAAGCAGATCAACGCCACCGTCCAGCAGATGGAGGATGCGGTCCAGCAGGTGGCGGCCAGCGCCGAGGAGTCGGCCTCGTCCAGCGAGGAGCTGGCCAGCCAGGCCACCGAGCTCCAGTACGTCGTCCACGCCATGGACGAGATCCTGAAGGGCGGCGCCACCAGCAAGCCGGAGGTCCCCGTCGATTCCATGGCGTGAAGCGGGCGGGGTCGTCAGGCTGGCACGCGCGGGCCGTCACTCCCGCAGCAGCCGCCCCAGGAAATCGGCCAGGTCCAGCCGCATCCCCGACAGCCAGAGACGGGTCTCGCCGTCGCCGTCCACGAGGATCGACAGCGGCAGCTGCGCCTGCGGGTCGCCGACGTGGAACGCCTCCTTCGCCGCCGCACGGTCCAGGCGGCAGGCCCCGGCCGGGAGCGCCGTCTCCGCGTCCGCCACCGCCACCGGCACCACCGTCACCCCGCGCAGGCGCCGCAGCTCCGTCAGCAGGCGGGTCGACGGTTCGTGGTCCGGCAGGATCAGCACCAGCAGGCAGGGGCGGTCGGCCGTCAGGTCGGCCAGGGAGCGCTCACCGTCCGCGCAGGCGAACCGGACGTCCGCCGCGGTGTCCAGCCGGTGCGGCGCCAGGTCGCGCGCCTCCATCTCCTGCAGGGGGATGCCGATCTCCAGGTCCACCACCGCGCTGTCGCCGTCGGCCAGCTCGATGCGCCGCGACACGAAGCGCGGCTGTCCCGTCCCGTCGCGCAGGCCGCCGAACAGCCAGTACGTGTCCGCCGGCAGCGACCACTCGCAGAACCCGTCCCCCTCGTGGCGCAGCCCCTGGTACCAGGAGCGGAACCGCCCGTCGCGGAAGCGGCACAGGCGGGTGTGGCGCCAGGTCTCCACGTCCCGTAGCGGCACACCGCCCACGGTGTAGCGGGCCGTCAGGACGGCGGTCTCCGGCCGTTCGCCGTCGGCCAGTGGCCCGGCACTCTCTGTCCGCAGCGGGAACGGCCGCAGCGGCCGCCACCGCCCCTCCCACCACACGTCCACCGTCTCCAGGCCGCGCTCGGCCCGGGCCGGCAGGCCGTGCCGGCGCAGCAGGCCCGTCAGGCAAGCCCGGGCC
>CAYTEO010000082.1:0-4358 GCA_964436825.1 uncultured Fibrobacteraceae bacterium | reverse complement strand
ACGACGACCCGTCGGTGCAGACGTACGTGCAGTACGAGCCGTTCTCGTCGGTGCCCATTCCCACGCGGAAGCAGAGCTGGGGTGGGGTGAAGGCGCTGTTCAGGTGATAGGAGAGGAGATGACCATGGATGTCCGCAAGCCGATGACGATTGCTCTCGTGCTGCTGATCGCCACCGCCGCCCTGGCCAAGGACGAGGTGACCGGCGTGCTGACCCTGGACCCGCCCACGGCACAGCGGTGCCTGGCGGTGCGGGTGTCGCTGGCGGACAGCCAGGTGGTGTCGGGCTTTCGCTGGTACAACAACGACGCGGGGACCGTCTTCCCGGAGGTGCTGCTGGCCATGCCGGACAGCGGCGGGGAGCCGGACCTGTCCGGGGCGATGACCGTGGCCACGGACGTCGCCGGCGGGACGCGCACCTGGAGCACGTGCCTGTTCGACCCGCCGGTGAGCAGCGCGGTGGGTGACCTGTACCTGGTGCTGCGGTTCCCGGGGGACGGGGTACCGGGGGTGGGCTATGACCTCACAGGTGGTGGCGCGGAGGCGTGGGCCACGGCGGACGGCCGGCAGTGGACGCGGATCAGCGGCCAGGTGGCGCTGTGCATCGAGGCGGAGCTGGGGGCGAAGGCGCTGGGTGAGGTGGCGGTGTTCACGGCGCCGGAGCGGCCGCGGTGGCAGACGGCGCTGTTGCCGGCGGCACCGAACCCCTGTAACCCGCGGACGGAGCTGTCGTTCACGCTGGCGCGGGCGGGTCGGGTGCGGCTGGTGCTGTACGACCTGGCGGGTCGGCCGGTGCGGGAGCTGGTGGTGGGTGAGCTGCCGGCGGGCCCGCACGCGGTGACCTGGTCGGGTGAGGACGACGCGGGCCGGCCGGTGGCCAGCGGGGTGTACCTGGCCCGGCTGCGGGCCGGCGGCACGGCCCAGGTGCAGCGGGTGGTGCTGGTAAGGTAGGTCCGTCCCGCCAGGACCACGTGGAACGGTCGAGGCGCTCCGTTGGGTTTCCGCGGGGCGCCTCTCGTGTGCCGGGGTGCTTGACCGGCGGGGTGGTGGCTGGCACAATCCCGCCGTGGCCGCGGTCGCACGTCGCCGCGGCTCCGTTTCCCCCGCAAGGAGGTGACCATGTCCGTCCTGACCGATCGGATGCTGCGCGCCGCGCGCCTGGACGCGAGCCTGTACGAGGAGGTGGAGCACGACACCACCGTCACGCGCCAGGCCGCCCTGGTCGTCGTCATCGCCAGCATCGCCACCGGCATCGGCAACCTGGACACCGGCGGCCTGCCGGGACTGGTGCGGGGGTCCATCCTCGCCCTGCTCGGCTGGGCCTTCTGGTCCTGGATCATCTACCTGGTCGGCACGCGGCTGCTGGCCGAGCCCCAGACCGAGGCCGACTACGGGCAGCTGCTGCGGACCATCGGCTTCGCCAGCGCCCCGGGGGTGATCAACGTCCTGGGGATCGTGCCCATCCTGGGCGGGCTGGCCATGCTGGTGGCCCAGGTCTGGACCATCGCCGCCACCGTCGTCGCCGTTCGCCAGGCCCTGGACTACCGGGGGACGGGGCGGGCCGTCATGGTCTGCGTCGTCAGCTGGGTGGGCGTCTTCGTCGCCGGGATGGTCCTGGCCTTCCTGTTCTCGTTCGGTTCCTGAGCCTGGCATCGCGGGGCCGCCGCGCGGCGGCTTCCCTTTCTTCACAACGAGGAGAGCATCGCCATGAGAGGTCATCGCAGCGCGCGTGCCGCAGCGCTCTTCGCCTGCCTGTTCGTCATGCTGTCTGCCGGGATCGTCGAGGCCGGCCAGCCCAGGCGCGCCGTCTGGCGCCCGGCCAACAAGTACCCGGTGCTCGAGAGGATCGAGGCGCGCCGCGACTCCCTGCGCGGCATCGTCGACTCCCTCAAGGCCCTGGTCGACGAGCGGTACGAGCAGGAGGCGAAGCAGAAGAAGGATCAGAAGCTGGACCTGCGCATCGACTGGTCCGAGGTGAAGCTCCCCAAGAGCCCCGACGACTTCAAGGTCGTGGTGCCCCACCTGCCGCCGGTGCCCCAGTTCTACACCGGCACCTGCTGGGCCTTCAGCGGCACCTCGTTCCTGGAGTCGGAGGTGATGCGGCTGACCGGCCGGCGGATCAAGCTGTCGGAGATGTGGATCGTCTACTGGGAGTACGTGGAGAAGGTCCGCCGCTACCTGCGCGAGTACGGTCACAGCAAGGTGGACGAGGGGTCCGAGACCGACGCCGTCCTGGAGATCGTCAAGCGGTACGGCTGGGTGCCGCGCGAGGCCTACCCGGGCGTCCTGGACCCCGACGGGATGTACGACCACGTTCCGATGATGGAGGACCTGCGCGCCCTGCTGGACATGGTCCGCGATCGTGACCTGTGGGACGAGACGGTCGTGCTGCCCATGGTCCGGTCGATCCTGGACCGCTACCTGGGCCCGCCCCCGGAGACGTGCGCCTGGGAGGGTGAGAACTACGATCCGCGGGCCTTCGCCAGCGAGGTCCTGCGGATCGATCCCGACGCCTACGTCACCTGCCAGTCCCGCCTGGAGCACGGCATCTACAAGTACGGGCAGTATGCCCTGTTCGACGTGCCGGACAACTGGCGGCGCAAGGAGAACTACCTGAACCTGCCGCTGAAGACCTGGATGAAGGTCATCGAGAAGTCGGTCAAGGCGGGCTACTCGCTGGCCATCGGCGGCGACAACTCCGAGCCAGGCGTGGACGGGAAGTTCGATGCCGCGGACATCCCGGAGTGGGACATCCCCGCCAAGAAGATCGACCAGGTCAGCCGCGAGATGCGGATCCTCAACGGGACCACCGGCGACGACCACGGCATCCACCTGGTGGGCTGGACCCGCGTGGGCGGGCGTGACTGGTACCTGATCAAGGACAGCAACCGCAGCTCGCGCCTGGGCCGGTTCAAGGGCTACTACTTCTTCAGCGGCGACTACATCAAGCTGAAGATGCTGACCTTCACGGTCCACAAGGACATGCTGGAGGGACTGCTGCCGCAGTAGCGACGGCTCAGCCCCGCCGCTCGTGCTCCTGGATGACCGCCAGGATGCCGCGCCGGGCCAGGCCGTCGAGCATGGCCCGGGCGGGGACGACCAGTTCCTGGGGCCGGGCGCCCGGCTCGTCGATCGTCCCGTCGGCCAGCAATCGCGCCACGATGGCGGCGGGGAAACCTGTCATGCGCATCATCGCCGACAGGCCGCTGCGCGGGTCGGCGCGGTCGATGATCCGCAGGCTCCGGCTGACGGTCCGGCCGTCCAGCTCGCCGTCGGCCTCCACCTGCAGCAGGACGACGTCCTCGCCTTCGCTGGGCAGGACCCTCTCCAGGCAGGCGGCCAGCACGTCCCGGGGGCGGACCTGCAGCTCGCCACGGTCGTCGCGCAGGGTGAGCGGCTCGGTGTCGGCCAGGCCGACCTCGACCAGGGCGCGGATCTTCGCGCAGTGGCCCGGATAGCGGATGGTCTTGTAGTCCAGGTCGCGGACCCGGCCTTGCAGGATCCGTGGCAGGGTCGAGGTGCCGCCGCTGGTCTGGAACGCCTCCAGCCGCCCGAACGGTGCGGGGAAGTCGATCGTCTCCAGCTCGCTCAGGCCCGGGACCGTCCGCAGCTCGCCGTCGCGCAGGACCAGGCACGGCTCCACGTACTCGTTGATCAGGCCGTGGACCGAGAAGACGAGCATGTAGTCCAGCGGCGGCTGCGGGTCGGCCGGCAGGCCCCCCACGCGCAGCCGCAGGTGGTCGCAGCGGTCGAGCTGTTCCGCCAGGTCGTAGCCCAGCAGGCTGGCCAGGCCGGGGGCCAGGCCGCAGTCGGGCACGACGGTGACGCCGGCGGCACGGGCCTCGCCGTCGAGGGCGAACTGCCTCTCGACGACGTCGTTGTTCCCGCCCAGGTCCAGGAAGTGGCAGCGGTGGGCGATCGCCAGGCGGGTCAGCGGCTCGTTGAACCAGTAGTTGACGGCGCTGATGCAGACGGTCGCCTCGTCCAGCAGGGGGGCCAGGGATGCCGCGTCGTTGACGTCGCCGGTGACGGTCCGCAGCCGCCGGTCGTCCAGGAACCGCTGCAGCTCCCGCAGGGCGCGCTCGTCCCGGTCGACGACGGTCAGTCCGGTCGTCCCCTCGGCGTTGTGCAGCAGGTCGAAGGCGATGGCGCGACCCTGGAGGCCGGCGCCGAGCAGCAGGTAGCGCATCTCATCCCTCCCGGACGGCGGTGGTGGGGGACTGGGAAGTCGATCCTAGCTCCGGTTGGCCCGTTGCGCCACGACATAGTCATGGCCGCAGGCCGGATCGGTGCTTTACGCGTTACTTGTGCCCCTGAAATTGTGTTTGGCCCCCGGCGTGCAGCACCGGGGGCATGGATC
>CAYTEO010000081.1:0-5112 GCA_964436825.1 uncultured Fibrobacteraceae bacterium | reverse complement strand
CGTCCGGATACATCACCCAAGTCGTCCGCGAGCGCGCCGTCCCGGCTCCCGCGTAGAGCTGCCCCGTCGAATCGTCCCGGGCCAGGGTGGAGAACGGAATCAGCGTCCCGAACCGCCGCTCGTCATCGGCATCGCTGAACTTGTAGGAATAGTGATCCGGGGGCGTCTGCTGCTCCCACGCCCCTCCATCGCGGGGACGGCGGTAGATGCCGCCCTCGGTGGCCGCCAGCACGTCGTCCTCCAGGACCAGCAGATCGTCCACGTAGAACGAGCGGCCGGCATCGGGGTTGGCCAGACCCTCGCTCCAGGTGTGCCAGCTCGAACCACCGTCGGTGCTGCGCCAGACACCGGCCACGTCGGTCCCCAGGTAGAACACATTCGCATCCTGCGGATCGATGGCCAACGCGTGCACCTGACCTGCGGCACCCACACCAAGGGGAGTGACCGGAACTTCAAGGGCCGGCACTTCAGAAGCTCTCAGCAGAACTGCCAGGAAGGCGAACAGAAGGAAGGAAGGAAGGAAGGAAGAGCAGGAACCATTCCACGGAATCCCCGCCTCGCACACACCACGGCATCACCCCCCGCGATCAGGGCCAGTAACGACTGCGATCGATGTGTGGGCGAGGTTCACTAGAACTCGATCATACCACCGAGCGTGATTGCCCGTCAAGACAACTGCTGGGTACCGCCATGGCCCCGGCACTCGGGGCGATCGACCGCCCCCCCGCGGATCCCGGTATGATCACCGTCGACAGGAGCCCGCCCCGCAGACGCAGGGGACCCGGGACGGATCCCGGGTCCTCTCATCTACGGCTTGACGGGCCGTTCCATATCAGCGGTACAGATCCTTAATCGCCCCCCAGGTCCTGCGCTCGGCTGCCACCGGCATGCTCTCCAGCACGAACCGCTCGTGGATGATCTTCCCCACGCCGATGGCATACCAGTGGAGATAACCGGTGTCTTTCCCGCCGGCGACGCGCCTGCCCAGCAGATCGTGCTGGCCGTCGGGCAGGGTGGCCCCCCTGGAGTAGTCCGTCACGAGGTAGGCGTGGAAGTCGCCGGCCAGGATCTTCCAGTCTTCCTCCCGCAGGACGCCCCGCTGGGAGGAGAAGTGGCCGTCGGGGTAGAAGTCCTCCCAGTCGAAGAAGAAATCGTAGCTGGCGTCCCAGTGGTCGCCCACGACCAGGGAAGCCGGCAGCCAGCGGATGGGGGGTTCGTAGGCGACACTGAAGCCGTCGTCGTTCCAGGCGGCGTGGAGCAGGATCCAGTCGCCGTCGCTCTTCGACCAGCAGTTGTGGTATTCCTGCGCCAGGTACCCGTCCCGGTACCAGTCGACGACCACCGTCGTCCGGTAGCGGACGACCAGTTCGTCCCCCACCACGCCGCGGAGGTGCCCCTCGTCGCTGATGTAGTTCCAGGTCATCCCCCGCTCCAGCGGGAAGTATTCGTTGGCCGCCGCGACCGACGGCAGCACGAGCAGGCAACAGCACAGAACGAACCGCAGCGGACACCACATGGCGCCCTCCTCGCGTTGAAGAGACCGGACCAGTTCTCTCGTCAATGTAGGGATATCCGGGAGTAGAAGCCAACGGGCGACTGTGCGGACCGCCGCATGGCGCCTGGCCGCGGAGCCGCTCGACTGCCCCCCGGGTCGTGGACGGTCCCGGTGCGCCGGCAGCGCTCCCGGGCCGGCATTCAGCCCAGCAGGTCGCGCAGCGCCGGCTCCAGGTCCCGGTACGCGAAGGAGAATCCCCTGGCCCTCAGCGCCTTGGGAACGGCACGCACACTGGCCAGGATCGGCTCGGCCATCTCCCCCAGCACCAGCCGCAGCACCGGCGCCGGGACCGGCAACGCGGCCGGCCGGCCCAGGACCCGGCCCAGGACGCGGGCGAACTCCCGCTGGGTCGGCGGGTCGGGGGCGACGGCGTTGACCGGGCCGCGCAGCTCCGCGTCGTCCAGGCAGAACAGGACGGCGCGGACCAGGTCGTGGAGATGGATCCAGGGGAAGTAGGCTTGCCCGTTGCCCAGAGGCCCGCCCACGAACAGCCGGTACGGCAGCAGCAGCCGCGGCAGTGCCCCGCCGTCGCGGCTCAGGACGACCCCGATGCGCAGCCGGACGACCCGCTTGCCCGCCGACTCGGCCGGCAGGATCGCCCCCTCCCACTCGTGGGCCAGCCGCCCCAGGAAGCCGCCGCCGGGGCCGCGCTCCTCGAACAGGGGTTCCCGCCCGCCGTCGCCGTAGTAGCCCACGGCCGAGGCGCTGACCACCACCCGTGTCCGCTCGCTGCCACCGACCGCCTCGGCCACGTGGCGGGAGGTCAGCAGCCGTGAGTCGCGGATGCGCCGCTTGCGCCCGCTCGTCCAGCGGCCAGCGGTCACCGGCTCGCCGGCCAGGTTGACCACGGCGTCGCAGTCGGCCACCGCCAGCTGCCACGGGCCGGGCCGGGTGGGGTCGGCCTCGACGATCTCCACCCGCCGCAGCAGGCGCGACAGGGCCCGCTTGCGGTCGCGGGTGACGCAGACGACGTCGTCGCCGCGTTCCAGCAGGGCTCGCGTGAGGGCCCGGCCGATCAGGCCGGTGCCGCCGGTCAGCAGGATGCGCAAGGTCGGCCTCCGTCGTGGCGATGGCGCAGGCGCCGGCCACCCGCGCCCGGTCTAGGGCAACAGCAGCATCTTCCGCACCCGGGACCTCCCGTCCGCGACGAGACGGTACAGGTAGAGTTCCGCGGCGGCCGAGCGGCCCGCGGCGTCGCGGCCGTCCCAGTTCACCGCATGGTACCCCGCCGCCAGCGTGCCCGCCAGCAGGGTCCGTACCAGGCGACCCCGCTGGTCGAAGACCTCCAGGCTCACCTCCCCCGGGCGATCCAGGACGAAGGCGATGGTGGTGCGGGGGTTGAACGGGTTGGGGTGATTCGGCAGCAGGCGCAGGGAGGGCTGCGGCGCGACCGCCGTGGGCGCGTCGGCCCCCACCAGGGCCAGGCTGAGTTGTCCGCCGGCGGCCACCGCGACCACGTCGTGCAGCGCGGCCGGATCGACGACGGCCTGGGCACCCCAGCCCAGGAGGGTCGCGCCCGTCGCGGCGGCGGCCGCGACGGGCAGCAGCATGCACAGCAGCCCCGGCGCGGGCCACGGAGTGCGGGTTCGGCATGTGGTCATGGCTTCTTCCTCCGATCGGGTTCGCGATATCGTCCGTGATGCGGCACAGCGGTCATGCTATAGGCAGGAATCGGGACGAATCAACGCCGAAACGCCTCGCGGGACTGGTCAAGCGGGCCGTCGTGGTCCATCTTGTGGACGACGCGATCCCCCGGCCCGCGGAGGCCGGTCCACCCCATGGAGGTTCCGACATGCAGTACGACCACTTCGAGCTGGAGGTCCGCGACGGGACGGCCACCCTGGCGCTGATCGGCCCCGGCGGCACACCGGCCGCCGACCTGTGCGACGAGCTGGTCGACCTGCTGCTGCGCCTGCAGGAGGACAACGCCGCGCGGGTCATCCTGCTGACCGACCGCGACGCGCCCCTGGACCCGAGCTTCGACCTGAAGGCCGTGGCCGAGGAGCTGGCCCGCGGCAAGGGCCAGACCATGGACACCATGGCCGCCGACCTGGACACCATCCGGCGCGTCGTGACGCTGATGCAGGAGACGGGCAAGCCGATCGTGGCCGCCGTGCACGGGGACGTGCGCGACGCCGGGTTCGGTCTGCTGACCGCCGCCGACATCCGCCTGGCCGCCCCGACGGCCACCTTCACGCCGCCGGACATGCGCACCGGCCTGATGCCGGACTGGGGCCTGACCCACTTCCTGCCGCGGCTGATCGGCACCGGCCACACCTTCGAGCTGCTCTGGTCGGGCCGGACGTTCACCGCCGAGGAGGCATACCGGCTGGGCCTGGTGGACCGGCTGCTGGCCGTCGACACCTGGGACGCTGAGCTGGAGGCGTTCTGCCGCCGCCTGGCGACGCTGCCCCAGCCCGCGGTGCGGCTGACCAAGCTGGTGGTCCAGCAGGCCGACCAGTTCGACATGACCTCGGCCCTTTCCCTGGAGTACGAGGCCCAGCAGCAGTGCTGGAACTCGCGCGAGACGGCCGCCGGCCTGGCGGCGCACCTTTCGGGCGAGGACCCCGACTTCACCGTCGCCGAAGGCGATAACGGAGACTGAGACCCCATTCCCCGGAGGAGAACCGTGGGCCAGACCCTCATCGAGAAGATCATCTCCGCGCACTGCGGCCACCCCGTCCGCCCCGGCCAGACCGTGGACATGGAGATCGACGTGCGGGCCGCCCGCGACTTCGGCGGCGCCAACGTGGTGCGCAACCTCCAGCGCGCCGGCCTGCCGGTGGCCGACCCGTCGCGGACCCTGTTCACCTTCGACTGCAACCCCGGCGGCAGCGACCAGGGCTACGCCGCCAACCAGCAGTTCTGCCGCACCTTCGCCCGGCAGACCGGCGTCGGGCTGCGCGACATCACCGACGGCATCGGCACCCACATCGCCATCGAGGACGGGCTGGTCACCCCCGGCAGCACCTTCGTCAGCACCGACAGCCATGCCAACATCATGGGCGCGGTGGGCGCCTTCGGGCAGGGCATGGGCGACCAGGACATCGCCTACTGCTGGGCCACCGGCAAGGTCTGGTTCAAGGTGCCACCCACGGTCAAGGTGGTGCTGACCGGCCGGCCGGGCCCGCACGCCACGGCCAAGGACATCGTCCTGCGGATGCTGCAGCAGCTGGGCGCCAACGGCCTGCTGGGCTGCGCGGCGGAGATCACCGGCGACATGGTGGACGAGCTGGACCTGCACGCCCGGATCACCATCGCCAGCATGGCCACGGAGATGGGCGGGATCATCGCCCTGTTCGTCCCCAACGCGGCGGTGCTGGAGCACTTCCGCCGCACCACCGGCCGCGAGGTGGAACCGGTGGCCCCCGATCCGGACGCCGTGTACGAGCGGGAGGTGACGGTGGACATCGACGGGCTGGAGCCAATGATCGCCCGCCCCGGCCACCCCGACGACGTGGTGCCGGTGCGCGAGGTGGCCGGCCGGAAGATCGACTCCGTGTTCATCGGCTCCTGTACCAACGGCCGGCTGGAGGACCTAGCGGCCGCCGCGCGGA
>CAYTEO010000080.1:0-5193 GCA_964436825.1 uncultured Fibrobacteraceae bacterium | reverse complement strand
TACGCGGGAGCCGGGACGGCGCGCTCGCGGACGACTTGGGTGATGTATCCGGACGTGCAATCCGCAGAGTACCCCGACACGGGGTACACGTTCGAGCCGTACCCGGGCGGTCCGACGGGCCTCTACTCGCTGTGGGTGTGGCAGGGTGGCCAGTGGACCGCGGACACGACGTCGACGGACATGGGGATGGTGCGGGCGCTGGACGCGCTGGACGGTCGGGTCCTGCTGACCGGGACGCGTGGGATCTACCTGCGGGACACGGACGGGACGTGGATCCACCTGGACACGGATTACCCGCTGGCGGACGGGACGCAGACCGGTTGGGGTGTGTGGTGCTGGAGCGCGCGGTTCGCCACGCCGGAGATGCTCTACGCCCTGGTGGATGCCCGGCCGGGGATCGACGATCCCCCCGCCCAGGTGGGTGTGTTCCGGCTGGATCTGTCGGCGACCGACCCTGTCTGGGTGCAGGTGGGCGATCCGTCCCAGCTTCGCCAGCCCGGCGCGGCAGCGGCCCGGAGCTGGGGTGACGTGCTGTCCGGGGGTTACGTGAACCGGTTGCGGCTGTATCGCAGTGACGACGGGACGGTGGAGCTGTTTGCCGGCGAGCGCGTGTTGCACTCCCTCGGCGGTCTGTACTACCTGCGGGTTCCCGTGCAGTCCTCCCCGGAGAACCTGGTCTGGGTGCACATGCTGAGCCAGACCAACGACTGGAACACACCGCGCGAGTACCACTACTACGACACGGTGCAAAGGATCTTCGTGCCACTCACCGACGGAGGCTGGCAGGACAACGACCAGATCAACGCCAACTGCGAGGTGGCCATCGGGGGGAACGGAGGCAGCCGGATCCTGGCCTGGCAGTTCGCCAACGGCTGGCTGCTGGATCGGGACCAGAGCGGGGTGACCGTCGCCAACGTCTACACGCTGTCCATGGGCGACGGTTGGCTGACCCGTGGGGACAACATGCTGGTGTGCCACGACGTGACCTGCCTGCCCGACGGGACGTTGCTTCTGGCGGACGACGACTACGGGGTGTTCCGGCGCTGGGCCGGCGGCGACGGCTTCCAGTGGCTGGATCGCCATCACAGCAACTCCTGTGCGGAGGATTCGGTGACCCGGGACGCGCTGCGGGTCGATGTCGTGGACGGGGACATGCTCGCCATCCACGGGCGGCGGCTGGTCTCGGACTGCCCCCTTCTCGACGATGGCGACAAGTCCAACACCAACCTGCGGTGGGTCCTGACGCGGCAGGTCAGCACGGAGCTGGATCAGAAGAACTGGGAGATCGTCCACGACACTGGCATCTACGAGGTGATCGACTACGAGCGGGCCGGACCGGAGACGCTCCTGGTAGCGGAGCGCTACCGGGACACGGACTGGCACTCCCGGATCGTCCGGCTGTGCCGGGACGCCAGTGGGATCTGGCGCGTGGCCGGAACGGCCCTGACGATCTCCGGCAAGCTGCACGACATCGAGGTGTTGCCGAGCAAGGGACTGGTGGTGGCGGCGGTCCACAACGGGGACAATGCCGGTGTCGTGAGCAGCGACTACCGGCAGGAGCCGATGGAGTTGCACAACCTGTTGAAGGCCGGCACCGGTTCGTTTCTGCAGCGCTGTGCGGCGGGAGCGCGCTGTGTGGCGGCCGACAGCGCGGGTACGGTCCTGTACGTGGGGACGGCCGGGGACCAGAACACCAGCAGCTCGAACCCCGATCACGTGGTGGGGACGGTGCTGCGTCTACCCGATCCCCACCTGGATGCGGCGGAGGGGGAGTGGCAGGTCCTGGCGAACGACGGGGAGGACACGTTCGACTTCGGTTCCGCCCGCCATTTCTACCGCCCTGACTGGTCGGGCCAGGAGACAGCGGATCGGATGACCGTGGTGTGGGCGCTGGCGGTGGACCCGCGTAATCCCACCATCGTCTATGCCGGTCTGAGCTGTGGCCGGTACCACATACGCAACGGTGTGTGGCGCTACATGAGCGGGCTGTGGGACCAGATCGCGGGCCAGGGCGAGGGCCTGCACGAGCAGGTCCTGGACCTGGAGTTCGACACCCAGGATCCATCCCGGCTGTACGTGGGGACCAACGGCGGGTACGTGGCCGTGCTGGACGTCAGTGGGCTCTATGCGCCGCTGCTCACCACGTACAAGAACCGCTCCGCGGCGGCCGACAGCAACGGCCTGAGCTACGAGGGCACCCCGTATGCCAGCATCCTGCTGGACTTTGATCAGGACGGGGACGAGGACCTGATGATGAGCATGCAGGATCGCCATCCGCTCATGTTCGAGAAGACGGGGGTGAACACTCGTCAAGGAGTACCTCAGTTCAACGGAACATCCAATGTCCTCCCAGCGATCACGACCGCCACCCGCGGCCTCGCCGCCGCCGACTACGACAACGACCACCGGCCGGACGTGTTCCTGGCGGCGGAGGGCGGCAGCTACCTGCTGCACAACGAGGGTGGGACGTTCAGCGATGCCGCCGATTCCACGTTCCACGCCCAGACGGACCACGCCTGGGCCGGGGCGTGGGGCGACTGGAACCTGGACGGCTGGGCGGATCTGTACGTCTGCCGGGCCAGCAACCCGGACACGACCGAGAAGCGGCCCTCGGCCGACGCGACCGGCAACCGGGACTGCTTCTTCCTGAATGGCTATGGCAATGGCTTCTGCAACATGTACAACTTCTTCTTTCCCGACAGCACGGATGCGGAGCCGACGTTTGCGGCCTGCTGGGGTGACGTGGACCTGGACGGGGACCTGGACCTGTTCGTCCCGTCCATGCGGCCGGGAGGGGCCACGCCGGCGAGCCATCTGTACATCCACCACGACAGTGACGACTTCTTCGACGACGAGTTCAGCAGTCGGTTCCCGGGGATCCTGATGGGCCAGGTGACCAGTTGCCTGTTCACGGATCTGGACGGCGACGGGGACCTGGACCTGGT
This sequence comes from uncultured Fibrobacteraceae bacterium, assembly GCA_964436825.1. GTDB lineage: Bacteria > Krumholzibacteriota > Krumholzibacteriia > LZORAL124-64-63 > LZORAL124-64-63 > CAYTEO01. The sequence goes on along the minus strand of CAYTEO010000080.1, from coordinate 2,248 downwards.
GACCACCTCGGTGAGCAAGGCGGGCAGTTCCCTGGAACGGACCCGGCTGTACTGGAACGATGGTGGGGGCTACTTCACCGAGGACCAGGACGCACTGCCGGGGGCAGCCCAGTATGCCGCCAGCGAGGCCCGTCCGCTGGACGTGGACCTGGACGGCCTGATGGATCTGGTGCTGTGCCCGCTGGACAGCACGCAGGCGCCCCGGCTGTATCGCAACACCGGTGAGCCGACCGGCAACGGTGGCGTGCAGTTCGTGGACGTGAGCGCGGAGTCGGGCCTGGACGCGGCGGGGATCGTGGACGGCGCCATCGCCACGGACCTGGACGGTGACGGCGATCCGGACCTGCTGCTGGGTAGTCCGAAGGACGAGTACCGGTACTACTGGTCGGCCGTCCGGGCCGACGGGGCGGAGAGCCTGGGCCGGTACCACCTGTCGGTGCGTCTGGAAGACCGGGGCTCCCACGCCTCGGATGGTCTGGGGGCACAGGTGTGGATCGAGGACGGATCCGGTAACCGGTTGGCACCCGTACGCCTGTACGACGGCGGCAGTGGCCGGGGCGGCCAGCAACCGCCGGTGCTGCGGTTCGGGCTGGGGACCTGGTTGGACCCGGTGACGGTCAAGGTCCGCTGGCCAGGAGGTTATGGCCAGCGCATCCAGAGCGTGACGGTGAACCCGACGGTGCAGGACACGGTCACCGTGGTGGACGACACCCGGCCCGAGTGCGTGAACCTGGTCATCACGACCTACCTGAACCCCGACCAGACGATCAACTGGAAGGTGGAGTGGGACACGAACAACCTTTCCCGTGCTTCCCGGGACCGGCTGGTGATGGTCCAGCCCGACGGGACGGTCTACAACGCCTACGTGGGCAAGACGGGGACGCTGCACACATGTCGTCTGCACCAGCAGGGCAGCCAGCACCACAGCTTCCTGCTCGAGTGTCGTCCCTGTCAGGCGGGTTTCTACCAGGTCACGGTCTACAGCAGCAACGACGCATACGAGGACTCGGCGTCCGACCGGGTGCAGATGCTGGCGTGTGTGTCCGGGAAGTAGAGGAGGGAGCGATGAAGTACCGGAGTATCCTGATGTGCGCGGCGCTGCTGGCCTGGTCCGCGATGGGCCTGGCCGAGCAGCAGGACGTGCAGGGCGTGCTGGGGTTGACCAACGTGGGGGCCCGGTCCTGCGTGGCGGTTTGGGTGCCGGTCCCGGCCGATTCGGCCGTCACGGGCGTGATGTGGTACAATAACGACAATACGGTGGTGTTCCCGGCATGGCTGGCCACGGCCGGCGACGGCAGCGGCCCGGGCAACATGGTCGACGCTGTTTCCCTGGCAGAAGCGGTGCAGGGCGGCTCTTGCCAGTGGAGCGAGCAGCCGTTCAGCGAGCCTGTGGCGAGCACGGCGGACGGCCTGTACCTGGTGCTGCAGTTGCCTCAGGGTAGCAGTCCGGAGGAGCAGGGCACCGGCGGCGGTGCCGGGATCGGCTACAGGCTGCTGGACGAGGAAGGTCCGGTGACGGGCTGGATCAGCTACGATGGTGTGAACTGGGTACCCCTGGCCGGTGACGTGGCCCTGGCAGTGCGACCCGTGCTCACAGCCGCCGGCCCGCAGACCCTGCGCCTGGCCCCGGTGACGGAAAAGCGAGGCGGCAAGGGAGAAGAAACCCCGGACATGCCGCTGCGGACGGAGCTGCGGCCGCTGTCCCCGAACCCGTTCAACCCGCAGACCCGGGTGCGGTTCACACTGAAGACGCCGGGCGAGGTGGACCTGTCGGTCTTCGACGCGATGGGGCGTCGTGTGAAGCGCCTGGCCCGAGGACGGTGGTCGGCGGGCGAGCACGTGCTGACGTGGCACGGAGAGGACGACCGGGGCCACCCGCTGGCCAGTGGCGTGTACCTGGTCCAGCTCAAGGCAGATGGCAGGCAGCAGGTGCAGCGTGCACTGCTGGTGCGGTAGGAGGTGTGCGATGAGCAAGCGAGCAATGACAACCCTGATCCTCCTGCTGCTGCCGGTACTGGTGCAGGGCAGGGTGTGGCACGTGGAGAAGGACGGCAGCGGGGATTTTACGGTGATCCAGGACGCGGTGGACGCGGCGGCGAGCGGGGACACGGTGCGGATCGGGCCGGGAAGGTACGAGGAATATGCGCCGCATGAGATCGCCGGTCATCCGTACAACATGCATGTGTTCATTTCGGGTAAGGATCTGGTCTTGTTGGGTGCTGGCGCGGATGCGACGGTCATCGGCCAG
>CAYTEO010000079.1:0-5395 GCA_964436825.1 uncultured Fibrobacteraceae bacterium | reverse complement strand
TGCGTCTGCAGGCCGCCGTCGACTCCCTGGCGGCACACCTGGTCGCGGCGCCGGCCGCCGCCGGGACCGCCGACCTGCTCGCCGGACTGTCGGCGTGGTGGCGGGGACAGGAGGCGTCGCTGGCGCCCCACACGCTGGGGCTGGTGGCCTGGCGGGACGGGCAGCGCGTCGGCTGGGACGGGGAGGTGGAACCCTTCCCGCCGCCGGTCGCGCCGGGCGAGGAGGCGGCCGGCCTGTCGCCCGTGGTCTCGCGCGGGATCCGGGGCTGGTACTGGCGGGGGTTCGTCCCGTGCGCGGACACGCTCTACGAGTGGCAGGTGCGGCTGACCGGGACCGCCACGGGGGAACAGGCCGTGCCGCTCGGCCACGGCGCGATCCTGCGGACGGACATCGTCTCCGGGGCCGCGCCCCGTCCGTTGCGCTGGAGCGGCCGGCCCGAGTCGGGACTGCGCCTGACGGCGGACGTGGTGGTCGGCCATGCCGATCACATGGCGCCGGTGCTGCTGCGTCTGACCGTCCAGCTGCCCTCCTACCGTGTCGCCGCGGCCCAGCGCCGTTCCCGTCTGCAGCTGGCGGCGGCGGGCCTCTACCTGCCGGTCGTCCTGTCGCTCTGGGCCGTCGGGCGGCGGCGCTGGCACCTGGTGGCCGGGTTGTGGGCGGTGCGGCTCGTCTGGGCCAGCCTGCCGCTGGGGGAACGGCTCCTCTCGCTGGCCCCTGTCGGGAACCCGCCGGTCCCGCCCGCATCGCCGGCCAGCCTCCTGGACGGGACCTACCTGGCACTGCGCGGGGGAGGCGGCCTGGCCGCCTCGGCGCTCGACCTGGCCCTGACGGCCCTGCTGCTGGCGGGCACGGCGGTCGTCGCCCTGGCCGGCGGCGGCAGCGACCGTCGGCCGGACGGCCGGCGCCGCGGCCGCCTGGTGGTCCGGTGCGTCCTGGCGATCGTCTCGGTGGCCGCCCTGTGGGGGATGGCGCGCTGCGTGGCCGCCGTCGCCCTGGGTGCCAATCCACGCCTGATCGGGCCCCGGGTCCCCCTGGCCTATCCCACCTTCTGGGCAGTCCATCTCTCGCTGCTGCTGGGGGGGCTGGGGGTCGTCTGGCTGCTCGTGGCCGCCTGGCACCGCTGGGGCGGGTTCGCCCGCCGTCCGGGCTGGGGGCGGGCGCGCTGGCTCGCGCCCCTGCTGCTGGTGGTCCTGGTCAACCACGCCGTCCTGGAACGGGTCTACACGCGGCTGGGCACGCGCTGGCTGGAGGCCAGGGCCGCCTTCATCGCCGGGGACCGGCTCCCCGAGACACGGCTGCTGCTGGCCGACCTGCTGACGGAGCTGTTCTCGGCGGACGTCGACCAGCTCGCCTCCCCCGAGGCCCACGCCCCGCTGGCGTCGTCCCTCTGGCGCGACTGGCGGGCCTACGCCCTGTGGCGCCGCACGGCCATCGACGACCTGGGGACCAGCGGGCGGCTGGAGGTGCTGACGAGCGACGGGACGGTCACCAGCAGCTACGCCAAGGGCTTCTTCCGCGACGAGGCCTACGAGATCGTCAGGCGCAGCGAGTGGCGGTCCGGCGACGCCGTCCAGCCCCGTCCCGGCCGTGTGGTCACCCCGTATTTCCAGCGGGAGCTGCGGCGGTACGCCGGGGGGGAGGAGTGGATCCTGCGCGGGGAGATCGCCCGGCTGGACGGCGACGGTTGGCTGAGTCTCGAGCTGCCCTACCGGTCGGCCCGGGTGACGACGCTGGCGGCCTCCCTGCAGCCCCGTGCGTCGGGCAGCGGCTACCTGCCTCGCCTGGAGATCGACCGCCCGCTGTTGCTGATGCGCGGCGACGACAGCGGCTGGCGCGACACGGCGGGTGACGACGTTCCGGCGCCCGAGGCCGAACCGGTCATCGCGGCCCTGCGCGACGGAAGGCTCCGCGAGGCCCGCATCCCGGTCCGGGGGCGGACCTATCTGTGTGTCTGGGCCCCCCTGCCGCACGACGGGGAGTTGCCGTCCGGGACGGGCCTGTTGCTGGGACTGCAGCTGCCGTCGGCGGGCGAGCGCCTGCTGGACCTGTCCCGCCTGCTGCTGCTGGACGTCTCCCTGCTGGCCGCCCTGCTGCTCCTGCTGGCGCCGGTCTGGTGGCGCGGGGGAAGACTGCGGGGACGGATCGGCTTCCAGGAGCGGTTCCTGGGCATCCTGCTGCTGCTGGGGCTGCTGCCGCTGGTCCTGGCCGGGACGTTCATCGACCGTTCCAGCCGCGACTGGGCGGCGTCGGCCGCCCGGCGGGAGACCCGCGAGGGACTGGCGACGGCCGAGGGGCAGCTCCAGGGGCTGCTGTCGGAGCAGGCCCGCGCCCTGGCGGGCAGCGACTACATCTCCGACCTGCTGCGCCGACGCATGGTGGGAGAGCGGCCCCTCGGGCCGTTCACCTCACGCCAGGCCATGGTCTTCACCGACCGGGGGGAACTGCTGCTGGACGAGACCCTGAGCGACCTGGATGCCGACGAGGCCGCCACCGTCCTGGAGACGGCGCGCGGCTCCGCGCTGGTGGTCATGCGGGAGGAGCACAGCGCCTTCCTGGGGACCCTCATTCCCGTCGATTTCACCTGGCAGGAGGCCGATCACGCCGCGCCCGGAGACACCGCCGGTCCCGGGCCCGTGGCCCATGCGCGGGACGGCTACTTCTTCTACCGGCAACGGATCGAGGCGGGGCTGCTGGCCGGGCTGGCCGATGTCGTCCAGGGCGAGGCGGTCCTCTACCTGGACGGCGAGGCCGTCGCGGCCAGCCATCCCGCCGCCGTCTTCTCGGGCAGCACGCCGCAGATCCTCTCGCCGGCGACCGTCCGGCGCCTGCTGCGCCAGCCGGGGAACATGGTCCTGGTGCCCGATCCCGCCCGGCCCCACGGCTGGCTCGGCATGCTGACGATCCCCGAGCTGCTCAACACCGGCCACCCGCCCCGGCTCACGCGGGCGGGCCTGCCGGCCGTCCTGACCGTCTCCTTCCCCGAGCGGGCCCTGGCCGTCACCCGCCAGCGGGAGCGGACGATCATGTTCCTGTCGGGGGTGGCCACGGTCATCTTCCTGACCGCCGCCCTGCTGGGGCTGGTCCTGGCCTGGCGGATCTTCAACCCGGTGCGGGTCCTGGTGGAGGCGACGCGGCGGCTGGCCGCCGGCGACTTCGCGGCGCCCCTGCCCCCGCCGGGCGGGGACGAGATCGGCACGCTCAGCGCCTCGTTCGCCGCCATGCGCGACCGCCTCCGCGCCACCCAGGCCGCCCTGGCCGCCCGGGAGCGGTTTCTGGCCCGGCTGCTCGAGAGGGTGCCGGTGGGGGTCCTCGTCCTGGACGACGCCGGCCGGACGGTGACCGTCAACCCGGCGGCGCGGCAGATCCTGGCCGACTGCTACGGCGACCCGGACACGGAAGAGCCGGCCCGGCGCCTGCTGGCCGACGTGACCACCCTCGTCCCCGGCGGCGAGGGGGAAGCGGAGTGGCGGCCGGAGGGGACCGGTCGGATCCTGCGCGGGCGGATCGCCCCCCTGGAACGCCCCGACGGGCGCCGGGACACGCTGATCGTCTGCGAGGACGTCACCGAGTTCGTCGCCAACAAGCGGATGGCCGTCAGCGCCCAGCTGGCCCGGCAGGTGGCCCACGAGGTCAAGAATCCCCTGACCCCCATCCAGCTCTCCATCCAGTTCCTCGAAAGGGCCTACCGGGACCGGGCGGAGAACCTGGACGAGATCGTCGCCGGGACCGTCCGCCAGATCCTGCGCCAGGTGGAGCTGCTGCGCTCCATCGCCACCGAGTTCAGCCTGCTGGGCCGCCCCGACGACCTGGAGTGCAGCTCGGTGGACATGGCGGCCGTCGCGGGCGACGTCATCGCCCGCTACCGGGCTCCCGGCGATGCCGGGGCCGAGGGGCTGCGCATCCGCTGGGAGGGGGAGACGCCGCCGCCGGTGCTGGCCCATCCCGAGTCGCTGGCCAGGGTCCTGGGCAATCTCATGGAGAACAGCATCCAGGCCGTGGGCGACGTCTCCAGCCTGGAGCTGACCCTGCGCTGGCGGGTGACCCCGACCGAGGTGACCTTGTGCTGGGCGGACAACGGGCCGGGCCTCGCGCCGGAGATCCTGGAGAACCTGTACGACCCCTACTTCTCGACCAAGAGCCGCGGGACAGGCCTGGGGCTGCCCATCTGCCGGAACCTCGTCTCGCGGATGGGTGGCCGCTTTTCCCTGGACAACCGGCAGGACGGACCGGGAGCCGAGGCGCGGGTGACGCTGCGCCGCGCCGATCTCGGGGCCGGGGAGCCGGCCACGGAGCAGGAGGTGCCATGAGCGATCGGACCGGGCGACTGCTGACCGGACTGCTCGTCTGCTCCCTGCTCGGCGCCGCGGGAGGCATCCCGGCGGCGACGGCGGCCGGTGCCGGGGCGGATCCCGGGGCCGGGGTCACCATCGCCCGCCTGCGCTACGGCGGCGGCGGCGACTGGTACGGGGACCAGAGCTCCCTGCCCAACTGGCTGCAGGCGGTCCGGGAGCGCACGGGGATCGCCACCGCGGAGCAGCCGGTGACGGTGACCCTCGAAGGCGAGGACCTCTATCGCTATCCCCTGCTGTTCGCCTGCGGCCACGGGCGGATCGCCCTCTCCGACCGGGAGGCCCGCATCCTGCGCCGCTACCTGGAGGACGGCGGCTTCCTCTACGTCGACGACGACTACGGCCTGGACGCCTCCTTCCGGCAGACCATGCGGCAGGTCTTCCCCGACATCCCCCTGGTGCCGATCGGTTCGGAGCATCCCATCTACCACTGCTGGTACGATCTGCCGGGGCTGCCCAAGGTCCACGAACACGACGGCGACCCGGCCCAGGCGTTCGGCATCTTCCAGGACGGGCGGCTGCTGGTCTACTACACCTGGTCCAGCGACATCGGCGACGGGCTGGAGGATCCCGACGTCCACGGCGACCCGCCGGAGATCCGCGAGGCGGCCGTCCGGATGGCCGTCAACATCTTGGTCTACGCGCTGACCCATCCGTGAGGGAGCGACCGATGACGCCGCGCCACCGCTTCGCACAGCTGCTGCGCGACCGCCTGCGGCAAGCCCGCCTGCGGGGAGGCGGTGGGGCGCTGCTGCAGACGGCGGCGCTGCTGCTGCCGTGGCTCGGCACGTGCCTGCTGCTGCTCGGCTGGCCCGGCGAGGCGGCACCGGCGGGTAGGATCGCTGTCCTGTTGCTGGTCGTCGTCGGCGCCGCGCTGATCGCGGCGGAGCGGGTGGGGCCCGTCTGGCACCGCCTGCGCGACCGTCGGCGGGTCAGCCGGGCGCTGGACCGTGCGACCGGCGCGGGCAATCCCCCCCCCCCCGCCCCCCCGCCCCCCCCCCCCCACCCCCCCCCCCCCACCCCCCCCCCCCCCCCCCCCCCCCCCC
>CAYTEO010000078.1:0-5488 GCA_964436825.1 uncultured Fibrobacteraceae bacterium | reverse complement strand
GCGGTAGTCACCGCATCACCTCTCCTGATCACGGACACAGTCTTCGTGACACAACTCTCATGGAAGGGAGAGCGGGGGCCCCGGTGCCGTCGCCCGACCGATCAGCCGGTGTCGAGCCATCTTCATGCCCATGCCGGCGGTGGAGGACGGCTTGGCTGTCCATCATGGCCTCCACGCATAGCTCAGCTTCAGGAAGACCGTCCGCTCGTCCAGTGTCGGGTCGATGCGCGGGGCGGCGGCGCCCGGGTCCAGGCCCAGCCAGGTGGCCGTCGCGCCCACGAAGAGCAGGGTCTGGGGGTCGAGCTTGTAGCTGAACAGGAACTGGGAGAACAGCTGCTCGGTCAGCTCGGGCACCGCGCCCAGGTAGTTCCCGGGGGCCTGGTCGTAGCGGCGGTACTGGACGATGACCCGCAGGAAGGACCGCCGGTCGAAGTGGTAGCGCGCCTGGGCGTAGGCGAGCCAGGCGGTGAACAGGTCGCCGCCGGCGGCGTCGACGGCCACGCGGGTGGCCGACAGCTCCAGGTGGGTGTGCTCCGAGGGGTTGTACTCGCCGCCCAGGCCCAGGCCGTGCTCGGTGGCGGGGCGGATGTTGTCGGTGTCGATGGCGTCGCCGCCCCACCCCTTCAGCCAGAGCCACAGGTGCCCCTCCGGGCGCAGGCCCACCTTGGCGTACCAGCGCTGCTGGCCGAACAGCAGGCCGGCGTAGCGCTCGTCGGTGTGCTCGACGGCCAGCCAGGCGCGGCTGTGCAGCGGGCCGGCGTAGTTCACCTCGGCCTGCACGGTGCGGTCGGTCAGCCGGCCGCGCAGGTCCTCGCCGTAGCCCCAGGTGGCGCCTACCCCCAGCATGTTGAACCAGTGTTTCGCGTCGCCCCACCAGAGACGCCACAGGCCGGCCTGCCACTGCTGCAGGTCGAGACGGTCGAAGAAGCCGGTGTCCTGCCGGAACGACGGCTCCAAGCGCCGGTATTCGGCCACGGCGCTCCAGTCGCGGCCGTCCAGGTCGTAGCGCACCAGCCCGGCGCTGCCGTCGCCGCTGGGCGAGGGGGGCGAGCCGCCCAGCAGGTCGGGCCGGTCGCGGGTGTCGGACCAGAGCCACTGCCAGGTCAGCCGGTGGGAGCGGCGCCAGCGCAGCACGCCGTCCAGACCGCCGACGCGGTTGTGGTAGCCGTCGCCCTCGCGCGCGGTGCCCAGCACGCCCACCGTGGAGGTCTGGCCCAGGTCGCGGCGGTAGCGGACGATCCCCGTGGTCACCGGTACCGGTGACGGGACGAACAGGGACGAGGCGTTGCCCGCCAGCAGGATCGACGGCGAGGCGTCGCGCACGACCATGGCCCCCAGCACGCCCTGGCCCTGCTTTCCCGCCAGCTTCAGGCCCCAGTCGGGGTCGTTCATGGTGCGGGTGTAGACCGCGGGCAGCGGCGTCTGGAAGATGTCCGCCCCTTCCAGGAAGAACGGCCGCTTCTCCTCGTACTCCAGGGCGAACCGCTCGTTGATGTCCAGCTGCAGCTCGTCGGCCTCCACCTGGGAGAAGTCCGGGTTGAGGGCGGCGTCCAGGTTCAGGTCCGTGGTCAGGCCCCAGCGGGCGGACACGCCGAGCTCGCCGCGCCAGTCGCCCTGGTCCAGGTCGCCGGACGGGAAGCCGCCGCCGTCGGTGCGGCCGGCGGTCCAGGTGGGGGTGACGGTCAGGTCGGTGCCCGTTTCCAGGCCGGTCAGGCCGCGTAGGGTCACAGCCTGGCAGAGCAGGCAGGGGTCGGCGCGGTCCTCGGGCAGCAGGGAATACTCCTGGCGGGTGGAGCGGGGGCGGACGCGGCGGGCCTGGAAGCCCCACGCCCCGCCGCCGGCGCGGGGAAAGCGCAGCTCGTCGAACGGGATGGCCATCTCCACGCGATAGCCGTCATCGGCCAGGGCGGCGGCGCTGTGCCAGCGGGCGTCCCAGGTATCGTCCTCGGGATCCTCGGCCAGCTCGTTGCGGGTGAAGTCCATCTGGACGCCGCCGGCGCTGACCCAGAAGCCGTAGGCGCGGCGATGGTCGTGGAAGGTGTCCAGGTAGATGCCGACGAAGTCGCTCTCCCAGGCGTCGTCGCGGTCGGCCAGGTCGGCGATGACGGCCGCCGGTTCGGGGTCGCTGGCATCGAAGGCCACGTAGAGAAAGCGCGCATCGCGCGCCAGATAACAGCGTGTGGGCACGGGTGCGGGGACGTTCTCGCCGGGGGAGACCTCGTAATCCAGCGACAGCACCAGGGCCGATCGCCAGATCGGCTCGTCCAGACGGCCGTCCAGGACCGGGGGCGTGTCGGTCTCCGGCAGGTCGAAGGTCACCCCGTCGGAGCCGGGGTGCAGGACACGGGGCGCGGTGTCGGGCGCGGCGGCGGCGGTCGTGGCAACGGCGAGCAGCAGCAGGCAACAGGCGCGCAGGAAACGCACGGCGACCTCCGGCGGCAGGGGCGAGACGGTGACGCGGATGCGGGGGATTCTGCCAGCGGGGCCTTGCCGAGGCAAGAGCGGGTTGGCGCGCCGCCGCGTCGGCGCGCAGGCTGTTGGCGAGGTGACAACTTGATCGCGGGGCGGGTAGCTGGTAACGTGACCAGCCGTGTTCGCACGCGAGGCTCAACCAGAAGGAGAGGCCATATGTACGGGATCGTCGGTTACGGCGCCTACGTCCCGCGCTTCCGGATCAAGGCGGAGGACATCGCCAACCAGTGGGGCGCGGATGCCGAGGCCTTCAAGAAGGGACTGCTGCTGGAGGAGAAGACGGTCCCCGGGCCGGACGAGGATACCATCACCATCAGCGTGGCGGCTGCGCGCTACGCCCTGCAGCGGGCGGGGATCGACCCCAAGGAGATCGGCGCCTGCTACATCGGGTCCGAGAGCCACCCCTACGCCGTCAAGCCGTCCGGCACGGTGCTGATCGACGCCCTGGGAATCGGCCCCGACTGCCACGTGGCCGACTTCGAGTTCGCCTGCAAGGCGGGGACCGAGGCCATGTACGTGGCCTACTCCCACGTCAAGTCGGGGGAGATGAAGTACGCCCTGGGTATCGGCGCCGACACCAGCCAGGGCGCCCCGGGCGACGCCCTGGAGTACACCGCCTCGGCCGGCGGCACCGCCTACATCATGGGCAGCGGCGACAAGGTGATCGCGGAGATCCTGCACACCTACTCCTACACCAGCGACACGCCGGACTTCTGGCGCCGCGAGGGGGAGTTCTACCCGCGCCACGCGGGGCGTTTCACCGGGGAGCCGGCCTACTTCAAGCACGTGCTGAGTTCCGCGCGGGGGATCCTGGAGCGCAGCGGCTACAAGCCGGAGGACTTCCGCTTCGCCATCTTCCACATGCCCAACGGCAAGTTCCCCCTGCGGGCCGGCAAGGCCATGGGGTTCAAGAAGGAGCAGCTCGAACAGGGGTGGGTGGTCAACCTGATGGGCAACACCTACAGCGGCTCGTCGCCCACCGGTCTGGCGGCCTGCCTGGACGTGGCCGAGCCCGGCGACCTGATCCTGATCACCTCGTTCGGCAGCGGCGCGGGGAGCGATTCGTTCATCATCCGCGCCACCGAGCGGCTGCCCGAGGTCCAGAAGCTGGCTCCCGCGGTCCGCGACCTGCTGGCGGCGCGGCGCATCTACCTGGACTACGGCAAGTACGTGGCCTACCGCGGCAAGATCCGCATGAACGAGGTCTAGAAAGGAGGGACGGCCAATGAGAGACGTGGCAGTCATCGGCATCGGGATGACGAAGTTCGGCGAGCTGTGGGACGCTTCCCTCCGTGACCTGTTCGCGACGGCGGCGGCGGACTGCCTCGCCGACGCGGGCGTGGAGCGCGGGCAGGTGCAGTCGGCTTACATCGGTTGCATGACCAGCGGACTGTTCGTGGGGCAGGAGCACCTGGCGTCGATCCTCACCGACTACGCCGGGCTGAAGGGGATCCCGGCCACCCGCGTGGAGTCGGCCTGCGCCTCGGGCGGGGCGGCCTTCCGGGCGGCCTACCTGGAGGTGGCCAGCGGGGCCAGCGACTTCGTCCTGGCCGGCGGCGTGGAGAAGATGAACGACGGCGCGGACGCCACCTACTGCCTGGCGACCGCCGCCGACCAGGAGTACGAGGTCTACAACGGCGTGACCTTCCCGGGCCTCTACGCCATGATCGCGACGGCCCACATGCACAAGTACGGCACCACCAGCGAGCAGCTGGCGGCCGTGGCGGTCAAGAACCACCACAACGGTGCCCGCAATCCCAACGCCCAGTTCCAGATGGAGATCACCCCGCAGACGGTCCTGGGCGCCACCCGCGTGGCCGAGCCGCTGGGACTGTTCGACTGCTCCCCTGTGACCGACGGTGCGGCCTGCGTGCTGCTGGCGCCGGTGGAGGTGGCCAGGGAGCTGGGCAAGCCCATCGTGAAGATCATCGGCTCGGGGCACGCCACCGACACCATCGCCCTGCACGACCGCGCCGACCTGGCGGCCATCCCCGTGGTGGGCGAGGCGGCCCGCCGCGCCTTCGCCATGGCCGGTATCGGCATCGACGACGTGGACCTCTGCGAGGTCCACGACTGCTTCACCATCGCCGAGGTGGTCTGCACCGAGGAGCTGGGCCTGTTCGAGCGCGGCCAGGGCGGCCCGGCCGCCGCGGACGGTGTCACGGCCCTGGACGGCGCCAAGCCGGTCAACACCTCCGGCGGCCTGAAGAGCAAGGGCCACCCGGTGGGCGCCACCGGCATCGCCCAGATCATCGAGCTGACCCTGCAGCTCACCGGCCGTGCCGGCGAGCGGCAGCTCAAGGATCCCCGCATCGGTCTGGCCCAGAACATGGGCGGCTCGGGCGGCAGCTGCACCGTGCACATCCTGGAGGTGGAGTCATGATCACCCCCCGCTACCACCGCGAGATCCCGCAGCGGTACCGCCTGGAGGCGGGCAAGTGCACCGCGTGCGGCGAGGTCCACTTCCCGCCCCGCGCCGTCTGCCGCCAGTGCGGCGGCCGGGAGTTCGAGACCGTGGAGCTGCCCCGCCGCGGCAAGGTGCTGACGCACACCACCATCTGGATCCCACCGGCCCAGTTCGAGTCCCAGAAGCCGTACGTGGTGGCCATCGTGGAGCTGGAGGACGGCACCCGGCTGACCGCCATGGTCACCGAGGCCCCGCCCGACGAGGTGAAGATCGGCACCGAGGTGGAGCTGGTCTTCCGCCGCCTGCAGAGCGAGCCGCGGTGGGAGGTTCTGCAGTACGGCTACAAGGCGCGGGTGGTGGGCTGAGGGAGCACCACCGCAGCGAACCCGCCGACGCCCGAGCAGCGGACCCCGGCACCGGTCGGGGTCCGCTCCCGGTTAACCCTTGACGACGTGCCGTCAGTGGTTGACACGCGAGGAGCTGGTCGTTTAGGATCTCGGTACTCGCCCGCACATTCGCATCACGTGAGCTTCCACCAGGGAGGTCTTCATGGTGTGTCTGGTGTACGGGCGAGTGGGACGTCTCGCACGGGGATTGCTTCCTTCCTTC
>CAYTEO010000077.1:0-5657 GCA_964436825.1 uncultured Fibrobacteraceae bacterium | reverse complement strand
ACCCCACCAGGCTGCATTCGGCCCGTCGGGCCGGAAAGCAATTTCCTAGCACCAACGGCCGGGATATCGAGCTCGAAACAGCCGCCCGGGGCGACTTCGGCCTCGGCTGACGGATGTACGCCGACGAGGCGGGTCGCCTCGTAAAGCGGGGCCCCCACGACCTGCTACGCCGGGCCCTGAAGGAAGAGGCCGGCCGATAGGGCCGGGCGGACAGGAAGCCGGCTACGGCCCGCCGGGCGCGGCCAACACGGCGGCCCGGTCGAGGAAGTAACGGGCTTCGGGGACGCCGATGCCGCCGTCGCCGTCCAGGTCGCAGCCCAACCGGTCCGCCGACGACACGAACAGGCTGTCGGCCGCGATCTGCAGGGCGGCGATGGCGTAGACAAGGGGCGACGACGTACCGGTGAAGGCATCACACCGCTCGATGGGTACGACCGGCCCCAACGTCGCGACCCGCACCGTCGGTCCGTCCGTGCTCTCGGTACCGCTCGCGTCCAGGAGTTGCACCTGGAAAGCGTACACCGTGGAGGGCGAAAGGCCGGTGACACGATAGCTGGTGGCCGGCGTGCCGGTGCCCGGCTGAACGACCCACTGTTTGTGGATCTCGCTGCCGTCCCGATAGACGACGTACTGGCCGAGGGCGGCCGGGAACCCAACCAGATCCCGGGCCGGCGTCCATGAGAGCCCCACCGCGGTCTCCTCCCGGCTCGTGACCCGCAGCACAGCACCAGGCGGCCAAGAAGGCTCTTGCCAGGCCAAATCCACCAAATGGACGCCGGTCTCGGCAATGGCGTCGGACTGCAGGGTCACGTACCGGCCATTATCGCTGATCTTCGGCCCCCAGCAATCATTGCTCCAGCGGCCCTCGATCACGATACAGCGGCTGGTCCCGAGCCAGCGGTCGGTGACGCTGACCACAGATTGGGAGGAACCATCGCTCCAGCACGGCCCCTCCTCGTAGGCCACGTACCGGCCGTCACCGCTCACCGTGGGCCGGTCACCGCCCACCGACTTACCGTCCGCCCCGTAGCTCACCAGGTCGAACCTGCCGGTCACCAGATCATAGGCGTAGACGTCCGTCTCGTGCGGGTGGACAGGGCTGAGCACGTGGGAAATATCCTCGGGAAGCAGGGACTCGGCGGTGGTGAAGACCAGCACCGTGCCATCGGCACTCCAGTCGAGCCGTACCACGTCCGCGGGCAACCCCACGGTCTCGAAGCCGCCGTTCGCCAGGTCGTAGATGCGAAACCAGGGGGCACTGGACCAGACGAGGACACGATCCCCCTTCCTGGAGAGACGGGCCTCCTTCAGATCCTCGAGCACCACCAGCTGCACCTCGTTCCCTCCGGCGTCGGCCACGATCAGGGTATACTGGCGACGATTCCTCCCCACATCCACTACCTCTTCGACGGACACGAGTGCCCGATCACCATCCAGCGAGACTCCGTGGATCGCCACCTCGGCGAACTCCCGGGCGGGCCGCAGGCGCATGAGGTCCTTGTCGATCCCAGTTGCCAGGTCGCGGACCCGGATGGCCGCGATCTTGGGAGGGTACCCGGGCTCGATCTCGGTCTCGTACACGACCGCGTGGCGGCCGTCTGCAGAGACGAGGACGGTGGCGGCCGGCAGACCGAAGACCTTTCCGGTGCTCCGATCGTACAGGAACTCCCAAACCCCACGAGGGAAGCCCGACGAACGGGTGTCCGTGGACTTGAAGTAGACGAAGCGGCCGTCAGCGCTTATCCCTTCCAGATCACTGTTGGCAGCGAGATCGCTGATCAGGGGCGCGGGCAGCGGCGGATCGGGCACGGCGCCGGCAGCGGTCCGGACCGTGGAGGAAAGCGACGGCCCGGACATCAGCCAGACGTTGTACGGCTGGACCGCAACGTTCCAGTCAGCGTCCGGCAGGAGACCGTCAAGCGTGAACTCGCGCTGGCCGGCCGGCAGCTCGGCGATCCGGCGGCCATTCAGGAAGACGCGATAGCCGGCCAGACCCGTCGCGTCCGTGGCTGTCGGCCAGGCGGCGTGCACCGTGGTGGCATCCTCGGCCGTGAGGGCGAGGGCAGCGGCGGCGGGCCAGGCCGGCGGCGTGGCCGTGTCCGGCGGTCCGGCGGTGCTCGCATCGGTGCCAAGGAGCGCACTCCTGTTGCCGTCCGGATCCACGGCCACCACGCCAAAGGAATAGGTGCGGGAAAAGGAGAGGCCAGTGACCGTGAAAGAGGTCGCGGTTCCCGGCAATGTCTCGATGGGCAGGGCGCCCTTGGAGACCAGGTAGCTGGCCACCCGAGTGTCGTCCGTGGCCTCGGGCCAGTGGAGGGTCAAGCGGTCGTGCCGCGTGTCGGAGACGGTCAGAACCGCGCCGGCCGGCCAGGCGGGCGGGATCCAGTCGGCGAACTGTACCGACTGCTCGAGCCCCGAGGAGGTCCGGTTGCCGGCCGTGTCCTCGGCCTCGATGCGGAACAGGTACGTCTTGCCGGCGGTAAGATCCTGGACCGTATAGGTCGTGGTGGAGGCCGCCACGGTGGAGATCTCCTTCCCGTCCTGGAGCACGATATAGCTGGCCACCGCGGCGTCGGCATCCGTGGCCGCCGGCCAGCTCAAGGTCACGGTGCCGTGATCCACGGTTGCCCCCAACGCGGCCCCGTCCGGCCAAGCGGGGGGCTCCGTGTCGGCCGGCGGAGCGCTGCAGCTGTCGGCCGCCGTATTCGCGGCCATTGTCTGCCAGGTGCCGCCGTCCAGGCTCACCTGGTGCCCGCTGGCCGTGCTCTGAAAGTTCCAGGCCACTCCTGCGGCCGACGTCTTGGTCGCGAGCAGGGCGCCGTCCACGGTGCGGTAGAGTCGGCCCGTGATGCCGCTCGCTCCCTGGAGCACCACGGCCAGGGTGTCACCGCAGGGGGAGAAGAGCCAGAACCCGGAGCCGATCTCCACGGCCTCGCTGTCCAACACCAGGCCGCCGGTGGCGAGGTTCACCATGTAAAAGGCCACGGTGCTGGGTCCAGTGTCCACCGCGTAGAGCAGGCTCTTGCCCTTGGGGCCGAAGCCCCAACCGGCGCCGCGGAACTTGTCCCCAGTCTCTCCCGGTGTGACGTCAAAGGTGAACGTGGCGGTATAGACCTGATCGCCCGTGGACAAGTCCCAGACCTGAAGCGAGGTTCCATTGACACTGGTCGCTGAGGCATCCAGGAGATAGGGACCGACGGGCGAGAAGCGCAGCACCGCGCTGCCGGTCTTCACGTCATAGGCCACCGTCTGGGCGGCCCCGCCACTGGCGGTGAGGTCGTAGGCCCGGACGTAGTGACGTTGGTTGCCTGTGGCGCCGCTGACGTAGTGATAGACCAGGTATCTGCCGTCCGGAGAGAACCCCCAGGGCGTGGGCGTGGTGGTGACGCCGAGGTTGAAGTCCAAGGCCGAACTCTCGGTGAAAACCTCCTGGCCGGTCCGGACGTCGATCACCCGGAGGGATGAGGGAAAATTCTCGGGCCAGGCGAGCACCAGGAAACGGCCGGTGGGGGCGAACCCCACCGAGATGTCCGGGGCGAACCCGAGTTGACCGCTCGTCAGGTTCAAATCATAGGAGGCCACGATCTCCGGCTGATCAGCGGCCAAGTCCACGAGACGCAGAGAGAACACCGAGTCCGTACCGACCCAGTAGAAGACGAACCGGTCGTCGTCCGGCGAGAAACCGGCCATGACGCCGGTCACGCCGTTTCTGACATTGGCCGTGACCAGGGTCGTGTGATAGATCCGGCTACCATCCCGGCTCACCCCAATACTGATGAACCCGCCCGGATCGGCGATCTCCGCCCTGTAGACCGAACTCGTCGAGGCCAGGGGCACGCTCGTGGCAAACTTCTTGGTCCTTGGTTGGTTCTTGTCGTAGACGCCGGTCTTGCTGCAGCCGCAGTCCACACCGTCCCGCAGCGCAGCACCCCACGAGATACCGCTCGCCATGCACAACACAAGAGCGATCACCGCACCGGCGACCACGCCTCTCTCCCACCCGCAACCCACCCCAGCCATACGACATCCTCCTGCTCCTGTCCAGACGGCTCCCGCGCCATCCATTCCCCGCGGCCGGCGTGCGCCTTGTTCCCTCGCGGTCCTGCGAGGACACGCCGCACGACATGATGCATATTCCCCCATCCTTCGGTAAAAGTCAAGGAAAAGCCAAGGGATGCACCTATTCCCGGACCGTGGCCACGGGCCAGACGAAGAAGGTGCGGCCCGGCTTGAGGCCGACCCCGAGAGCGCCCTTGGCCAGGTACAGGGCCCAGGCCCAATCGGGCTCGAAGAAGCTGGTGGTGGACGACCAGTAGACGTCCTGCAGATGGATGAACGGGTGGCCCTGGGGCAGGGCCGGGGAGTGCTGCGAGCAGTCGGTCAGGGACTCGAGTTCGTTGATGTTGGGCAGCCGCCAGCGGCTGTTCCCCTCTTCCCGCCGCCGCTCGTTCATCGCGGCCACCAGGTCGAAGGCCTGCTGCCAGGAGACCGGCTCCGACACCAAGTCGCCCCGCCGCAGCCAGACGAGACCGGTGAGCCGGTCGCGCACCGTTCCTCCCTGCTCCACGAACCGCTCTTTCGCCCGCCACGGCACGCCAGCCTGAAACTCGCCGTCCTGGCCCGCTGACCGGTTTGGAGGAGGGACAGCATACGTCCAGGGTAGCATGGCCAGGGGCCGGGAGCAAGCAGGCGGCCAAGGCATCCGCCCGACGATCCGAACGGCAGCGGAGAATATCTTGGGAGACCGGACCGAAAGCTGATAGGATGGGGAAAAGCCCAGGCCGCCGCGACCATCTTGCCCGGAACCCTTCATGCCGCTCCCGTCCCGCCTCCTGTCCGTTGTTCTGCTCACGGTCCTCGCTGCTGGAGCAACCCGCGCCGCCACCCTCCTGGACCGGCTGCCGCAGCCGCGTCATCTGATCGCAACCGGTGACACGATCCTTGTCAGCGACGGGAGCGAAACGCCGGTAAAACGTATCGATCCGGCCACCGCCGCGCTCGTCCCCCTGGTCCACCGGATGGGTACGCCCGCCGCGCTCGTTGCGGGCCAGGACGCCCTCTTCTGGTTGGAGCCCCGGGGCGGCACCGCGCCCTCCGGGGCCTGCACCGGGACCAGCATCATCCTCACGATGCGCCGCACCGACCTCCCTTCCGGCCGCACCTCCACCCTGGCCGTCACCGACCACTGTACGGCCGATCCAGTGGCGACGCCGGCAATCGCCGCGGACGGCGCCCTCTTCTGGATCGCGTCGATGGTGTCGTCGGAAGAGTACCGCATCGAGCGGTTCTCCCCGGCCGACGGAGCGACGGTTACGGTGTACCGGGCCGATCTGCCCATCGCCGGGCTTGTCGTCGGTCATGCGTATCTCTACTGGAAGGAAGAAGGGCGTTTTCCGGAAAGCGGCGCGATCAAACGGCTACCCTTGGCCGGCGGCGCGGTCGAGGTTGTCCACGAACCCGGGGCGCCGATGAGCGGCAACCTGGCGTTTCTTGCCGACGGCCGGCTCCTCTTCGCCACTCAAGGATTTCCCAACTCCCGCACCCTCGCCGCCCTCGATCCGGCGACCGGCGGGGAACCGCAACGCATCGCCGGCTCCCTGGCCGCCACGCCGCTGGACCTCCTGGCCGCGGACGACTGAATCTTCTGGAGCACGGCC
>CAYTEO010000076.1:0-5947 GCA_964436825.1 uncultured Fibrobacteraceae bacterium | reverse complement strand
CACAACCATCAGGTCAGCCCGTGCATCATCCGCAGCAACCGCCTGTACAGCAGCAGCAGGATCACTCCCGAGACGGCGGCCATGACGATGAAGATCACGAAGAAGTCGTAGAGGCCGGTGATCTCCCAGCCCAGCAGCACGGGGTACGGCTTACCCGGCTCGGGATAGAGGCTGCTCAGCACCCCGGCCATCTTGTTGGACAGGGCCGTGGCGCCGAACCAGACCCCCATCATCAGCGACGCCAGGTGCGCCGGCGCCAGCTTGCTGACGGCCGACAGCCCGATGGGCGAGAGGCAGAGCTCGCCCCAGGTATGCAGCAGGTACAGGCTGACCAGCCACATCATGCTGACCTTGTCGTGGGGGCCCACGCCCTTCACGCCGAAGGCGATCACCACGTAGCCCAGGGCCAGCAGGAACAGGCCGAGGGCCATCTTCAGCGGCGAGCTGGGTTCCAGGCCGCGCTGACCCAGCTTCGTCCACATGGTGGCGAACAGCGGGGCGAACAGCACGATGGCCACGGGGTTGATGGACTGGAAGTAGCTGGCCGGCACGGTCCAGCCCAGCAGCTGGCGGTTGGTCTGCTGGTCGGCAAAGACGGTCAGCGAGGCGCCGGCCTGCTCGAAGGCGGCCCAGAAGGCGATCACGAAGAAGGAGAGGATGAAGATGACGGCGATGCGGTCCTTCTCCTCCCGGGTCAGCGGCCGCTTCTCGTGCCGGTCCGCCGAGTCGGCGTGGCGCTGCGACGGCGGCAGGCCCAGGGGGTGGCCGTTGGCGTCGACGACGTGACGGTTCTTGTAGACGGCGAAGATCACCGTCCCGATGATCATGCCGACGCAGGCCGACAGGAATCCCCAGCGGAAGTCCGCCGGGTTGCCGGTGTCGCCCAGGCCGCCCGCCACCAGGGGCGACAGGAAGGCCCCGATGTTGATCCCCATGTAGAAGATGGTGAACGCCGAGTCGATCCGGCGGTCGCCCTCGGGGTAGAGGGAGCCGACCATGGACGAGATGTTCGGCTTGAACAGCCCGTTGCCGGCGATCAGCAGGGTCAGCCCCGCCCACATCAGCGGCACGGCCACGGCCGGGTTCTGGTAGGAACTGGCGCTGAGGAACATGAAGAACTGGGCGACGGCCATGATGACCCCGCCCACCAGGATGGAGCGGCGGTTGCCCCACCAGCGGTCGGCGATGTAACCGCCCAGCAGCGGCGTCAGGTAGACCAGGCCGGTGTAGTTGCCGTAGATGTTCGACGCCTTGGCCACGTCGAACATGAGGGCCTTGATCATGTACAGCACGAAGATGGCCCGCATGCCGTAGTAGCTGAAGCGCTCCCACATCTCGGTGAAGAACAGGACCGCCAGTCCCTTGGGATGTTCACGCCACATCGTCAGTCTCCTCCTGCTCGAGAACGGATGCCGGTCAAACTAGTGCATCAAACCCGGCGACGCCATGTCGAAACGCCCGCGCCCCCGCCGGCGGCCTGATGCGATACAGGAGCAGGCCGGTATCTTGTCTGGCGCGGCGGCGGTACGGGTGCTAGACTGCCGCCCCGTTCCACCCAATTCCGGAGGTTGACCTTGAGCAGCAGACAGCTCTGGCTGATCGCCATCGTCGTGACCCTGGCCTCCGTCGTCTACCAGCGGCGGACCGGTCCCACCTACCCCGTCCGGGTCCATCGCGAGGTGGCGGGGGTGACGATCGAGGGGAAACTGCCCCGCTCCCACGCCGTGACCGGCGACCTCCCGATCCGCCTGCGGACCAGCGGGGGCGAAGTGACCGGCGAGGTCGTCTGGCGCCGCCTGGGAACGGGCGAACCGTGGCGGCACGTCCCCCTGGCACCCGGTGACGGCGAGCTGACCGCCGCGTTGCCCCGCCAGCCGGCCGCCGGGAAGCTGGAGTACTGGGTCGAGCTGCAGGTCGGGAAGCAGCGGGTGCGGCTCGATCGCGACGGCGACGCCATCGTGGCCCGGTTCAAGGGGGAGGTACCGCCCTGGATCCTGGCCCCCCATATCCTGCTGATGTTCCTGGGGATGCTCTGGTCCACCCGGACCGGCCTGGAGGCCCTGGCCGATGGCCCGCGGCGGCGCGTCATGGCGCTGACGACCCTCGGCCTGCTGGTCGCCGGAGGGATGATCCTCGGCCCCATCGTCCAGAAGCACGCCTTCGGCGCCTACTGGACCGGGTGGCCGTTCGGGGAGGACCTGACCGACAACAAGCTGGCCGTGGCCGTCCTGGCCTGGGTCTGGGCGGCGCTGCGCGGCGGGGAGGGGCGCGGGACACGCATCGTGACCATCGTGGCGGCCGTCGTCGTCTTCGGCGTCTACCTCATTCCCCACAGCATCCACGGCTCGACCCTGGACTACGGCAGCGGGAGGATGATCTCCGGCTGACCTCCGGCCGCGCCGGTACGATGCAACGAGGCGGGCTCCCGCGGGAGCCCGCCTCGGTCGTTCCGGTCGGCTCGTCGCCGGACTGCGCGCTGGCGACGTGTGCTAGCGGGCGAGGGTCATCTTCCGCGTCTCGCTGTACCCCGGGGTCGTCAGCCGGACGAGGTAGAGGCCCGACGGCTGGGGGTCGCCCCGGTCGTCGACGCCTTGCCAGACGACGGTGTGGCGGCCGGCGGCAAGCTCCCCGTCGACCAGGGTGGCGACCGTGCGGCCCTGCAGGTCGAAGACCCGGACCCGGCACGCCGAGGCGGCCGGCAGGTCGAAGGCGATCTCCGTCCGCGGGTTGAACGGGTTGGGCGAGACGCCCCGCAGGCGCGGGGTCCCCGGCAGGTCGCCCGCGCCGGTGGCCGCCGTCGTGTCGACCTCGACGGTGACCGTCACGGTGCCGTTGGCCGGGATGACGACGTTGACGTAGCAGACGGCGGGGTCGTTGACGTCGTCCACCTGGGTCAGGGTGCCGCCGGTGGCCGTGTAGCCGGCGGCGCCCGACGGCATCAGGATCCGCAGCAGGCCGTTCTCGAACTCCTCGCCCAGGCTGTTGCTGATCGTCGCGGTGACGCTGTCGTGGGTGCCGTCGTTGGCCGGGCTGTAGCTGACGGTCAGGTTCTGCCCGTTGGTGCCGGCGCTGAAGGGCTCCAGCGGCTCCAGCTGGCCGTTTCGCCAGCGGATCATCCGGTATTCCCGGTCCTCGTCCCCCGTGTTGCCCGTGGACAGGACGTAGGGGCCGCCCCACTCGTCGACGCGGCTGTAGTGGATGTGGCCGTAGAGGACCATGTCCAGGCCGAGCCGGGCCGCGTCGATCTGGCCGCCGAAGTCGTAGTGGAAGAACAGGACCCTGGCGCTGCTGCCCGCCGCCGACGCGATGTCCTGGTCGAGCCACTGCAGCTGCTCGTCGGTCAGGCTCTCGGCGCCGTAGATGTCGTAGCGCCAGCTGTCGTAGTTGTCGTACGCCTCCAGACCGATGAAGTGGACCGGGCCGTAGTCGAAGCTGTAGTCCTGGCTGTGGTCCGGGGCGCCGGGGGGCGGGCTGTCCAGCCGCTTCCAGCCGAAGAACCGCCACCAGTCGCGCCGGGCGGTGCCGTCCGGCGGGGGCGTGCTGTCCCAGCCGCCGATGTCGTGGTTGCCGCTGGTCAGGTAGACCGGCACCTGCAGCTCGGCCAGCTCGTGCTGGGCCCGCGTGTAGTAGCGCTTGCTCAGGAAGTCCTCCAGCTCGCCCTCGTTGACCAGGTCGCCCGTGTGGAGGACGAACTCCGGGTTGATGAGGTTGATGTCCTCGATGACGGCCCGGAAGTCCTCGGCCTCGCTGCTGTCGGTGTCGGCGCCGGTCTGGGTGTAGTAGAGCGACGTCGGCAGGTGGGTGTCGGTGACGTGGATCCAGTAGAAGTCGTCGCGCAGGGCCTGGACGACCTTGACGGCGTGTCGGGTCGTGTCGTCGATGCCGCCGTCGGCGCTGACGTGCAGGTCGTAGAGGTCGAACACCGGCACGTCCGGCACCGTGACCGTTACCGTCCACCAGGTCGTCGAGGCGTCGTAGGCGGCCGTCTGGACCGGCAGGGGGATCTGCAGGGAACCGCGGCGAAGGTCGGCCGCCCAGCCTGTCGTGGCCGGGTCGGCGACGCAGTTGATCTCCAGGACCTGCCCCGGCGTGACGATGGCCGGGATGTTCAGCAGCGGCCGCTGGATGACGGTCAGGGTGTCACCGATGGCGATCGTCTGGGCCGCCAGCGGGGCGGCCAGGACGAGAGCCAGCAGCAGGGTGGCGCCGAGGCTGCGGGAGTGGGCGAGTTGCATGGCGTCGGTTGCTCCCGTGTTGGAGGTGAACATGGAGATATTTATTATGCAATAGATAAGACAGGCTGACAAGTATGTTGTGGGACGCGGAAACACATTTTCCGGGGCACAACCCTAGACGACGACGAACTCCAGCCCCGGCACCGCCGGGATCAGCCCCGCCGCGTGGGCCCGCTCCAGCAGCTCGCGGATGGCGGCCCGGCCCTTCTCGCCGTAGTCCAGGGTCCAGTGGTTGACGTACATCCCGACGAAGCGGTCGGCCAGGTCGCTCTCCATGTCCCGGGCCCACTGCAGGGCGTAGGCCAGGGCCTCCTGGCGGTTCTCCAGGCCGTAGCGGATCGATGCCTCCAGGATGCGGGCGATCTCCGGCATGCGCTCGCCGTGGCGCTTGTGAATCGTGTTGGCGCCCAGGGGCAGCGGCAGCCCGCCGGTCAGCTCGTCCCACCAGATCCCCAGCTCCAGGCAGCTGTGCAGGCCGGCGTCGGCGTAGGTGAGCTGTCCCTCGTGGATGATCAGACCGGCGTCGAACTCGCCGCTGGCGACCCGCGGGATGATCTGGTCGAACGGGACGACCCGGGCGTCGAACTCGCCGACGGCCAGCCGCAGCTCCAGGTAGGCGCTGGTCATCAGTCCCGGGACGGCGATCGTCCGGCCCGCCAGGTCGGAGGGGTCGTACGGGTGGCTCGCCACGACCATGGGGCCGTAGCGGTCGCCCATGCTGGCGCCCGACGGCAGCAGGGCGTACTGGTCGCAGACGTAGGCGTAGGCGTGGACGCTGATGGCGGTGATGTCCAGCTCGCCGCGGGTGGCCCGCTCGTTGAGGGTCTGGATGTCCTGCAGGATGTGCTCAAACTCGTACGGTCCCGTGTCGATCTTTCCCCTGGCCAGGGCGTAGTGCATGAAGGCGTCGTCCGGGTCGGGCGAGTGGCCCAGGGTCAGGCGGATCGTCTCGGTCATCGTCGCTCCTCGGGGTCGTGGGGCGCGGCTTGTCACCGCCGTCCCGTTCCGATATGTTCCGGTGCGGCAAGATAGCACCGCCCGCGCCACCGGCGAAGGAGAATCGATGAGAACCCTGCGCTCCTGTATCCTGCCGCTGCTCGTGTCGTGCCTGCTGCCGGTCGCGGGGTGGAGCGGCGAGCAGACCATCTGGGGGACCGAGACCTACAACCTGGAACCGGGCGAGACCTTCCAGTTCCAGGTCACCTTCGCCGACGTGCCGCTGCGCCGCTGGACCCTGGTCGTCGACGGCGACCAGCGGCTGTGCACCGTCAGCGTGGCACGGTCGCGCGACGGGTCGCTGCTCTACTCCCGGCGGCGCGAGTCCCATCACGAGATCTCCATCCCCTGGGGGCGGGACGAGCAGGCCAACGTCGCCATCACGGCCGACTTCGACAGCGGCGGTGGTACCTACACGGTCACGTTCCTGGGGCCGGCGGGGGAGCGGGCTCCCGAGGTCTACAACTACACCGTCAACCGGGCCCTGGAGGCCTATGCCGCCGGGCGTGTCGAGGAGGCGCGCCGGCTCGTCGTGCGGGCCCTGGGGGAGGACCCCGACGACGGGGTGGCCCACGTCCTGTGGGCCGGCTTCCTCCAGGACGCCGGGGACCAGAAGGGGGCCCTGGAGGAGCTGCGTCGCGCCCTGACCCTGCCGCTGCCGGTCACCCTGGCGGCCACCGCCCACGGGCGGGAGGGGGAGGCGCTGCTGGCCCTGG
>CAYTEO010000075.1:0-6045 GCA_964436825.1 uncultured Fibrobacteraceae bacterium | reverse complement strand
GCCTGGACGTCGACCGGCTCGTCGCCGCGGCCGGCATCAGCGGCAGCAGCCACTTCACCCTGGGTGGCGTCGTGGCGGGGCATTTGACGAACATGAAGAACACGGCCGACCCGCTGGCCACCCAGGCGGGCGTCCTGGCGGCGCTGATGGCCCGCGAGGGCTACGAGGGGCCGGTGGAGGTCATCGAGGGCAAGGAGGGCTTCCAGGAGGTCATCCGCGGCACCGAGCTGCGGCCCGAGGTCCTGCTCGACGGCCTGGGCGAGCGGTTCCTGATCACCCGCTGCGGCTACAAGCCGTTCCCCACCGAGGCGCTGACCCACCAGCCCATGTCGGCGGTCCTGGCCATCATGCAGGAGCACGGCCTCGTGGCCGAGGAGGTGGCGAGGATCCGCGTGCGGACCACCACCCGCGGCGCCGACATCCAGGACAACAGCGGCGTCGCCTCGTCCTTCTACCACACCAGCGGCCACGACGTGTCCGGCTACAGCGACCTGGAGGTCGAGTTCTGGTACATGCCGGTCAGCATGGACCGCACCGGCGAGGACTTCTGGGTCCAGTACCGGGATGGCGCCGCCTGGCAGACCGTGGCCGTCTTCGACAAGGGCGTCGACTTCGAGAACGGCAACTTCTACAACGTCGTCGTCCAGATCCCGCGCGCCCTTCACCCCACCGGCCCGGTCGGACTTCGGTCCGGCCGGGCCTCCGTCTCGGCGGTACTTGAATCCGGCGGCGCAAGCAGTTCTTCTCCCTCAAGCAGGTGGTCAACAGCGTGGGCGTGCTGGCGTCGGCCCTGGTGGTCCGCTGGCTGCTGATCGCCAACAGCCTGGGTCTGGGAGTCAGCCTGCTGCCGTTCACGATCATGTACGCCAAGCTGCGGTTCGGGCTGGCCTCGAGCCTGATCGGGAACCTGCAGCTGCTGCGGGCGGTGGGGATGCTGGCGGCCGGGCTGGTCCTGTACCGCCTGGCCCGTCGGGTCCTCTACCGGGACATCCTGCGCGCCTGCGTCGTGATGGGCGCCGCTATCCCCCCGCTCTGTCTCCTGCTGGCCCGGCTCGGCTACCCGGCCGTCTTCCTGGGCGTGGCCGCCGCCGTGCGCGCCGCCGTCGAGGCCGAGGGCGGCCGGCGGGCCCGGCCACCATCAAGGCGATGATCCGCCAAGGAGAGCAACCGTCGCCCGACGGGGCAGGATATGGCCATGGTACTTTACATCAAGATGCAATGGTGGTAGGATCGCTGTGCTATGGTGACCACGGTGCGGGGATTCGGGGGATCTCCGCTCTCTCGCCCACCATCGGCCCCACGATCACAGAGGAGTGATCCAATGAAGCGTTTGCTCATGTTCGTCATGCTGTCCGCCGCCGTCCTGTTGCCGGCGCTGGTGGACGGCGCGCCGGTGCCGGGCACATATCATTCCACGGACCTGGGAGGCCAGCTGCTGACCGGTCGCGCCTCCGCCTGGCGGACCGGTATCAACTCGGGCCTGCCCCATGTCCTGCACTTGCAGTCCTGGGACGGCGCCACGCTGGGGACGCAGTGGGAAGTCGCCTGCGCCATCGAGACCGATCCCTTCGACGTCCAGGACAACCTCGACGCCAGCGGCACCGGCACGATCGTCTACACCTCGACGTTCCAGGGCGGCGGTTTCGTCCTCCATCCCGGCGGCTGGCCGTGGGGCGACGGCACCGGCACCCTCGGGACCACCACGATCACCGCGACGGTCCAGTTCGTGAACTGGGTCCCGGTCTCCTCGGTGGCCAACGGCAACCTGACCGGGACGTTCGACACCGGCGAGACGCTGACCTTCGCCATCGCCAACGGCATCGGCGTCGGAGAGACGACGGACCTCGATCCGACCATCACCAAGCCGTCCGATTATCCCGAGTTCCTGGACGACACCTGCGGCCCGGCGCCCGCCGATCAGCAGTTCGGCACCTGGGGTACGGTCATCTCCATCACGATGATGATCCAGGACACCGTGTCCAGCGACCAGGAGAACTGGGGCACGATCAAGGCGCTCTACAGGTAGGAAGCCCGGACGGGAACGCAGGACGAGGGGCCGCCCCCTGGGGGGCGGCCCCTCTGCTCGCCGGCGGATGTGCCCGGACGCGACCATCGCCGCTGTGCCGGCCGCCGGCGTCTGCGTCGTGACAGGGCAATGTTCGGCAGCGGCGTGGCGGCCTTGAGCGCCTGGTGACGAGCGCCGGGGGGAGGCACCACCTGGCGACCGGCGCCGACCGTCGCGGCCTGCACGTGCCGACCCGGAAAGGCGCGGCGGATCGCCGGCGATGCGTCTATCTTCTGCCGACCAGCAAGGAGGAACCGACCGTGCGTTATCCCGACTTCTTCGACACCGTCCCCACCATCACCCTGTACGACCCGCTGGCCGAGTTCCTCGGCACCTGCGAGGGCGGACTCATCGAGATCGGCTACCTGGACGTCGTCAAGATGGCCGGCCACAGCTGCGCCACCGTCTGCGGGGCCTACCTCATGGCCCAGCGCGGCCTGCGGGCCCTCTACCCAGACCGGCCGCCGGTGCGGGGAGAGATCGAGGTGGCGTTGCGAGCGCCGTTGCACGAGGGCAACACGGGAGTCGTCGCCGCCGTCCTGTCGAACATCACCGGGGCGACCGACGACACCGGCTTCACCGGTCTGCAGGGACGCTTCAGCCGGCGGGGACTGATGTCCTTCGGCGCCGACATCGACGGTGACGTCCGGTTCTCCCGCCGCGACACCGGCCGCGCCGTCGAGACGACCTGCCGCCCCGGGCGGGTGGTCGATCCGGGGAAGATCCTGATGTCCGCCCTCTCCCCCGACGCCACCGACGAGCAGCGCCGGACCTTCCCGCGGCACTGGCAGGAGATGGTCCGCACGCTCGTCGAGCGCGCCGACGAGATCGTCACGGTGACGGAGATCGGCTGAACGGGACGGTGTCGACATCGCCGCGCTGCCCGAGGACGAGTTCCTGCGCCTGCAGATCCGCACCGGGTTCATGTTCCAGGACGCCGCCCTGTGGGCCAACACCTCCCTGCTGGGCAACCTGGAACTGCCGCTGCAGGCCAAGGAGCCCGACCTGGACGCGACGGAGCGGCGGCAACGGATCGACTCGGCCCTCAACCGCTACGGCTTCACGGCCGATCTCTCCCAGAGACCGGCCCTGCTCTCGCTGGGCCAGCGGAAGATCGTCTCGTTCCTGTGGGCCGTCATCCCCGGGCCCGAGGCCCTCTTCCTCGACGAGCCGACCTCCGGACTGGACCGCCGGTGGCGGGACGTGCTGCTGGACGCCGTCGCCGCCCTGGGCCGCGAGGGGGCCGCCCTGGCCGTCGTCGCCCGCGACGAGGCGTCGATCACCCGCCTGCCCGACCGGCTCGTCGTCCTGGGGGAGGGGCGGATCCTCGCCGCGGGGCCCCGCGAGGAGATCCTGGCGGAGACGCGGCCGGAGATCCGCGACGTCCTGAGCGACCGCCTGCGGACCGACGCCACGGCACCTCGCCAGAGGCAGTAGGAGTGGAACGACGATGAAGTTCGCGCTACGCTACCGGGACCAGTTCGTGGGCGCGTTCGTGCTGACGGGGATCGTCCTGCTCCTGGGCGCGATCCTCTACGTCGGGGCCCACAAGCGGTGGTTCCGGCACGACCTGGAGTACCGCAGCCTGTTCGAGTCGGCCGAGGGGCTGAGTCCCGGCCTGCCGCTGGAGCTGCGCGGTTTCGCCATCGGCCGGGTCGAGCGCGTCACCCTGACCGGGTCGAACCTCGTCGAGGTCACCCTGTCGGTCTACCGGGAATACGCCGGCCGGGAGCGCTTCCGGGACGGTCGCTACGCGCAGGCGGAGCGCTTCTTCAGGAAGGCTCCGGCCCTGGACGGGCGGCTGGGCCGGCGGGAGCGGGTCGAGGAGGTACAGTCCGCTCATGATGATCGGCCATAGCAAGATCCCCATGATCCTGCTCGCACTGACGCTGGCGATGTCGGCCTGCACCGACGGATCTTCCGTCGTCCCCGCGGGCACGACGCCTCCTGATTCCAATCTCACTCCTCCCGACTCGACGCAGACTCCCCCGCCGGACCTCTCACCGGGCCGGGGTCGGTTCCGCCACATCGACATCCTGTCGTTCACGCGCGGGTTGAACTACAACGTCCCGCCGGGGGAACGCCAGCTCGTGGAGCAGTGGCTCGCCGACCACGTCGACGTCAACGAGGGCGATCCGGGAATCAAGACCTACGACCCGGACGTGGAGATCTTCCGCTACGACCTGGACCTGACCGCCATGCTGCCGGCTGGCGAGCCCCTGCCGGACGACGAGGAGGCGTACCTCCACTTCGCCGAGGAGACGATCATCCAGCGCCTGGACCTGGCCGGGAACCCGGTGGGCGAGCCGATCACCATCCCCGGCTCGCCGCCCGGCGAACCCCTCGACCCCGCCTCGCGGATCCGGGTCCACATGTGGGACAGCGACCGCTACGTCTTCAACCCCGCAGACCCGGGGTTCCGCACCTGGCAGGGCGACCGGTTGCTGGCGAGGATGGGCAACGAGTACGACGGGGTCTTCCTGGACGAGCACAGCCCCGGCTTCAAGTACGGCCTCTACCTGAGGCAGAACAGGATCCTGTCGGGCGGCGCGGTCCGCGAGCTGGGCGGCCTGCGCCCGGGCGACCCGAACCTCCCCGGCAAGAGCTACAACCAGCTGGACGCCGATTACAGCGCCCTGGTGGCCGACTGGCTCGCCTACCTGCGGGACCGACTCCAGGGTGCCGGCAAGTTCGTCCTGATCAACCCGGCGCAGTACTACTGGATCGACCTGTCGGAGAACGAGTACACCGCCGCCGGCGGCGTGACGCTCGAATTCGTCCACGTCCCGTTCGACTGGTCGGCAGCCTCCTACGGCCGCTTCGCCGAGCGGGTCCGCCGCGCCGTCGCGGACGGCGTCCGCGTCGACCTGTTCGGTCGCTGGTGCACGACCGGTCCCGCCAGCTACACCCCGGGCAACTACGCCAGCAGCGCCGACCGCTACCGCATGTGGCGCCTGGCCAGCTACTACTACGTGCGCGGCGACCCCTACGCGCCGGGGATCGCCTACTTCGACCCGTCGTTCTGCAACGAGAACAGCTCCCTGGAGGACTATCTCGCCGAGTGGCTGCCGGCCTACGAGTACGACATCGGCGATCCGGTGGACGACGGTTACGTCCTGCAGGAGGGTCAAGCGGCCTGCAGCGGCGCCTACCGGATCTACGCGCGGAACTACACGTTCGCCCTGGTGCTGGTCCGTCCCCAGGACGACTGGGACTGCCACGAGTGGGGCGACGCCTCGGCCGCGGAAGTCGTCCTCGATCACCCGCTGCGGATGCTGCGGGCCGACGGGACGCTGTCGGAGCCGGTCTCCTCGGTGCTGGTGCGCAACGCAGAGGCGGTCATCCTGGTCAACGCACCCTGAGCGCCGGGGGAGCGCTGGTGCGCCGGCTGCCACGACCTGGGCACCTCGGTCGTCGAGGGCGTGGCCGCCCCGGAGGGGCCGTACCGCGCGGACGTGCTGCGCACCAATTTCCGCAACGACGCCAGCGTGATCATCGACGACGGCCCGGGGACGGACATCGGCCCCTACTCGATCCCCGGCGCCGTGACGCGCAACTCCCACGTGACGCACCTTGCGGGCCCGCCCCACTTCTACGACTCGGACGGCGACGGGACCGTCGACTCGTACGGCACCGGCACGATCCGTCCATGGGCGGCTGCGAGGAGCCGATCGTCATGACCTCGGCGGGCGTGACGCTGGGAACCAGCGTGGGCGGGGTCATGCGGGCGGACAGCGGGCCCGAGGCCAACGGGGTGTGCAACTTCCGCCACTGCAGCGGGAGCGGGACCGGGGGTCCGGAGTACATCGTCAACTGCTACGACCCTACTCGAACTGTACGGTGCGGAGGGACTTCGTGTCCGTTTTCAACTCCACGAGAACGACTTGATCGACGGTCCCGGATCCATCCCTTGCCACGGCCAGGTAATCGATCCTGTCGGAGCGATTCGATGTGCTCTGCTTGGCAGGAAACTCGGGGAT
>CAYTEO010000074.1:0-6096 GCA_964436825.1 uncultured Fibrobacteraceae bacterium | reverse complement strand
CACGGGGAGGGCGGCTTTGACCGCGGCGATCCCGGCTGTTACGATGACGGCCGTGCTACGCCACCCGATTTCCGGAGGTTGCAACGGATGCGCACCGCCGTCGTCGGCGCCAGCGGCCTGGTGGGCCGCCTGATGCTCGAGCTGCTGGCCCAGCGCCGGTGGGTCGAGGGCCGGCCCGTGGCCCTGACGACCGCCCGCTCGGCCGGCACGACCGTGCCGTTCGGGGGCGGCGAGTTGGTCTGCCGGGATCTCGCCGACGGGTTCGACTGGTCGTCGGTGGATCTGGTGCTGATGAGCGCCGGCCGGACCGCCAGCCGCGAGCACGCTCCCGCCGCCGCCGCGGCCGGCTGCTGGGTGGTGGACAACTCGTCCGCCTGGCGGATGGACCCCGCCGTCCCGCTGGTCGTCCCGGAGATCAACGCCGACCGGCTGCCCTCCGCGCCGGGCGCCATCGTCGCCAACCCCAACTGCTCGACCATCCAGGTGGCCCTGGCCGTCGCCCCCCTGCAGGCGGCGTTCGGCCTGCGGGCCTGCCACGTGACGACCTTCCAGGCCGTCTCGGGGGCGGGAGCGGCCGGCCAGGCGGAGCTGGCGGCCCAGATGCGGGAGACGGCCGCCGATCTGGTGCCGGGCCGACCGACGCCGCGGCCGGCCACCGCGGGGGCCGTCTTCCCCCGCACGATCGCGGGCAACGTCGTGCCGGCCATCGGTCCCCCCGAGCCCGACGGCGGCTACGAGGAGGAGGGGAAGGTCGTCCGGGAGCTGCGCAGGATCCTGGATGCGCCCGGTCTGGCGGTGACCTGCACGGCCGTCCGCGTGCCGAGCTGGAACGGCCACGGCGCGGCGGTACGGGTGGTCTGCGAGCGGCCCGTGGACCGCGCGGCGGCGGTGGCGGCCCTGCGCGGGTTCCCGGGGATCGTCGTCGCCGAGGATCCCCACGCCTACGCCACCCCGTTGGAGGTCGACGGCGGTGACGCCGTCCACGTCGGCCGGGTCCGCGGCGAGCCGGGCCGCGACGACGTCCTGCTGCTGTGGGTCGTGGCCGACAACCTGCGCAAGGGTGCCGCCCTGAACGCCCTGCAGATCGCCGACCGGCTCGTCGCGCGGGAGGACGGACGCGGTGGGTGAGGTCGTCCGGATCGACCTGGCCTACGACGGGGGCGGTTTCCACGGCTGGCAGGTCCAGCCGGGGCTGCGGACCGTCCAGGGGGAGCTGGCCCGGATGTGCCGCCGCCTGCTGGGACGGGAGGCCGTCCCGGTGGGGGCGGGCCGGACCGACACGGGGGTCCACGCCCTGGGCCAGGTGGCCAGCCTGGACGGGCTGACCGCCGACGAGGCCGACCGGCTGGTGCGGGCCCTGGCGCGACTGGCGCCCGAGGATGTGGAGATCCTCGCGGTCCGGCCGGCCGCGGCCGGCTTCCACGCCCGCTTCTCGGCCCGCTGGCGGCGGTACCTGTACCGGATCGGCCTGCGCCGCGACCTGTTCCGCCGCCGCTACCGGTGGCAGCCGCCGTGGCCCCTGGACCGCGAGGCCATGCAGGAAGCGGCCCGGCTGGTGCTGGGGGAGCACGACTTCAGCAGCTTCTGCAAGTCGGCGTCGCTGCGGGAGGACAACACCTGCCGGGTGACGGCCAGCCGCTGGCTCTGGGAGGACGACGAGGCCGTCTACTGGGTCCAGGCGGACCGTTTCCTCCACCACATGGTCCGCAACCTGGTGGGCACGATGGTCGAGATCGGCCGCGGGGCGCGCCCGCCCGAGAGCATGGCCGACATCCTGGCCGCGCGCGACCGCCGCAGCGCGGGAACCATGGCGCCGCCGCAGGGGTTGTACCTGGCCGCGGTGGGCTACGACGACGATCCGGCGGGCCCGCCGCCGGTCCCGACACACGACAGGCAACACGAGGAGAGGACATGAAGTTCTTCATCGACACCGCCGACCTGGACGAGATCCGCGATGCCAAGGCCATGGGCGTGCTGGACGGCGTGACGACCAACCCCACCCTGATGGCCCGTACCGGCCGCAAGGACACCGACGAGCTGCTGAAGGAGATCTGCGACCTGGTCCAGGGGCCGGTCAGCGGCGAGGTGACCGCCCTGGACGCGGACGGGATGATCGCCGAGGGGAAGCGCCTGGCCGCCATCAGCGAGCACATGGTCGTCAAGATCCCCACGACCCTCGAGGGCCTGAAGGCCACGCGGGCACTGAGCGCCGAGGGGATCCGGGTCAACGCCACCCTCTGCTTCACCCCCAGCCAGGCGCTGCTGATGGCCAAGGCCGGGGCGGCCTACATCTCGCCGTTCGTCGGACGCCTGGACGACATCAGCACCGACGGGATGCAGCTGATCGAGGACATCGTCACCATCTACGAGAACTACGACTTCGCGACCGAGGTCATCGTTGCCAGTGTCCGTCATCCCGAGCACGTGGTGCAGGGGGCGCTGCTGGGGGCGCACATCGCCACCATCCCGCACAAGGTCATCAAGCAGCTGGTCAACCACCCGCTGACCGACCGCGGCCTGGAGCGGTTCCTGGAGGACTGGCGCAAGCTGCAGGGCTGAGCCGGCGAGGGAGGAGAGGATGAACAGGGCACCCGCGTGGACGGGCGTGGTCATCGGCCTGTTGTTCGGGCTGCTGCTGGGGGCGGCCTGGCTGCTGGGGGTCCGCTACGGCGGGACGGCCGTCGCGCCGTCGCCGCCCGACACGGTCGTCGTCCGCGAGGTCGTCCGCGACGCGACCCCGGACCATCCTGCCGCGGCCGCGCTGGCGGACCAGCGCCGCAACGCCATCGTGCGCGCCACCGAGCGGGTCAGCCCTGCCGTGGTCAGCATCAACGCCATCAAGCACCGGACCGTCACCCGGGCCGTCGTCCCCAGGGGGATGGAGTTCTGGGAACGCTTCTTCCCCGGCATGTTCCCCCGCCAGGCCTTCCGGCAGGACGTGGCCAGCCTCGGCTCGGGGGTCATCGTCTCCGGTGACGGCTACATCCTGACCAACGTCCACGTCATCGAGGGGGCCGACGAGCTGAAGGTCACCCTGCACGACGGCCGCCAGTTCACCGCCCACGTCGTCGAGCAGGTCCCCACCTGGGACCTGGCCCTGCTGCAGTTCGACGACCCGCCCGCCGACCTGCCGGTGGCGCCGCTGGCCCCCCAGGACGAGCAGCTCTACATCGGCGAGTGGGCCATCGCCATCGGCTCGCCGTTCGGCTACCTGCTGGCCGACACCCAGCCCACGGTCACCGTCGGCGTCATCAGCGCCCTGAACCGGGACATCAAGCAGACCGAGGGGGACAAGACCTTCCTGGGGATGATCCAGACCGACGCGGCCATCAACCCGGGCAACAGCGGCGGGCCCCTGGTCAACAGCGAGGGGAAGGTCATCGGGATCAACACCTTCATCTTCACCGAGAGCGGCGGCAGCATCGGGCTGGGCTTCGCCGTGCCCATCGCCCGGGGCGAGTGGATCATCGACGAGGTGCGCCAGTACGGCTACTTCCGCCGTGCCTACGTCGGGATCGGCATCCGGCCCATCGACCGGCTGATCGCCCAGTCCCTGGACCTGGACGACGCGACCGGCTTCCTGGTCACCGACGTGACCCGCGACTCCCCGGCCTGGAAGGCCGGCCTGCGCCCCTACGACATCCTGCGGAAGATCAACGGCGTCGAGCTGAAGGACGTCGACACCTTCAACCGCCTGGTCTACGACGCCAAGGTCGGCACCGAGCTGACCTTCTCCGCCGAGCGGGACGGCGAGGCCTTCACCGGCCGGATCGTCCTGGAGGAGGTGCCCAGGCGGGTGCCGGTGCGGCGGGGGGAGCGGGGGTGAGCGTACGGATGCCGGGCTGACGTCCGGTCGCAAGAGAGGAGGAGTCCTCCTGCCTCCAGGAGGACTCCTCGTCTTTGGATCAGGTATGTGAACTAGCGATTGAGCAGGAGCTTCACCTTGCGGGTTCCCTCCGCGCTCACCAGTCGTGCGAAGTAGATCCCCGATCCCAGGGAGCGACCGTCACCGTCGACTCCGCGCCAGGTCACCTGGTGGTGGCCGGCGGGCAGGACCTCGTCGACCAGGAGGGCCAGGCAGCGCCCCATCAGGTCGTGGACCGAGAGGGTGACGTGGCCGGGCCGTGTCGTCGTGAACGACAGGGTCGTCGCCGGGTTGAACGGGTTGGGACGGGCCGGCCCCAGGGTGAAGGTCAGAGGCGGCACTGTCACCGGCTCCGAGGTGAACAGGACCCACTCGCGATCATCCTGTCGCGCCAGGACGCGGTAACGGTAGGCCTGACCGCCGACCGCCGTGGGATCGACGAAGCGGAAACCGCCTTCCGTCGTCGTCTCGATGGTTCCGTCGACCGGCAGGAAGGGACCGGAGGCGGCGGCCCGCTCGATCCGGAAGGATAGGGACACGTCGGTCGCCAGTTGCCAGCTCACCACCGGTAGATCGCCGACCAGGTCGATCGTGGCCGCCTGCAGTTCGGTCGGCACCGGTGCCAGGGCATAGGCGTAGATCGACGGACCGGAGCGGTTGTCGTGGCTGTCCTCGGCCACGACGACGTAGAAGTATGGTTGCTGGGCGTCCACCGTCTCGTCCAGGAAGGCGGTATCGGCTACCGTGGCGACGGGTTCCAGGGTCGTGATGTCCATGTCAGGGGTCAGCGAGCGGAAGACGTGGTAGGCACTCACGTCACCGGCCAGGCTGGGCGGCCAGTGCAGGTAGATCCCGTCCAGGGTCGCCTCGGCGGCCAGGAAGGCGGGTGCCGGAGGTGCCAGGTTGTCCACCGAATGGCCCGCCACCGGGTCGGAGGTGAAGAAGATGTCGTCGTCAGGCGTGTGGGCGATGACCAGGAACTCGATGTCGAACGTCCCCGCACTGCACGAGTCGGCGTAGGTGGGTGCCGTGAAGGCGTAGGAGGGGAACTGCTGGGCCACCATCTCGCCGACGTACTCCCAGTACTGCCCCTTGCCCGTGGTGAAGATCTTGTCCGTGGGATGATCAGCGGCCTCTGGCGGCTCACCGCTCTTCAGGTCCATGGCCCGCCAGAACGAGTAGCGGGTGACGTCGTAGGCTGGATGCTGCCCGTCGAAGATGCTGGCAGCGTACTGGATCCCCACTTGGCCTCCCTGGTCCTGGGGGATGTCGACGATGTGCTCGATCACCGGCTTGCCGTCCGGGACCGGCGTGCCGTCCCAGATGGTGTTGCCGGGGCCGCCGTAGACACCCATGTCGGCGACGATGGTCCCCAGTCCCGGTGGCATGTAGGCGTCGTGCTCCCAAGGCGCCGCGGCGTCGATGCAGGGCGAGTGCTGGCCGAGGTGACCGGCGTCATCGGTGAACAAAGGGTCGAGGTTGACGAGGCCGTGCGTGACCGAGTAGCCGCTGCCCGCGATCCCGGACGTCCCGCGCTGGACTGCCGTGTAGTAGACATCCAGGTAGCCGCCGTTGCTGATCTGGTAGTAATACGAGCTGCCGGTGTTGTTCCAGAGGATCGAGTTGTAGAGGGTATAGAAGTCGCCGGCCTCGAGGGTGAGACCGTAGCTGCCGTTGTCGATGATGGTGCAGTGGTCGATGAAGCTGGGACCGTCGAGATAGACCCCACCCGTGTTGTCGTGGACAAGACAGTATGTCAGATCGATTCCCGACGTGTTGTCGAGGCGGAGGGTGCCCGAGTTGTTGTCGACGATGCATCCGGAGAGGGTGACCGCGCCAGTCGTGGTGACGTCGATGGGATCGTTGCCGCAGTCGTGGATCCGCGTCCGCTCGATCCTGACGACCGGCGAGCCGTTGGCCCACAGGCCCTGGGCCGTGGCATGGTCGATCTCGCTGTCGAGGATCGTGATCGAGTCCAGGCCCACGGCGTGGATGGCGTCGCCGGATGCACCTTTGATGACAGTATGATCGAGAACGAGCCGGCCGCCGTCGAGGTCGAGGGCGCGCTGGACGCCGTTGAAGTTGACCGTGACGTTGTCGAGGTAGACGCGTTCCTCGTCATAGGAGCTCGATGTCGAGTAGACGTCGGCCAAGAAGCGGAATTCGATGATGTCGCCGGTGTTGGCGCTGATGTAGTGTGTCTGATGGGACCAGCCCGTGGTGTAGTAGTA
>CAYTEO010000073.1:0-6378 GCA_964436825.1 uncultured Fibrobacteraceae bacterium | reverse complement strand
AACGAACACCTGTTATCTCACCCCTATGTCGTACCTCTTCGGGCGCTTCCGCTTGAGCACTTCCTTGTTGAAAATGAACACGTGCCTGTCCTGCCCGACCGGAACGATGAGCTTGATGGGACCTTGATTATAGTGTCGGTATTCGCAGACAACCGGTCCCTCGATGGAATCGCCCGGAAAAAGCGTCTCGTCCTTGAGCATGACCGCCCGCATCTGCTCGAAGTGCGATTGGGCCATCGCCAGTTCCTGGGCATGCTGTCTGGCGATTTCCCGTTTCTGACTCGGGTCATCCACGGTCGTAACTGTCGTCATGGATCCCCGTGACCCATAGGTCGTCGTCGTGGTGGTGGACGACGTATTGGACATGTCGACGGCTGTTGCCAATACGGTGGCCAATGCCGCCTGGAATTCCTTTTCATTGATGTACTCGTCGCTCGTATAGACGAAACACTCGACCGAGTCTCCTCGAATGTCTGTCGTCATCGCCTTGATGTCCCTGACGATGAAATCTGTCCGCAGGGAATCGCTGGTATTCTCGATATACAGCCGGCAGTACAGCTCCCGGTTACTGCCGATGATCGCACTGGCCGCCACAAGACTGTTCTCCCCCTCGGAGATCGCCACCTGCTATCCCTGGTGATATAGGACATCGGTGCAGGTGGTGATCCCGCCCCGTGTCGGGTACATCTTGACAACGGCAGGGGTGCACCCGGCAGTAACAACAGCCAGCACAATCAACATCAGCTCGCGTTTGGACCTGTGGACCACAGTGTCCTCCTTTCATGTCCACCAACGATTCTGAACCTGCCTCTGATGGCGATATGTCCAACGACGGCGGTCGTGGCATCATACGGCAGACGGCCGTCGCCGGGCCATTCCGTTTGTGCCGCTCCACCCTAGTCATGCGCCCACTCCGGCCGGCCGTCCTCCGGATGCGTCACCCGGGGATCCCCCGGCGGGGGATCGAGGACCGTCCGGTAGGACTCGCCGGTGTCGATGGTGTGCTGCATCCGGTCGTAGATGTCGAGGATCTGGAGCTTGGTGCGGTACTCCCCGTGCTCCGCGATGTCCTTCCGCTTCACGATGGGGAAGGTCTCCATGATGTAGTCCACGGCATCGCGGGGCGTGGGGAATGCCTCAAGAAGCTCGGGAGAGCCAGTCTCGCGCCACTCGCCCGGCGTGCCGAGGTAGAGGTGGAAGAAGGCGGCGTCCAGCTCGCACCGAAGCAGGAAGCGCCGCTCCTCGTCCCACCGAAAGGGCGGGCCGTCGTAGCCCTGGTCCCGGGCGAAGGCCTCGAGGTCTCGGGCGGTGTGGCTCAGCTCCAGGACGCGGGCTTGGAGCCAGCCAGCAAGATTCGAAGCCGAAGACCAAGGACAAGGTTGGGCGTAGGCAGCGTAGGAGAGAAAGGGGAGTTGGCGAAGAACGAAATACGTGAGCGAGGTACCTCCCATCTTCTGTCGGGCCACATAGTCCAGCGCAAATGCCGAGAGGTTCGCGACGAGTGAAGCGACAGGACCTCTCACGGCGGGCATCATGATCGGCAGCTTGTGACCCACGGCAACCCGCGGCACGACCGCCGCAATGACGGTCCGCTCGTTCGTTGCATTCGTGATATCCCGCCACCCCAGCAGCCAGCCCCGATCCCAGCGCCCTTCCAGGCGGTTCTCGACCTCCTCCTCGGCGACCCAGTAGCGCGGTGTGATCGTATACGTTGGGTCGGCCAGCCTCTCGGCGGGGACAGTTGGGAGCGCCGTGGACTGCGACTTCGGCGGCTTGTCGGCGTAGTCCCCGAAGCGGTGGTCGAAGTGATGGACCATCTTCGCCTCGTAGAGCGGCAGCATCCGCTCTCCGCCCCGCTCGAAGATGTTTCCCCGTAGGTGCCAGCTGTCGGCTTCCAGCTCCTCGCGGGTGCGGAAGAGCCCCGAGTCGTTGGCCATGTCGAACATGCGCTTGAACCTCACGCCCCAGGGGTTCTCCTCGGGGCGATCGCCGTTCGCCTCGCGCACCAGGACGGGTACGCGGCGGTAGATGTGCTTGGTGATCTCCGCGTCTCGGCGCGAGCGGAAGATTGGGCAGGTGCCCGTGTTCGGGTTGAGCAGAGCGATCTCGTCGGCTGTCAGCGAGAAGCTTCGGTCGTCCTTCAGTTCGGCGGCGTCTAGCAGGAAGAAGGCGAAGCGCGCCCCCTGTTTCGCAGGTCGTGCAGCACCCGAAAGGGTCAGGAGACAGAACTTGATACGGCGGTCGATACCAGGAAACACGCCCTTTCGATTCTCGAAGTCATACAGGCTTGCCAGGGTCTGAGACTCGACCAGGTCGCGAAAGAAGTGCTGTGTGGTGGCGTCCGTGGCGATGCCGCTGGGCACGATGCATCCCACACGGCCGGCTGGCGCCATCAGCGTCCGGTTCAGCTCGGCGAAGATGCTGTAGGTGTTCACGTCCCCGCGCCCGCAGAGCGGATACCGCCCGCTACTCCGAACCAGGTGCGACGCGCCGTCCGCCTCGCGCAGCGCGGCCCTCCACTCTGCCCAGAGCGCCGGGTCTTCTTGCTCCAGCCTGGCGATGGCCTTCTTGCGGGCCGCGGCGTTGCGCGCCTGCGCGATCTCGGGCGCTCGCGACGAAAAGAACTCTTTCTCCTGGAGCTTGATGCGTTCCCACGGCGGATTGCCCAGCACCACGTCGAACCCGCCGGTCCAGCCTGTCGTCTCCCCCTCCTCGAAGTCGCGCTTCACCTCCCCGAAAGCGGTCGGGAAGGCCAGGTGCCAGTGGAAGAACCGGTACCGACGCGCCAGCTCGCGCACGGTCTTCCTGGTCAACGGAGCCGCAGCGCTCACGTCTCTCTCGACGCGCAGCCAGGTGTCGTGCGTCACGGCGGCGTTCTCCAGATCGCCGGGCTGCTTGGGCCAGACGAAGGCGGCGCACCAGGCGTCGGCCCGGAACCAGGCGTCCCTGAACTCGGACGAGCGAGAGAGCTGCTCCCAGCGCTTCTCCTTCTCGCGGATCGCGGCGATGCTGCCGTCGGCGGCCGACTCGATGTCCCGCGCCTTGGCGACGACATCCCCCTGTCCGGCCGCCGCCTGGCCGAACAGGCCGTGCAGCGTCATCTGCCCCTTGCGCTCGCTCCTGTTGCGCTTCCTGAGCCGCGTGGCCACCTCTCGGTCGTCGCCCTCGATGGGCTTGAAGGCGTCGTCGGGGATGCCGCGTGCCATGAGCGCCGGCGTGGCGCCGAGCAGCGCGTTGCCGCACTGGATGTGGCTGTCGAGGAACGACAGGGGGCGGCCCGGCTCGATGGCCTCCATCCAGAGGCTCACCTTGCACAGCTCCACGGCCATCGGGTTCACGTCCACGCCGTAGATGCAGCGCCCCACCACGTCACGCAGGGCGCGCTGGACGTCGCGGGGACTCGGCTCGTCGTCGCCGGACCGGACGGCGGCGAGCCGCCGGGCCAGGCGGTGGGCGGCGGCCACCAGGAAGTGCCCGGACCCGCAGGCGGGATCGCACACCTTGAGATCGAGGATCGCCGCCTCGGGATCGCGCTGCCGGCACGCCTCGTCGAGGACGGGGTCCAGGGCGGAGCCCAGCAGGCATTCGACGAGCTCCGTCGGGGTGTAGTAGCTGCCGGTGGTCTTGCGCTCGTGGCCGGGGGCCGTCTTCAGCTCGAACACGCCCGCGTCCTTGTCCAGGGAGGGATGCAGCTCGAGCAGTCCCTCGTAGATGCTGCCCAGCTCGTCGGCGCCGATGTTGCGCCAGTTGACCGGGTAGCGCGCATGGCCCTCCTGGACCGTGGACAGGCTCCGCACCGCGTCGAGGAGGTGGCGGTTGCTGCACTCCGCCTCCATCAGCCAGGGACACGCCGCATCGCTCCAGAGGCGCGAGCCGAGCGCCGGCAGCGCCAGCTCGGGACACCCGCCGTCGAGCTTGGCCATCACCAGGCGCAGCCCGCGCCAGAGGTCCCCGTGGGGGCCGCCGCGCCGCTTGTCGGCCAGCTCCCGCAGGCGCCGCGTGGCGTAGTAGCGCAGGTACCGGTCGGCCGCGGCCGCATCGGCCGCGGGATCGAGCAGGGCGCCGCGCTCCTCGGCCACGAAGAGGAAGATCAGGCGGTAGACCAGCCTCAGGACCTGCCGGTAGTATTCCTGCTTGTCCAGCTCCCCGGCCTGCAGCGCCTCACGTAGCCTGGTGTTCGCGCGGTGGGAGAGAAAGCCGGTTCCGAAGGCCTCGATGGCCTGCTCCACACCGGTCCGCAGCTTGTCCAGGGCCCGGACGCCCTCCTCCCGGGAGACGGCAAACCACTGTTCCAGCCAGCAATCCTCCGGCTCGTCGGCCTCGACCCGGCTCTGGTGGCACACCAGCCAGAGCAGGAGGAACTCGCTGTACTGCTCGCCCTCCATGATGGCCTGGAGATCGAACTCCACGTAGGCCTGCCGCGTGAGACTGTAGTGGTCGCGCAGGACGCGCAGCTTGAGGCCGTTGCTGACGATCCCCCAGAGATGGTCATCGGAGCGGTTCAGGAACTCCTGCACCAGACCGTGGGGGGAGGTCCGGGCCGCGCCCGCGACGCCGGCCTGCCGGCGGTCGAGGTCCACGCCGGCGCCGAGCAGGTGGATCGGCGAGCGGTGCCACATGTGGCTCACGGCATACGGCTTGCCGTCCACCTCGATGGACTGCGCCCTGGGCAGGCGACCGTAGCCCAGCTCCTGGAAGAGGGGCAGGAGCCAGCGCTCGCGGGTGAGCCCCGTGGCCGGCGATGCCGGCGGTTCCCTGTCCAGCGCCTCCCTGAAGGCCCGCCAGGCCGCCACGAGACGGCTCCAAGACCTGTTGACGGCCTCGCCGATCCGCTCGTGCCGGTCGAGGTGGTAGCTTCCGGGGTCCAGGCCGGGCAGCTCCCGGTCCCCCGCCTGGATGCGCGACAGCAGGTCCTGCGGCAGGAGTCCCCCCTCGGTCCGCACGCAGCTGAACTGACGAGTGGTGCGTCTCATGCGATCCCTCCCGCGGCGGTGGTCCGGGCCGGCAGGTAGACGTACACGCCCAGCACGTCCACCGGCTTGTGGACATCCACCTTGAGAGCGCGAACCCCGCTCCTGGTCGCCTTCCTGACCCGGCGGTGCGCCTCCAGCAGGGCCTGGCCCCGCTCGTCGGCCATCCGTTCCAGGAACGGCATCAGCCGGTCGATGCGATCGAGGACGCGGCGGAGGTGGTGTCGCGCCTGGTCCGGATCGATGTTGGCATCCGGCGCGGCATCAAGGATCGGCTCGACGGCGTCCGTGGACAGCCACACGGGCTGGTCGGGACTGCCGGTGAAGCCGGCGAGCACCACGTCCTCGGCAAGCAGGGGACACTCCCGCCCCTGGCGGGCGCTGGTCACGATGTGGAAACGCAGGCGGAGGAGGACGAGCGTCGTGCGGGTCTCCACCGCGCCCGTCCTGACCACGCCGCAGCGACGCCCCGGTCCGTCCAGGTCCGGGTCGAGGGCGCTCTCCAGCACGTGGGCGGCCAGTCCCTCGACGGCGGGATGGGTCCGCGTGAGCAGGACCGTCCCCTTGCCCGGCTGACCGTCGAACACGGCCCGGAAGCCGTCGCCCAGGCCCAGGGCGTCTCTGAGGGCGGCAGGCGTCTCCCGGAGGCTCACCTCCATGGGCTCGTCCCCCGTCACCACGGCCCCCAGGGATTGCAGGGCCAGGCGCGTGAAGCGCCGGACGTCGGCGGCCGAGCCGATGGCCCGGCGGACGTCGTCGACCACGCCGCGGATCTCGGTCCTGACGGCCGTCAGGAGCTGGTTCTGGGCAAAGAGCGTGCGGCTGCGCTTCTCGCGCTCGACGGCGGCATCCCACTCCAGGTCCACGTCACGGTGGATGGGCTCGAGGAAGTCGAAGCTCAGTTGCTGGGTCCCCGTCTCCTCCCGCATGATCAGGCCCTCGAGGATGGCCTCCTCGATGATCCGGGTATCCATCGGCACGGGGACGATGACGCCGAGCTGCTTGTGGATGGTCTTGTGCTTCCGCAGCAGAACCTGCAGAACGACCCCGTCCACGGGGTTGTCCTGTCCGTAGTAGGTCAGGGTCCGCACCTTCCGGCGCGGCTGGCCGTAGCGGTCGACCCGCCCCTCCCGCTGCTCGTGGCGGGTCGGGTTCCAGGAGAGGTCGTAGTGCATGACGGCGTCGAAGTGCTGCTGGAGGTTGATGCCCTCGCTGAGACAATCGGTACAGATCAGCACGCGGCGGTCGTGGGCTCCCAGCTCCTCGACCCGGCGCTCCCGCTCCTCGGGCGGCAGCTGGCCGGTGACCGCCTCGACCACCACGCCCTTCCGCTCCAGCTTCCCGCGCAGGTGCGCCGCCACGTAGTCGACCGTCGGGATGAAGCGGCAGAAGAGGATGGGGGAGTAGC
>CAYTEO010000072.1:0-7136 GCA_964436825.1 uncultured Fibrobacteraceae bacterium | reverse complement strand
ACCTCGATTCACCGTAGATGACGGCGGGCATCCCAGGATGCCCGCCGCTCTGTTATGAACCGCCCCGGGATTGCCGGAGACTCCATTCTTTGAGAGGATG
Source organism: uncultured Fibrobacteraceae bacterium (assembly GCA_964436825.1). GTDB lineage: Bacteria > Krumholzibacteriota > Krumholzibacteriia > LZORAL124-64-63 > LZORAL124-64-63 > CAYTEO01. The sequence continues at coordinate 7,036 of CAYTEO010000072.1, read as the reverse complement.
GGGTCATGGACAGATCAAAGAGATACCCCCGGGAAGTGCGTGAGCGGGCAGTTCGGCTGGTACTGGAGCACCAGGGCGAGCACCCGTCCCAGTGGTCGGCGATCGTCTCGATCGCCTCGAAGATCGGCTGCTCACCCGAGACCCTGCGCAAGTGGGTGCGCCAGGCCGAGATCGACAGCGGACGACGAGCCGGGGTGACCAGCGAGCAGCGTGATCGGATCAAGCAGCTGGAGCGGGAGAACCGCGAGCTGCGGCGTGCCAACGAGATCCTGCGCAAGGCGGCGGCTTTTTTCGCCCAGGCGGAGCTCGACCGCCCACGGAAGTGATGGTCCGGTTCATCGACCGGCATCGGCAGGAGTACGGGGTCGAGCCGATCTGCGCGGTGTTGCCGATCGCCCCGTCGACCTACTACGAGCAGAAGGCCCGCCAGCGGGACCCGCAGCGGTTGCCGCCCAGGGCCCGCCGGGACGCCGAGCTGAGCAAGGAGATCGAGCGTGTCTGGCACCAGAACCGCGGCGTCTACGGTGCCCGCAAGGTGTGGCATCAGCTGCAGCGGGAAGGAATGGCCGTGGCTCGCTGCACGGTGGAGCGGCTTCGTCTACGTGGCGTTCGTGATCGACGTGTTTTCGCGGATGATCGTGGGCTGGCAGGTCTCCCGGTCCCTGCGGACCGACCTGGCCCTGGACGCCCTGGAGCAGGCGCTGCACGCCCGGCCGGAGCACGACGGGTTGATCCACCACAGTGACCGTGGGGTGCAGTACCTGTCGATCCGGTACACCCGGCGGCTGGCCGAGTCGGGTATCGTGCCGTCGGTCGGGAGCGTTGGCGATTCGTACGACAACGCCCTGGCGGAGACGGTGATCGGGCTGTACAAGGCCGAGGTGATCCATCGGCTGGGTCCCTGGCACGGCCGGGACCAGGTGGAGCTGGAGACGCTCTGCTGGGTCCACTGGTACAATCACCAGCGGCTGCTGGAGCCGCTGGGCTACCTGCCTCCGGTGGAGTTCGAGAAGCAGTTCCATGAGCGTCAAGGAGTTCCTGCCATGGGGGCGGGACTCACGTAACGGAGCCTCCGGAAAAGTCGGGGCGGTTCACGAGGGAGGACATCATGAGACGAGCCTCCATCCTGCTGTGCTTGCTGCTGCTGCCGGTGCTGGCATGGGGCCGGACGTGGCAGGTGGCGAAGGACGGCAGCGGGGACTTCACGGTGATCCAGGACGCGCTGGACGTGGCGGCGGCGGGGGACACGGTGCTGATCGGTCCGGGGCGCTACGACGACTGGCAGTGGGTGACCACGGACGGCTGGACGGAGCGTGTCTACGCGCACGTGAAGTGCGACGACCTGACCTTGATCGGCGCGGGGGCCGACCAGACGATCATCGGCCCGGCGGAGGACGACTACGACTGGCATCAGGAGAGGCCCAAGGGGATTGCTGTCTGGGGTTTCAGCAAGGTGACGGTGGCCTCCTTGAGGATCGAGCATGTCAGGGATGGAATCTATTGCTGGTGGATGGAATTGGACGTGTCCGATGCAGTCTTTTCACAATGCCGATTTGGAGTTGGTGGCATTCTGTATGGCTGTCGTGTTGATCGGTGTACATTCAGCAATAATTATGACATGGGGTTTGCGGTGCTTGAAGGTTCATGTCATATTTCAATAGATAATACACAATTCATGTCGAATGTGTATGGGGTCAATATCGGCTGGAGCTCGGATATAGTGTTGAGCGATTGTGTATTTGATGACAACTATGCGTCGCTTATCAGTGGGAGCAGCTCTGGCTTAGTAATAAGATCATCAACATTCTCGTCAACGGGAAGCACTCATGTATACATAACGATGGCAACGGACTGTGTTATTTCAGACTGTGTGTTTGAGCGTGGTCCGTTGCGTAATATCCACGTATCGGATGGGTCTGTGCTATCGGGGAGCGGTAACATCCTTGGCGGGGGAGAGATGGCCACGATCGATGTGGCGGGGGGCAACATCGACTTCCACGGCAACCACATCCTCAACGGGGGCGGCTATTCGGTCAAGGTGTACCACTGGGGAGAGGCCAGGCAGGACACCCTCTACCTCGACCTGCGCGACAACTACTGGGGGACGACGGACCGGGACCAGATTGCCGAGTGGATCCAGGATGGCCAAGACATCGACGGCCTGGAGACGTACGTGCTGTTCGAGCCGTTCGCGGACCAGCCGACCCCGAACGAGGACCTGAGCTGGGGGGAGCTGAAGCGGCGGTATCGGTAGGGAATCCTCACTCCCCCATCACCTGCACGAACACCCGCCGGGTGCGGGGGCGGTTGTCGTGGTCCACCACCACGATCTGCTGCCAGGTGCCCAGCACCGGCGCGCCGTCGTGGACCGGCAGGGTCACGCCGGGCCCCATGAGGGTGGCGCGGAGGTGGGCGAAGCCGTTGTCGTCGCCCCAGGTGTCGCCGTGGCGGGTGCGGGCGGCGGCGGGCCAGATCTTCTCCAGGGCGTCGCGCAGGTCGGCGCAGAGGGCCGGCTCGTACTCGATGGTGGTGACCGAGGCGGTGGAGCCGATGGCGGTCACGTTCACCAGTCCGGCGGTGACGCCGGCCTCGGCGACGATGGCCCTCACGCTGTCGGTCACGTCGTGGACGTCGCTGAATCCCTGCGTCTGCACGGTGATCTCCCGGCCTTGGATCGTCATGGCACACCTCCCGGCGCTCCGTCGCGCCGTCAGATCGTCTCGGCGCCCGGCGGGACGCCCGGCGCCACCATCAGGCTCTTCTCCCGGATGCAGGCGGCGGTGCCCGGGGGCGACTTGCGCGGCTTGCGCACGTACTTGCGCAGGGTGTAGATCACCGGCACCAGCGCCGCGTGCCGGGCCCTGCTGTGCAGGGCCGCCAGCTGCGCCGCCTGCTCCAGGACGCGCCGGGGAACCTGCTCGGGTTTGCCCCGGGCGCGCAGGACCACGTGGCTGCCCGGCACCGACTGGGCGTGCAGCCACCAGTCGTCCGGTGCGGCGGCGCGGTGGGTCAGCTCGTCGTTCTCCCGGTCGTTGCGACCCACCCACACCTCCCAGCCGCCGGCCAGGCGGTAGCGGCGGAAGGGGCGCGCCAGTGGCGGCGGCAGGCGGCGGGCAGCCCGCGCCGCCGCGTCCAGGTCCAGCTCGTCGGCGTGGCGGGCGCGCCAGGCAAGCAGGGCGGCCAGGGCGTCCTCGTCGTCGCCGTCGACGGCGTCCAGGTCGCCGGTCAGCTCCTCCAGGCGGGCCAGCCGCCGCCGCGCCTCCTCCAGTCGGGCACGGACCACCTCCCGCCCCCGGTCCGCCTTGCGGGCCCGGTGGAACAGCCGCTCCAGGTTGACGTGAGGCGGCAATGTCGGGTCCAGGGGGACGACGACCCGCTCCCCAGTGGGGGTCGTCAGCTCGGCCGCGTCTTGGCCGCGCCGGATCTCGTGCAGGTGGATGGCCAGGGTTTCGGCCAGCAGCCGGTCGCGCTCGCCGCTGTCGGCCCTGGCCAGGTCGCGTTCCAGGTTCGCCACCAGGCGCTCGGCGGCCACGCGGCGCTGGCGCAGGGCGGCACCCAGGTGGCGGCGCAGCTCGGTCGCCAGGACGGCTGCCAGGTGGCGGGGGGCCTCGCGGCGCAGCACCCCGGCGGTGCCCGGGGGCACGTCCGCGGCCGGGGCGGCGTCGGCGGGCGCCGGCCGCGGCGGCCGCAGGACCGCCGGATGCGGTGACCCGTGGGCCGACCAGAGGCGGCGGCCCGTGTCGTTCAGCAGGACCAGGTTGCCCCGCTGGCCGAAGAGCTGCAGCAGCAGGTGCAGGGGCCGGTCGTCGCGACGCAGCTCCAGGCCCAGGACCAGGTCCTCGGCGTCGAGGGCGGCGCGGACCAGCTCGGCGCCCAGCAGGTGGGTGGTGACGGTCAGCCGCTTGCGGGGGATCCGGCCCAGGGCGTCGGTCAGCGGTCGTGCGGGCGGTTCGGGTGCGTCCCAGCAGAGGGCCGCGCCCTGGCGGGCGGTCAGGACCAGGTGGTCGGCCGGCGCGTCGTCGACGCCCGGCGGCTGCAGGACCAGCCACAGCCAGCCCGTTCCGCCCCCCAGATGGGCGACCCGGCGGCCGGAGAGCCGCCGGGTCCAGTCGCCGGCCAGTGCTGCGAGCAAATCGCGGTCGCGCCACGGCCGCGGAGTATCGACCATGGGCTAGAAGAAGGTCAGACCGGCGGTCAACTTCAGGTCGGGCGCGTAGTCGGACAGGCCGAGCTTCAGCTCCAGCAGCAGCGACTTCTTGGCGTCCAGCTTCTTCTGGACACCGCCCATGAGGTTGACCACCAGCTTGGTCTCGCTGTCGTCGATCCCGTAACCCGCGGGCACGTCCCAGCTGATGTAATTGAAACCCAGCTCCGCGCCGGCGTAGGGGACGAAGCGGTTGAACTCGGTCTCCAGGAAGGAGTAGCGCACGCCGCCGTTGACGCAGACCAGGGTCACGTCGTCGCCGAAGCCGATCTCCACGTTGGGCACCAGCATGACGCCGGGAGAGAACTCGTAGGCCTCCGCGTGGCCGCCCAGGAAGAACTGGTCGGGTGTGCTGCTGATCCCGGCGCGGACGCCCAGCGGGTAACTGCCGGCCAGCGCCACGCCGGCGGCCAGCAGGCAGGTCACGGTCACCAATGCGATGCGTTTCATCTGTCGATTCCCCTCTGGTTGAGTTCGAGTGTGGCGGGTAACGTGCACGTCCTTATAACCATCGCCGGCGGTGGCGTCAACCGGCGATCGAGCGCGACCTTGCCGCCGGCGCGGCCGTCGCCTACACTTACGGCGCCCGGGACGGCGCCGCCGCCCCGTTTCCTCCAACCGCCGGGGTGAGACGATGCTGAGCATGACCGGTTACGGGACCGCCACCGCGACCCGCGGCCCCTGGACCGCCACGGTCGAGCTGCGCTCGGTCAACCACCGCTTCCTGGACCTGGCCATGCGCCTGCCGAACCAGCTCTCGTCCCTGGACCTGGAGATCCGCAACCTGCTGAAGGAGCGGATCGGCCGCGGCCGCGTCTCCGTCTCGGTCCAGGTCGACGGTCGGCGCGACGATCCCGCCGTCCTGCTGCCGCCGGAGAACGTGGACCGGGCCCTGCGGGTGCTGGGGATGATGGCCGACCGGCTCGAGGAGGCCGGCCAACCGCGCCCGGAGATCGGCCTGGAGCACCTGCTGGCCGTGCCCGACCTCTTCCGGGGCGATCCCGACGACCGGACCCTCCAGCTGCAACGCGAGGCGGTCCTGGAGGCCCTGGAGGATGCGCTGGCCCAGCTGCTGGAGATGAAGCGGACCGAGGGGCTGGAGACGGCCACCGAGCTGCAGAACCGGCTGGACGCCGTCCGCCGCCAGCTCGACAAGGTCACCGGCCTGCTGCCGGACGCCCTGCAGGAGGCCCAGGAAAGGCTGCGCGAGCGGCTCGACCAGCTCCTGGAGACCCCCATCGACCCCCAGCGGCTGGCCCAGGAGGCGGCCATCCTCGTGGACCGCGGCAACATCAACGAGGAGTGCGAGCGGCTGGCCAGCCACCTGGAGCAGTTCGGCGCCACGCTCGAGGCGGGCGGCCAGGTGGCCAAGCGGCTCAACTTCCTGCTCCAGGAGATGCACCGCGAGGTCAACACCATGGGCTCCAAGACCCAGAACCTGGCCATCACGCGGGCGGTCATCGCCATGAAGGAAGAGATCGAGTCCATGCGCGAGCAGGTCCAGAACCTGGAGTAGTCCATGCTGCTGCTGATCTCCGGGCCCAGCGGGGCCGGCAAGACCACCTTCGTGCGGGCGCTGCTGGAAGCGGACCCGCGGGTTCGCTTCTCCGTCTCCACGACCACCCGGCCGTCCCGGCCGGGGGAGCGCGACGGCGTGGACTATCACTTCGTGGACGACGCCGAGTTCGACAGCCTGGTGGCCGCCGACGCCTTCATCGAGTGGGCCCACGTCCACGACCACCGCTACGGCACCCGGCGGGACCACGTCCAGGCGATGATCGACCGCGGCGAGATCCCGCTGCTGGACCTGGACGTCCAGGGTGGCACCAGGGTCATCGACCTGTTCGGGGACGACCTGGTGTCGGTCTTCGTCTTCCCGCCGAGCTGGGAGGAGCTGGAGCGCCGCCTGCGCGCCCGCGGCACCGACAGCGAGGAGGTCATCCAGACCCGCCTGCGCAACGCCCGCTGGGAGGTGGGGTTCGCCGACCGCTACCGCTACTGGATCGTCAACGACGTGCTGGACGAGGCCATCGGGCGGATGCGGGCGGTGCTGACGGCGGAGGAGTGCCGCCGGGAGCGTTACCCGGCGCCGCCGCTGGGGTGAGGGGATGAACCAGGACCTTTTTAGTTATTGACACATCCTTGTAAAGGACGAGACAATACATGCCTCGCCCATATTCGCTGCTGTTTTGACTCGAGTCCGCATGGAGGGAGATCCCATGAGACCGTCGCCCCGCCGTCCCGGCACGGGACATGCTCTGCCTGCCTGCCTGCCTGCCTGCCTGCCTGATCGTGTTTCTCGCTAGCCTGCTGTCGTTACCGGGGGCGCGACCGTCCCGTGCGGCCACGACCCCTATCGGACCGGGTGTGGCGGGTCAGGTCCACGCCCTGTGTTACGATCCCCAGGACCCGAACATCGTCTACCTGGGCGGAGACGTGTGTGGGGTCTACCGGTCACTGGACGGGGGACGGCACTGGCATCCCTTCTGGACCGGTCTTGAGGACAGCGTGCGGAGCGGGGTGATGTACGTGGACGACCTGCTGGTGGTGGATGATCCGGCCGTGCCGACGGAACGCCGGGGTGTCTATGCCGCTACGCGGGGTGGTCTGTTCCGCCTGCCGGAGGGCGGTACGGTCTGGGAGCGGGTGAGCGACCGGGATCATCATACTATTGTCCCCGGCGGGAGTTACTTCCCGGAGCCGATCCCGTTCTCCTGTCTCGGTTACGACCCGGTGGAACACGTGCTGTACGTGGGGGCGGGGACGGCCCGCTGGTATCCTGATTCCTCGGCGTACGACCGATTCTACCCGGACCTCGCCTCGTTCACGGGA
>CAYTEO010000071.1:0-7193 GCA_964436825.1 uncultured Fibrobacteraceae bacterium | reverse complement strand
CGACCGGCTGGTCACGACCAGGGCCCTGCGCGGGGAGAACCGGCGACACGAGCTGCGGTACGCGTACTGAGGGGGTTGGAAGGGAAGAGGTGATGCGGTAGTCACCGCATCACCTCTCCGGATCAGACACAGTCTTCGTGGCACAACATTACCGGAACAGGCTCTTCACCTCGCTCCAGGAGACGTTCTCGTTGGCGATGACCGCGCCGGCGTTGATCACGGCCACCCCGGTGGGATCCATGCCGCAGCTCTCGCCCGGGGTGGGATAGGGGTCGGCCACCGGCCGGCCCAGGAAGTCGAAGGTCGCGCCGGGGCCGCTGATGTCGCCCACCACGTCCACCAGTCGCACGTAGAGGATGTGCTGCAGGTCCACGGTACCGTCGGCCACCAGGGGATCGCCGGCCAGCACCAGGTCGTGCAGGTCGATGCCGGTGCCGCCCACGTAGTTGCCGGCCAGGTTGTAGAAGTCGGCCGGGTCGCTGGTGTCCCAGGGGCCGGGCTGGGTCGTGCGGCGGCAGAGGGCCGGCAGGCGGGCGAAGTTCACCCCGTCGCTGCTGACCTCCACGTAGCCCAGCTCCATGTAGACCCCGTTCCAGGCGAAGCCGTTCTCGAAGACGACCAGGTCGTCGCCCGGGCCGTCGACGATGGCCACCGGGAACGAGACGGTCACGTGGCCGCCGTCGCCCAGGCTGACGGGCGTCCCGGCGGGTCCGAGCAGGTCGGCGGGGCTGCCGTAGGAGGCGTCGCCCAGGGACGGGTCCTGGTAGTCCTGCGGCCCGCGGACCAGTTCGACCACCTGGTCGGCCCACGCCACCAGGGCGGGGTCGGCGCGGTCGTACTCGTTGTTGACCTGGCCCGAGTCGGCGAACTGGGCGGTGGCGCCGGCGGCGAGCAGCAGCACCGACAGCGCGGCGGCGACGAACGTTCTCTGCATGGTGAGACCTCCGGTTGTGTTGTGTGGAACCACGTTGTGACCGGAGAACAAGGCGGATGCTCCCACGGGAGCGATCGGTGGGGATGTGCCGCGCCGCGGCGCGGCCCCAGGTCCTTGCCCTCGAAGGTCCGGGTCGCGCGGCGGGGAGTCGGTCTCCTGGCTCGCGGGTCGTCCTCGGCCCGTCCCTTCCCGGTCCGGCTGGCGGACCAGTGGTTCTGACGGGCGTCGTCGCCGCTCACAGTGGCGGGGCCGCGCCGGATTCGCACCGGCTTCCGGTTGACTCCCTGCCGGGACGATCAGGATCGTCCGGCGGACAGTGTAGCCCACCGCCACGACCGGGTCAAGGACGGCCGCCGCGGTTGTCACCCCCGGCGCGGCGCGGTATCCTGCCGGCATGAGGATCCATGTCCGACTCCTCCCCGCCCTGGCCCTCCTGGCGGCCCTCCTGGCCGGTTGCGCGTCCCGCCCCGTCCGGCCCGTGGAGGAGAGGGAGCTGTGGCGCTTCGCCGCTGCCGGTGCCGACTCCCTCGGTCTGGCCGACTTCCTCGCCCTTCCCGAGGCGCAGCGACGGGCACGGGAGCGGGAGGCCAGCCTCTGGCTGGAGCGGGCCGAGCGGGCCCGCCGGGACGTCGTCCGGCTGCGGGCCCTGGCCACGGCCGTGGGTCTGGCTCCCGGTCTCGCCACTGTCTGGCTGGACCTCTCGCGCGAGGCGGCCTGCCTGGGCGACCTGGACCGGGCCCTGGGCTGTCTCGATGCCGCGACCGCGGCGGTCGCCCACGCGCCGACGGGAAGCCGCCGCGACCTGCACTGGCGGATCGCCCTGGCCCGTGCCTGGTACCACCGCGACCTCGGCCAGTGGCAACAGGCACGGGCCTGGGCCGACACGGTCCTGGCTCTCGCTCCCCGCGCCCGGCGCAGCCTGATGACCGAGGGGATCGTCCTGGCGTGCGCCGGGGACCTCGACGGCGCCGGGAACGTGGCCCGCGAGATCGAGCGGATCGACTTCTTCCGCTTCGAGTGGCGCTGGATCCGGGGCCTGATCGAGCTGTCCCGGGGCAACCCGCGCGACGCCTACCACTGGCTGATCCAGGCCGACCCCCTGCCCGAGGACGCCGCCCGCTTCCACCAGGACCTGGGTCTGGCCTGCGAGCTGCTGGGCAACGAGCACGACGCTCGCCGCTTCTACGGCTACGCCTTCGCGGCGCGCGACCCGGACGAGGCCCTCGTCCGTCCACCGCTGGAGGTCGTCGTCCCGCGCGAGGAGGGCGAACCGCTGCACCTGCCGGTCTGGATCAGCACCGGCGACCGCTTCCTGGCCGGGTCGCTGGCGGGCTGGGCCGCGGCGGCGGCGGAGAGCTGCCTGGCCGCCCGGGGGGAGCGTCGACTCTACTGGTCGGACCGGGCCATCCCGTTGCTGAGCCGGGCCATCCGCTGGCGGCTCTGGCCGCACTGGCTGCGGGCCCTGCGCGGCAGGGTGGCCTGGGCGGTGGGAGCCGAGGAGGTCGCCCTGGCCGACCTGAGACGCGAGGCGCGCTGGCAGCTGAGCGAGGGCCGACCGGACGCGCCGACCCTGGCCGCCTTCGGCGACCTGCTGAACCGTCGGGGGTGGTTCGGGCGGGCCATCGCGATCCTCCGCACCGCGACGGCGGCCGACAGCAGCTATGCGGCCGCCTGGAGCGGCCTCGGCTACGCCCTGCTGCAGGCCGGCCGCGGCGAGGAGGGACTGCAGGCCCTGGACCGGGCCCTGGCGCTGGATCCGCTGGACGTGACGGCCTGGTTCAACCGCGGCCTGGCCTCCTACCGCCAGGGCCGGCTGGACCGGGCCGTCGCCGACCTGGAGCGGGCGCGGCAACTGGCACCCCGCAACCCCGAGGTCCTGCGGTTGCTGCAGAAGATCAGCCGCCTCCGGGCGCGGCGCCCGGCGGAGCGGCCCCGGCGTTAGGGGTCGTTTCCCGCCCCCGGACCCGGGCGCCGGGCCGGCCTGCCGCACCAGCGGGAGGTTGACACCTGTCAGCCGCGGTGGTGCAATCGTTCGCGTTTCCAGGCGTTCTCACCACCCGCAGGAGGTGTTCCCGTGCCCGATACCACCCAGAACCTCAAGGAAGCGTTCGCCGGCGAGAGCCAGGCCTACCAGAAGTACCTGGCCTTCGCCGAGAAGGCCGAGAGGGACGGTTTCCCCAACATCGCCAAGCTGTTCCGCACGACGGCCGAGGCGGAGCGGATCCACGCAACCGGCCACCTGGAGGCCCTGGACGTTGTCGGCGACACGGCCGCGAATCTCCAGGCCGCCATCGAAGGCGAGACGTACGAGTACACCGAGATGTATCCGCCCATGCTGGAACAGGCCGAGAAGGAGGGGCATCCCGCCAAGCGGATGTTTGGCTACGCCGTCGAGGCCGAGGCCGTCCACGCCGCCCTCTACAGGAAGGCCCTGGAGGCCGCCAGCGCCGGCCGCGACCTCGAGGAGACCCGCTTCTATCTCTGCCCGGTCTGCGGACACATCGAGTTCGGCGAACCGCCCGAGAAGTGCCCCGTCTGCGGCGCGAAGGGGGAGAAGTACGTCGACGTCTGACGGACCCGCCGGTGGGGCCGGCACGCGAAACGGCGCCGCGGTGGAACGCGGCGCCGTTGCCGTGAGGGGCGGCCGGGTGGAGGCTGCCGGCTAGCGTCCGATCCGTCGGCCCAGCCCCCCGGCGGCCCGGCCCTTGCGGAAGATGCTGCGGCGGGTGGCCACGGTGGACCGGACCGGCTTCTTCCTCTCGTTGTGGCGCTCCGCCACCAGGCAGTGGAACGGCTGGTCCAGGTCGGGCGCCAGCGAGGAGCTGATCAGGCGCTCGATGGATCGGAGCCTGTCCACCTCCTCGGTCCCGCAGAAGGAGAGCGCCACGCCGGCGGCACCGGCGCGCGCCGTGCGGCCGATGCGGTGGATGTAGTTCTCCGGGTCGTCGGGCAGCTCGAAGTTGATGACGTGGGTGATCCCCTCCACGTCGATCCCCCGCGAGACGATGTCGGTGGCCACCAGCACCCGCGTCCGTCCGCCGTCGAAGGCGGCCAGGGCGCGCTGGCGCGCCTGCTGGGTCTTGTCCGAGTGCAGCGCATCGGCGGCCACGCCCTGGCGCGCCAGCTGCTTGGCCAGCCGGTCGGCGCGGCGCTTCGTCCGGGTGAAGACCAGGACCCGTCCCACGTCCCCTCCCTTGAGCAGTCGCAGCAGCAGGTCCCGCTTGCGGGCCGGGTCGACGAACATGACCCGCTGCTCGATGTTGTCGGCCACCTTGGTCTGCGGGGCGATGTCGATCCGCACCGGATCGCGGAGCATGCCGTCGGCCAGCCGCGCGATCTCGGACGAGAAGGTCGCCGAGAAGAAGAGGGTCTGGTGCTGCCCGGGCAGCTCGGAGGCGATCCGCTTGACGTCGCGCACGAACCCCATGTCCAGCATCCGGTCGGCCTCGTCCAGGACGAAGGTCTCGACGCGGGAGAGGTCGACGTACCCCTGCTGCATCAGGTCGAGCAGCCGGCCCGGCGTGGCGACCACGACGTCGGGGTCGCGCCGCAGGGCGCGGATCTGGGGCGAGGCGGGCACGCCGCCCAGGACCACGGCCGTCGTCGCCCGCAGGTGGTGGCCGTAGGTGTGGAAGCTCTCGTCGATCTGCAGGGCCAGCTCGCGGGTCGGGGTCAGGACCAGCGCGCCCACGGGGCGGCGCCGCTGCCGCGGCTGTCCAGCCAGGCGCTGGAGGATGGGCATCGCGAAGGCCGCCGTCTTGCCGGTGCCGGTCTGGGCGGTGGCCAGCAGGTCGCGGCCGGCCAGGGCCACGGGAATGGCCTGCAGCTGGATGGGGGTGGGTTCGCGGTAGCCGGCGTCGGCGACGGCGCGGCACAGCGGTTCGCTCAGTCCGAGGGACTGGAAGGTGAGGTCTGTCATGGAACTCCGGTCGGGTTGCCCGTGCGATTGTCGCAGCGGTCGTCCCGGGGCCCGGTGCAAGCGAGGAGCCGAGAGGGGAGTGCAGACATCGAACGGTGGTGTCGTCGGCGACGGCTTCGTGCCGTGGCCTGGTTGGCGGACAATCTAGCTCTCCCCGCCCGTGACGGCAACAGGAATCCTCCGACCTGTCTCGGGACGGTCGACGACACGGGCCCGGGCCGGTGCCGGCCCGGGCCTCGCCGGTAGCATCGCGGAGGGAGCCTACCCCAGCCTGTCGAAGACCTTGCGGATCCGCCGCAGGGCCCAGTTGACGTCCTTCCGCTTGATGGTCAGGGGCGGGGCGATGCGGATGACCTGCTCGTGGGTCTCCTTGCAGAGCAGCCCTTCCTCCATCAGCGCCTCGCAGTAGGGGCGAGCCGGGCGGTCCAGGACGATCCCGATCCACAGTCCCTTGCCGCGGACCTGCCGGATGCTCTTCGCCTTGATCTTCCGCAGCTCGCCCATGAAGTACTCGCCCTGCCTGAGGCTGTTCTCCGGCAGCTTCTCCTCGACGATGACCCGCAGCGCCTCGCGGGCCACGGCGGCTCCCAGCGGGTTGCCGCCGAAGGTCGAGCCGTGGTCGCCGGGGCGGAAGACGTCCATGACCTCGCTGTCGGCCAGGAAGGCGGAGACGGGGTAGAAGCCGCCCGACAGCGCCTTGCCGACGATCATCCCGTCGGGACGGATCCCCTCCCACTGGTGGGCGAACAGCTTGCCGGTCCGGCCCAGGCCGCTCTGGATCTCGTCGACGATCAGCAGGACGTCGTGCTTCCTGCAGAGGGCCGCGGCCTTCTTCAGGAAGCCCTTGGGCGGGACGATGATGCCGGCCTCGCCCTGGATCGGCTCGACCAGGAAGGCGCACGTGTTCCGGTTGATGGCCTTCTCCAGGGCCGCGATGTCCCCGAAGGGGATGACCTTGAAGCCGGGCGTGAAGGGACCGAACCCCTCCTTGTACTGCGCCTCGGTGGAGAAGCCGACGATGGTCGTGGTCCGCCCGTGGAAGTTGTCCGCGCAGACGATGATCTCGGCCTTGTCCTTGCGGATCCCCTTCTTCTGGTAGCCCCACTTGCGGGCGGCCTTGATGGCCGTCTCGACCGCCTCGGCGCCGCTGTTCATGGGCAGGACCCGCTCGTAGCCGGTCAGCTCGCACAGCTCCTGGCAGAGCAGCGGCAGCTGGTCGTTGCGGAAGGCGCGGCTGGTCAGGGTGCAGCGGGCCGCCTGGCGGCGGAAGACCTTCAGCAGGCGGGGATGGCAGTGCCCCTGGTTGACGGCGCTGTAGGCGGCCAGGCAGTCCAGGTAGCGCCGGCCCTCCACGTCGGTGACCCAGATGTCCTCGGCCTTGGTGATGACGAGATCCAGCGGGTGGTAGTTGTGGGCACCGTAGCGGTCCTCGATCTCGATGAACCGTCGGGTCTTCTTGGACATGGCCATCCTCCGGGTGGCTGGTGAACGACGTCGTAGCCGGCAACGGCCGGACGGGATCGCCCGAAACATACTCCGCCTCCGGTCGGGCGCCAAGTCCGGCCGTCCCGCCGGCGCGGGAACTTTTTTCATTTTTTACTTGAAAAAGCAAAGTACTTGAGTTATTCAAGTATATGCACCGCCGGGTGGGAAGGAACCGACCCGCGGTGCCTCCGCAGGACTGGCCCTCGGTCCTGGTGATCGCCGGTTCCGGATGGAGCAACGGTCGCAGCCGCGGGACCCCGCGCGAGCGGGGCGGGGAAGGATCCCCGGCCGGCATCCCCCCGGTCGGGGTCGGCAGGAGGCCGGCCCCGATCGGCCCCCGGGGGACCCGGGCCTGATGGCGGCGGTGACACGGATGGTCGCCGCCGGAGCGGAGCGGGAGGGGACGGTCGCGGTCCGCGCGACCGTCCGCTCACCCCGGCAGCGTGCCGGTCACCGGGGCAAGGAGGCCTCGCCGCGTGCCAGCAGGTCGAACCACCACCGCGGCGGCCGGTGGGGGGCGCCCCCTGTCGCCCCTCATCCACGGACGGGTCCGTCTGCTGGTCGTCGCCCACCTGTTCCGCCACGGTCCCACACCGTTCACGGAGCTGCGCGCCCTGCTGCAGCTCACCGACGGCACCCTGTCCGTCCACCTGGGCAAGCTCGAGGAGGGGGGGATCGTCGAACTGGTGCGGCGGTTCGTCGGCAAGCGACCCCGGACCGTCGTCCGCCTCACCCGCCGCGGCCGCAACGAGTTCCGCCGCTACATCGAGGATCTGCGCTCCCTCATCCCCGAGCTCGACCGGGAGTAGAACGGACCGGACGACTACAGCGGTGTTACCGTCCGAGTGGTGCCCC
>CAYTEO010000070.1:0-8973 GCA_964436825.1 uncultured Fibrobacteraceae bacterium | reverse complement strand
CAAGCGGAAGCGCCCGAAGAGGTACGACATAGGGGTGAGATAACAGGTGTTCGTTTGAGGCACGACGCGGCAATAGCCACAATGACGTCATTGTCTTGAGAGGTGTGGCGAGCCGATGATCCAGTACCTGTAAGGCAATATCCTGGACTGCAAGGCCGAGGCCCTGGTCAACACGGTCAACTGTGTTGGCGTGATGGGCCGAGGCATTGCGCTGCAGTTCAGGAACGCCTTCCCGGACAACTTCCGGGCTTACGCGGCAGCTTGCCGGCAGGGTGAGGTCGTACCTGGACGGCTGTTCGTGTACGAGACGGGGCAGCTCGTGCCGCCACGCCTGATCATCAACTTCCCCACGAAGCGCCACTGGCGCGGCAAGAGCCGGATCGAGGACATCGAGGCCGGCCTGGAAGCGCTCGTCGCCGTGATCCGCGAGCATCGCATCGAGAGCATCGCCATCCCCCCTGGGCAGCGGTCTCGGCGGGTTGCACTGGCCGGATGTCCGGTTGCGTATCGAGCGAGCGCTGGGTGGCCTCGCTGGCGTGCGCGTGCTCGTCTACGAACCTGGTTACTCGCTGCGGAGCTCGGCACGGCCTCGCAGGAACAGAGCCCCGCGGATGACGCCGGGCCGTGCCGTGCTGGTCGAGCTGATCCGTCGCTACCTTGCCGGACTGCTCGATCCGGCGATCACGCTGCTCGAGGTCCACAAGCTGATGTATTTCATGCAGGAAGCAGGGGAACAGCTCAGATTGCGGTTCAGAGAGGCGCCTTATGGGCCCTATGCCGAGAACCTGCGTCACGTGCTCAAGGCGGTCGAGGGGCGGTCTGGTCGAGAAAGTTCACTCCTGGAACGAGCGCAAGCGGCGGTTCACCCCGCGCCAGATCGGCATCGCGGAGAGCGTCCTGGCCCGTAAGGGATGGGTTTCATGAGATGGTACGTGATCTCGTCCGCGGCTTGGATTCCTGATAACCAGTAGCAGCCATTCGCAAGCCTGCCGCTTTCCGGTCCGTGGGTGCTCACACATCCAGATCCGGCACCCTCTCCCCCCGGTGCTCCGGATCCTGCCAGAAACTCTTCTCCGGTGGCTCCACCGGCGGGGCCAGCAGGACGATCCCCAGCAGGAACACGTACGGCCCCACGATCAGGGTCGCCGGCACCCACCACGGCAGGCCGGTCATCGTGAACAGCCCCGGGATGCCGCCGCGGGGGGAGGGGAAGGCGATCGCCCGTCCGAACCAGGCCACCAGCAGGAACAGGAAGATGTACGAGTAGTTGCGCATCAGCCGGGCCCGCATGGCCTGCAGGCGGGTGATCTTGAACTTGGGGTGCAGCAGGTCCTCGGCCACGTGCTCGCCCCAGTCGGCGAACGGGCTGTGGGGGTCGCGGCGCAGGATGGGGCCGTAGAAGTTCTCCTCGATCATCCGCAGCCGCGTGCGCCAGACGTCGAAGAAGCGGAACCGCCGCGACTCGTGGAAGAGGAACATCAGGTTGGCGTACATGCAGGTGATCAGGGTCTCCTGCGCGTACTGGGGGTTGCCGAAGCTGAAGGTCAGCAGGCCGGCCGTCGTGACCAGGGCCCAGTTGGTCGTCGTGTCCAGGCGGACGCGCCAGGTCAGGGTGCGCTGCAGCTCCCCGCGGTAGAGGTGGACCATGGCCGAGATGTACTCGGGCCTGGTCAGCGGCCGGTCCTCGTAGTCGACCGGGAGGCCGTCCGTCGGTCGATCGGTTGCGTCGTCGGGTGCCATGGTCCAGAGTCTACCAGCAGGAGGGGCTGTCCACAAGACGGAGGAGACGCGGTGACCGCTCCCGAGCTGCAGCGCAGGCTCCACTTCCTGGCGCGACGCCTGGCCGCCGCCCAGCGGCGCTGGCGGCTGTTCGCCGACGGCGACCGGCTGCTGGTGGCCTTCAGCGGCGGCAAGGACAGCCTGGCGCTGCTGCACGTGCTGGCCTGGTGGCTGCCGCGCTCCGGCCTGTCGTGCGAGCTGGCCGCCTGCCACGTGGAGATCGCCGGCGCGGTGGGGAACGCGGAACGCCGGGACGCCCTGGCGGCCATGGCGCGGGAGGCCGGCGTGCCGCTCTCGTTCGCGGCCATCGATCCGGTCGCCGCCACAGGCGGGTCCCGCGACCTGCACCCGTGCTTCCGCTGTTCCCGGCTGCGCCGCCGCGCCCTGCTGGAAGTCGCCCGCGACGGCGGTTTCGACACGATCGTCCTGGGCCACCACCTGGACGACGCCGCCGAGACGGTCCTGATGAACCTGACCGCCCGGGGCGATCCCACCGGGCTGGTGCCGCGGCGCGACTACGCGGACGGGCGGATCGCCGTGGTCAGGCCGCTGCTGCTGGCCGCCGAGAGCGAGCTGGCCCGGGTGGCGGCCCTGCTGCCGTCGCCGTCGCTGCCACCCTACGCCTGCCCCCTGGAGGCCGACCGCGCCGACACGTCGCGGGAGAAGGCGCGGGCCTACCTGAGGTCGCTGGGGCGGCGGTCGCGCGCGGCGAGGCGGCACCTGCTGCGCCTGTCGCTGCAGGCGGCGGGCTTGACGGACGGGGGGCGGCGCCCCTATCCATGGACGGCAGAGGGGACGGACGACGGGACCGCGAGGTGACCATGCCGGACCGCCAGACCAGACCGGGAACCCGCAGCCGCCGTGAGGTCCTGCTGCTGATCGTCGCCGTCGCGGCCGTGGCCGCGGGCCTGGTCGTCTCCACGCTGCGCGACATCCGCCACGGTGACGATCGCGTCCAGGCGATGATGATCGCCCGGGCGCGGGCCGTCGCCGACATCCTGGCCGAGAGCAGCCGCCACGGCCTGGAGACCTATGCCCACTGGGACCGCGAGGTCCGCCGCCGCCTGCTGGACAACGCCCTCTGGCTGGCCGAGCTGGACTCGCTGGGGCGGCTGCGCGCTGCCGACCTGCCGGCCATGGCGGCCACCCACGGTCTTTACCGGATCTTCCTGTTCGATCGCTCCGGCCGTCTGGAGTCCTCGTCGCTGCCGGACACGGTCCCGTTCCAGCCGCCGCGCGATCCGGCCGCCGTCCTGGCACCGATCCTCTCGGGCGGGCGCCGCACGCTCGTGCTGCCCGGCCGCTCCGCCGCCGCGCTGGGCGATGCGGGGCTGGTCGCGGCGGCGCGTCGCGCCAGCGGCGGCGCCGTCGTCGTGGCCGTCCCGGTGGCCGAGCTGCGCCACGCCCTGACCACCGTCAGCCCGGGCCATCTCATCCAGACCCTGGGGGCCGGACACGGCATCCGCTACGCCGCCATCCAGGACAGCACGCGGATCCTGGCCGCCTCGGCCCGGGTCCCCGACCTGCCCCGTCCCGTCGACGATCCGCGCCTGTCCGGTCTGGCCACCGGCACGACCGACGTGGCCGCCCGGGAACTGGTGACAGACACCGGACCCGTCTTCGAGGTGACCCGCCGGCTGGAGATCCCCGGACGCCCGTCCCTGTGGCTGCGGATCGGCATGGACGCCCGTGCGCTGGCCGAGACCCGCGCCGCCGTCCGCCGCGACGCCTTCTGGCGGGCGGCCCTGCTGCTGCTGGTGCTGGGCGTGGGCGCCGGCCTGTTGCTGGCCTGGCAGCGCCAGACCCTCCTGCAGCGGGAGATCGCACGCGCCCGCCGCGAGATCGCCGCCCGCGAGGCGGCCGCCCGGCGCGCCGAGAAGCTGACGGCCATGGGCGCCCTGGCCTCGGGTGTGGCCCACGAGATCCGCAACCCCCTCAACAGCATCCACATGCTGGCCCAGCGGCTGGGACGGCGCGAGGGTCTGGACGAGGAGGTGCGGCGCTGGGCGGCCCACATCCGGGACGAGAGCGGGCGCATCGAGCAGATCGTCCAGCAGTTCCTGCAGTTCACCCGGCCCCGCACGCCGCAGTGGGAGCCGCTGTCCGCCGCCGAGGTCGTCGCCAAGGCGGCCCGGGTCGCCGCCGCGGCCTGCGCCAAGGAGGCGCGCCTGGAGCTGGACGTCGCCGACACGGAGCTGGTCTGCGACCGGCACCTGCTGACCGAGATCGTCGACAACCTGGTGCGCAACGCCTGCCAGGCGGTGGACGACGGCGGGCTGATCCTCGTGACCGGCCGTCCCGTCGGCGACCGCTACGTCGTCGAGGTGGCCGACGACGGTCCCGGGGTGCCGCCCGAGCTGCGCGAGCGTATCTTCGATCTCTACTTCACGACCCGGCCCGACGGGACCGGTCTGGGCCTGAGCCTGACGGCCCAGATGGCCGGCGCCCTGGGCGGGTCGATCGAGCTGGCCGATCCGGAGCCGGAGGGGCCGGGCGGGGCGCGCTTCGTGGTGACCATTCCCGTGCGAGGAGGAGAGGATGCTTGACGGCGTCATCGTCGTGGCCGACGACGAGCAGGTGCAGCGCGAGACGGTGGCCTCGGTCCTGCGCGAGTGGGGCCACACGGTCCACGAGGCCGACGGCGGGCAGAAGGTCCTGCAGCTCGTCGCCGACCATGCCGTCGATCTGGTCATCACCGACCTGCGGATGCCCGACCTGTCGGGCCTCGACGTCGTCCGCCGCGTCAAGGAGCTGCAGCCGGACGTCGAGGTCGTCGTCGTGACGGCCTACGGCTCGGTCGAGGGGGCCGTCGATGCCATGCGCGCCGGGGCGGCCGACTTCCTGACCAAGCCGGTCGACCTGGACCACCTGGAGCTGCTGGTCCGCCGCCTGCTGTCCCACCGCGACCTGGTGCGCGAGAACCGCGCCCTGCGCCGGCGGCTGCAGGAGAGCCACCGCGAGTTTCGCCTGCTGGGCGACGCGCCGGCGCTGCGGGAGGTGCTGGCCCGGGCGGCGCGGGCCGCCGAGACCGACGCCACCGTCCTGATCCAGGGCGAGAGCGGGACCGGCAAGGAGCTGCTGGCCCGCACGATCCACGACCTGAGCGGCCGCGCGGCGGGGCCCTTCGTGGCGGTCAACTGCGCCGCCCTGCCGGAGACGCTGCTGGAGAGCGAGCTGTTCGGCTACGTCAAGGGGGCGTTCACCGGAGCGGACCGGGACCACCGCGGGCGGATCGCCCAGGCGGCCGGCGGGACCCTCTTCCTGGACGAGATCGGCGACGTGCCGCTGCCGGTCCAGGTCAAGCTGCTGCGCTTCCTCCAGGAGCGGGAGTACACCCCGGTGGGGGGGGAGCGGGTCGAGACGGCGGACGTGCGGGTCATCGCCGCCACCCACCGCGACCTGCGCGCCCTGATCGACGAGGGCTCCTTCCGGGAGGACCTCTACTACCGCCTGGACGTGGTGGAGCTGCGCCTGCCGCCGCTGCGCGAGAGGCGCGAGGACATCCCGGTCCTGGTGGAACACTTCCTGCGCCGCTACGCCGAGCGCTACGGCCGTCCCGCCCGGATGGTCAGCCGCGAGGCGATGGACGCCCTGCTGAAGCACGACTACCGCGGCAACGTCCGGGAGCTGGAGAACATCATCGAGCAGGCCGTGGTCATGTGTCGTGGCGAGGTCATCCACACCGACGACCTGCCGGCGGCGGTCGTGCACCGTCGCGGCGACGGCGGCGCCGAGCCGGCGGCTGGGGACTACGAGGGAGATCTGCCCGGTTTCCTGGAACGGCTGGAGTGCTCCATCATCGAGCGGACCCTGGCCCGCTTCGACGGCAACCAGAGCGCCACGGCCCGCCACCTGGGCCTGACCGAGAGCGGCCTGCGCTACAAGCTGGCCAAGTGGAGACAGGAAGAGACCCGGGAATGATGGATTCGCAGGAACCTGCGACCGCTTGCGAATACGGGCGCATATCTCTGCGAGTGGACCTGCGGGGACAGCGCCCGGCCACGGCATCGCGTTGTCCAAGAACACGTTACACTTCTCGATCCTGTCGGGTGACTGTGGCTCGTCTCTTGCATGGCCGGTGGTGGATCACGCGCAACGATGCCCTTCCAGGAGGAGATGACGATGAACAAGACGGCGATCCTGGTCACGATGCTGACCCTGCTGCTGGCTGCGGTCACGGTCCTCGCCCAGGTCCAGGATGATCCCCAGGCCCCTGGCCACGGCGTCTGTCGCTTCATCGACGAGAACGGTGACGGGTTCAACGACCTGGCGCCGGACGACGACGGCGACGGGATCCCCAACGGCATGGATCCCGACTGGCAGCCGCCCGCGGACGGCACCGGCCACCAGCACCAGTTCCGGGCCGGTCCGTACGGCTACGGCCCCATGGCCGCGCAGTACTGCTTCGGCAGCGAGATGGCCAACAGCGAGTGGAGCCACATGGCGCAGCACATGGGCGACGGGGACCACGCCGGCATGATCGGCATGGGCCCCGGCGGTGGCATGATGGGCTTCGGCCCCGGCACGGGAACCGGCGACCACGAGGGCGTCGGCCAGCCCGGTACCGGCTGGATGGACCACCGCGGCGACATGCACGGCGGCGGTCACCACTGACGGACGGGCACCTCGTGATGGGGGGGCCGGCAGCGGCCCCCCCGCCCAGCCATGAGAGGGGAACGATGATGAGATCCTGGCAATCCCACCTGGGATCCCTGCCGTTGGTCGCCGCGGCCCTGATCGCCGCGGTCCTTGCTGTCTGGACACCGGTCTCTGCGGAAGAGTTCGACGGTCGTTTCTCCGTCGGGAGCGGATACGTGGACCACCCCCTCGGTGTCTCCACCGAGGAGTCGGCCGGCTTCCTGTCCGGCGACCTGGCCCTGTCGCTGCTGCTGCCCGCCGACCAGGGAACCTGGAAGCTGGGCTACGAGGGGACGCTGACCACCTTCGGCAACGATGTCGGCCTGGGTTTCCAGCGCCACGCCATGGGCCTGGAGTGGTGGCGGACCGATCCCGCCTCGCGCGCCGTGACGGCCGCCGGTCTGCAGGTGGGCCGCCGCATCCAGGAGGACATCTACTCCTTCTACGATTACACCGAGACGACGGGCTACCTCTCGCTGAAACGCTACCTCACCGGCAGCCTGCTGTGGCGGGGGTACCTGACGGGCCGGTCGCGCCGCTACGACGACCTGCCCGAGGAGAGCTACCTGGAGGGTGTGGTCGGGACCTCGCTGCAGAAGTTCTGGGCATCCGGGACGAGCCTGATGCTCTCGACCTCGCTGGGCGGGAAGGTCTACGACGATCCCCTGGCCAAGTTGGTCTGGGAGACCAGGGACCAGCCGTCGACCTCCCAGGCCTCCACGGGCGTCGTGCTGACCAGGAGCCTCGGCGCACGGACGGGTCTGCGCCTGGGCTGGACGGGGCGCTGGAGTCTCTCCACGTTCCCCTACGTCGTGGGGGCCGACCTCTACGACAGCCCGCTGCTGGATCGCTACGCCAGCGAGGGATACGTCCTGGAGGGGTCGCTGAAGTTCCTGCTGGCGTGGCCGGCCTGGCTGCGGATCGGCGGCGTCGTGGCCAGCGACGACTACGGGCCGCTGCAGTTCGCCTCCACCGACGGCACCGCCACGCGGCAGGACGACATCGTCCGCCTCTACGCCAGCCTGGAGAAGCGACTCGGCCGCACGGGCCGGGCGCCGAACCTGGTCGTCACGGCTGGCTGGCGGGACCAGTCCTCGACGCTGAGCTACTACGACTTCAGCGGTCTGCAGGTCTTCTCCTCCCTGAGCTGGAACTGGTGATCCCGCGCGGGACCGGCTTGTCCCGGGGCGGTCCCGCGTGTAGGATGAGGGGACGATGAACCGGTTCGCTCCACTGCTGCTGCTGGTCTACCTCGCTCTCGCCGGCGCGGGCGCCCTCTGCCCCGCGGGCGTGGTCGTCCACGACTGCCCCCTGGACGGGGGGGAGACCTGTTCCCACGAGACCGACTGCCCCGGCGATCCCTGCCAGGTACTCCAGCGGCAGGCGACCGTTGACCACGGCATGGACGATCTCCCCCGGTACGCCGCGGTCACGCCCCTGCCCCTTCCCCTGACGGAGGACATCGGTGTCCGGGTCCCCGCGGGCACCGCCGAGGTGAGCGTCGAGGCGCTCGCGCCGCCCGCTCCGCCCCTGCTCTGCTGATCCTCACGGCTGCCTGGTCCAAGCCCGCTCCCGCCGCGCGACCGTCCGTCGCCCGCGGCGGGGGATGAACCGGTGTCCCCCGTGAGGAGGAAGCCCCAGATGATTCGAAGCAAGCGATGGATTCCCGTCCTGGTGCTGATCGCCGCGGCGGCGGCCGGCTCGGGCCGGGCCGGGACGACGACACCGCCGGACAGCCTCGACCTGGCCACGGCCGTCGGCCTGGTCCTGCAGCACAACCCCGACCTGCGGGCCGAGGGGGTGAAGCTGGACGCCCTGCGCGCCCTGGTCGACCAGGCCCGGCGGCGGCCCAACCCGACCCTGTCCCTCGAGGTGGAGAACGTGGCCGGCAGCGGTCCCTACGGCGGCACCGGCGCGGCGGAGGTGACCCTCTCGCTGGCCCAGCTCCTCGAGCGCGGCGGCAAGCGGGGAGCGCGGGTCGCCCTGGCCGCCGCCGAGCGGGAGATGGGCGACGTCGTGCGGCGGGCCCTCGAGCTGGACGTGTTGCGGCGGACCGTGTCGCGCTTCCTGGACCTGCTGGTCGTCCAGGAGCTGGAGGGGATCGCCCGCGAGCGGGTGAGCCTGGTGGCGGCCGAGTCGACGGTCGTGGCGCGGCAGGTCACTGCCGGGGCGGCCATGCCGCTGGAGCTGTCGCGGGTGCGGATCGCCCTGGAACGGGCCCGGCTGGAGGTCCGCCGGCTGCAGGCCGATCGCGCGGCGGCGAGGGCGGCCCTGGCGGCCCTGTGGAGCGACCCGGCCCCGCCGCCGTTCGTCGCCGTCGGCGACCTGGGGGCCCTGCCCCCCCTGCCGTCCCTGGACGAGCTGATGGAGAGACTGGAGCGGAACCCGGACCTGCAGCGCTGGGAGATGGAGCGCCGCCGCCGCGCGGCGGCGCTGGCCGTGGCCGAGGCGTCGGCCAGTCCCGACCTGGAACTGGCGGTCGGCGTGCGCCGCTTCGGCGAGGGTGGCGGCGACGGCGCCCTGGTACTGGGGGCCGGCTTCGACCTGCCGCTGCGG
>CAYTEO010000069.1:0-9923 GCA_964436825.1 uncultured Fibrobacteraceae bacterium | reverse complement strand
CCCTCCTTGGGCAGCAGCCAGCCGTAGCCGTCCAGCCCGGGCAGGCGGAACCACAACTCCATCTGGCCTGGTCGCAGGCGGGGACCGCCCGGCCCCTGGTACTCCGCTTCCAGGCACGCCACCAGCGGTCCCTCGGTCCACCGCCGGCCGGCAGCCCACCGGGGCCGAGGATGCCCGTCGTCCCCACCACCCCGCAGGAACAGTGCCCGCCGCACCGGACACGCCGTCCCGCCCGCGCCCACCAGCCAGCGGCAGCGCCAGCGCCCGTCCACCAGGAAGCGCATCCCGCCGTGGCGGCCCGGGTCCAGCCGCTCGATCCGCCGGACGCGGTGCCGCACCACCGGCGCGCCGGACCGCTCCCGCAGCCAAGGGTCGAACTCGCAGCGGCGGATGGCGTACTGGCGGCTCCGCACCGTGAACCGCAGCGGGCCCAGGTGGATCCGCAGGCGGTCGTAGGTGGTCAACGAATGGGGATAGTCCTCCGGCGCGATCCCCAGCAGGTCCAGCACCGCCGGGGTGATCCAGCCGGCACACGGCTTGCCCTCGGGGAAGGTCTCGGCGTCCAGGATCAGGACGTCGTGCCCCGCCGCCACCAGCTCCCGCGCGCAGGCGCTGCCCGCGGGGCCGCCGCCCACGATCAGGGTGGTGACGTCGGTCACGGGGCCACCGGCGTCGCCGGCCGGATGGCCGCCGGTCCGGGGGCTGACCGCATCACCGGCGGTCCCGGCGGGGGAGAGGGGCTCGCCCATCGCCGCGCCCCCGGTCAGCAGACCCGGCAGTCCGGCTGCGCCCGACCGATGCGGGTCAGCACGAGCTGCCAGAGCTGGGTGTTGCGCGCCCGGAAGCCGCCGGCGCAGCTCAGCAGGTAGAAGCGCCACATGCGGCGGAAGCGCTCGCCGTAGCGGTCGCGCAGGTCGGGCCAGGCGGCCTCGAACCGCGCGTGCCACGCCATGAGGGTGGGATCGTAGTGGGGGCCGATGTTGTGGAGGTCCTCGATCACCAGCAGGTTCTCCGTGGCGGCGCCGATCTGGGCTATCGAAGGCAGCATGCCGTTGGGGAAGATGTAGCGGTCGATCCAGGGATTGGCGTGCCGCATGGTGCGGTTGCCGCCGATGGTGTGCACCAGGGCGATGCCGTCGGGGGCCAGCCGGTCGTGGACGACGCGGAAGAACGTCCGGTAGTTCTTGTAGCCCACGTGCTCCAGCAGGCCGATGGCCACCACCCGGTCGAAGGTGCCTTCCACCTCCCGGTAGTCGCTCAGGCGCAGCTCCACGTCGTCGTCGCGCCACAGCTCGCGCCCCAGCTCCACCTGCCTCTCCGCCACGGTCACGCCCAGGACGCTCACCCCGTGGTGGCGGGCGGCGTAGGCCGCGAAGCCGCCCCAGCCGCAGCCCAGGTCCAGGACGCGCATCCCGGGCTCCAGCTTCAGCTTGCGGCAGATCAGCTCCAGCTTCCGCTCCTGTGCGGCGGCCAGGTCGTCGCCGTCCTGCCAGTAGGCGCAGGTGTACTGGAGCCACGGGTCGAGCATGGCGCGGTAGAGGTCGTTGCCGATGTCGTAGTGGCGGCGGCCCACCTCGAAGGCGCGGCGGCGGGACTGGCGGTTGGAGAGGCGGGCCTTCAGGGCCAGCAGCACCAGCTCCCGGTTGCGGCGGGCCTGCTGGTCCAGGCGGGCGCGGAAGATCCGCTCCATGCACTGGTCCAGGGCCTCGCACTCCCACCAGCCGTCCATGTAGGACTCGCCGAAGCCCAGGGTCCCGTCGGACAGGACGCGGTCGAAGAAACGGGGATCGCGGACCCGGATGTCCCACGGGCGATCGCCGTCGACGCGGACGTCGACGCTCTCGAGCAGCTCGGTCAGGGCGTGTCGCTGGCGTTCCGGTCGCATCGTCTCCTCCCGGTTGCCGTCGGCGATGGAACGATGATGGGGCATCGCGGGGCGGGGATCAAGGGGGCTCGGGCGCCACGGACCGGTCCGATGTCCTTTTCCTCCCGGCTCACCCCGCCACGATCAGCGGCACCAGCAGTGCCGCCGTCCATACCCCCGCCCAGGCCAGCCCCAGCCCCGGGATCAGCAGCAGGCTACCCAGGACCGCTCCCAGGCAGCCTCCCAGCAGGTCGGCAGCGTAGAGCGGGGCCGTCGGGTCGCGGTCCCGGTCGTCCAGCCGGTGGCCGAGTAGGCCGAACATGGCTCCCAGGGCCGCCCCGCCGGCACCGAGCAGCAGCAGCGTCACCGCCAGCCCCCCGCCACCGGCGACGGCCGCCAGCGACGCGAGACCGCCCGTGCCGGCCAGCGCGACAGCGACCGCCCGCACCGACCGCCCCTCCGCCCGCCGCGTCGCCCGTCCCGCCCAGGCCGCTCCGGCGGTCAGGCCGGCCATGACCGCCGTCAGCAGCAGGCCCAGGTCCTGGTAGAGGACGCCGCGGGTCGTCTGGTAGAGCAGGATGAGCGTTCCCTCCAGGACCATCAGCCCGCAGCTGGCCACGGCGATCGTCGCCAGGGGGAGCCGGCGCCGCCGCCGCAGCGGCAGCAGGAGCCACGCCGGGAGCAGCAGCAGGGCCGCCGCCAGCGGGAAGAAGGACTCGGACCAGCGCCGCATGGCCAGCGTCGGGTGGAACCGGGCCAGCCACAGCGCCAGGCTCGTCTGGTAGCAGACCGGGCGGAGGTCGCTGTTGACCGGCGCGTCGCTGCCGTGGAGCAGACCGGCGATGGTGGCGGTCCGGTCGTTGGTCAGCTCGTAGGCGAGCCAGGCGGGACAGACCAGCCGGGCCGTGATCCCCCGCTCGCGGAAGCGATGGGCCAGGACGGCCGGATCCCGCACCAGCGAGTCCGGGGAGGCGAGCACGACGCTCGTCGTCCCCGGCAGGACGAGCACGTCGCCGAAGACCTCGCGCAGGGCCCCCACGACCCCGGCGTTGCGCCGGACCAGCAGCGGCGTCCAGAGGTTCTCCGCGGCCCGCAACCGCAGCGCCAGGATCCCGCCCGGCCGCAGGTGCTCCCGGCAGAGGCGGAAGAACTCGCGGGTGTAGTAGCGGTTCGTCTGCCCGCTGTCGGGCTGCGGCTCGCCGACGAGGATCAGGTCGAACCTCCCGCTGCCGGCCAGGCGGCGGCGGGGGTCACCGATCGTCGACCGGACGACCGGATCGGCGAGCGGTGCGGTGTCGGCCGCGGGCAACAGCCGGAGCAGCAGGTCGAGCCTCCTGGTGTCCAGCTCGACGACCTCGACGTGCCGCGGGCGGTGCTTGACGACCTCCCGCACCAGGCCCTCGACACCGCCGCCGAGGACCAGCACCGAGTCGGGCCGCGCCGCCTGCAGCGCCGCCAGGTGGACGAACTCCTCGGCGGCCGTGCCCTCGCTCTCGTAGCCGAGGGCGTCGTTCCAGAAGACGGCGACCTGTCCCTCCCGGCCGGTGACGGTCACCCGGCCGTAGGGGGTGTCGCGCACGGCCAGCAGGTCGGGGTGCTCCACGCGGGTCAGGACGACGTCCAGCCGACCGCTCCCGGCCGTGGCGGCCAGCAGCAGGGCGAGGGTCGTCGCCGCTGCCCACTGGATCTTCCCGTCGCGGCCGGCGGTCCCCAGCGCTCCTGCCGCCGCCGCTGCCGCGGCCAGCAACAGGGCGACCAGGTTGCTCGCTCCCAGGTGCAGCAGGCCGGCGGAGAAGATCCCGGCCACCAGGCTGCCGCCGCTCTCCCACCCGTAGGCCGTCGCCGGACTGCCGCCGCGCCGGCGGTAGGCCGCGGCGGCGTCCCGGAAACAGCGCCCCAGGACCAGCCCCGCCGGCAGCAGGACCAGCGCCAGGCCCAGCAGTTGCCGCGGCAGCTCCAGGTAGGCCCCCGGCACGCCGCCCAGCAGGCGTCGCAGGACGCGGGCCGTCACCGCCGCCGCCGGCAGCAGCCAGGCGGCGGCCAGCAGGAGACGGGCAGCGGCCGCCTGCGGCTCGCGCGCACCGCGGCCGGTCACCGCTCCCAGGCCCGTTCCCAGCAGCCAGACCCCGATGGCCAGCACCAGGACCAGCTCGCTGCCGTAGAAGGCGACGCCCAGCTCGCGCAGCAGGGCGACTTGGCCCAGCAGGGCGGCGAACCCCAGGGCGACGAGCTGGCGTCTCACTCGCGGAAGACCTCGGCCTGGAAGGTCTCGAACCAGGCGCCGCGGCGCCACCCGTCCGGAGGCAGGCCGGCCTTCTGCGCCAGGTGGGAGAGCATCTGGGCCCGGTTCCAGCCCTGCTCGACGGCCACCTGGGGGAGGTAGACGGCGCTGCGGCCGTCCTTGTGGAGGATGACCCCGTCGCGGCCGACGACGATCGCCTCGGCTCCCGGCACCCGGCGGGGCGGTGTCAGGACCGAGATCTCGATGGTGATCCGCTCCAGCTCACTGCGCCGCAGCGGCGGGAAGCGGGGGTCGTGGAAGGCGGCCTGGAGGGCCATCTGGCCGACGGTCACCGCCAGCGGCGTGTCGCCGACGATGTGGCCGATGCAGCCCCGCAGCCGGTGACCGCCCGTCTCCAGGGTGACGAACGCGCCCTGCGACCGCCCCAGGACCGGCGGGTAGCCGCGGGCCAGGGGCGTCGTGCCGGTCTCCAGGTAGCGGCGGATCGTCTCGCGGGCGAAGCGCAGCAGCCAGCGCCGTGCCGGCTCGTCCAGCATCGCGCCGGCCGGTGCCGCCGGTGGCGGCTGGAGGGCGGAGAGATCGTCCTCGCCCTCCCCGCCGTAGAAGGCGACGGCCCCGTAGCCCACGCAGCGGTCACGGTCGCCCAGGGAGGTGTCGCCGCTGTTGGCGCAGGAGAGGACTGCCAGGTGGCCGGCGCCCAGGCGCCGCGCCGCGGCCAGCAGGGTCATGATCGGGGCGCTGCCGCAGGCGCAGGTCGACAGGCCAGGCAGGTCGCTCCGTTCCTGGCCGACGACGACCTGGCGGAAGCGCGCCGGGTCCAGCCCGACCAGGGCGGCCAGGGTCTTTCGGTCGGCGGCGACGGCCGTCGCGTGGGGAGGATAGTGGGACAGGTCGCTGCTGGCCACCAGCAGGGCGCGGCGGTGCCGCAGGACGTCGGCCAGGACCCGCCCGGCCCGGCGGCACAGGTCCAGGTCGTTGCGCCCGACGATCATCCCCACCATGGGCACGCCGGGCAGGACGGTCTGCAGGAAGGGGACCTGGACCTCGACGGAGTGTTCCCGGCGATGGGCGTCGGGCCGGAAGACGAACAGGGGATCGGCGGCCCGCAACGCCTCGACGATGGCGCGGTCGATGGGCACCTCGCCCAGGGGCGTGGCGTAGGCCCGGCCGTCGTAGACCGACACGCCGTCGAACGGCGGGCTGGAGTGGTTCGTCCCCAGCACGACCACCACGTCGTAGTCGCGGTCGGCGGCCTGCCGCCAGGCGTCGGCGGCGATCTGACCCGAGTAGACGTAGCCGGCGTGGGGGACCAACAGCCCCAGCGGGCGCGCCTCGCGGCGCGGGACGGCGCCGGCCAGGTAGCCGGCGACGGCGTTGCGGAGCCGCTGCGGGTCGTCCGGGTAGAAGGAGCCGGCGACGACGGCCGGGCGGATCCCCCGGCGCGGGGCGGCCTCGGCATCGGTGGCCGGGAGCGGCGCACCCGGGAACGCGACGGCCGTCACCAGCACGGCCAGCAGCAGCGTGGCGGCGGCGCGACGGGCGTTCACTTCCACACCCCCGCGATCCGTGTCCCGCAGCGGGAGCACTTGCCGTCGTTCATGTTCATCTCCGTGATGAAGAAGCCGCGCCGGCCGATGACGACCGCCCCGCAGCCGGGGCAGTAGGTGTTGTTGCCGGGGTGGCCCGGCACGTTGCCCACGTAGGCGTAGCGGATCCCGGCGTCGCGGGCCAGGTGCCACGCCTTCTCCAGGGTCGCCACCGGCGTGGGCGGCAGGTTGGCGAGCTGGTAATCGGGGTGGAAGCGGGTGAAGTGGACCGGCACGTCGGGTCCCAGCTCCTGGAGGATCCAGTCCACCAGGTCGCTCAGCATGGCGTCCGAGTCGTTGAGGGTGGGCACGACGAGGTTGACGATCTCCAGGTGGGTCCCGCTGCGGTGGACCTGCCTGATGCTGCGCAGGACCGGGGCCAGCCGGGCGCGGGAGACCTTGCGGTAGAACTCCTCGCTGAAGCCCTTCAGGTCGATCTTGATGGCGGCCAGGGTGTGGCACATGTCGGCCAGGACCACCTCGCCCATGAAGCCGCAGCTGATCAGGACGCTGCGGATGCCGTGATCGCGGGCCTCGCTGGCGATGTCCAGCAGGTACTCGGAGAAGACCGTCGGCTCGTTGTAGGTGAAGGCGATGACCGGCACGCCTCTCATCCGCGCCCGACCGACGATCCGCGACGGCGGCGTGAAGGCGACGTCGTAGTCCTCGGGCCGCGCCTGGCTGATCTCCCAGTTCTGGCAGAAGCGGCAGTGCAGGGGGCAGCCGCTGGTGGCCAGGGAGAAGGCCTGGCTGCCGGGCAGGAAGTGGAAGAAGGGTTTCTTCTCGATGGGATCGACGTGGGTCGTGATGGGACGGCCGTAGACGAGCGAGCGGAGCGTCCC
Source organism: uncultured Fibrobacteraceae bacterium (assembly GCA_964436825.1). Taxonomy (GTDB): domain Bacteria; phylum Krumholzibacteriota; class Krumholzibacteriia; order LZORAL124-64-63; family LZORAL124-64-63; genus CAYTEO01. Next base: position 3,389 of record CAYTEO010000069.1, on the reverse strand, counting down.
GCCCACGTTGATCCGGGTCCGGCACTCGCCCCGCTCCCCCTCCGGGATCAGGCACTCCCGCGCGCACAGCAGGCAGCGGACCGGGACGCCCTCGTGGTCGTGGCGCGTGCGCCCGTCCAGCATGTCCGGCGCGTGGCAGTCGGTGCAGGAGACGGCGTCGCCGCGGGAGGAGATCCAGTAGCGGGCCGGCGGCGCCTGCTCGATGATGGCATCGAGGAGGGTCCGGGCCGCCGCGTCGGTGGGGGCGGCCGCCAGCAGCCGCAGCAGCGCGCGCGGGCTGGACAGGGCCAGGCCCGTCGCCGTCGCCAGCACGCCGAAGCGGGCGGCGGTGCGCAGGAACTCGCGGCGTGTCAGGGCCGGACCGTCCATGACGTGCCTCCACCCACAGTGTACACCTCCGGGGCGGGGAGTTCCAGGAATCGCGGCGCTGTTGAACGGGTCCGGCGGGGCTGCTATCGTCCCGCGCGATTTTCGTCGCACCCGTCCATCAGCCGAGGAACGTCCAGTCATGCCAGGTCTCTACGGTGCCGTCGCCCTGCTCCCCGGTCGCGATCCCGCCCCCGTCGCCGACGCCATGGAGCGCCTGCTGCGCCACCAGCCGTGGTACCGGCACTGTGCGGCTCGGGACGGGAAAGCGGCCTTGGGGGCATTCTCCACCGATCCCGCCTTCTCGGCCGATACCCACCTGGCCCGGCAGGGCGAGGTCCGGCTGCTCGTGGAGGGCGTCGCCCTGACCGTCGACGGCGTTCCCGTCCCGCCCGGGCCGCCCGGTCCCGCGCGGCGGCTCCTGGACCTGTACCTGGCCGACGGCGACGACTTCGTCCGGCGCCTCGGGGGTCGTTTCACCCTGGCGATCGACGACGGTCGCGACGGCCGCCTGCTGCTGGCGTGCGACCGCATGGGGTTCGCCCGGCTCTACTGGTACCTGGACGACGAGGTCTTCCTGTTCGGTCCCGAGATCAAGATCGCCCTGGCCTGGGCGAGGGCCGACCTGACCGTGGATCGGGCATCGCTGGCCACGTTCCTGGCCCGCGAGTGCCCGTACGGCAGCCGGACCTGGCTGCGCCGCGTGTCGGTCCTGCCCGAGGCGGGACGGTTGATCCTGCAGCGGGGCCAGGCGACGGTCGACCGCTACTGGATCCCCACGTCTCGCCCGGAGACGGGACGGAGCCGGCAGGATCTGGCCGACGAGGCGATCACGCTGTTCTCGCGCTCGATCGAGAAGCGCCTGCCCGGCAAAGGGCCGGTCGTCGTCCCCCTGTCCGGGGGGCTCGACTCGCGCCTGCTGCTGCACCTGGTCCGCGACCGGGGCGACGATCTGCTGCTGTTCACCCATGGCCAGGCCGACTGCAGCGAGTACCTGATCGCCCGGCAGGTGGCGCGAACCCTGGGACTGGAGCACCGGCACCGGCTGGTGGAGATCCGCCCGGCCTGGCTGGGGGAGCATGCCCGGCTCGCCGTCTGGCTCGACGAGGGCGAGGTCAACGCCCGCAACGCCAACCTCGTCGGGATCGACCTGGAAGTGGGGCCGGGGCCGGTCCCGTTCCTCAACGGCATCCTGGGGCCCTATCTCTCCATCGGGACGGGGCACTTCTGCGACGAGGACGACCCGGTGGCGATCGACGACGAGCAGGAGCTGCGCCGGCGGATCCTGCGCTTCAGCGGTGTGGCGCAGGGGAGCGAGCGGTTCAGCGAGTTCCTGGTCGACGAGGCCGTGGCGCCGCTGCGCCGGCTGGCCCGCGAGCAGGTCTGGGAGTCGTTCCAGGACTACCGGCACCTGCCCCTGTTCGGGGACCAGAAGATGCTCCACATGCATTTCAACTTCGGCCGGCGCATGCAGGCCAGCGTCGATGTCCACCGCTACTTCTTCCACGACCTGCTGCCGCTGGTCGACGAGGAGCTGTTCGACCTCTACCTGCGGATCCCCCTGCGCGACAAGATCGGCAACCCCATCTACCTGGAGATGTACCGCCGCCACCTGCCCGACCTGGCCCGCGTGCCGTGGAGCCGCACCGGGCACGACCTGTTCGCCCCGCCCGCAGCCGTCGCCAGGACCGTGGCGCGCCGTCGCCGCCGCCGGCGGCTGCAGGATCTCCTGCGTCGCCTGACCCGCGGCCGCATCGATCCCCGCGACCGCGACCAGTATCTCCATCGCGAGCTGTGGCTGCGCAGGGACCCGACCTACCGGGAGGAGGTCCTCGGCACCCTGAGGGACGTCGGTGCCACCGGCTGCGACCTGTTCGACCAGACCAAGGTGGATCGCCTCGTCGCCGGCCTGCTGCGGGGGAAGAACTGGCACTTCGCGCCGCTGATGCAGATCTACAGCACCGTCGTCTGGTTCGACCTGTTCCAGCGCCGCCGGCCGGCAGGGGCGGAGCCGGCCGTCCGCGGCGGACCGGAGCGGCCGCCGCCGATTCGAAAAGAATAGTTCAATAGTCGTTTGACTCGAAGGATGCTCTCCGGGTAGGATGCCGCGATCGATCTCGCCGATCCGGAAGAAGTCACGCGAAAGGAGGTTCCATGATGTTTGCCTGGATCGACGGGCCGGCGGGATCATGTTCGCGTCAATCCTGACCGATCACCCTGGAGGAATCATGTCAACCCCCGCCAAAACCCGTTTCCTGACGGCAATCGCCTTGGCTGTCGTCCTCATCGCATCCAACCTGTACGCCGTCGACACCCGACCCTTCGCTCCCGTCCAGGACGGCTTCACCACCGAGGCACCCCAGGTGGAACTCTACGCCCCCGACCGCGTCCTGGTGAAGTTCACCGCCGACGCCGCCGGCCGCATGGAACTGCAGCTCGGCCCGGAGAAGGGAGCCAGCACCGATGTCGCCCGCACGGGGCTTGCCGCCGTCGACGCCATCCTGGCCGAGGCCGGTGCCAGGTCCATCGAGCGTCCCTACCCGCAGCCTGCCCGGGCCGACAAGGCTGCCGCGGTGGGCGTGGATCGCTGGTACATGGTCCACGTCGCACCCGGTGACATGGTGAAGCTGGCCGGCCGGCTGTCCGCCGTCGCGGACGTGGAATCCGCATCCCCCGACTGGCGCGCGTTTCCCATGACCGTCCCCGACGACACGTACTATCCCGACCACTGGGGACACAACAACACGGCCCAGCTGCCGGCCTACGACTGGGGCGGCACCTGGGACCACACCGGCCCGGGCGTGGGGACCGTCGGTTTCGACGCCAATGCCGAGGCCGCCTGGGACGCTGCCCAGGGATTCGGCAGCAGCAGTGTCGTGATCGCGATCATCGACAGCGGCGTCGACATCTATCATCCCGACCTCAACTGCACGACCGGTTACGACTTCGGCGACAATGACACCAATCCCATGGACGACAGCCGCAGCGCCGGTCACGGGACCTGCTGCGCCGGCGTCGCCGCG
>CAYTEO010000068.1:0-10692 GCA_964436825.1 uncultured Fibrobacteraceae bacterium | reverse complement strand
AGGGCGGCTGCCAGGTTGGGGAGTGGAGATCCATGCCCCCGGTGCTGCACGCCGGGGGCCAAACACAATTTCAGGGGCACAACCCTCAGGCCTCCGGTTCCTCCTCCATTAGCTCCTGAGCCTGCTGCCGCGTCAGTCGTATCCCTCCCCCGAGGGGCAGCGCCAGCCAGGCCACCTCGGCCAGGCGCTCGGTCAGCTCGAGCCGCATGAAGGCCTCCTCCAGCGTCCCCCCCCAGGCGACGACACCGTGATTGGCCAGCAGGAGAGCCCGGGCCGTGCCACCGAGACGCCGGGCCACTTCCCGGGCCAGTTCCTCGCTGCCGGGGCGGGCGTACGGGACCAGCGGCACGTCGCCCAGGAAGGCTCGCGCCTCCGGCAGCAGGTCGACCGGCAGCGGCCGCCTGGCCACGGCGAAGGCCGTGGCGCGGGGCGGGTGGGCGTGACAGACGGCCCGCGCCCCTGGAACGAGGGAATAGATCATCCTGTGGAGCGGCCACTCCGAGCTGGGACGGGGCGACGCCGTCCCGTCGCCGGCGGTCTCCGCCAGGGGGACGGTCACGATATCGGCAGGGACCAGGCGTCCCTTGCAGACGCCGGAGGCGGTGACCAGGGCCTGCCGGTCGTCCAGCCGGACGGAAAGGTTCCCCTCCCCCGCCACGACGTACCGGTGCTCATAGAGAAGGCGCCCGACGTGGATGATCTCCGCCACGTGCCGGGCGCCCGGGGTCTCCATCTTGCCTCCGCTACCAGTTGGAGAAGAGGTACAGCAGGGACATGACGCCCTCGTAGGTCGCCAGCTGATCCCGAACGGCGTTGGCGCCCTGTTCCACCAGCGGTAGCGGCCAGTCGGGATGCTGGGCCTGGAGCGAGTCCGCCGTCTCCTGCCAGATCTCGTCCAGCAGCTCGGTGGGGAAGCCCATCGCGCTGGAAAGCAGCAGCTCCCTTCCGGGACGGCCCGTGAAGGAGGGATCGACGTCGTCGGAGCGGGAGAAGAAGAGCAGTCGCGGCGCCAGGCTGCCGTCGGACGGGATGTACCAGATGTTCCTCTCCCGGAGGGTGATCGTCGGGACGCGGCGGTCGGAGACGAAGGCGATGATCAGTCCGTCGGCCGAGTAGACGGGATCCGTGTTGCGGATCTTGACGTTGCTGCCGGCATCGGGCTCGGAGTAGGTGAGCCGGTCGAGGTTGTTGTTCAGGGTCGGGTGTCCGTTCGCCGCCACGCCCGTGGTGTCGAAGTCGATGGTGAACAGCTCCTGGGAGTAGTAGTCGTTCTGGTCGATCAGGTCGAGCGTGGCGTGGAAGACGATCTTGCGCCCGTCCGGCGACCAGCTGGGAGCGTCGCAGATGGCGGCCCCGCTCGTGACGGGAAAGGCCAGGGGGCTCAGCTCGCCCGCCTCGGGCATGGCGCAGACCCACAGCGACTGCTGCGTGATCGTGTTGAGGGAGTCCAGGTTGACGTAGCCGAACCGGCTGAAGACGACCCACCGTCCGTCGGGCGAGACTGCGGGGGAGTAGTCTTCCCAGTTCAACCCACTGCTGCTGTCGTCGTCGGGCTCGCGGTAGACAGGCTCGGCTACGAGCAGACTCGACTCGTCGTAGTTCTGGGGGACGTTGGCGCGAAACAGCCGCGCGCCACGGGGCGTCTCCATCCAGAACAGGATGTTGTCGGCGTCGATCCAGACGGGGGAGCCCTTCTGGAGGTCTTGCTCGGGATCCAGCAGCTGGGCATTGCCGGCGATGATGTAGGTGATGGGCCGGAAACGGATGAGGTGAGCCCCCTCTTCACTCAGGCTCAACTGCGGCCGTCTCTGTTCCTGGACCGGGATGATGGCGAGCTGCCGGATCATGGGCGGCACGTCGGGCGGGTGTCCCGGCGGGGGCAGGGCGTTCCAGTCGAGGGAAAAGACGATCCGGGTCTGGTCGGGCGACATCTGCGGCTCCAGGTACTGGTAACCGTCCTTCGAGGTGTCGGCGGTCACCATCACCAGGTCGCCGGTCGAGTGGTTGCCCGTGACATCGAGCGTCTCGGCGATGTCGGGACGAACCGTGCAGCCATAACCGATCAGGATCGTCGCCGTGACGACCAGGACCGGTAGCGCCAGGCGCAGGGAAAGGTGGCGATTCAACACGTACCTCCAGAGGGGCGCGATCCCACGGACGCGGACGACGGGATCGGTTCCAGTCTCGTCACGGCCGGGCGTTGAGCCTGGATAAGATAAGGCCCTCGACCGTCGTTAATCAACCGGTCATCCGCCGGCGGCGGACTTCACCGGAATACGACACCGGCCCGCAGCCAGCTCCAGACGGGGTACTTCCCGATCCGTCCCGGTTCGCAGCGGGCGCCCCGGAAGGCGGCCGCCGCCGCGCGGGAGAGCCGTCCGTCGGGGCTGGCGACGATGTCGACCTGACGGACGGTGCCATCGGGGGCGACGAGCAGATCGAGATCGACCTCCCCGGTCACTCCCTCGCGCGCCGCCGCGGGGGGATAGACCGGTGAGACCCCCTCCCCCTGCCGCGGGGGATGGACCGACAGCTCCTGCCGCCGCGACAGGATCGCCATGCTGGACCGGTAGGGACAGCGCTGCAGCGCCTCCTGCCAGAGGCTGTCGGCGGCGGCCTGCCGGCCTGCCGCCCGGGCCGCGTCGGCCAGCAGGTAGACGATGGCGGCGTCGTCGGGGCGCGCCTCCAGGGCCCGCCGCAGCAGGCGGCGTGCGCGGGCCAGGAAGCGACGGCGGTTCTCGGGCCAGGAACCGGTGTCCGCCGCCGGTCCCTCGCGCGGCACGAGGGAGGGCTCTCCCTGGCCGGCCAGGACGTAGAGCTGGGCCAGGTCGATCAGGAGCGTGGCCGGTGGATTCTTCTCCGCCTGCAGGGCCAGTTCCAGCACGACGATGGCATCGCCGCCCTCGCCGTATCCCAGCAGCTCCTCGGCCTCGTCGAGGGCGCGACGGACACGGGGCGGGAGCGGTTCGGGGTCGGATGCCCGGCATGCCGATGGCAGGCAGGGACGCCACGGGGCCTCGGGGGGAGGGACCTCACGCACCGGCAACGTCGTCCAGCTGCCGCGCAGGTTTCCCGGCGCGGCGGCATGGCGGTCGGTGGCCGTGCAGCCCCCCAGCAACGCCAGCAGGACCAGCGCGACGGCGCGGCGTTGCGCCGTCCGTGGCGGACGGTAGCGACTGGTGTCGGTGAACATGCCTGCCAAGGTACGGTCCCGGGAGGCCGAGGGCAACGGGAAGGCCTTCCCTCACCGGTCCTGTCGGACCAGCTCCCGGGCGACGACATCGCGGTCGTGGCGGTAGAGGGTGTCGTCCGGTGCGAGGGCGATGGCCCTGTCCCACAGCAGGAGACTTTCCGCGGTGTGGCCCGTCTCGTGGCACAGCAGCGCCGCGGTCGCCCAGAAGTCGGGATCCGTCGGCCCGGCGCCCTGCCCCGTCCGCACCCGCAGCGCCAGCTGCAGGGCCCATCCGGGATCCGCCAGGGCCCTGTCGGCCTCAAGCAGGATCCGCTGCTCGGTCCCGCCGAGGGTGTCCCTGTCGGCGCCCGCGTAGAGATCCCGCGCCTGGTCGGGCCGGCCCGTGTGGAGCAGGACCAGGGCCAGCTCGCGGCGGACCGACCGGTCGGGAGCGATCGCCAGCAGCAGCCGCAGGGGACGTTCCGTCTCCGCCTCCCGTCCCTGCCGCTGCAGCCAGCGGACCAGGGCCCTGTTGACCGCGGGGGCATCCGGTGCCAGGGCGCGGGCCCGGTCGAGGGCCTCTCCGGCCTCGCGCAGCAGTCCCAGGTCCATCCGGGCGTGGGCCAGCTCGACCCAGCCGACCGGGTCGTCCGGCGCCAGGTCGCAGGCCTCGCGATACTCGGAGAGTGCACGTCCCCGGCGTCCCATCGCCATCAGCAACGACGCCAGGTTGCGGTGGTTCTCGGGGACGGAAGGTCCCCAGAGGACCGCCTTCTCGAGGTGGTCGAGGGCCTCCGGTTGCCTGTCCAGCCGGCGACAACCGAGACCGACGATCTGGTGGAGCCGCCAGAGCAGCTCGTCGGGGAGGCGGGGGTCGGCGAGCAGGACCGTCCCCTCCGCGACGGCCACTTCCCAGTCCCCGGCCCGGGCCAGGGAATCGACCCTGGCGAAGGCGGCCACGACCGGCCCCGCCGACGGCCGTTCCCCGGCGGCGGCGCCGGCGGACACGACGAGACCGACCAGCAGCAGCCCGGGCAGCAGACAGTCGTGCAGGGAGACCTTCAACGTGCACCTCCGGGTGGAGGGATGTACGACCGCCGCGGGCGAGGGGACGATGTCACTTGACCAGCAGCAGGCGCCCGGTCGCGCTGCCCCCCTGCCACCGTACGCGGAACAGGTAGGTCCCCGAGGCGACGGACGTGCCGCCGTCGTCCCGCCCGTCCCAGCGGAACAGGGCCCGCTGGTTGGCGAACGCGTCGGCGGGGATGGTCCGCAGGTGCCGGCCGGCGGTGTCGTAGAGTTCGACCGTGGCCGTGCCGGCGAGGTCGCCGGCGGCGGCGGGACCGTCGAGCCGCGCCTCGATCGTCGCGCCGGGGTTGCAGGGATTGGGGAAGACGCGGGCGTGCCAAGTCGTCGGCACGGCCACTGGACCGGCGAGGGCGGTCGCCAGGAACGCCTCCAGACCGTCCACCTCGTCGGGCCCGGCCAGGGCGTGGTTCTCGATGGCCACCGCCGAGGCGATCGGCCCTCCGAAGAGGGAGCGGATGTCCTCGGCGAGGATCTCGCGCGCCCGCTCGGCATGGGGGGCGTCGGGACCGTTGCGGACCGGGTCCAGACCCCGCAGGTCCATGTAGCGCCGCCAGAGATCCGGACGGGGATCGAAGTAGGCCCAGGTCAGGACATGGCCCAGCTCGTGGGTCGTCACCCAGGCAACGTCGGTCGTCGACGCCCGGTCCAGGGCCGGTGCCAGGAAGACGACGTCGCGGCGGGCGAAGCTGCCGAGGGTGGCGGCCGGCAGGGAGGGCAGCAGCAGGACATCGACCTCGACACTGGGCGAGATTCCCCGCACCTCCCGCAGCGCGGCGGCCACGCCGTCCGCGGGCAGGGGAACGAAGGCGGTGACGTCACGGCGGGGCAGCCGGGGATCGTCGACCCCGGTCAGCAGTTCCACCGTCCCCCAGCGCGGATGCTCGAGCCAGAGGGAACCGTCCCGCAGGTGGAGGTAGGGTGCCAGGTCGTCGGGCCCGTGGATGACGGCGCGGATCCCGGTGGGGGCCTCGACCGTCACGGCGGCGTGGCCGGACACCGCGCCCAGCAGCAGGCACAGCAGCGCCCACAGCACCGTCACCATCCATCCTCGTCCCTGTCGCACCATCCCGGTCCCTCCTGATCCCTGATCCACCGTCACGGGTCTCTGCTGCCGTGCTCGTCCGGGGATCCCGCAGGGATCGTGCCGCTGGCCGGTTCCTCCCGCCCCTGGCGGGCAGGATTCCCCAGCAGCCATCGTTCACATTGTATCACAACGAGTTGTGGCAATCAAGAGAAGACGCCCGCCGGCGGGAAGGAGCGTGACAGGCAACGGATCGGGTGATTTCACCCATCACGGGCGGGGAATCTTCCCCACACGGGCAACAGCGAGACAGGTGGGATCAGCGGGTGCCGAAGCGGCTGCGGAAGATGGCCCCGCTGCCGGCGGCGTAGACCAGCAGCTGGACGGCCATCGCCAACCAGTAGAATCCCCGGGCCTGGTCGGCGGCACCGATCAGCCCCAGCAGCCCCGCCAGGAGGGTCGGCAGGGCCAGCACCAGCAGGCCCGGCAGGACGAGCCAGGACGCGTCGGCAGCGGTGGTGCAGCGGCCGAGACAGAGACGCCGGCCCAGCAGACGGGCCACGACGGCGAGCGCCACCAGCCCGAACATGACGTAGGCCAGCAGGAGCAGCAGGGCCAACGGGATGCCGATGATCGTCAGGACCAGGACGGCGACGACCAGCAGCAGCGGCACGTGACCCAGGAAGACCCAGAGCAGGCCGATCCCCACCGCACCGCCCGGCGAGCGGGAGAGAGCCGCCTCGACGGAGCGCAGGCGTTCCGAGGGCAGCAGCAGCAGGACGAGCCAGACCAGCAGCGCCGCCACCAGCAGGAACGCGAGCTGGAACGCCAGGTCGAACAGGGAGGCGAAAGGACGCGCACAGCCCAGGGCGAGCTTCGGGCCGTGGCGCCCCATGACGACGACGACACTGCCGTCGACCTCGGCAGCGGTGTCACGCTCCAGGGAACCGATGACGACGACGACATCCCCCCCCACCCGGGCGTTGGGCCCGAGGCGGAGATCCCCCCCGATGACGATGGCGTCTCCGTCGATGGTGCCATCCACGTCGGCGTCACCCATCAGGACCACCAGGTCGCCGGTCAGCCGCTCGTCCGCCGCCAGCCTGGCACTGCCGCCGGTACGGACCAGGTCATCCCCCACGACCCGCGGTGTGTCCTTCTGCTCGCGGGCCTGGAGCCGGCGGCCGATCTCGCGGGCCTGTTGCTCGAGGGCGCGGATCCCCTTGCGGAGGCTGTCGGCCGGGATCTCCGCCAGCAGCGACGACGTCAGGGCGCCGAGGCTCTCGGAGACCTTGCGTCCCCACTCCTCGGGGAACTCGATGTGGATGCGGCCGCTGGGACCGGAGAGCAGGATCGACCGCTCGTCGATCTGCAGGTCCAGGTCCCTGACCTGCTCCGACAGTTCCTGGACGACGTCCTCCAGCCCCGCCAGGGCCTCGTCGAGATCCAGCGAGTCGGCGGTCGAGTTCCTGCTCGCGACGAGGGAGTCGCGCAGCTCGGTCACTCGCAGCAGGCGGTGTTCGATCTCCTGGCGCAGGGAATCGGCCAGCTCGTCGACGGTCCCGGCCGCGGCGGTGCCCCACGGCCCGGCCAGCAGGACGCACGCCAGCAGCACCGTCAGCGCGGCACTGCGCCGCCGACCGGTACCGGCCGGCAGGAACCGCGCGGCGGCGGTACCCTCACGACGAGGAGTGATGCTGCGGTTCGCCGACATGGAACCTCCTGCCGAGCGCCTGCAGGCGCACCAGCAACTCGGGAACGAGACCGACAACGGCCCAGCGCCATTCCGCGCCGCCGCCCAGGGCGGCGACCAGCAGCCCCGCCGCCGCGGCGGCGATGCCCGCCCCGCGCAGCAGGGGAGCGCGCAGCCAGGCGGGCAGGAACTCGGGCTCCAGCAGGACGGCGACCCGGGGGCGGCGCAGGTCGGCCATCTCCCGGTAGTGCTCCAGCGGGAGCGAGGCCAGGATCCGGGCGTCGAAGTCGGCCGGCGGCTCCGGCTGGGGCAGGGCGGCCAGGGCGTCGATGAGCCGACGCAGGCGTCGCTCCTCGGCGGCGCAGCCGTCGCACTCCTGCAGGTGCAGGTAGACGGCCATGGCACTGCGCCGCGGCAGCTGGTCGTCCACGTAGTCCTGGAGCCGGGCCCTGACGTCACGGCATGGGATCATCACCGCCGTCCTCCTGTTGTCGCGTCCCGGACGCCATGCCCGGTCGCGTGTCGCCCCCCGCTTCCCCCCGGCCTTACGCAGGGCGCGGACCGAGGTTGCAGGAAAAGATCGCCGCCGCGCCGGCCGCCACCGGGCGGTTCAGCCGATGTCGTAGCCCCGCCGCGCCAGCAGCTCCTGGATCCGGGCCCGCGCCCGGTGGATCCGGGCCTTCACCGTCCCCAGGGGCAGGTCGAGCACCTCGGCGATCTGCTCGTAGGACATCCCCTCCACGTGCCGCAGCTGGATCACCAGCCGGTAGTGGGGCGGCAGGTCGGCGACGACCTCGTCCACCTTCTCCACGGCCTCCCGGCCGGCCAGTTCCCGGTCCGGCAGGGGGCGGCGATCGGGGATCGGCAGTTCCCGGGCCTCCCCGTCGGGACCGGTCACCCCGTCCAGCGACAGGAAGCGCAGCCGGTTGCGCCGCAGGTGGTCGATGCAGTGGTTCGTCGCGATGCGGAACAGCCAGCTGGAGAAGGCGTACTGCTCGTCGTAGCGGTCCAGCAGGGAGAAGACCTTGATGAAGACCTCCTGGGCCAGGTCCCGCGCGTCCTCCCGGTCGCGGACCATCCGCAGGCAGAGGCCGTAGACGGCACGCCGGTAGCGGGCCAGCAGGTCGGTGAAGGCCGCCTCCTCCCCCCGCTTGCAGCGACGCACCAGTGCCAGGTCCTCGCGCCTGTCGAACAACGGTTCTCCTCCCGCGTGCGGCCACCGCCCCCACCGGGGCGACCGGGGAACCGTAGGATCCCCCACGGCGGCGGTCAACCCGCATCCCGTCGCCGCGCGGCGGTTGACAGGGGTGGTCCCCGGACCTAGACTCCACTCCGTATGCGTCACGACTCACGACCGGCCGTTCCGGCGGTCTTTTCCTGCAACCGACGAGGCGAGCGACATGTCCTTCATCGAAGCGATCCACGCGCGCGAGATCCTGGATTCCCGTGGCAATCCCACCGTCGAGGTGGACGTCCTGCTCGAGGACGGCACCCTGGGCCGGGCCGCCGTCCCCAGCGGCGCCTCGACCGGCGAGCACGAGGCCGTCGAGCTGCGCGACGGGGACAAGCACCGCTACCTGGGCAAGGGCGTCCTGCAGGCCGTGCACAACGTGGAGGAGACCATCGCCCCCGAGCTGGTCGACATCGACGCCACCGACCAGGTCCTGGTCGACCGGATTCTCTGCGAGCTCGACGGCACGCCCAACAAGGCCAAGCTGGGCGCCAACGCCATCCTGGGCGTCTCGCTGGCCGTCGCCCGGGCCGCGTCGATCTCCGTCGGCCTGCCCCTGCACCAGTACATCGGCGGCACGGCCGCCAGGACCCTGCCGGTGCCGATGATGAACATCCTCAACGGCGGCAGCCACGCCGACAACAACGTCGACATCCAGGAGTTCATGATCATGCCGGTGGGAGCGGGGTCCTTCTCCGACGCGCTGCGCATGGGCTCGGAGGTCTTCCACACCCTCAAGGCGGTCCTGAAGGAGAAGGGCCTGTCCACCGGCGTGGGCGACGAGGGCGGCTTCGCGCCCGACCTGGGCAGCAACCGGGAGGCCCTGGACGTCATCGTGGCGGCCATCGAGCGGGCCGGCTACAGGCCCGGCGAGGAGATCGGCCTGGCCATCGACGCCGCCGCCAGCGCCTTCTTCGACGAGGAGGGCTACCACCTGCGCGCCGAGGACGACAAGCCCTGGGACGGGGAGCGCCTGATCAGGTTCTACGAGCAGCTCGTCGGCGACTACCCCATCCTGTCCATCGAGGACGGCCTGGACGAGAACGACTGGGACGGTTTCGCCGCCATGAACCAGGCCCTGGGCGACCGGGTCCAGATCGTGGGCGACGACATCTTCGTCACCAACCCCGAGCGGCTGCGCGAGGGGATCGCCCGGGGCTGCGCCAACAGCATCCTGATCAAGCTGAACCAGATCGGGACGCTGACCGAGACCCTCGAGACGATGGAGATCGCCAAGCGGGCCGGCTGGACCTGCGTGGTCAGCCACCGCAGCGGCGAGACCGAGGACACGACCATCGCCAGCCTCGTGGTGGCGACCAACGCCGGGCAGATCAAGACGGGCTCGATCTGCCGCAGCGAGCGGATCGCCAAGTACAACGAGCTGCTGCGGATCGAGGAGGAGCTGGGCGACCTGGCCGTCTACCCGGGCGTCGGCTGCTTCTACAACCTGACCTGAGCGGCGGCGCGGCGGCTCCGCTTCGCCGCGCCCCGTACCGACACGGCTTCAAGGAGGAAGGCGTTGTCGCATCGTGGCCCCCACCCCAGGACCGTCTGGCGCCGCCTGGTCGGCAGTCCGTGGACGTGGCTCGCGGTGGTCGTCGTGGGCGGCAGCGGCGTCAGCCTGCTGACCGGCGAGAACAGCCTGCCGGTCTACTGGCGCCTGGGGCGGGAGCAGCGGCGACTGGAGGAGGAGGTCGGCCGCCTGCGGCAGCAGGAACAGGCCCTGGCCCGGCAGGTCGAGGCGATCCAGCACGATCCCTTCCTGCTGGAGAAGATCGCTCGGGAGCAGTACAACCTGCGTCGTCCCGACGAGCAGGTCCTGGAGATCGTCGAGCCGGTGCCGGTGGACGGCGAGCGGGGCATCGGCCCCACGTCCGGTGAGACCAGGCCGCCGACCTCTCTCCCGCCACCGGACGCGGCTCCTTGACAGGTCGGGGGATGCTGACTATATTCGCCCCCGCCTGAACGAACTGGGTGCGGGGTGGAGCAGTCTGGTAGCTCGTTGGGCTCATAACCCAAAGGTCGCAGGTTCAAATCCTGCCCCCGCTACCAATATCGAAGAGGCCCCGGTCGCGAGACCGGGGCCTCTTTTCGTGCACGTCGATCCAGCAGCCGCGATCCTCTGCCGCCCGTGCCCATGGTCCGTCCCCTCTTGCCGGGCACCGGCGTGGCAATCCGGACACCGGACAGGCGCCGCTGCCATTCGTGCGAGGGCAACCACCGGGACAGATGGGGAAAATCCAGCAGGGATATTCGGCTTGACGCGACCTGCAAGAGCCTGTACGACACCAGTAGATTCAGCGGATCCGACAAATAACCGGTGGGAGGTGGGCCATGTTTCAGCGGCACCCGGTCCTTGGGGCAGTGCTGGTCGCCCTGATGGCTGTTTCTGTTCTTGTCGGCTGCAGTGATGACGATGCTGAAACCACGGGCCCGTCCGGGAACAACCACACATTCGTCCTCACCAACGGCGGGACGAACACCAC
>CAYTEO010000067.1:0-10735 GCA_964436825.1 uncultured Fibrobacteraceae bacterium | reverse complement strand
TGAGGGGACATTTTGGCTTTGCAGTTAAGGGGACATTTTGGCTTTGCTTAAACATCCGTGATATTCGTCACGGTCCGAAGAGCGCCTTGATCCCGCTCCAGCTCGCCCTTTCGTCGGGGATGGCGACACTGGAGGTCAGGGTCAGCAGCAGCTCCATGTGATGATCGGTGATGGGCCAGAGAACCTCGGCGGGGATGTCGTGCCGCTCGCCGCCGCGGGTCTCCGAGGCGATCTCCAGGGCCAAGGGGTACTGGGCCCCCTCCGGCACGTCGAACAGCAGCAGCAGGTATCCCGTCTCGTCCGTGTCGACCAGCAGATGCCACGTCTCGGCCTGGTCCTCGAAGATCATCGACGGCCGCAGCTCGTTGCGCCAGCGGTTGGGCAGCGGGACGTCGGGCAGGTCCATCGTGAAGGCCAGGGCCAGGTAGCCCGAGGGCGGCAGGGGCGGTTCGGGGACGTCGTAGTCGTCGATGCCGAGTAGGGCGTCGTCGTGGAAGCCGAACAGGTGGATGCCGGAGTCGTGCTCGTCGGTGACGGCGCGAACGGAGACGACGACCGACTGGGCGGCGGCGGCCAGGGGGATCGACAGGAACAGCGCCAGCAGACAGCACCGTAGCGACCGACTCATCGGCATCTTCCCTTTGATGGAATCTGTGATCAAGAACCATCACAAGATAACATGAACGGGCCCCTGTGTTCAAGAGCCCGCTCCCTCGACTCCCCGATGCCGCTCAATCCCCGCTGATCAGATCCCCCAGGATCCCCTTCTTGCCCAGCAGACCGCCGGCGCCGCGGTGCTCGCCCCTGTTGCGGCCCAGGGCGCCGAGGATCCGGTCTGCCAGGCGGCTGAAGGGCAGGGTCTGCAGGTAGACCAGACCGGGACCGGTCAGCGTGGCGAAGAACAGCCCCTCGCCGCCGAACAGGGCGTTCTTGAACCCGCCGACGAACTTGATGTCGTAGTCGACCGTGGCCTGGAAGGCCACCAGGCAGCCGGTGTCCAGGCGCAGGGTCTCCCCCGGCTCCAGCCGGCGCTCCATGATCGCGCCGCCGGCGTGGCAGAAGGCCAGCCCGTCGCCGGTGAGCTTCTGCAGGATGAACCCCTCGCCGCCGAACAGCCCGGCGCCCAGGCGCTTGGTGAAGGCGACGCCGATGTCGATGCCGTAGGCGCAGCAGAGGAAGGCGTCCTTCTGGCAGAGCATCGAGCCGCCCATCTCGTCCAGGGGCAGCGGGACGATCCGGCCGGGGTAGGGGGCGGCGAAGGCCACGTGCGACTTGCCCTGGCCGGTGTGCTTGAACGTGGTGATGAAGAAGCTCTCGCCGGTGATGGCTCGCTTGAGGCCGGCCATCAGGCCGCCGCCGGTGCCGGTGTTCATCTCCACGCCCGGCTCCATGAAGAGCATGGCGCCGGCCTCGGCCTGGACGGCCTCGCCGGGATCCAGCTCCACGATGACGGCCTGCATGTCGTCGCCGACGATCCGGTAGTCGATCTCGTGTGCCATCGTCACGTCCTCTCTCGCTGCCGGCCGCAGCCGGTGGTGGTGATTCCGCGCCCGTCGACGCGGGGAGGTTCAGCGGCGGGAGATCCGCCCGTCGGTTCCGCCCGTGATCGTCCCGACCGCCGCGACGGCGTCGTAGATCGCCTCCAGGACCGTCCGGCCGCTGTATGTCGTCTCCGGCTGCGGGATGTCCAGGTAGACGTCGGCCTGCATGACGACGTAGTCGGGACAGGCCACCGTATAGACGCGCGCGGGGTCGAGAGGTTGCCCCCCGACGGTCACCTCGAGGAGCTCCACCTCGCCGCCGCGGACCGTGTAGGCATAGCGCAGGCCGGAGACCTGGAGGATGCCGTGGTGGTCGCTCTCGGCCGCCCGGGCGTTGGTCAGCAGGATGTGCCGGAGCTGCTTGCCGGTGGCCCGGAAGGTCACCAGGGTGTTCTCGAACGGGAGCATCCTGTAGATGTCCAGCTTCGTCACGGGTCCGGGATCGAGGCTGCGGCGGATCGTGCCGCTGTTGAGCAGGGCGACATCTGCCCCGGCCGCCTCGCGCAGGCGGTCGCAGAGCCAGTCGCCGACGTTGCTCTCGGCGCGGCGGTCGCGCCGCCAGGGGACGGCCAGGGTGCCGATGGGCCGGCCGTACTCGCTGTCGACCCGCGCGGCGTAGTGGGCCACGAGCCGTTCCAGCCCGGGATCGGCGTGGGCGCCCTCGGCCAGCAGGGGGATCAGGCGACCGCGATAGGCGACGACACGGTCGTCCTCGACGCGCAGGTCCAGCCGGCCCAGGTTCTTCAGCTTCGAGCCGGCCTGGACGACGAGGATCTCGCCGATCAGCAGGGGCGGCTCGATCCGGGTATGGGAGTGGCCGCCCACGATGACGTCGATCCCCGAGCCGGCCAGGCGGCGGGCCAGGACCGTGTCCCGGTCGACCCCGTTGTGGGTGATCAGGACCAGCAGGTCCGTCTCCGGGTCAAGCTCCCGCGCCCAGCGCCGGACCACCTCCTCCTGGTCGAGCAGGCGCAGGCCGGCGACCCGCACGTCGGCGGTCACGTCGAACAGGTCGGCGCAGGAGACGCCGATGACGCCGATGTCCAGGCCGCCGCGGTGGAGGATCGGCGGCCGGGCCGGAAACGCCGGCTCCCCCTGCTCGTCGACGATGTCCAGGGCCATCACGGGGAAGTCGGCGCGATCCGCCAGCTTGCGGGCGTTCGCGCGCCCCTTGTCGAAGTCGTGGTTGCCGACGACGTCGGCGTCGAAACCGACCAGGTTCAGCATGTCGATCAGCCCGCCGCCGGCGACCCCGTCGACGACCATGTCGCAGACGGGGTTGCCGGTCATGAAGTCGCCGGCGTCCAGCAGCAGCGAGGCGGGCGCGGTGCGACGCTCCTCCGCCAGGCGGGAGGCCAGGGCGACCAGACCGCCCACCGGGGCGTGATCGTCGCGCCAGCGGGCCGGCTCGGGCAGGAAGGCGGCATGGATGTCGTTGACGTGGAACAGGGTCAGGTTCCAGGGGCCGTCGCCCTCCTGGGGCAGGTGCCGGGTCGCCTCCCCGCTCCCGCGGCACCCTCCCAGGAGCGGCAGGAGAAACAGCAGGGCGATCGTGAAGAACAGGGCGGCCGGCGAGAGCCGGAACGGACTGCGGTGAGACGGCATTGCTCGTTCCTCCAACGGTCAGGAAAACGGACGGTCCCTCAGCGGACAAGGACGACCCGGCCGGCGACACGCCTGTCCCCGGTCCGGACGGCCACCAGGTAGGTCCCGGCACCACAGCGCCTGCCGGCGTCGTCGCGCCCGTCCCAGGTCAACAGGTGGACCCCGGCAGGGAGCAGCCGCTCCCGGGCCAGACGGCGCACCAGGCGGCCGCGCAGGTCGTGGACGTCGACGGTGACGGGCGACGGACCGCCCAGCTCCAGGCGGAGTCGCCCCCCTCCCAGGTCCGTCAGCCGCGGCAGCTTCGGCGAGTGGTCGCCGGCACCGGTCGCCCCGCGGAGGACCTCCACGGGGTCGGCCGAGTGATGGATCTCCAGCAGCGAGCTGGTCGGATCCCAGCTCCAGCCGTCGGTCGCCAGGGTGTCGCCGGTGGCGATCACCGGCAGGGGCGTGCCCGCCGCGAGGACCGCGACCGGCGGCGCCGCCAGTTTCAGCAGCTCACGCCCCGACCCGCCACGGACGGTGTAGCGGACGACCACGCCGGCGGTATCGGGATAGGCGATCGACGTCAACGGCTCCACAGCGTCCAGCAGATGGCCCTCCCCCTGCGGCGCCAGGGACGGCTCCAGGGCCATCATCTCCAGCAGGTACTTGACCGTGTTGAAGTTCTGCTCGTACCAGCTCATGTCCGTGACGAAACCCGGGATGTCACGGACCGACGTGAACATCCGCCCGTCCTGGGCGACGTCGCGGTCGTTCTGGCCCCAGCTCGCCACCAGCGCCATGTCCAGCGCGAGCGGATACCAGGCGGGGTCGTGCAGGGGATCGCCGGCCAGCTCCCGGTCCAGCAACAGGCAGGTGCGGGCGAACTGGAGGGTCGAAGCGAAGGTCGCCTCCATCCACCCGGTCCACTCGTAGGTGCACGGGTAGTAGTCGCCGAGGTTCGTCCCCGGCGTGTCGATGAGGTAACGATCCATGATCCAGTCGGCGATGTCGTGCGCCATCTGCTGCCAGCCGTCGGGGCGGCGGTGCAGCAGCTCGACGATCATCTCGTTGGCCGAGTAGTGGTCGCCCAGGCCGGTCTGCTGCTCGGGAGACTGGTCCTCGTAGAAAGCCTCCCAGCGCATGTAGTCGGGGCTGGCGGGGTTGCACGGGTTGGCCAGCAACCACTGCCATGCCCGCTGCGCCGCCGCCTTCCATGCCACCGTGCCCGTCCGCTCCCCCATCGTCTCCAGGAAACGGACGTGGGGCATGAGGTGGCTGGTGTAGTCCTGCGTCACCAGCCCGTCGCCGGGCCGGACCCGGAACGGCCATCGGCCCACCTGGTCGACGCCACCGGTGTCGATCTGGGTCGCGGCCAGGGTGGCGGCGATCTCCAGGGCCCCCTGCCAGTAGAGGGAGTCGCCCGTGGCATCGAACAGGGCCACCAGACGGCGGCCGAACATGGCAGCCTTGTCCGGCATGATGGCCTCGCCGTCCCAACCGCCGCCCATGACACCGTCGGTCTGGGTGCTGTACGGGAGGTTGCCGTAGAGATCCGTCGGGGGGGTGCGATGCTCCAGGACCCAGTCGGCGAACTGGCGGGCGCGCGCCAGTGCCTCGGCGTCGCCCAGGTAGACCCACGCCGCCAGGAAGGCGTCGATGGCCACGCTGGCCGTGAAGGCGGGATAGCTGACCGAGCGGAAACCGGGATAACCCAGCACGCTGCTCCAGAGATTGTTGTTGTCCCGGATCCCGTAGTGATAGAAGTAGGGGGGGACGGGATATCCATCGGGATCGTTGTCGTTGGTGCGGATCCCGCCGATCCCGACATCGCTCTCCAGGAAGGCCACGATCTCGGCGACGAGTTGCCCGTACGGCTTGGCCGGTGCGGCTGGGGTGGCCAGGACGGGGACGGCGACGGACAGGCAGAGCAGGACTCCGGCCATCGCTGCGCGCGGTAACTCAGTCCTCATGGGTCTCCTCGCTCGGCGGTTCCGTCCGCCCTTTCAGGTGGATCAGGTACTCCCGGTTTCCCCCCTTGCCCCCGCGCAGGGGAGAGAGAACCGTGCCACTGATCTCCAGCGGCAGCTCCCGCAGCCGGTCCAGGACCGCGGCCAGGACCTCCGCGAGACGGTCGTCCGGGAGCCGGCCGCCGCGCAACCAGCGGCGGGGCGCCTCGTAGTGGGGCTTGACCAGGGAGACGATCTCCCCACCCGCCTCCAGCAGGGTCAGCGCATGGGCCACGATCCGCTGCTGCCGCGTCCACCCGGCGTCGATGACGACCAGTGAACACGGCTCGGGCAGGGCCACGTGGAGCGCGTTGGTCCGCTCGTGGACGACGACACGCGGGTCGTTGCGCAGCTGCCAGTCCAGCACGCCGTAGGCCGTGTCGACGGCATGGACCCGCCGGGCCCCCCGCCGCAGCAGGACGTCGGTGAACCCGCCGGTGCTGCAGCCCAGGTCGGCGCAGATCCGACCCGCGGGATCGATCGCGAAATGGTCCAGGGCATGGGCGAGCTTCTCGCCGCCGCGGGAAACGTAAGGCACGACGCGGACCTGCCGATGACTTGGGGTGACGAGTTGCCGGTCGACGCCGCAGCCATCATATGCCATCTTCCCGCGGGAAGCGAGCGTTCCCGCGTCCTGCTTGTCGTGGGGGAGCGGAACCGGGATGAAGGAGATGAACCGATACGCAAGAACGGTCCTCGCTTTCCTGCTGCTGCAGGCGGTGGCGCTGCTGGCCTACCGTCAGCTGCTGTCGGCTCCCATCTCCAACCCGGTCGACGTCGAGGTCCTCTACGACACCCACCGGCTCTCGACCCATTTCGCCGCCATGCGGCATCACATCGGGGCCTACTTCAGCCAGCCCCTGCTGCAGCTCGTCTTCCTGCTCGAGTACCGGCTGTTCCACCTGGATCCCGCCGGATACTACGCCGTCAACATCTTCCTGCACGCCTGCAACGGCATGATGGTCTACCTGCTGGTCAACATGCTGTTCGCCGGCGAGGGGATGGCGCTGCCCGCAGCCCTGCTCTTCGTCCTCGGGGTGGGCCACTACAGCAAGCCGCTGATGAGCATCAACGGCACGGAACCGCTGCTGCTGACCTTCTTCTACCTGGTCGTCCTGTTCGGTCTGATCCGCGACGACTTCCACCACGGCGGCCGGTTGACCTCCCGCTGGTTCCTGCTGGCCCTGGCGGTCTACCTGCTGGCGGGCCTGACGCGCCCCGCCTCCCTGTCGATCCTGCTCTGCCTGCTGGCCTACAAGCTGTTCTTCTACCATCAGCGGGGGCGGCGCGAGGTCCTGTCGAACAACCTCTGGGTCCTGGTGGCCATCGGCGCCGGGTTCGCCATCGCCCAGCGGCTGTGGGGGTTCCGGGAGCCGCCCATCCACTTCGACCATCCGGAGGGTGCCCTGGGCCTGACCTGGCTCTCCATCAAGAACATCTTCCGGTACCTGAACCTGATGGTCTTCCCCCTGCAGACCAGCGACCTGCTGCAGTCCGCCAACGCCGTCGTCAAGTTCCTCTACGACTGGCGGGTGGTCATCCGCTCCCTGGTCTCGCTGACGATCGTCTCGTTCAGCTTCTTCGGCTTCGTCTTCGGCAGTCGCCCCCTGCGCTTCTTCCTGGCCTGGACCTACCTGACGATCCTGCCGTTCGCCCTCATCTCCCCGCCCACCGAGTGGCTCAACATCCAGTACCTGTACACGGCATCGGTGGGCTTCTGCGTCGTCCTGGCCGCCGGCGTCACCGGCTGCATGCGTCTGCTGGACCGCCATCCCCGCAAGCGCTGGGTGCCGGTCCTGCTGCCCGCGCTGCTGGTGGCGGTCAGCCTGCACGTCAACCACAGGTTGCACCATCGCAACGTGCAGGGCGCGCACTCGCCACGGATGCGCGCCCTGCTGGAGGAGCTGCGGGAGAAAACCGCTCCCCCGCCGCCGGTGCCCGGCGCGCGTTCCTGACCGGATCGCGGAATCCGCTCTTTCCGGCCCGCACAGGGCGTGTATCTTTGACACCACAGAACCGGCGCGCCCCCTGCGCGCCCGCCGCCCACTCGCGACGGAGGTGACTCAAGCATGGCCAAGTACCGGATCGGCTGGCTGCCCGGCGACGGCGTCGGTGTCGACGTCATGGACGCCACCCGCATCGTCCTGGACGCCCTGGACTTCGACGCCGAGTACGTCCCCGGCGACATCGGCTGGGAGTTCTGGCGGACCGAGGGGAATCCCCTTCCCGACCGGACCATCGAGATGCTCGGCACGGTGGACGCCGCCCTGTTCGGCGCAATTACCAGCAAGCCCAAGGAGGAGGCCGAGCAGGAACTGGTCCCCGAGCTGCAGGGCAAGGGACTGGTCTACCGCAGCCCCATCGTCCGCCTGCGGCAGGAGTTCGACCTGCGGACGAACCTGCGCCCCTGCAAGGCGTACCCGGGCAACCCCCTGAACTACCGCGACGACCTGGACCTGGTGGTCTTCCGGCAGAACACCGAGGGGCTCTACATGGGCGTGGAGTGGCACCCGCTGCCCCAGGAGATCCGCGACGTCATGACCAAGACCCACCCGGCGCAGATGGCCCGGCTGGAGGGCGTGGCCAACGAGGACATCGCCGTCTCCACGCGGATCTTCACGCGCGAGGGCTGCCGGCGGATCGTCCGCGACGCGTTCGAGTACGCGAAGAAGTTCGGCTACAAGAGCGTGACCGTCGTCGAGAAGCCCAACGTCGTGCGGGAGACCAGCGGCCTGATGGTCCGCGAGGCGCGCAAGATCGCCAGGGAGTACCCCGACATCGAGCTGTGGGAGACCAACATCGACGCCATGTGCATGTGGCTGGTCAAGAATCCCCAGGACTACGGGGTGCTGGTGGCGTCGAACATGTTCGGCGACATCATCAGCGACCTGTGCGCGCAGCTGGTGGGCGGCCTGGGGTTCGCCTGCAGCGGCAACATCGGCGACAAGCTGGCGGTGTTCGAGCCGTCCCACGGCTCGGCCCCCAAGTACGTGGGGATGAACAAGGTCAACCCCACGGCCATGATCCTGTCGGCCAAGATGATGCTGGACTACCTGGGCGAGACCGACATGGCGGCACGGCTGGACAGGGCCGTGGCCGAGGTCCTCGCCGAGGGGAAGGTCCGCACCTACGACATGGGCGGCTCGTCCACGACGACCGAGATGGCCGAGGCCATCGCCGCCCGCTGCCGGGCCTGACCCACGGATCCAGGAGCGCGGTCCCGCTCGACGGAGCGAGCGGGACCGTGCCGGTCAGCGGGAGGGTGGCAGAACACGCCTGTCAGCCGGTTCCCGGCGCACCGTTGAAAAAATCGACGATCCCCGTCACGAGCGAGTATTCGGCCCCCACGACGAGCAGACCGTCCTGACGGATCAGCCGCGCGATGATTCCCGAATCGTGTCGTATCCGATCCACGGCGAGGCTAACGTTGGTCCGGACGGCCAGCCGCGCCAGCGTCCCGGAATCGAGTCCGGGCTCCGCCGCGAGCAACTCCTCCACGACCGGGCGGATCTGGTCGAGGACGCAGCGCAGGCCGGGTGACAGGTCCGCCGAGGGGCGCCTGAGATCATCCACTGCGGCCGCCACCGCACCGCAGCCGGTGTGGCCCAGCACCACCACCAGTCGCGTGCCGAGTTGCTCCACGGCGTACTCGATGCTGCCGATCTGGGAAAGGCCGGCCACGTTGCCGGCGACGCGGACGACGAACAGGTCACCGGGGCCCCGGTCGAAGACGAGATCCACCGGTACCCGCGAGTCGGCGCAGCCGAGCACGACGGCCAGCGGCGCCTGACCAGCCGCCAGCGCAGCACGGCGGGACGGGTCGACGACCGCGGCTTGCAGCGGCTCGCCTGCGGCGAAGCGTCGGTTCCCCTCCCGCAGCAGCTCCAGTGCTTCCGGTGCCGGGATCGTCACGGTCACCTCCTGGTCGTGATCCACGGTCCAGTGTACCGGATCGACGCGGCGGGGGCGACGGCCGATGTGCCGGGGGCCGGCGCCCCCCTCCCTCAGCGGTCACCGACAGCGTAGACCGCGGCCGCCGCGTCGCGGTACACCTCGCGCAGGTCGGCAGGGACCGCAGCCGTCGCCTCCACGGGCACGACCACGCGGGTCACAGGATAGCGGGCCGTGATCGTCGCCAGGGAGCGCCGGGCCGCGGTGGTGTCGGTCGCCGCGTAGAACCGCTCCGCCAGCCGAAGCCGGGCAGACCACTCGACGACCTCGGCGTCGCGGTAGGGGTGCGACTTGTGGTCGACCAGGATCGGCACCCCCGCGGCCAGCCGGAACGTCTGCAGGTCCGGCGGCACCAGCCACAGGTCGCCCGGCCGGTCCGTCCCCGCCGCGAACGCCGTCAACGGACCGACACCGATCCGGGGCTCCCGCAGCAGCGCGACCGTCCGCTGCGTGCCGCGAACGCCCCACGCCGCCAGCGCAGCCAGCAGCAGGCCCCTGACGACCCCGCGCCGGCGGGCCAGTGGACAGCGCAGGCGCTCCGCCGCCGCGGCGAGGGCGGCGGCGAACACGACGCACGCCGACACCGGGACCAGGTACACGGACACCCGCCACGGAAACAGCAGGGCCAGCGCATCGCTGCCGGTGGCGACCTGGACGGCCGTCAGGGCGACCCCGGCGACCAGCGACACCGCCAGCACGGGCAGCAGCCGCGTCCCGCGCGCCACCGCCAGGGCCAGCAGCAAGACCAGCACCTGGTACAGCACCCGCCGGTCGAACCAGACCGCCGGCACGGCGTGGTGGGGGATGCGTCGGTGGACCAGGATGTCCAGCGCCGCGGCGTGGACGGCGGACGGTCCGGGACGGAACGTCGCCAGCAGGTGGAGCACCAGCGGCAGCAGGGGCACCACCGCGACCGCCGCAGCCGCCAGCGCCCGGCGCCGGCTCCCGCCCCCGGCCAGGTGGACGGCCAGGTAGGTGGCCCCCAGCACGAACGCTCCCGGCAGGTAGGTGGGGTGGAAGAGCGCCGCGACAGCCACGGCGGCCATGGCCGCCGTCAGCCGCTCGTCCAGGAACAGGCGGATCGACAGGACCAGGAAGACGCCGAACACGGACGGCTGGAGGATGGGACCCAGCACGTACTGCCCCGCCACCCCCCGGGCCAGCCAGCCGTCGGGGTGGAAGGCGGGGAAGGTCTTCAGCTGCCCGGCGTGCCACAGGACCAGCAGGACGGCGAACGCCAGGGTCCTGGTCCGCAATCCGACTAGGCCGCACACGCGCTCGACGATCCCCATGACGGCCCAGGCGAACACCGCCAGCAGCGCCATGTGCAGCCAGAGGAACGCCATTGGGCCGAACGTCCGCACGGTGCCCTCCACCAGGGCGCTGAACACCGGCACCGGGTCGGCCGTCCGCGCCAGCCAGTCGTCCGCCAGCCGTCCCACGCCCGCACGGGCCAGGCCGTGCAGGAAGTAGGTGTTCTGGTTCGACGCGTAGAGCGGCCATTTGCGGTAGGCAAGGGCGAAGAGCAGGGGCAGTAGGAGACCGCTGGCGAGGGCGGCTCTCCAGAGCCGCCGTATCTCGCTCAACCGGGTCGGGACGGCGTGGGGTTTCCCATCAAGCGGATATTGCAACGTAGAGTTCCCGGAATTG
>CAYTEO010000066.1:5388-11008 GCA_964436825.1 uncultured Fibrobacteraceae bacterium | reverse complement strand
CGTGCGGGAGGGGGAGGCGCTGCTGGCCCTGGGGCGCCGCTACCAGGCCGCCGGCGCCTGGACCGCCGCCCTGGGCGGGATGGCCGACCCGGAGGCGCGCGCCGTCCTGGCCCTGCGGCTGGGCCGGCTCTACGTGGAGCTGCGCAACCCGGCCCAGGCCCGCGCCGCCCTGCAGTGGGCCCTGCGCGACGGCCTGGCGCCCGAGGACGAGACCGAGGCCCATCACCTGCTGGAGACCCTCAGCCGCGAGGAGTGACCCCTTGGAGATCCGCCGCGACTGCCTGCACTTCAGGGGCGACGTCCCCTGCGCCCCGCACAAGGAGAGCGGTGTCCACTGCCGCGACTGTCCCCGCTACGAGCCGCGCGAGGGGCGGATCCTGATCATCAAGCTGGGGGCCGCCGGCGACGTCGTGCGCACGACCCCCCTGCTGGAACCGCTGCGGCGGGAGTTCCCGCGCCACCGGATCACCTGGATCACCCACTACCCGGACCTGGTGCCGGCCGTGGTGCCGGACCGGCTCCGCTGGGACGCGGCTTCGGTCCTGTGGGCGCAGCGGACCCGGTTCGACCTGGTCGTCAACCTGGACAAGGACCGCGAGGCGTGCGCCCTGGCCTCGGCCGTCGAGGCGCCGGTCAAGCGCGGTTTCCTGCTGGGCGAGGACGGCTTCTGTGTCCCCGCCGACGATGCCGCGGCCCGGGACAAGTTCCTGACCGGCCTGTTCGACGACGTCAACCGGGCGAACACCCTGTCGTATCCCCAGGAGATCTTCGCCATCTGCGGCTACGAGTTCCGGGGCGAGGAGTACGTCCTGGACCGGCCCGACGATCCGCCGGCCCTGGAGCTGCCGCCGGACGCTCCCGTCGTCGGCCTCAACACCGGCTGTGGTGGTCGCTGGACGAGCCGCCTCTGGCCCGAGACCCACTGGGCCGAGCTGGCCCGGCTGTTGCGCGCGGACGGGCTGACGGTCCTGCTGCTGGGCGGCCCCGACGAGGACGCCAAGAACCGCCGCCTGGCCGAGGCCACCGGTGCCCTCTACCCGGGAACCTTCCCGCTGCGGCGGTTCATCGGGGTCGTCGACCACTGCGACGTGGTCGTGACGGCCGTGACCATGGCCATGCACCTGGCCATCGGCCTGCGCAAGCAGCTGGTGCTGATCAACAACATCTTCAACCCGGCCGAGTTCGAGCTGTACGGGCGCGGGGAGATCGTCGCCCCGCCGCAGCCGTGCCGCTGCTTCTTCCAGCCCCGCTGCACGGCCGACCGCTTCTGCCTGGAGAGCCTGGAGCCGGAGACGCTCCGGCAGGTCGTCGCCCGCCGGCTGCGGGACCTGGCTGGCGGCCCGGAGACGGCATGAGGATCGCCCTGTTCGGCCCGGCCCCTCCGCTGCACGGCGGGATCGTCACCTACCTGGCCATGCTCCACCGCGTCCTCGCGGAGCGGGGGCACGCCGTCCACTGGGCCGGTTTCCGCCGCCAGTACCCCGACCGGCTCTTCCCCGGCCGGAGCCAGACCGGGGACGTGGCCGCCTGGATGCCGTCGCCGGACGAACGGATCTTCGTCCCCTGGTCGCCGCGGAGCTGGGGGCGGGCCGCCCGCGCCATCGCCGATTTCCGGCCCGACGCGGTCGTCCTGAAGTACTGGATCCCCTACTTCGCCCCCGGATTCTGGGGGGTGACCCGCTGGCTGCGCCGCCACACCGGTGCGCGCGTCGTCTACATCCTGGACAACGTCGTCGCCCACGAGCGCTACCCGCTGGCCGGACCGCTGACCCGGGCGGCCCTGCGGCAGGGGCACGGCTTCGTGGCCCAGAGCGAGCAGGTGCGGCGGGACCTGGAGGCCGTCGTGCCGGGGATCGCGCCCGAGCAGGTGCGTCTCTGTCCCCATCCCGTCTACGACTTCGGGGTGCCGGGGCGGCCGCGCCGCGACCGGAGCGCTGCGCGACGGGCCGTGGGCGTGCCCGACGATGTGCGGCTGGTCCTGTTCTTCGGCTACATCAAGCCTTACAAGGGGGTGCGCCACCTCATCGAGGCGGCGCCGCGACTCCGGGAGCGGTACGGCGACAAGGTGCGCGTGCTGATCGTGGGCGACGTCTACGGCGACCGCGACGAGTACACTGGCTTGATCGAGGAGCTGGGCGTGGGGGACGTGGTCACCCTGCGCGACGGCTACGTGCCCGACGAGGCGGTGGAGGACCACTTCCTGGCCGCCGACGTCGTCGCCCTGCCGTACGTCTCGGCCACCCAGAGCGGCATCGTCCAGATCGCCTACAACTACGACCTGCCGGTCGTCTCCACGCGCGTGGGCGGACTGCCCGAGGTCGTCCTGGACGGGGAGACCGGCCTGCTGGTGCCGCCCGCCGATCCGGACGCCCTGGCCGACGCCCTGGTCCGCTACTTCGACCAGGATCTGCGGGAACGGTTCGCCGCCGCGGTGGCGCGGGAGAAGGGGAAGTACACCTGGGATCGCATGGCTGCCACGGTGGAGGAACTGGCCGCCGGGGAGGGTGGCGCGTGAGCGACGGCCGGCTGCTGCGGCGCCTGCTGCTGGTGTCGCTGCTCCTGCGCCTGCTCGTCTGGATCCCCGTGGCCCGCTACCATGTGCCGGCCGTCTTCGACGAGACCGGCTACGCGGCCCGGGCCCGCGCCTACGCCGCCTGCACGGCGGCGCTGCTGCACGGTCGTGCCCCTGCGGAGACCGACCGGGACGCGGCCTACGACGGCGGGTTCCAGCCGCCGCTGCATCCCCTGCTGCTGGGGCTGTGGAGCCTGCCGGGCCGCGGCGGTACCGGCTGGCTGCGGCTGTGGCCGGTCCTGCTGACGGCCCTGGCCACGCCGCTGGTCTGGCGGGTGGGCCGGCGGCTGGCGGGACGGCGGGCAGCCCACGTGGCCGCCGCGTTGCACCTGCTGTCGCCCACGGTCACCTTCTTCTCCCACACCCTGTGGTCGGAGCCTCTGTTCACCCTGCTGCTGCTGGGGGCTGTCGACCGCCTGCTGGCGGCGGCCGATGCGGCGACGGCCGGCGTACCGTCCCGCCCGCGATCCCGCGCACCGGCCTTGGCGGCCGGCCTGCTGCTGGGACTGGCGGGGGTGACCCGGGTGGAGGGGGCGCTCCTGCTGCCCTTGGCCGCGCTCTGGCTGTGGCGGCGGAGCGGCAGGGCGGCCGCCAGGACAGTCGTGCCGGTCCTGGTCGTCGGCCTGTTGCCACTGCTGGCCTGGGAAGCGGTCCTGGTCGGGCGGGAAGGGCGGTTCGTTCCGCTGACGACCTCCGGTAGCCTCAACCTGCTGCTGGGCAACACGGCGCTGGTGCCGACGGCGGCGGGTTCGGCCTGGCGCGACACGGACGTCCAGGCGGTCCTGCGGGAGAGGGTTGCGGCCGCGGCGGACAGCCTGGGGATCGGCCGGGACGCCGCCTGCCGCCGGCTCGCGGTGGCGGAGATCGTCCGCCGGCCCGGCCGGGCCCTGCTGCGGGCGGCGGCACGGCTGCGCCTCTACTGGGCCCCGGATCTCTTCCCGGTCCGCCACGTGGCTCAGGTCGTCTATCCGCCGGTGCCCGACGCGGTCCTGCTGGCGGTCTGGCTGGGGACGACCCTCTTCTACCTCGCCGTCGCGGGACTGGTCGTCGCGGGCCTGCTGCGGGGCGCGGTGCGGGAGCGTTCCCTGCTGGCGGCGGTGGCCGCGGCGTTGCTGCTGCCCGCCGTGGCGACGATCGCCATGAGCCGGCTCCACTTCCCCCTGCTGGTCCTGCTGCTGCCGGCCGCGGGGGGCGGCTGGGACGTTCTGCGGCGAAGACGGCCGCCGGGTCGGCTGCCGGACACGGCGGTGGCGGGGTTGACGGCGCTGGTGCTCGTGACGATCGTCTCGGCGATCCCCGTCCAGCTGCGGCGCCACCTGGAGCCGTCCTGGTACCATCACCGGTTGCTGGACCGCGTCGCCGACCGCCTGGGATATGAGGCCCGCTACGGCGATCTCGTCCTGCTGCGCGCCGCGGGGGAGGCGGCGCCGCGGGAGATGGCGATCGTGTCGCAAGACACGCTCCGCTGGCGCCCGGCCGACCGGCGCTGGCTCCCTGTCTCCGTGCGCGCGGGGACCGGCCGGCCCCCGCGTCTCGAGCTGGTCGATCCCGCCACGGGGCGGTCGTGCCGGCTGCGGCCGGTGGCGCGGGAGCACTGGCGGCGCTGGCGGCCGGTCGGCGGGGATGGTTTCAGCGGCGTGGAGTTCCAGTGGGCCGGAGGAGGGTAGGATGAAGCTGGAGACGTTGCTCGCGAAGCTGGCCGACGGAGCCATCACCCCCCTGCCGCGCAGGCAGTGGGAGGCGCTGGCGGACGAGTTCCAGGCCGTCGACCGCCGCCCCACCGGCTGCGCGGGGGAGATCGTCCTGCTCAAGCGCGGCCGCCAGTGGGCGGTCCTGGAGTACCCCGGTCCCGACGAGGTCGTCCTGCGGCCCTTCAAGACGAGGAAGCAGGCCCAAGGCTTCATCGACGAGCGGATCGCCGCCTACGACCGCATCTGGGACGGGTGAGGCTGCACGACCATCGACTACTACTCCTAGGCTAGGAGTGCTCATTCCCCGACAGACCAGCGAACGGGCCGCCCCGCGGAGGGACGGCCCGTCGTGTCGGTCGCCGGCGCCTGGCGATCAACGGTACATCCGCTTGACCTCTCCCCAGGTCGGCGCCTCGTTGGCCACCTCGCAGCCGGCGATGTAGAGCGACATGGTCATCATGTCCCACCAGCCTCCGAGGTTGCGGTCGGGGCTGCAGGTGTCCGGGTCCAGGAAGCCGGGGTAGGTCGACGGCAGGGACTGACCGAAGTCGGTGCTGCCGATCTCGACGCCGTTGCCGACGGTGAAGGCGACGCAGCTGCCCGGGAAGCCGTCGAGACTCGCGGTGGCCTGGACGTTGGTGACCGCGTGGGTCCGCACGCCGCCCACGAACTGGATCGTCTCGAACTCGGTGTACGAGGTGATGGGTCCGCTGTAGTAGGGCTCGCCGTTGCCCCAGGGGCCGTCGCCGCTGAGCCACAGCGTGCCTCCGACGAAGGTCTTCATGTAGGTCCGGGAACCGTTGCCGTTGGCGTCGACGGTGTCCTGCAGCAGGACGGCGTCGCTGGCCAGGGTGCCACAGGAGTAGCTCCACTGGGTGCCGAGGTTCATCCCGTCCCAGGACTGGGCGTTCAGGGTCGTCCCCGAGAGGATGTTGCCGAACGGGACGGTCCACGACTCGCTGTAGTGGCCGATGAGGACGGGACCGCCCATGTCGGTGGAGTCGTAGGTGCCGGTCAGGGGCGGGCCGGCCAGGGCGACGGCGGCGAGCATCAGGATCGTCGAGGTCGTGAGCAAGGTCTTCATACGGGGGGTACCTCCTGCGGTGAAACTGAACATGACAATCGTTGTCACATGGATACAGCAAAGATCGATATTGTCAACATTATGCGCAATCGATTGTCACGCAGGGAGGTAGGGGAACGTACCGTCCAGCCGGGAGCCACTCCCGGCCGGCGCTCCGGCGCCCGGTGGCCGTCCGTTCGGCCACCCGGCGCGGCGGGGGACGGATCGCGCCGGCCGGGGCCTGATCATCCCAGCAGATCCCGCCAGGGCACCTCCAGGTTCCAGGACAGGAGC
>CAYTEO010000066.1:0-5288 GCA_964436825.1 uncultured Fibrobacteraceae bacterium | reverse complement strand
GCCTGATCATCCCAGCAGATCCCGCCAGGGCACCTCCAGGTTCCAGGACAGGAGCTTGGCCTCGAACTCGGCCCGCTCCCGGTGACGCCGCAGTACGCCGCCGCGGCCCGGCTCCAGCCAGCCCGCCTCGCGGGCCACGGCCAGGGCCCGCTCGCGGTCGCCGGCGCCGATGGCGGCCAGGATCTCCCCCTCGATCCGCGAGAGGGTCCGGGCGTGGAACCGGTAGTCCAGGAACGCCTCCCAGGTCAGCGGGACCCAGCGGGCCACGATCTGCTCGCCGATGACCGTGGCGTAGTCGCGGATCTCCTTCTGGGCGTGGGGGTCCATGCGCAGGGCCAGGAAGTGCAGCAGGTTGTGCAGGTCGATCTTCCAGTAGGCCTCGGTGTAGGTGCACAGCGGCAGGTCCTTGCGGGCCTGCTCGCGGGCGACGCCGGCTTCGAGGCGCTCCCGGTAGACGCGGCGGGCCAGCTCCTGCAGTTCCCGCTCCCGCTCCGACAGGCCCTCGCCGACCGCCGGGTCCAGGGGGCCGCCGCTGCCCTGCTTGTTCCCGGTGGCCTGGCTGCGCCACTGGTCCGGCGCGGTGCGGTGGGCGGCGTCGATGGCGATGGAGTAGCGGGTGCTGTACTCGTTGACCGATGCGGTGCGGTGGCGGATCCACTGGCGCCAGGCGTCCATGGGGACGCGGACGTGGAGCTTCAGCTCGCACATCTCGAACGGTGTGGTGTGGCG
Source organism: uncultured Fibrobacteraceae bacterium (assembly GCA_964436825.1). Taxonomy (GTDB): domain Bacteria; phylum Krumholzibacteriota; class Krumholzibacteriia; order LZORAL124-64-63; family LZORAL124-64-63; genus CAYTEO01. The sequence continues at coordinate 4,559 of CAYTEO010000066.1, read as the reverse complement.
GTGGCGCATCAGGTAGCGGATCAGGCCGCGGTCCTCGCTGACGAGCTTCGTGCCGGCGCCGTAGGAGACGCGGGCCGCCTGGACGACGGCGCGGTCGTCGCCCATGTAGTCGACGACGCGGACGAAACCGTCGTCCAGCACCGGCAGCGCCTCGCCCAGGATGGCGTCCAGCTCCGGGACCGTCGGCCGGGTCAGCCGTTCCGCGGGCGGCTTCACAGCGATACTCCCTCGTCGCCGAAGGCCTCGCCGAGGGCGTCGCGGATCACCGCGTCGTCGGCATGGGCCGGCAGGGTGACCCGCATCCGCGGCTCGGCGTCCATGGCGCGGCGGGCGGCGAACTCGGCGCCGGGGTTGCGGGCCCAGGCCCGCCGGGCGATGCCGTTGTTGACGTCCCAGTGGAGCATGGCGTCCAGGCGGCGCGCCGTCTCCGGGGAGCCGTCCAGGACCATGCCGAAGCCGCCGTTGATCACCTCGCCCCAGCCCACGCCGCCGCCGTTGTGCAGCGAGACCCAGGTGGCGCCGCGGAAGGCGTCGCCGATGACGTTCTGGACGGCCATGTCGGCGCAGAAGCGGGAGCCGTCGGCGATGTTGGCCGTCTCCCGGAACGGGGAGTCGGTGCCGGAGACGTCGTGGTGGTCGCGGCCGATGACCACCGGCGCCGTGAGCGTCCCGTCGGCCACCGCCGCGTTGAAGGCGCGGGCGATCCGCTGCCTGCCGACGGCGTCGGAGTAGAGGATCCGGGCCTGGCTGCCCACCACCAGCCGGTTCTGCTCGGCCTGGCGGATCCAGCGCAGGTTGTCCAGGTACTGCTGGCGGATCTCGGGCGGGGCCGCGGCGGCCAGTTCCTCGATGACGTCGGCGGCGATGCGGTCGGTGCGGTGCAGGTCCTCAGGGGCGCCGCTGGTGCAGACCCAGCGGAAGGGGCCGAAGCCGTAGTCGAAGCAGAGCGGCCCCATGATGTCCTCCACGTAGGACGGGTAGCGGAACGTCCCGTCGGGATTGAGCACGTCCGCCCCGGCGCGGCCGCTCTCCAGCAGGAAGGCGTTGCCGTAGTCCCAGAAGTGCATGCCGCGCGCGGCCATGGCGTTGACGGCGGCCACGTGGCGGCGCAGCGACTCCTGGACCCGCTCCCGGAATCCCGCGGGGTCGGCGGCGATCATGGCGTTGGCCTCCTCGAACGAGAGGCCGGTCGGGTAGTAGCCGCCGGAATACGGGATGTGGAGGCTGGTCTGGTCGCTGCCCAGCTCCACGGCCACGCCCTCGGCCACCAGCTTCTCCCACAGGTCGACGACGTTGCCGTGGTAGGCGATGGAGACCGCCTCGCGGTCGCGCCGCGCCCGGTCGATGCGCGAGAGCAGCCGGTCCAGGTCGGTTTCCACCTCCATGACCCAGCCCTGCGCGTGGCGCTTGCGCACGGCGGCGGGGTCCACCTCCGCGACGACGGTCACCGCGCCGGCGATCACGCCCGCCTTGGCCTGCGCACCGCTCATGCCGCCCAGACCGCTGCTGACGAAGACCTTGCCCTCCAGCCCCTGGTCGCCCTCCAGGCCGAGGTAGAGCCGGCCGGCGTTCAGCACGGTGATGGTCGTCCCGTGGACGATCCCCTGCGGCCCGATGTACATGTAGCTGCCGGCGGTCATCTGGCCGTACATGGTCACCCCGAGGGCCGCCAGGCGGGTGTAGTCGTCGCCGCTGGAATAGTTGGGGATGACCAGGCCGTTGGTCACCACCACCCGCGGCGCGTCGGGGTGAGACGGGAACAGCCCCAGTGGGTGGCCCGAGTACATGACCAGGGTCTGCTCCTCGGTCATCTCCGCCAGGTACTTCATCACCAGGCGGTACTGGGCCCAGTTCTGGAAGACGGTGCCGTTGCCGCCGTAGGTGATCAGCTCGTAGGGATACTGGGCAACCGCCGGGTCCAGGTTGTTCTGGATCATCAGCATGATGGCCGCCGCCTGCCGCGTGCGCGCCGGGTAGTGGTCGATGGGCCGGGCGTGCATGGGCGACGCCGGGCGGTAGCGGTACATGTAGATGCGGCCGCGCTCGCGCAGCTCGCGGGCGAACTCCGGCGCCAGCTCCGCATGATGTTCCGGCGGGAAGTAGCGCAGGGCGTTGCGCAGGGCCAGCTCCCGCTCTGCGGGCGACAGCAGCAGCGGGCGGGCCGGGGCGCGGGGGACGTCCGGGTCCTCGGCGGGCGGGGTGGGGATCTCCGCGGGGATCCCCTCGCGGATCTCTTGCTGGAACAGTTCCAGGTCCGACATGGCGTGGCTCCCGGTCTCTGGTTGCTGGACGTGGGTTCCTTCTCGGGCGGGGTGAATGATAGCGAATCCGGGCGGGGAGGGACAGGGGGAGGTGAGGGTATCGATGCCCCCGATCATATTGACATCTCATCCGAATGGGATCACACTCAGGATCCCGCCCATATTCGCTGCTGATTTTGGTCTTGTGTCTGCATGAGGGGGATCCCATGAGACATTCGTCGCGCCGTCTCGGCACGGGACATGCATTGCCTGCCTGCCTGCCTGCCTGCCTGCCTGATCGTGTTTCTCGCTAGCCTGCTGTCGTTGCCGGGGGCGCGACCGTCCCTTGCGACCACGACACCCATCGGGCCGGGGGTGGCGGGTCAGGTCCACGCTCTGTGCTTCGATCCGGACGATCCAAACACCGTCTACATCGGGGGGGACGTGTGCGGTGTGTACCGTTCCCTGGATGGAGGCGAGCACTGGTCACCGTTCTGGCAGGGCCTGGTGGACACCACGGGGGGGAAGGTGACCTACGTGGACGACCTGCTGGTGCTGCGGAACCAGCCCGGTATCGCCCCATCCCGGCGCGGCATCTACGCGGCGACGCTGGGTGGGTTGTTCTTCCTGCCCGACGGGAGCGATACGTGGCAACTGCTGACCTCGCGCACGCATTACAGCTACACGTATACGGTAGATGAGGGGACGAGCATCGACCCCATTCCCTTCTCCTCGCTGGCCTACGATCCGGTGGAACACATCCTGTGGGTGGGAGCGGGATCGTCGCGGGGACAGTCGGAAACCATCCCCGGGACGTATCCGGAGTTGAGCGGGGGCACCTTTGACGGTTTCGAGTCTTCTCCCGACGAGATCTACTCGATGTGGCGTCTGTGTCTGGACAGCGATCACGTGCAGGACACCCTGCAGCCCGTCGGTGACCTGCCGATGCCCAACATTGGTCACATCCGGCAGGTCGCGGCGACGGTGGTGAACGGTGTGGGGTACGTAGCCGTGGCCTCGGAGGGTGGTTTCTTCCTGTACGATACGGATAGTTCTTCTTGGGAAGACCTCAACGGGCTGGACAAGAGGGGTCCGGATGTAATCTGGCCCAACAACGCCTGGGGTGTGGCCTTCGGCGCCGGATCGATGCTCTATAGCCTGCAGCACCGTAGCCCGGTGGAGAGTGAGTTACATGCCACGGTGGACACGTTCAACGTCACCGCTGCGCGCACGTGGGGCCCGCTTGCAACGGATGCGCCGGTGGTTCCCATCGAAGGGGGCGTGACCCAGTGGGAGGACTTGTTGAGGGACCAGGACTTCGACTTGACCCGCCTGACCGTGGTTGCCGGAGACGGGACGAGCAGCGACGTGGTGTACGTGGGAGAACGTCGTGGCACCACCACGATCGATTTCGGTTATCTCGGTGGCTATTACATGCTCGATCGGGATTGCGCGTCCGGTCCCCAGTGGCGTCACATCTTCAGCCAGTCGAGAAACGACGACGGTCCCTTCTACTGGTACCTGCCGATGAACGACTGCTCGGTGGACGAACCGATCTACTTCGGGGATCACGAGCTGGGATGGCTGGACAATTACCACTTCATGTCGACCATCCCGCTGGTCGTCTGTCCCGGCGATCCCCAGCGGGTGATCGCCTGGCTGTATCACAACCCGTTGCTCAGCACGGACGGCGGCGGGACATGGCACCAGATCAACGCCGACGGTTCGACGGCCTCGGGCTGGCAGTCCCGGGGTGCCAATCTGATGGCGGTCGCGGCGCTGACGATGACCACCGATGGCCGGCTCGTGGCCGGGTCCTATGACTTTGGCACGTTCGTGTCCGCCGGTTCCGATAACCGTTCCTTCCGGTGGTGGGACAGATCCACGAAAACCCCGCGCGGCGTCCTCGGTCTGGCAGTGTTCGAGGACACTCTCTACGCGATCCGCCAGGCCAAGCCGGAAAGCACCACCGAGCGCCAGACGGTTGTGATCCGGTACCTCGCCGGTATCGGGCCGGACGATCCCTACGACGAGGACGTTACCGGCGAGGAGATAGATCAAGATATCCAGGCCTACTACGACAAGAAAGGACCATATAAGGAGACCGCCCTGGTGTTCCTGGATGATGGGTTCCTGTTCGTGACGGTGGCGAACAAATCCGATGGAACATGGTATTCTGATCTCTGGCGCGGAAGCCAGGATGATAGTGGGGACTGGGCCTGGGAGCGGTGGAACGCGGCGAGCCAGGACAAGATCCCTCGTTACTTCGGGAGCCTGCTGGCACTGCCGGGGACGAGTTACCTGCTGGTGGGATCCAAG
>CAYTEO010000065.1:0-11018 GCA_964436825.1 uncultured Fibrobacteraceae bacterium | reverse complement strand
AGTCGCTGCAGGACGTCCAGGCGCCGGCCGGCCTCCACGGCCGCCTCCTGGACCGCCCGCTGGAACGGTCCCGCTCCCACCAGGCCGCTGCAGGAGAAGGTCAGCATCATCCCGCCGGGGGCCAGGGCGGTGAGGGCGAGGCGGTTCAGCTCGCGATATCCCTCCAGGGCGCGGTCCAGTTCCGCGCGGCGCCGGGCGAACTTGGGCGGGTCCAGGACGATCAGATCGTACCGCTCCCGGCCTGGGCGCAGGAAGCGGAACATGTCCTCCCGCAGCACGTCGCCGGCCAGGCGGGCGTGGCCGTTGCGCTCCAGGTTGCGTCGCGCCAGGGCCAGGGCGGTGCGCGAGGTGTCCACCGCGACCACGCGCCGCGCCCCGCCGGCGGCCGCGGCCAGGGCGAACCCGCCGCTGTAGCAGAAGCCGTCCAGGACCGACGCGCCGTCGGCCAGCCGTCGCAGCAGGCGCCGGTTCTCCCGCTGGTCCAGGTAGAGACCCGTCTTGTGACCGACCAGCAGGGAGACCTCGTACTCCAGGCCGCCCTCGCGAACGAGCAACGGTTCGGGCGGTGTGCCCTGGAGCACGCCTGCGGCCGGCGGGAGCCCCTCCTCCTCGCGGGCGGCCGTGTCGCTCCGTTCCACGATGAACGCCGGCGCCAGCAGTTCCCGCAGGGCGTCGAGGATCGCCTCGCGGATCCGCTCCATCCCTGCCGCCAGGAACTGGACGGCGATCCCGGGGCCGTAGCGATCGACGACCAGCCCCGGCAGACCGTCCCCCTCGCCGTTGACCAGGCGGTAGGCGTCGGTCATGGCGCCGGTCGTCCCGGACAGGACGCCGCCGTCGCCCAGGCCCCATCGCGCCCGTCGCAGCAGGGCGGCCTCCAGGCGACCGCGGACCAGTCCCGGCCCGAACGGCCGCTCCCTGTCGACGAACCGACCCAGGATCAGCGAGTCGGCGTTGCAGAAACCGTGGCCCAGCACCTCGCCGCCGGTGGTGACGAAGCGGCACGGCTGGCCCGGCTCGCTGTAGCCGCGCAGGCGCTGGACGGCCCCCTTGTAGATCCAGGGCCGACCGTCGCGCAGGGGCTGGTCGCGGCCAGGCCTGAGGATGACGATGACCTCGCGTTGCGACACGGTGACCTCGCGGGAAAGGGACGTCGGTGAAGGGTGACCGTCCCCATGCTGACGCCGTCGGCCGCGGCGGGCAAGGGGATTCACCGGGAGACGCGGCGAGGGGGCCGCGGCCGGGCGACCCCCTCACCGTGGCTGTCGTGACGGGGCTACCAGCCCCGGCCGCGTCCGCCGCCGCGGCCCGGCCCACGGCCCCGGCCGCGACCGGCGCCACGGCCGAGTCCGCGGCCCAGTCCCCGGCCCATGACGGCGCCGCGACCGCGGCCAAGCCCCAGTCCGCGGCCCGGTGCCGGGTCGGCGTAGCCGGGCCGGTCGTTGTCGTTGCACCAGCCCAGGCCTCGTCCCGTGCGCGGGCCCTGGCCCAGCGGGCCCGTCCGATCTCCACCTGGCATCTCACACCTCCTTCATGCTCGGGTATCCTCTTCCGATCCGGCGGCGGCTGCGTCGCCGTCGTCATCCTCGTTGTCGATCCCCGGCACGGCCGCGGGCGGTGGCACCGCCCAGCGGCGACCGGCTCCCCGGCCGCCGGCACCGCGGCCGAAGCCGCGGCCGAAGCCGCGACCCCGGCGCCCCGGGCCGGGAGCGAACTCGTCGTCGACCAGTTCCACCTCGCCCCCCTCGACCCGGATGGCGTGGCCGTGGACCAGCGCCTCGGCCACCTTGGCCCGGGCGCGGGCGGCGATCCGACCGAACGTCGCCCGGGAGACCCCCATCCGCTGGCCGGCCTCCTCCTGGGAGAGCTCCTCCAGGTCGGCCAGGCGCAGCGCCTCCAGCTCGTCCAGCGAGAGGGTCACCTCCCTGAGCAGCCGTAGCGGCACGCCGTGGGGCTTGAAGTAGACGGTCGGCGGATCGTGCCGGACGCGTCTCGTTTTCAGCGGTCTGACCATCGTCCTCCTCCCGGCTGACCGGTCTCGTGCGCGTCGCTCGTTATTAGCATATACTCATAACAAGGAAAGCGCAAGAGGGTTCCCGGCTATCCCCGGATCGACAACTCCCGATTCACCCATGCATCATTGGCAACCGTGACCTATACTTGCGGCCATCCCTGGAAAGCCGGCAGACCACCTCAGCGAAGCGAGCCACCCGTGACGACCAACCGGGCCAAGTCACGCACCAGCAGGTTCAACCCCCTCTCCCTGATCACGGAACTGCGTCCGGGAGAGACCGGGTCGGCGCTGCTGCTCGCCCTGGACCTGTTCCTGCTGCTGACCGGCTACTACATCCTCAAGACGGTCCGCGAGCCGCTGATCCTGATGGGGGGCGGCGCGGAGGTGAAGAGCTACGCCTCCGCCGGCCAGGTCGTGCTGCTGTTCGGCGCCATCCCGCTCTACTGCTCCCTGGTCCGCCGGACCGGCAGGATCAAGCTCATCAACCGGATCATGCTGTTCTATGCGGGCAACCTCGCCCTCTTCTACCTGCTGGCGCGGATGCACACGCCCTACCTCGGGGTCGTCTTCTATCTCTGGGTGGGGATCTTCAGCCTGACGACGATCGCCCAGACCTGGTCGTTCGCCAACGACCTCTACACCCCCGAGCAGGGGAAGCGGATCTTCCCCCTGATCGCGGTGGGGAGTTCCCTGGGGGCCATCGCCGGCTCCTGGATCGCCGGCCGCCTCTTCTCCCTGGGGATCGGCCCCTACGAGATGATGCTCGTGGCGGCCGGGCTGCTGCTGGTGTGCGCCGGCCTGATCCGGGCCGTCGTCGTGCGGGAACGCCGCCTGGCCCACCAGCGGATGCTCCAGATCGCCGACCTGGAGGAGAAGTCGGCCCGTCTGGCCGTCTCCGGCCTGCGGCTCGTCTTCCGGGACCGTTACCTGCTGCTGATCGCCCTGATGCTCCTGGTGGCGAACCTGGTCAACACCAACGGCGAGTACATCCTGGCCAGCAAGGTGCAGGAGGTGGCCATCCGGACGGTCGGTCCGGGCCACTCCGCCGAGCAGATCATCGGCGGGTTCTACGCCGGCTTCTTCACCCTGGTCAACATTCTCAGCGCCCTGATGCAGCTGCTGCTCGTCTCCCGGATCCTGAAGTACCTGGGGGTGCGGGTGGCCCTGTTCTTCCTGCCGGTCATCGCCCTGGGCGGCTACTCCCTGATGGGCTTCACCTCGTCGCTGGCGATCATCCGGCTGATCAAGAGCCTGGAGAACTCCACCGACTACTCCCTGCAGAACACGACGCGGCAGACCCTCTTCCTGCCGACGAGCCGCGACGCCAAGTACCAGGGCAAGCTGGCCGTCGACACCTTCTTCGTCCGCAGCGGCGACGTCCTGTCGGCCGTGGTCGTCTTCATCGGCGTCCACATCGGTTTCGCCATCCGGGAGTTCGCCCTGGTCAACGTCGCGCTGGTGCTCGTCTGGTTGCTGCTGGCCATCGGGATCGGTCGCCGGTACAGGTCCCTCACGGAGGCCTCGCCCGCATGACGCGACGCGTCCTGGCGTTCCTGCTGTTGCTGGTGTGGCTCGTCCCCGCCGCCGCGGCGGCCGGGACCGCCCCACCGGACAGCGGAGCTACGGCCGCGACCGGCCCACCCGCGCCCCGGCCGGAAGAGGCCTGGCATCTGCGCGGCACGGAGCAACCGCTGGCCCGACGCGTCACCACCGGGCAGCAGGTCCTCTACGTCCTCGGCCGGATCCCCTACGCGGGGCTGGAGATCGTGGCGCGGCCGGTGGTCTGGGCCAGCGGCCTGAACGAGCGCTACCGCCTGCTGGACCGGCTCTCCCGGCTGATGATCTGGGATCTGGAGTCGGTCGACGCCCAGGTCGCCCTGCGCTTCGGTTACGAGACCGGTTTCGGGCTGACCCGCCTGGGGGTCCACGTCACCGCCGACGACTGGTTCGGCACCGGGATCGACTACGCCCTGACCGCCGGCTACCTCAACCCCCACAACGCCCTGCTGGCGTTCGCCCTCGACACCAGGGACGAGCCGCTCTCCCTCTCGCTGCTCTCCCGCCTGGAACTGAAGGACGCCCGCCCGTTCTACGGCCTGGGACAGGGCAGCCCGCCCGTCCGCTACGACGCCCACCGGCGGTTCTGGCTCAACGAGCTGATCCTGCACTGCCGGCCCCATCCCGCCTGGGAGCTGGCCCTGACCGGCTACCAGCGGACCACCGACCTGGACCAGCCCGACGACGGCGAGCCCGACCCCGACGAGCGCTCCTCGGTGGCGCAGGGGTTCCCCGAGCTGTACGCCGCCGCGGTCCACTCCGGCTACCGGGGGGTGGAGCTGCGGCTGACCTGGTCGGCCATCGACCCGGACGCCCTCTGCGCCCCCGGCGCCCTGGTCAGCGTCGTGGGCGGCTGGAACGGGGCCTACACGGCCGTCGACCCCGACTACCGCCACTACAGCCTGGACCTGCGGTTCCAGCGGCCCCTGTGGCGGCACAGCCGCGGCGTGGCGGTGCGCCTGTTCGCCGAGGGGGTGGACTGCGACCGGCCCGACCGGCTCCCCTACACCGAGATGCCGGTCCTGGGCGGCCGCTACGACCTGCGCGGCTTCCCGCGCGACCGCTTCCGCGACACCCATGCCGTCCTGGCGTCGGTCGAGTACCGCTACCCCGTGCTGGCCCACGTCCAGGGTCGGCTGTTCCACGAGTGGGGGATGGTCGCTCCCCGCTGGCGGGACATCCGCGGCGACGACCTGGCCAGCTCCACCGGCCTGGCCCTGGGGATCCAGGTGGAGGGCGAGACGATCACCGTCCAGTACGCGCGCAGCCGCGAGGGGGGTCACCTCTACATCGGCACCACCGGCACCTTCGAGCTGCACTCCAGGAGGCTGCGATGAGCCGGCGCATCGCCCGACTGCCCGTCCTGCTGCTCGCGGTCGCCCTGGCCGGCTGTGCCGTGACGCCGCCGCCGGCCCGGTTCCTGCCCGGCCCCGTCGTGAGCGTCGTGGTCGACACGCTGCCGATCCCCATGCCCGCCGAGCTGGAGTTCCACAGGACGACCCACCACATCGAGAACTTCGCCCTGCGCCAGGCCCGCCTCCACCTGGACAGCCGGCCGTCGTGGCCGGCCCTGGACGTCAACCGCCTGGGCGAGGTGCCGGCCTCGAGCTGGTACCGTCCCCGCCTGCCCGACCTCACCCCGGAGGCGGTCTACCGCGGCGCCGGCGGCGACGACCCCGGGCCGGAGGCCTTCTTCCCGTGGCGGATCACCGGGATGAAGCGCGGCGGCCGCAATCCCGGCTTCGTCTTCGAGGACGCCCGCGGGGTGCGCTACATCTGCAAGTTCGACAAGCCCGGCGAGCCGGTCGTGGCCACCGCCGCCGGGGCGGTGGCCAACCGGCTGCTGTGGGCCCTGGGCTACCACGTCCCCGACGACCGGGTCGTCCTGTTCCGTCGCGACCAGGTGACCGTCGCTCCCGGGGCGGTCCTCAAGCGCGGGGGCGGGCGTCGCCCGCTGACCGAACAGGACATCGACCACCTCCTGGCCCGCCTCCCCCAGGCCCGGCGCGGCGACCGCTACCGCGCCCTGGTCAGCCGGCTGCTGGACGGGCGGCCGGTGGGCGGTTTTGCCTACACGGGCGTCCGCGACGACGATCCCAACGACACCATCCCCCACGAGCGCCGCCGCAGCCTGCGGGCCCTGCGGGTCTTCGGCGCCTGGCTCAACCACGTCGACATGAAGATCGACAACACCCTGGACCTCTACGTCGGCCCGCCGGGCAGGGGGTTTCTGCGGCACTACCTGGTCGACTTCGACGGTTGCCTGGGAGGCTACTGGGCGGCGCGCCACGAGCCGCGGATCGGCTTCGCCCACGACATCGACCTGGAGGAGCTGGCCTTGGGGATCGTCTCCCTGGGCCTGTTCGTCCGACCCTACGAGGACCTGCCGCCGCCGCCCCATCCCGAGCTGGGCCTGCTGCTGGCCGAGCCGTTCGACCCCGCCGGCTGGGTCCCGAACTACGCCAACGACTTCCTCCACGCCTGCGACCCGGCCGATGCCTTCTGGGCCGGGCGGGTCCTTTCCCGGGTGACCGACGCCATGATCGAGGCCGCCGTCGCCGCGGGACGCTACGAGGATCCCCGGGCGGCCGAGCTGCTGGCGGAGATCCTCGCCAAGCGGCGGGACAGGACGGTGACCTGGGCCCTGGGGCGGGTCTCCCCCGCCGTCGACCTCGCTCCCGTCGAGCCGGCGGGCACCGCGCTGCGGGTCGCGGCGCGGGACGCCCTGGCCGGGTGGCTGGGCCGTTCGACCCTCACCTGGACCGTCACCGCGGCCGTCGCCGACGGTCCGGCCCTGGCGGTGGTCCGGGGAGGAGCCAGGCCCGCCGTCGCGGTGGACGACCTGCCGGACGCCGACGGGACGACCGTCGTGCTGACCTGGACGGCGCGGGACAGCGACGGCCGATCGTTGCCCCCCACCGAGGCCCACTACCTCCGCCGGGACGGCCGCTGGGAGCTGCTGGGGATCCTGCGCGCCGGCCGCTGAGTGACGGCCGGGGCGGCAGGGCTCCCGCCGTCGCGACGGAACGAACGCAACCCGGCGGCGCGGACTGCGTCTAAGGAGCCTGTCCCCCGGAACGCGACACAGGACCGGTACGCCGCGAAGGAACCGTCATGACCCTCCCCGAGCTCGCCATCCGCCGCCATGTCACCACGCTGATGCTGCTGGTCAGCCTGGTCGTCCTGGGCGGCGTGGCGCTGCTGCGGCTGCCGTTGGCCTTCATGCCCGATGTCGAGGAGCCGCAGCTCTTCGTCCACGTCCCCTATCCCAACGCGTCGCCCGAACAGGTGGAGCGGATGATCGTCCGGCCCCTGGAGGACGCCCTCGGCTCGCTCAGGGGACTGCGCGGCATGTGGTCCATGTGCGACCAGGACGGCGGGCGGATCCGGCTGAACTTCGACTGGTCGACGGACATGAACCTGGCGCGGGTGGAGGCGTGGGAGCGGATCGACCGCATCCGCCGCGACCTGCCCGAGGACATCGGCGACATCACCGTGGGCGGGCACTGGGACAGCCGCGAGGCCGACATGCCGATCCTCGAGGGGCGGCTCAGCTCCCCCCGCGACCTGAGCCACGACTACGACATCCTGGAGCGCAGGATCGTCCGGCCCCTGGAACGGATCCCCGGCGTGGCCCAGGTCCGCCTCGACGGGGTCAACCCGCCGGAGGTGCGGATCAACCTGCGGCCGGCCGACCTGGAGTTCCACGGCCTGGACATCCGCGACGTCGTCCGGCGCCTCCGCGCCAGCAACTTCGACATGTCCCTGGGCAGGATCACCGACGGCGGCGTCCGCTACACGGTCCGCAGCCTGGGCTCCTTCCGCACCGTCGAGCAGATCCGGGATCTGCCCCTGCGGGCCGACGGTATCCGGCTGGGCGACGTGGCCGACGTCGTCTACAGCGAGCCGCCCCTGGAGTACGGCCGCCACCTGGACGGCCGCTTCGCCGTGGGGATCACCGTCACCCAGGAGTCCAAGGCCAACACCGTCGAGGTCTGCGCCGCCCTGCAGCGGCGGATCGCCGCCATGGCCGACGATCCCGAGCTGCAGGGGGTCGACTTCCTGGTCTGGTTCAGCCAGGGCAAGGAGATCCGCGAGACCCTGGGCGATCTGACGTTCACCGGCATCTTCGGCGCCGTCCTGGCGGCGCTGGTCCTGTTCCTGTTCCTGCGCAGGGTCTCGACGACGATCGTCGCGGTCCTGTGCATCCCGTTCTCCCTGATCGTCACCTGCGGGCTGGTGTGGGCCCAGGGCAAGACCCTCAACACGCTGACGCTGCTGGGGCTGATCGTCGGGGTGGGGATGCTCGTCGACAACGCCGTCGTCGTCATGGAGAACATCTTCCGGCACCGGGAGCTGGGCGCGGACCGCCGCACCGCGGCCCTGCGCGGGGCGAAGGAGGTCTCGACGGCCGTCATCGCCGCCACCCTGACGTCGGTCATCGTCTTCCTGCCGCTGGTCTTCAACAAGCCCAGCGAGATGAACATCTACCTCAAGGAGCTGGGAATCACCGTCTGCGTGACCCTGCTGGCGTCGCTGCTGGTCAGCCAGACCCTGATCCCCATGGCGACCTCGTGGTTCATCCGCTCGGCGCCCCGGCCGCGCCAGCGGTGGCTGGTGGCCCTGGAGGGCGGCTACCAGCGGCTGCTGGGCACGATCCTGCGCCACCGCTGGCTGGCACCGGTGATCGGTCTGTCGGTCATGGCGACGATGATCGTCCCGTTCCGGCACGTCGACCGCAATTTCGACGCCAGCAGCGAGGACCTCTTCGTCCAGATCCGCTACGAGTTCAGCGAGCCGCTGCCGCTGGCCGAGAAGGAGCGGGTCGTCACGCGCGTCGAACGGCTGCTGGAACCCCACCGGGAAGAGCTGCTGGCCCGGGCCGTCTACTCCTTCTGGAGCGACCGCTGGACGCTGACGCGCATCTACCTGCGCGAGGGGGAGGCGAGCGAGCAGAACATCGCCCGCGTCCGCCGGCGGCTCGCCGAGCTGCTTCCCGACTGGCCGGGCGTGCGGATCCGGGTCCAGGAGAACCGCCAGATGTGGCGGATGGACCGCGGCAAGCGGATCGCCTTCCAGCTCGTCGGGGAGGACTCGGAGATCCTGGCCCGCCTGGCCGAGGAGGCCAAGGAACGCCTGGCCGCCATCCCCGGGCTGGTCGACCCGTTCGCCAGCAACGAGCAGGGCGGCCTGGAGCTCCACCTCATCCCCGACCGGGAGCTGATGACCCGCTACGGGATCGACCCGTCCGCCGTGGCGCAGACCGTGGGCCTGACCTTCCGCGGCCGGCGCCTGCAGCGGTTCCGGACCCCCGACGGGGAGCGGGAGATGCGCCTGACCCTGGACGAGCGGCAGCAGGAGAGCGTCTCCCACCTGACCGGCCTGCCGCTGTGGACGACCGGGGGGATCAAGGTCCCCCTGGCCGCGGTGTCCGCCGTCCGGGAGGTGCCCGGCCCCGAGCGGATCCAGCGGGACGACCGCCGGACCAGCCTCTGGGTGGGGGCCCGCTACGAGCACGGCACCCGCGAACAGTACCTCCCCCTGGTCCGCCGGGCCCTGGCGGGAATGGCGTTCCCGCCGGGCTACTCCTGGACCTTCGGGCGCTGGCAGGAGCGCCGCCGGGAACAGTCGCGGGAGTTCATGACGAACCTCCTGCTGGCCCTGATGCTGATCTTCGCCGTCATGGCCGGCCTGTTCGAGTCGGTCCGCCAGGCCATCGCCCTGATGGTCGCCCTGCCGTTCGCCCTGACCGGCGCCTGGTGGACCCTCTACGTCACCGGGACCGACTTCGACCAGCCGGCGGCCATCGGCCTGTTGCTGCTGATCGGGATCGTCGTCAACAACGGGATCGTCATGCTGGAGCACATCAACGGCTATCGACGCGCGGGGATGCCCCGCCGGGAGGCGCTGCTGCGCGGCGGTCGCGAGCGGCTGCGTCCCATCCTGATGACCGCCCTGACGACCCTGATCGGCCTGCTGCCCATGGCCCTGCAGCGCCCCTCCCTGGGCGGCGTGTACTACTACTCGATGGCCCTGGTCATCATGGGAGGACTGCTGGTATCGACTTTCCTGACGACAGTCCTGCTGCCGGCCACGGCCACCATCGTCGAGGATCTGTTCGGTGCCGCGGGAAGGTGGATCGCCGATATTCCGGCCTTCCTGCGCCGTCGCCCCGTGGCGGGATCGCACCAATGAAATTACCGTATCGTAATTCATGTTGAGAAAAAATGTAGTTTTTGATGTCTATTCTCTAGATCTCCGCGCCACGATGTGATAGCGTGTAAGAGGTCATCAGGATCGTAAACTGTCCTGATGCGTACTCGGCGACGCCGCACGCGTCGCCGGCTTTGATTCGTGGCCGGGGATGCGGGGAGATGCAGTAGCCATGATGATCCACCTCCACAGCAATGCCGCCAAGACGCCGGGCTGGCAGCAGGAACCGCTCCACCTGCCATCGTGGCTGCGGGAACCGGAGCGGGCACCGGAACATGGCGCCCACGTCCCCGAACAACACGTCTATCCCTTGCTGCGCCGCGCCCTCGACATAGCCGTCTCCGTCCTGGCCCTGTCGGCGTTCGCCCTGCTGCTGCCGCTGATCGCGGCGGCCATCAAGCTCGACAGTCCCGGTCCCGTCTTCTACCACCAGTGGCGGGTGGGGATGAACCGGCGCCGACACCGCGGGGAGTGGCACGGCCCCGACCGCCGGCGGATCGTCCAGCCCGGCACACCCATCCGGATCGTCAAGCTGCGGACGATGCGCACCGATGCCGAGCGGCACGGCCCGCAGCTGGCCGCCGACGGCGACAGCCGGATCACCCGCGTGGGCCGCTTCCTGCGGGCGTCCCGCCTGGACGAGGTCCCCCAGTTCTGGAACGTCCTGAAGGGCGAGATGAGCCTCATCGGGCCCCGGCCCGAGCGACTGGTCTTCGTCAACCAGTACGAGCGGCTCATCCCCCGCTACACCGATCGCCTGCGCGCCAACCCCGGGATCACCGGTCTGGCCCAGGTCCGCAACGGCTACGACGACGACCTGGACTCGGTCCGCCGCAAGGTCGCCCTCGATCGCCTCTACATCCGCAGCATCGGCTGGCGGATGGATCTGCGTATCCTGCTGGAGACCGTGCGGGTCGTCCTGACCGGTGATGGAGCGCGGTGACCACGGCGGCCGCATCTCCCGGATGGCCGTGGATCCGTTTTTGTGATAGAATGATCGATGTTGGGTCTCGTCTCCCCGCCATGACAGACCTTCCTCGGCGTATCCGCGTTGATACGACGGACATCTTTGGCCCCTGAGCGAAGGAAGTTGCCATGCGTTCACCTCGCCCACACCTCCTCGGCCGCCATGCCGGCTGGCTGACCACCCTCTCCGTGCTCTGCCTCGTGGCGATGGCCTCCGTCCTGACCGCGGCCATTCCCGAGCGCACCGTTCCCGTTTCCCTGGGTGAGA
>CAYTEO010000064.1:0-11218 GCA_964436825.1 uncultured Fibrobacteraceae bacterium | reverse complement strand
AGGGCGGCGCAGTTGACCCCCACCAGCGGCCCGTCGCGTCGGGCGCTGAGCCGGTGGAGGGCCCGCGCCAGGACCTCCTTGCCGGTCCCGCTCTCGCCGTGGATCAGGACGTTGACCTGGGTGGGGGCGACCGAACGGATCGTCTCGCAGCACTCGCGCAGCTCCCGCGAGATGCCGACGATGCCCGGCAGGCCGGTCCCGTAGCGGACCCGGGGCAGGGGCAGGACGCGCCGCCCGGGACGCCTGCGCCCTCCCGGCGGCCGTGTCGCCGGCACGTCGGGAAACAGGCTCGGCTGGCGGGGCGGGGCGACGAGGCGCCCGCCTGCCTCGGCGAGCACGGGGACGAGCCTCCGGGCGGTGGCGGCCATCCAGCGCCGGGCGGCGTCTCCCCAGGCCGGATCGTCCAGGTGGCGGACGGCCAGGACGCCGCTGGTCCCCTCCACCCCCCCGGCGGCGGGCGCGATCCCCGTCAGCAGCCAGCGCCGCCCCCCGTCCGCCGTCGTCGTGCGCCACGTCCCGGGCGGTGCGGCGAGCAGGGCATGGATTCCCGGCAGCAGGGAGACGGGAAGCGACGGCGTGACCGGTTCCCCCGCTCCCGGCTCCACGCTCCAGAGAGCGCGCAGCACCGGTCGCTCCGGCGCGCCGTCGATCCGAACCAGCCAGGCGGCGTCGGCCCCGCCGTGGGGAAATTCCAGCATCTCCTCCCGCATCAGCGCCACCAGTTCCATGATGCACCTCCCGCCGCCGTTCCTGCAGGAAGCGCACCATCGCGACCGGAAGCGCGGAAACGTCGTCCGGCCGGCCCGGGAGCGGGATCGACGTGGCTGGCCTGCACACCGGCCACCGGCGCTACCCGGACACCGGATCACAGGAAAGAGCATGATGGATGAGGAAAGGACGGCGGGGCAGGGAGAAAGGAGGCTGTCCCGGCGGCGGGACAGGCTGGATCAGGCCGACAGCCCCAGGTCGACCTTCCGGTCGCCTGCGACGACCTCGCCCAGGTGCAGGGCGCCGACCTCGCGCAGGGGAGCCGTGGGGACCTCCGCGTCGACGACCAGGACCATGCCGATCCCCATGTTGAACACCCGGTACATCTCGGCCCGGTCGATCTCCCCCAGCTCCGCCAGCAGGCGGAACAGGGCCGGCGGTTCCCAGGCCGCCGTGTCGATCCGGACGCAGAGCCCGTCGGGAACGACCCGCGGCACGTTGTCGACGAAACCGCCGCCGGTGATGTGGGCCATCCCGTGGACGGCGGCGCGTCCCAGCGCCGACCAGAGGGAGCGCAGCTCACCCAGGTAGCTGCGGTGGACGGCCAACAGGGCCTCGCCGACGGTCGTGCCCAGCTCAGGGCGGTAGGTGTCGACCGACCAGCCGGCCTTCTCCAGCAGGACCCGGCGGGCCAGGGAATAGCCGTTGGTGTGCAGGCCGCTGCTGGGCAGCCCCCAGACGGCGTCGCCGGCACGGATGGCGCTGCCGTCCAGCAGGTGCTCCGGGGCAACCCGGCCGACGATGCAGCCGGCGAGGTCGAACTCGCTGCCCTGGTAGACGCCCGGCATCTCGGCCGTCTCGCCACCCAGCAGGGCGCACCCGTTCTCGCGGCAGGCGCGGACGAAGCCGGCGAGGATCTCCTCCAGCATCCCCGGCTGCAGCGAGCCGGTGGCGAAGTAGTCGAGGAAGAAGAGCGGCTCGGCACCCTGGACCAGGATGTCGTCGACGCAGTGGTTGACCAGGTCCTGCCCGACGGTGTCGTAGCGACCGGCCAGGGCGGCGACCTTGACCTTCGTCCCCACGCCGTCGACGCTGGCCACCAGCAGGGGCCCGCCCGGCTCGGGCTCGTACAGGCCGCCGAAGGCGCCCAGGTCACTGCGGACGCGCTGGTCCCAGGTGCTGCGGATGGCCTCGCGGGCGGACCGCAACGCCTTCTGGGCCGCGTCGATGTCGACGCCGCTGTCGCTATACTTCATGGATCTCGACCTCGGGGATCTCCTCGGCGATCGTCGGCCGGCCGCCGACCCTGCCGCGCTGGATCTGCCGGATGACGTCCTGGACGGCGGAGTCGGGAATGATCCCGAACTCGCCGCGCGCGTGGAGCTCCAGGACCGTGTCGACGACGTCGCTGCGGAACTGGGTGCCGCGGTACCTCCGCAGCTCGGCGAGGGCCTTCTCCAGCGGCAGCGCCTGGCGGTAGGAGCGGTCGCTGGTCATGGCGTCGAAGGCGTCGCAGACGTTCAGGATGGCCGCCCCGAGACTGATCTCCTCGTCGGTCAGCCCGTCCGGGTAGCCCTTGCCGTCGGGACGCTCGTGATGGTGCCGCACCAGGTCGACCGCGTCGGCGTAGTAGTCGATCTGCTCGACGATGCGGGCGCCGATGGCCGGATGCTCGGCCATGATGCTGAACTCCTCGTCGGTCAGCCGGCCCGGCTTGCAGACGATGTCGTTGGTGATGGCGATCTTGCCCACGTCGTGCAGCAGCCCGCCGATCTCCAGGATCTCCAGCTCGCGCGGGCTCATCCCCATGGCGCGGCCGATCCGCAGGGCGTACTGGGAGACGCGGTAGCTGTGGCCGTGGGTGTACGGCTCGTCGGCCTCGAGGGTCGTCGCCAGGACGGCGATCGAGGTCAGGTGAGCCTTGCGCTGCTCCCGGTAGGAGTGGGTCAGCTGGTGGATCATCCAGACGACCGGCAGGTAGACCACGACGGTCCAGGACCCCGCCTGCTCGTAGAGCAGGACGATCATGGCGGCGAACGGCAGCTCCAGGATGCTGGCGCCGACCCCGGTGCTGAAGTCGCGGTACCAGACCTCGCGCAGGGATGCACCCCGGTCCAGGGCCGTGATCGTCGTGACGATCAGGGCGTTGAGGGCGGCGTAGACGACCAGGGCGGCCAGCAGCGGCAGCAGGAACAGGGGACCTTCGAAGCGGTCGTGCCACGGCAGGGCCGCGTAGACCAGACCGGCGCAACCGGCGGCGATGGCCAGCATGGCGGCGTTGAAGATCGCCTTGATGGGAGGAATCGTCCGCAGGACCAGGCCGCGCAGCAGCGTCTGGACGATCTCGACCGAGGCCGCGACCAGCGGGCCGAAAACGGCGACCATGGACAGGTCGAGGGACCGCGTCGAGAGGATCCGGCCGCCGCCCTGGCCCTGGTTCTCGGCCAGCATCGCGTCGGCGAACAGGACGACCGCCAGGAAGATCAGCCAGTCGACCCACGGGCGCGTGGGGGGCGGGTACACCAGTGCCAGAAAGGTCACCAGACCGGCCCCGGCCAGGACGACCGAGCCGTAGAAGAGACTGAAGGCCAGGGAGCGCCGTTTACCGCGCTCTGTCACTGCCGCCACCTCGCGTCGGAAGAGAAGCGCCCTGGTTCGAACGAGCGATCTTGTTCCATGTTAAAAAGCATCGGCCGGCCGCGCCAACCCTGGAGAAAAAAAGGAACCGGCGTGTCAGATCAAGGGGTGGTTACCACTCCCACTTCCAGAACAGACCGAGGATGAAGTCGAGCATCACTCTCACCTCCTATCCATCGTGGACTTGCCGCCACACGTGACAGCAGAGGTGCTCCGCTCAACAGTTCCGCTCCGCTCATCGGTCGCTGGCACACCGGTTCCCTGGGTGTCGGATCCGTCAGGGCGTGGCGGGGACCTCCTCCAGTTCGAGCAGGGCCAGGCGCCGGTTCAGGGCGTCCAGGACGGCCAGGACGGGGGCCTGCTGCGTCGCCTCGCGGCGGGAACAGCAACCGCAGAACCGCTCGCTGCGCCTTCCCTCCACCAGGTCCACCGCGACACAGACGACCTGCTCCCCGGCCAGGTCCACCTCCCGGACGTCGGCGAGGTTCAGGGAGATGGGATCCCTGATCATCTGGGAAAGGGCGGTGATCGTGGCCCGGCCGAGCAGCTGGGATTCGATGCCGGGATGCGCGGGACCGGTCTGTTCGGCCCGGACGACGCGCTGCCCGTAGGCCAGTTCCACCGTGGCGGTCAGGACAGCGCCGCTGGCCATGACCCCCACGCCACGACACTCGACCCTGGCACCGGGCGCGGCCTCCACGAGGACGGCCGGCTGGACGGGACGTGGTCCCTGCCAGGTCGGCTCCTGCCAGGGGCTGTTCTCCCCCGGCGGCGGCTCCTGTGCGCGGGTTTCGGATCCGCCGGGCGCGGATCCGGGAGCGGACCGTTCCCGGCGTGGCGGGGAACCCGCGGGCGCGGGATCGGCTCCGATGCCGGACAGGTGTGCCGCGGCACCGTCCGCCGTCCGCGGCGACACTGCCTCAGCGAGACCAGCCACCGCCTGGCATTCCTCCGGTTCCAGGACCTGGACGACGCCGATCTTCTTGTAGTAGACGTTGAGGTCGAGGCGGGCCTTGAGCAGGCTCTCCACGTCGCGGACGATATGGCGGGGCTCACGCTGCTTGTCGGCGACGATGTGGACGGCAGCGATCTCGCCGTGGCGATCCACGTCGATCTTGCACTGCCGGACACCGTCGATCTGGCACAGCCAGCGCTCTGCGTCGCGGACCCAGTCGTCGGCCGCCTGCTGATGCTGCTCCATGATGTCCTCCCTTTCCCATCCTCCGTGACCTGGCGGCAGTACCTTCAGGCTAGCAGGCTAACAGACCATCCCGCCTGGAGCAACGATCTTTTGAAACCTGGGAAGGCGCCCGGTCGAGGAGCCACGGATCAGGGGACCATCATCGCCAGCAACTCGTCCCGCCGACGCGCCAGACCCTGCCGGTCGGTCCGGAGCAGCCCCTCGACGCTGAACCCCTCGGGACAGAAGCTGGCGACGGCCGTCCCCGAGAGCATCGCCCGGCGAAAGGGGGCATCGCTGTCGTCCGCGGTCACGCCGGCGGCGGCCAGCTCGCCGACGAAACCGCCGGCGAACGAGTCGCCGGCCCCGGTGGGATCGACGACCTCCGGCAACAGGAGAGCGGGGACGGCCAGCACGCCGTCGCGCCCGAACAGCAGGGCGCCGTGCTCGCCCTTCTTGATGACGACCCGTCGCGGCCCCATCTCCCTGATGACCCCCGCGGCACGCCGCAGGCTCCTCTCTCCCGAGAGCAGCCGCGCCTCCGAGTCGTTCAGCAGCAGGACGTCGACGTGCTGCAGGACAGCCTCCAGTTCCGGGCGGGTCGTCTTGATCCAGAGGTTCATCGTGTCCAGGACGACCAGGCGGGGTGCGGTCATCTCCTCCAGGACGTGCTGCTGGAGGGCGGGATGGATGTTCGCCAGGAACAGGTAGGGCGTCGTCTCCCACCCGGTCGGCAGCTCGGGACGGAAGTCCGCGAAGACCCCCAGCTCGGTGGCCAGGGTATCGCGCTCGATCAGGTCGGGGTGGTAGCGTCCCGACCAGTGGAAGGTGCTGCCGGGGACACGCGCGATCCCGTCCGTGTCGACACCGCGCCGCCGCAGCAGCTCCAGGTCCTCCTCCCGGAAATCGTCCCCCACGACACCCACGGCCCGCACGGGCGCGAAGTGGGAGGCGGCCAGCGAGAAGTAGCTGGCGCTGCCGCCCAGCTGGCGTTCCCTGCGCTCCCGCTGGGTCTCGACGGTATCGTAGGCCACCGAACCCACGACGAGGATCGCTCGCTCAGCTGTCGGCCGGTTTGTCACCCATGACCTCCGGTGCTTCGACGCCGATCAGGTCCAGCACCAGGCGCAGGACCTTGCGGGTCACCAGGCTGAGGTGGAGCCGGGCGCGGGTCACCTCGGGATCCTCGCCCAGGATCTTGCACTGGTAGTAGAACTGGTGGTAGAGCCGCGACACCTCGAACAGGTAGCCGGTCAACCGGTGCGGTTCCCGGTGCTCGGCGGCCCCGGCGATGACCCGCGGCACCCAGATCAGTTCCCGCACCAGGGCCTGCTCGGCCGGTTCCTCCAGGGAGGACAGGGTCCCGGCCTCGGGCTCGCCGGGATCGATCCCCGCCTCGGCGGCCTTGCGCAGGACCGAGCAGATCCGGGCGTGGGCGTACTTGACGTAGTAGACAGGGTTCTCGTTGGACTGCTGGCGGGCCAGGTCCAGGTCGAAGTCCAGGTGCGAGTTCGGCTTTCGGGTCAGGAAGATGAACTTGGCCACGTCGGGGCCCACGTCGTCACACAGGGCGTCCATCGTCACGAACTGGCCCTCGCGCTTGGACATGTCGATGGGCCGGCCGTTCTCGATGAAGTTGACCTGCTGGAGGATCATCACCTCCAGCCAGTCCTCCGGGATGCCCAGGGCCCGCATCGCCCCCTGCATCCGCGGGATGTGGCCGTGGTGGTCGGGGCCCAGGAAGTCGATGGCGTGCTCGAAGCCGCGCTGGTACTTGTGGTGGTGGTAGGCGATGTCGGCCAGGAAGTAGGTGGGCGTCCCGTCCGAGCGCACCAGGACCCGGTCCTTCTCGTCGCCGAACTCCGTGGAGCGGAACCACTCGGCGCCGTCCTGGACGTAGGTGTGTCCCGACTTGCGGAGCTGCTCGAGCGTGCGGTCGATCCGCTTCGTCTCGTGCAGTTCCGACTCGAAGTACCAGGTATCGAAGCGCAACCCGAACCGGCGGCAGGTCTGGCGCTGCCAGGTCAGGATCTTCATCAGGGCGTACTTGGCGAAGCGCTGGATCGACTCCTGCTCGGGCAGCTGGAGCCACTCGTCGGCGTTGCCCTCCGGAGCGGTGACCCGCTGGAAGCTCTCGTCGTCGAAGACGTGTGCCGCCTCCTGGATGGCCCGGCTGTCCAGTCCGCGCAGTTCCTGGGCCATCAGGGTGACGTAGCGACCCTTGTACCCTCCCTCGGGGAACTCCGCCTGCAGGCCGTGCATCTCCATGTAGCGTGCCCGCAGCGAGGCACCCAGCAGCTTCACCTGCCGCCCCGCGTCGTTGACGTAGTACTCGGCGTGGGCGTCGTAGCCGACGGCCCTCAGCAGCCGCACCAGCGTCGAGCCGAACGCGCCGGCCCGGGCCGAGACGACGTTCAGCGGACCGGTGGGATTGGCACTGATGAACTCGACGTTGATCCGCCGCCCGCCGCCCGTGCGGATCTCCTGCAGGGCGCCCCGGTCGTGCCAGAGGTCCAGCAGCTGCTGCACCTGGTAGGCGGGAGCGAGGCGGAAGTTGATGAAACCGGGACCGGCCACCTCGACCGCGGCCACGACGGCCGGATCGAAGCGCAGGCTCGCGGCGAGCTCCCCCGCCAGCTCGCGCGCCGGCCGCCCGACCTTCCGGGCCGCCATCAGGGCGACGTTGGTGCTCAGGTCCCCGTGCTCGCGGTCGCGGGGCTGGCCGATCTCGATGGTGATGTCGTCCTCGTAGAGGCCGAACGACTCCAGGCCCCGCAGGATCTCGCTGCGGATCAGGTCGTGGACGTTCATGCTTCCTCGTTCGTCTCGGCGGCGACGCCGCGGGTCAGGACCAGTTCGGGGTATCGCGCCTGTACATCCGGCGCGCGGAAGTAAGCGGGGGTGATCTCCAGGCTGGGGGCGTCGTTCCAGAGGCGCTCGATCTGGTAGTACTCCCTGGCCTCGGGCAGCATGAGATGGACGACCAGGTCGATGTAGTCGAGCAGGATCCAGCGGCTTCCGGACGCCCCCTCGACATGGCGCGGGAGGCTGCCGGCAGCGGCCAGGGCCTCCCTGACGCCGTCGCGGAGGGCCGCCACCTGGACATCGCTGTCTCCGGTCGCGATCAGGAAGAAGTCGGTCACGTCGCTCAGACCGCGCAGGTCGAGCGCGACCACCCGCTCCCCCTTGTGCACCAGGACGGCGTGGGCGGCCAGTTCCACGATCCGCGGCAGGGGATCGTCGGTGATCGATCGGATGCTGTCGGACATGTTCCTCGCAGCGACACCGCCCCGGCGGGGACGGGACGCGGTTCGGGGCTCAGTTCAGTCGCTTCAGGACGTACTCGACCGACACGGTCAGCAGATCCTGCTGGGGGCCGTCGGCCAGGTCGGCGATGGCCGCCTTGGCCTGTTCCCCGTACTGTCGCGCCTTCTCGCGGGCGTAGTCGACACCGCCGTGCTCGGTGACGAACGTCTTGACCCGGAGCCAGAGCTCGTGCCGACGCTTCCCCTCCGCGCCGTCGACGGCGGCCAGGAGTTCCGCGCGGGCAGCTTCCGGCGCCAGGCGCAGGGCCGCGATCAGCGGCAGGGTGATCCGCCCCTCCTCCCAGTCCTGGCCCGTGGGCTTGCCGAGACGGCGCTCGTCCCCGAGGAAGTCGAAGATGTCGTCGGTGATCTGGAAGACCATCCCCGTATGATGGCCGAAGATCCCGAAGGCCTCCTCGTTGCCCGCCAGCCGGGGATTGAGCGAGGCGCCGATCCGACAGGCGCTCTCGATGAGCGACGCCGTCTTGCGGGATATGATCTCCAGGTAGGTCTGCTCCTCGATCCCCAGGTCGAACTTGGTCTCCAGCTGCATCATCTCGGCCTGGCTCATCTGCAGGGTCGTCGACGCCAGCAGGCGGAGGGCGTCGAACAGCCCGGCGCGGCTGAGGGTGTCGAGGGCCTTGCTGTAGAGATAGTCGCCCATCACCAGGGCCGTCGAGGGGCCCCAGGCGTGGT
Organism: uncultured Fibrobacteraceae bacterium; assembly: GCA_964436825.1. Classification (GTDB taxonomy): domain Bacteria; phylum Krumholzibacteriota; class Krumholzibacteriia; order LZORAL124-64-63; family LZORAL124-64-63; genus CAYTEO01. The sequence continues at coordinate 2,692 of CAYTEO010000064.1, read as the reverse complement.
TGACCGACGGCAGTCCCCGCCGCGTGACCGCCTCGTCGATGAAGTCGTCGTGCAGCAGGGTTGCCGTGTGGATCATCTCCACGCAGACGGCAGCCGTGATGGCGGCGTCGGGGACCGGACCGTCGTGCTTGGCCGCCAGCAGCAGCAGTGTCGGCCGGAAGCGCTTGCTCCGACCCTGCAGGATGTGTCGGCATACCGCATCGATCAGCCGCGTCTCGCCCTGCAGCAGGCTGGCGTAGGCAGTGTCGAACCGCTCCAGCTCGGGGCCGATGACCCGCTGCAGGTTCCAGAGCTTGACGCGATCACTGTCCAGGACCGACATGGTTTCCTTCCGCTGTTGGCGTCACGGTCCGGTCGGGACGTCGGACGGCATAATATCGTCAATGATGGTCCCGGGGCAACCGCCGTCGGCGCACCACCAGCTGGGCCACCCCCGCCGACAGCAGGTAGAGCAGCATGACCGGCCCTGCCATGACCAGCTGCGAGAAGACGTCCGGAGGGGTCAGGATCGCCGCAGCGGCCAGGATGACCAGCAGGGCGTAGCGCCACCCCCGCCACAGCTGTTCCGGGGTGACCAGCCCCATGACGGCGAAGGCGAGCACGACGAGGGGCAGCTCGAACATCAGGCCGAAGGCCAGGCAGAGACGCACGACGAAGCTGAAGTAGGCGCCCGCGCCGATCAAGGGCTGCATGAACTCGGTCCCGAAACCGAGCATGAACACGACCACTTTCGGGATCATGACCAGGTAGGCGAAACCGACACCGGCATAGAACAGCAGCACCGATCCCCACAGGACCGCCCCGACGACGCGCCTCTCCTGGCGGTAGAGCCCCGGCAGGACGAAGCGGTAGAACCGGAACAGGACGAAGGGAGCCACCAGCAGCAACCCGGCCGCCAGGGCCAGGCGCAGCCGCATGACGAAGGCCTCGGCCGGCTGGTGGAAGTAGACGTGCTGCCCGGCACCCTCCAGGGGCCGGACCAGCAGGTCGAGCAGGCGCGCGGAGAAGAACCAGCAGACGGCCATCGCCGCCAGGATCGCGGCCCCGGCCTGCAGCAGGACGGACCGCAGCTCCTCGAGATGCTCCAGCAGGGTCATCTCGCCGCCGGGCCGCGGGGCGGGGGACAGGTCACGACCGCCGGTCGTCATCATCCTCCCCCCTGCCGCGCAACAGGGTGCGCAGCTCCCGCATGAACTCGTCGACGTCCTTGAAGGAGCGGTAGACGGACGCGAACCTCACGTAGGCCACCTCGTCCACCTCCCGCAGGCGTTCCATCACCAGCTCGCCGATCCGGGCCGCCGGGACCTCCCGCTGGAAGCCCGCCGCCAGCTCCCGCTCGACGGCATCGGCGATGGCCTCCATCCGCGCCAGCGGGACCGGCCGCTTCTCGCAGGCGCGGGCGATGCCGGCGATGACCTTGGCCCGATCGTACTCCTCGCGCCTGCCGTCGCGCTTGACGACCAGCACCGTCCGCGCCTCGACGTACTCGTAGGTCGTGAACCGCTCGCCGCAGGCGTCGCACTCCCGCCGCCGCCTGACGGCCCGGCCGTCGTGGACCTGCCGGCTGTCGACGACGTGGTCGTTGTCCGCACCGCAGCGGGGGCACTTCATGGCGCCTTCCTACAGGTCCGGGTAGAGAGGGAACTCGCGGCAGAGGGCCTTGGCCCGCTCCCGCAGGCGCGCCAGGGCATCGGCATCCTCGCGGGACTCCAGGGCGGCGGCGATGATGTCGGCGATCTCGCGCATCTGGTCGGTCCCCATGCCGCGGGTCGTCAGCGCGGGGGTCCCGATCCGGATTCCGCTGGTGACGAACGGACTGCGCTTGTCGAACGGCACGGTGTTCTTGTTGACCGTGATGCCTACCTCGTGCAGGAGCGCCTCCATCTTCTTGCCCGAGATGCCCTTGTTCGTCAAGTCGACCAGCAGCAGGTGGTTATCCGTCCCGCCGCTGACCAGGTGGAAGCCGTGCTCCAGCAGCCGCTGCGCCAGGGCCTGGGCGTTGTCGACCGCCTGCCGTGCCCACTGCCGGAAGGCCGGCTGGGCCGCCTCGTGGAAGCAGACGGCCTTGGCGGCGATGACGTGCATGAACGGACCGCCCTGGACACCCGGGAAGTTGGTCTTGTCGATGGCCTGGGCGTGCTCCTCGCGGCAGAGGATCAGCCCGCCGCGCGGTCCGCGCAGGGTCTTGTGGGTCGTCGACGTGACGACGTCGCAGTACGGCACCGGGTTGGGATGGACACCGCCGGCGATCAGGCCCGCCACGTGGGCCATGTCGAACATCAGGACGGCCCCGACCTCGTCGGCGATGGAGCGCATCGCCTCGTAGTCCCAGAAGCGGGGATAGGCGCTGGCGCCCCCCATGATGACCTTCGGCCGCTCCCGCAGGGCCAGGTCGCGCATGGCGTCGTAGTCGATCGTCTCGGTCTCGGGACTGACCTCGTAGTGGAGGGCCTGGAAGAGCAGGCCGGAGAAGTTGACCGGGTGTCCGTGGGTCAGGTGACCGCCGTGGGAGAGGGACAGCCCCAGGATCTTGTCGCCCGGCTCCAGGAACGCCAGATAGGCGATCATGTTGGCCGTCGAGCCGGAGTGGGGCTGGACGTTGGCGTGATCGGCGCCGAACAGCTCGCAGGCGCGCCGGCGGGCCAGCTCCTCGGCCTCGTCGACGAACTCGCAGCCGCCGTAGTAGCGCTTG
>CAYTEO010000063.1:0-11401 GCA_964436825.1 uncultured Fibrobacteraceae bacterium | reverse complement strand
GGGCCAGGTTGCCGGGTGGTCATCGGGCCGATACCCTCGCACCGCTCTTCATGCGCTCTTGGCCGGTCTCCTCGGAAGACCGGCAGCACCAAGTTATGATCGCGGGAGCTGTGCGTCAACCGGGGCGCGAGGACACCGACGACCCTGCCCTCCCCTGAACTCCCGGCAATCCCGTGCCGATGGCGCCGCCGGTCGGTTCCACGGCGAAGGCGGGCTCGATCGCCTGCCGCGCATCCGGAGCCGCCTTGCCGCCACGCCGCTGGGCCGTCCCTCCATCGTCACCCCAACCCGTGACACTCCCCTCCGGATCCCCTATCCTATCCCGCAGCTTCACCCGACCCGAGGAGCCCGACACCGTGCGCACCACCCTGCTGCCCCGCCTGCTGCCCGGCGTCCGGACGGCCCTGCCGCCGGCCGACCGCCCGCAGGTCCTGCTGACCTTCGACGACGGTCCCGTACCCGGACCGACCGGTGCGGTGCTGAAATCGCTGGCGGCGCACGGCGCCCGCGCGGTGTTCTTCATGATCGGCGAGCGCGTGGCGCGGCACCCGGAGACGGCGCGGGCCGTGGCGGAGGCGGGCCACCTGGTGGGCAACCACACCCACACCCACCCCATGTCGCGCTGGCCCCTGCCGACCGCCTTCCTGGACGAGGTGCGTCGCTGCGACGCGGCCCTGCGCGAGGCCGGGATCGACCCCGCGCCCCTGTTCAGGCCCCCCGGCGGCTTCCTCCACCCGGCCGGCCTGCTGGCCGCGCGGCGCCTGGGCCTGCAGACGCTCCACTGGTCCCTGGACAGCGGCGACTGGCGCTGCGCCGAGTGGACCGATCCCGCGGCCCAGGCACGGCGGATCGCCGGCGCCGTCCGGGCCGGGGACATCGTCCTGATGCACGATTACGCCGACGTCTCGGTGCGGATCCTGGCGGAGCTGCTGCCGCTGCTCGCCGGGCGCGGTTTCGACCTGGCCGGCGGAGCGGCGTCCCTGTCCGGCGAACGCGGTGGAGGACGTCGATGAGCGCCGCACCGACGATCTCCGTCTCCATCCTGACCTACGCCCGCCCCGGCGAGCTGCAGGCCCTGCTGGCCAACCTGGCCGAGCTGCGGGAGCGCCTCCTCGAGATCATCGTCGTGGACAACTGCTCGCCGCAGCCGGTGGCCGACCTCGCGGAGAAGACCTGTCCCGGGGTGCGGGTCATCCGCCTGGAGCGAAACATCGGGGTCGCCGGCCGCAGCGTGGGCATGGAGGCGGCGCGCGGGGAGATCGTCCTGACCCTGGACGACGACATCCGGGGCCTGACCGCCGGGGGGCTGGAGCGGCTGCGCCGCCGTTTCGCCGAGGATCCCGGCCTGGGGGCCCTGACCTTCCAGAGCATGACCCCCGACCGGAGCCGCGTCTGCGACTGGGTCCACCGCCAGCCCATCGGCTGGGCCGACCGCTGCTTCCCCACCTACGAGATCACCGAGGGGACCGTCGCCTTCCGCCGCGCCGCCCTCGCGCGGGCAGGGACCTACCGCGACGACATGTTCATCAGCCACGAGGGACTGGACCTGGTCCTGAGGCTGCTGAAGGCCGGCTACCGGGTGGAATACGACGGGCAGATCGCGGTCGAGCACCACCACGCCCGGGGCGGCCGCGCCCCCTGGCGGCGCTACTACTACGACACGCGCAACCTCTTCTGGATCGCGGTGCTGCACATGCCGGCCCGCTACGCCGCCGGCTACCTGGCCCGCGGCCTGGCGGGGATGCTCTACTACTCGCTGCGGGACGGTCACGGGCTGACCTGGCTGCGGGCCGTCCGCGACGGGCTGCTGGCCACGGCGGCCCTGCGGCGGGAGCGGTTGCCCTGGCCGCCCGCGGTGGACGCCTACATCCGCGCCATCGACCGCCAGCGGCCGCCGCTGTGGAAGCTGATCGTCAGCCGGCTGCGCCAGCGGGATTTCCGCCTGGACCTCTGAGGGTCTCCTCACCATAGCGCTGCGACGAGCCGGACCAGAACCGGCAGCCGAACCGCTCGACGACGCGGGCGCGGGGATCTTCGGCCAGGGCGGCCAGCGCCTCGTCGACGGCGCCGGGACGCCAGTGGGACAGGGCGTCGCGCAGGGCGTCCTCGCGCATGGGGTGGCGGACGATGATCCGCAGGACCGCCTCGACGGGATCCTCCCCCTCGCCCAGGTCGAAGGTGCCCGGCCGGTCCTCCAGGACCGTCGCCGCCTCGCCCAGGATCCGCCGCGCCCGCTCCAGGCCGGCCGCGTCGACGGGCCGGACCCACGGCTCGGCCGGGGGACGGGTGGGCGAGGCGAGATGGACCTCGTCGGGACGGATCGTCGCGATGACCCGGGCCAGGTCGCGCAGCTCCGCCTCCCCGTCGTTGACCCCGCGCATCAGCATCGTCTCCAGCCAGAGCCGGCCGTCGTACTCGCGCCGGAAGGCGCGCAGCCCCTCGACATGCCGGGCGAACGTGAGCTCGGGGTGGTGGCGGGTGATCCTGCGGAACAGGGTCGCCTCGCCGGCGTCCAGGCTCGGCATGACCGCGTCGGCGGCAGCCACTTCCCGCCGGATCGACGGCACCGCCAGGAGCGAGCCGTTGGTGATGACGGCCACCGGGTGGGGCGACATCGCCTGGACGTCGCGGATGAGCCGGCCGATCCCGGCGTGCAGGAGGGTCTCGCCCGAGGCGACGAAGGTGATCCAGTCCAGGTCCGACGGGTCGAGCCGGTCCAGGGCCCGGCGCAGGTCGTCGAGGATCCTCTCGACCGGCACGAAGATCCGTGGCTCGATGGTCAACGGCCGGGTCCGGCCCAGCTGGCAGTAGATGCAGCTCCAGTTGCAGACCTTGGTCCCCGGCAGGGGGTCGATCCCCAGCGACCGGCCCAGCCGCCGCGAAGGAACCGGTCCGAAGACCGTGGACAGGCGTCCCCGACCGGTCTCGGCAGTCATGTCCTTTCCCCCTGCTGCCGGCGAGCGGGAACGGTCACCGTCCCCGACCACTGCCACGGCCGCCGCCGCGGCTTCCCCCGCGACCACCGCCCCGGCCTCCCCCGCGGCCGAGGGCCGGGCCGCGCACACCGCCGCGTCCGTGACCCGATCCCTCGCCACGCCCCAGGCCTCGGCCACCACCCGCGCCCCGGCCGCTGCCTATGCTGCGCTTGACCGTGGGGGCAGTGGCCGGTTCCAGCCGACCGTCGGCCACGGCCGCCAGCGCCTCGCCGACGGTCATCCCGCGGGCGACGTAGACGGGAATGCCGGCCGCCCGCAGGTCGACGAACAGCTCCGGCCCGATGTTGCCGGTGACCACGCCGTCCACGCCGGCCGACCGCCACCACCCTGCCTCCAATTCCACCGGCTCCAGCTCGTCGCCCGCGGTGTCGGTCAGCAGGTGGACGGCCGCCTGGCCGAACCGGCGGCTGACCTTCGCGTCGCGACTCGCCTCCTCCGCTGCCACCAGGAATCGCATCGTGGACCTCCATGCTCGGGGAAGGGGTCGTGTCTGATCATACGCCAATCAATGACGGGACTCACGCCTAAAAAAGAAAAAGAGTCTCATTATCTCTATCCGTCAAGGTGGACTTGCCGGAGGGGCCGCAAGGGAAGGGGCCGCGGTCAGGCGACCGCGGCCCCGGGAAACACGGCGTCCGCTCCCCCTACTTGCCCGGACAGGCCTCCTCGATGGAGGAGTCCAGCCCCTTGCCCGCATACGCCTTGTCCCACTGCGTCGCGAAGTCGGCCGCCAGCTTGCGGGCCCGCTCCTCGTAGGCCGCCTTGTCGGACCAGGTGTTGATCGGGGTGAGGATGGCGGGATCGGGCACGCCGGGGCAGCTGTCCGGCACCAGGACCTTGAAGATCGGGTCGGGCGTGAAGGTGGCCGACTCGATGCTGCCGTCGATGGTCGCGGAGACCATCGCCCGGGTCAGGGTGATGTCCATCCGCTGCCCCACGCCGTAGGGACCGCCGCTCCAGCCGGTGTTGACCAGGTAGACCCGCACCTCGTGCTTGTCCATCATCTCGCCGAGCATGTGGGCGTAGATGTCCGGGTTGCCCGGCATGAACGGTGCGCCGAAGAAGCGGGAGAAGACCGACTTCGGTTCGGTGACGCCCGTCTCGGTCCCGGCCAGCTTGCTGGTGTAGCCCATCAGGAACCAGAGCATGGCCTGGGCGCGGGTCAGCTTGCTGACCGGCGGCAGGACGCCGTTGGCGTCGGCGGTCAGGAAGAGGATGACCCGCGGGTGGCCGCCCATCGACTCGGGCTTGATGTTGTGCAGGTACTGCAGCGGGTAGCTGCCGCGGGAGTTGGGCGTCAGCCGGTCGTCGTGCAGGTCGAAGGTGCCGTCGGGGTACATCATGGCGTTCTCGATGATGGCCCCGTGCTTGCGGTAGTCGGCCTTGTGGAAGCAGGCGTGGTGGATCTCCGGCTCCTTCTGCGGATCCAGGTCGATGAGCTTGGCATAGCAGCCGTTCTCGAAGTTGGCCACGCCGTTGGGCCCCCAGGAGTGCTCGTCGTCCCCCAGCAGGGAGCGGTCCGGGTCGGCCGACAGGGTCGTCTTGCCGGTGCCCGACAGGCCCAGCAGGAGGGCCACGTCGCCGTCGGGCCCCTCGTTGGCGCTGCAGTGCAGCGGCAGGATGTTCTCGAACGGCAGCAGGAAGTTCATCACCGTGAACATCAGCTTCTTGACGCTGCCGCAGTAGGCCGACCCGAAGACGACCCCGATGCGGTCGTCGAAGTCCATGGCCACGGCCATCGTCGAGGTGTGGCCCAGGCGCGGGTCGACGCGCAGCCGTCCCTCGTAGCGCTCGGGATCCAGCTTGTCCCACGGGCAGACCAGCAGCAGGAACGGCTTGTCGGCGAAGCAGCTCTTGTCGATGTCGTCGGGAATGGGCCGGAACATGTTCAGGGTGAACAGCGCCGTCAGGGCCCGGTTGGAGACGGTCGTCACCGGCATGGCGTGGGTCGGGTCGGCGCCGATGACCCGGTCGGTGACGAAGACCTCCTCGGCGTCGTGCAGCGTCGCCAGGGCGTCGTCGACGAGCATCGTGAAGGTCTCCGGATCCACGGGGATGTTGTTGGGGGCGTCCCAGTCGATCTTGCTCTCGCTCTCGGGACGACGGACGATCAGCGTGTCCAGGGGGCTGCGGCCGGTCGATTCGGGCGGCGTCCAGGTGGCCAGGGCGCCACACTGGCTGACCAGGGCCTCGTGCCGGTCGACACAGGCCTGGATCAGGTCCGGGCGCGGGATGTTGCGACGGATTCCGCCTTCCTCACGCTTGAAGAGTTGCTCGAGTCGGGCCCTCACGCGCATCGATCGATCCTCCGGTCTGGGTTCGGCCGGCCGGGCCGGCGGTTCATCTCGCGGCCCCCCATCCTACCCCCTCGGCAGGGGGAATCAAACCGGTTTTTCGGCGCCGCCCCGTCCGGACCAGACGACAGCCCCGACGACCAGGACCAGCCCCGCGGCCAGGCGCAGCGGATCGGCCCGCTCGCCGAAGACCGTCCAGGCCAGCAGGACGGCCAGCGGCGTCTTGAGGTTGTTGGCCGCCGCCAGGACGCCCGTCCCCACCCGGGCCGCGCCGCGGTTCCAGAGCCAGAACCCGACGCCGGTGGGCAGCACCCCCAGGTAGAGCAGCGTCGACCAGGCCTCGGCGGACCAGCCGCCCGGACCGTCGCCCCGTCCCGGCAGCAGGAGGGCCGCCCCCAGCGCCAGCCCCGCCGCGCCCACGTACATCCAGGCCAGGTCCGCCGCGTCCGGGCCGGCCGTGGCACGGGCACGGCGCCGACGGGCATAGGCCACCTGCCCGGCGGCGAAGCAGAGGTTGGCCCCCTGCAGCAGGGCGATCCCGGGCCAGGCGTCCGCCGGCGGCAGCTCCCGCAGGACGACGACGACCGCCCCGCCGACGGCCGCCAGCGCCGCCAGCCACGGCCGCCTTCGCCACCGGCCCGACCAGGCGTCGTCCACCAGGACGACCAGCAACGGCGTGGTCACCGTCAGCAGCGCCACCCCCCAGGCCGGCAGCCAGCGGTAGGAGGCGATGTAGAGCAGGTACATCAGCCCGAACTGGACCGCCCCGAGCAGCAGCAGCGCGCCGCGTTCACGGGCCGCGCCGGCGACCCGCCGCAACCACGGCGCGAACAGGACCGCCGCCAGCAGCAGGCGCGTCGCCGCCACCCAGGCGGGATCGCAGCCGGCCAGGCGGTGCTTGATCAGGCCGAAGGAGAGGGCCCAGACCAGGGAGGCGAGGACCAGCGACGTCACCTAGAACTGCCTCTCGAAGTCGTCGTCCCGCGGCGGCAGGTCGCGCCAGAACGACGCTTCCCGCCGGGCGCGCTGCTGCAGGGGATCGCGGCCGGAGAGCCGCAGCGCCAGGCCGATCGGCGTGAGGACCAGGTACCAGACGACGGCCATCAGGACGTGGCTGACGACCATCCCCATGACGAACCCCACGCCCATCCAGAGGCGGTACAGCGGCAGGGCCACGGCGCGCCGGCCGGTCAGGCCCAGCCCGCCGACGACCACGCCGACACCCGCCACCCAGCGGGCCGCCGTCCAGGCGCCACGGCCCCAGCCCAGCACCGCCGCGATCAGGAAGCAGCCGATCAGCACCGTGCGGCCGAAACGGCGCAGCGCCGGGCCGTCGGGATGCCAGTCGATCCGCACCAGGGACACGTCTGCCTCCTAGAAGACGGTGTAGATGAACGGCGCCGCGCCGGTGCCGCCCAGGATGATCAGCACGCCCAGCAGCAGCAGGACCAGGATGACCGGCACCAACCACCACTTCTTGTGGTGTTTCATGAAGAGCCACAGCTCGCGCAGCAGTCCGAAGCGGTTCATATCGACCTCTCAATCCAGTTTGAATCGCCGCTTGTACTCCTCGGCACCGGGCAGCGGAGGCTGGTCGCGTTTCAGCAGCAGCCGGTCGCCGACGACCAGGGCGTCCATGTCCGTGAACATGAAGCAGCGGTACGCCTCGGCCGGGGTGTTGACGATGGGCTCGCCCCGGATGTTGAACGACGTGTTGACCAGCACCGGGCAGCCGGTCCGCTCCTCGAACGCCCGCAGGATCCGCCAGAAACGGGGCGACTGCTGCGGGTCGACGGTCTGGATCCGGGCCGAGTGGTCGACGTGGGTCACCGCCGGGATCTCCGAGCGCACGGCGTTGACCCGGGCCGTGCCGGCCAGGTTCGCCGCGTCCGGGTCGTCGCGCCAGCGGTCGCGGCGCACGTCGGCCACCAGGAGCATGTAGGGACTGGGCCGGTCCAGCTCGAACCACTCGCCGACGTGCTCGACCATGACGGCGGGGGCGAAGGGACGGAACGACTCGCGGAACTTGATCTTCAGGTTCATCGTCCGCTGCATGCGGCGATCGCGCGGGTCGCCCAGGATGCTGCGGTGCCCCAGGGCGCGCGGGCCGAACTCCAGCCGCCCGTCGTGGTGCCCCACGATCTTCCCCTCGGCCAGCAGCCCGGCCACCGTCTCGCACAGCTCCTGCTCGTCCGCGAAGCGGCGGCCCACCGCCCCCAGCTCCGCGAGCTGCGCCCATGCCTCGTCCGCCGACCAGGACGGTCCCAGGTAGCTGCCCTGCTGGGCGTCGGGCCGTTCGGGCTCGCGCCCTTCGGCGAAGCGGGCGTACCAGATCCGCAGCGCCGCGCCCAGCGCCCCTCCCGCGTCGCCCGCCGCCGGCTGGATCCACAGGTCGTCGAACGGCCCCTCGCGCAGCAGCCGGCCGTTGGCCACGCAGTTGAGGGCCACCCCGCCGGCCAGGCAGAGGTGCCGCATCCCGGTCCGCCGGTGGACGTGGCTGGCCATGCGCAGGATGGCCATCTCGGTGATCCGCTGGACGCTGGCGGCCAGGTCCATCTCCCGCTGCGTCAGCTCGCTCTCGGGCCGGCGCGGCGGACCGCCCAGCAGCTCGGCGAACCGGTGCGAGGTCATCGTCAGTCCGGCGCAGTAGTCGAAGTAGCGCTGGTCCAGCCACAGCGAGCCGTCCTCGCGCAGCTCGACGACGTTCTCCAGCAGCAGGTCGACGTAGCGCGGTTCCCCGTACGGGGCCAGGCCCATGACCTTGTACTCGCCCGAGTTGACCCGGAAGCCGGTGAAGTAGGTCACCGCGCTGTAGAGCAGCCCCAGCGAGTGGGGGAAGCGCAGCTCCTGCTCCAGCACCAGCTCCCTGTCGCGGCCGACACCCCAGGCCGCCGTCGACCACTCCCCCACCCCGTCGACGGTCAGGACGGCCGCCTCCCGGAACGGCGACGGGTAGAAGGCGCTGGCGGCGTGGGCCTCGTGGTGGGTCGTCATCAGCACCGGCGCCCGCAGCCCCGGCAGGTGGCCGGCGACCGTCTGGGGAATGAACAGCTTCGTTCGCAGCCACCCGGGCATGGCCTTCAGGAACGAGCGGAACCCCCGCGGCGCGTACGCCAGGTAGGTCTCCAGCAGGCGGTCGAACTTCAGCAGCGGCTTCTCGTAGAAGACGACCGCGTCCAGGTCGGACGGCGCCAGGCCGGCGCGTTCCAGGCACCAGGCGACGGCGTGGCGCGGGAACGAGGCGTCGTGCTTCAGGCGGGTGAAGCGCTCCTCCTGGACGGCGGCCACGATCCGCCCGTCGACGACCAGCGCCGCGGCGCTGTCGTGGTAGTAGGCGGAGATGCCAAGGATCGCCGTCACCGGCCTCCCTCCCCGCGTTCCTGTCCGCCGGCGGCCTCCGCGCGGGCCCGCTCGAGCCGCGGATCGAGAGGGGGCAGCATGGCGAAGGCGTCGGCGACGGCGCGCAGGTTGCCGACCGCCTCGCGGAACGACGGGTCGATCCGCAGGGCGGCCCGCAGCTCGCTGCCCGCCTCCTCCAGGCGGTCCAGGGCCGCCAGGGCGGTCCGGCGGGCAGCCGCGGTGTCGCCGCCGGCGAGGGCGAGTTGCGAGCGGGCCGCCTCGATCTCCCCCAGCCAGAGCAGGGCGATCCCCGCGTTCCCGTGGGAACGGTACGAGCGGGGAAGCAGCCGCACGGCGGCCCGGTGCTGCCGCAGCGCCTCCTCCAGGGTCGCGGCGGCCGGTTCGGCCTGACGCAGTCCCTGCTGCCAGCGACCGGCCCGCCACTCCTTCTCGGCCGCCGCCACGGCCGGCTGGGCCTGCTGGAGCAGGAAGGCGCCGTAGCGCTCGTGGGCGTCGACGTCCCGGGGATCGAGCTCCAGGGCGCGGCGGAAGTGCCACCGGGCGGCCGCCGTGTCCACCGGCCTCCCGTCGCCCCGCAGGGCGATCAGCGCCAGGTTGAAGTGGTCGCGGGCCGAGCGGGACGGGGCGTCCAGGCCGAACCAGTCGACGTTCCCGCCGACCAGCAACGCCAGCGCCACAGCCGCCGGGGCGGCCGCCGCCCGCGCACCTCCCTCGCGCCAGCGGTCGCGCAGCAGCAGGACGCCCGCCACCGCCCAGACCGCCAGCAGCGGCAGCAGCGGCATCCGGAACCGGGCGTTGACGAAGAACGGCAGGACCGAGACGGCCTGGGCGACGACCAGCGTCGTCAGCAGCGCCCCGCGACGTCCCCACCGCCGCGACCAGGCCAGCCCGACGATCGCCGGCGGCAGCAGCAGCCACGTCCCCGGCCACCAGCGATGCAGCGGGAAGACCCCGAACTCGTCGGCCAGCAGGCGCGGCCGGATGTTGTTGCGGACCTCCCAGCCACCCAGCAGGACGACGATCTTCTTGCCCAGCAGCTGCAGGAACCGCCCCGGGTGGTCGGCGATCCAGCGCATGGCCTCGCCGGTCAGGTAGCGCGACGCCGCGGCGGCCCGTCCCTGCCCCGCGCGGCGGCAGCGCAGCTGCAGGTCGTCCCAGGCCACACCCACCGGGATGGCAGACACGCCATCGGCCGTATCGCTGTTGCCGGTCACCAGGTTGGCGCCCAGGTTGGCGCTGACCAGGACCGGGGAGCGGTCGTAGCGCAGGTTGTGGAGCGTCGCCGGCAGGACGGCCACTGCCGCGGCCACCAGCAGGGCCAGCGCCGGCCGCCAGGCGCGCCGACCGCGTCCGTCGTCCCAGGCCAGCCAGCCCGCCACGGCGACGACGGCCAGCAGCAGGTTGGGCCGTCCCAGCGCCGCGATCCCCAGCAGCAGACCCGCCGCGGCGACGCGCCCGCCCCCGGGGCGGCGGTCCGACCCGTCGGGCAGCAGCAGCAGGACCGCCGCCAGGGTCAGGAAGGTCGTCACCGTCTCGGCCAGCAGCTGCAGCTCGAAGAACGGCAGCAGCGGCAGCAGGGCGGTGACGATCCCCGCCGCCAGGCCGGGCCGGGGGCCCAGGACCCGCTGCCCGATCCGCAGCGTCAGCAGACAGGTGCCGATCCCGAGCAGCGACTGCAGGCCGTAGACCAGCGGCAGCGAGCGACCGAACAGCCCGTAGAGGCCGGCCAGCAGGTACGGGTAGAGCGGCGGCTTGAAGAAGACATCGGCCTGGAAGGTCTGCCCGGCGGCCAGGGCCCGGGCCCACAGGTCGAAGAACGACGCGTCGACGACCGGGGTGTGGAAGAACGGCGTGCGGGAGTAGAGCAGCCAGTAGACCGCCCGTACCAGCAGGGCGATCCCGGCCACGAGCAGCAGGTCACGGTCGAGGCGGCGGCCGGCACGGCGGGTGACGGATCGGCTCACGGCGCCCCTCCCTGCCCCGCCCCGGCCAGGGCCCGGCGGGCGATCGCCACCGGGTCGCCCGCAACCGCGGTGTCGGACGGGGCGATCCCGGGCAGCAGGCGACCGACGGCGTCGGCCAGCAGGGCGGCCAGGACGGCGTGGCCGTGGCGGGTGGGATGGATCCCGTCGCGGTGCAGCAGGGGCGGCCGCTGCGGCAGTTGCGGGAAGACGGCGGCGGCATCGACGAGCGTCGCCCCGGTCGCGGCGGCGACGGAGCGCAGGGTATCCAGGTAGGCGCGGTGCAGCCGGGTCGGGTCGTCGTCCGGCAGCAGGTAGCGGGTCTCGACCAGGTGGTCCCTGGCGGCGGGGGTCAGGTGATGGGGCGCCGCGAGCAGGACCACCTTGCCGCCCTGCTCGCGGACGGCGGCGACGATCCGGCGCAGGTTCTCCCCGTAGGCGGCCGGCGGGACGCGCAGGGGGCGCTCCCGCCCCCGTCGCAACCGCTCGACGAGGGTCGCCAGGCGGAGCCGGCCCCGCTGGAGACGGCGGGACAGCTCGGCATCGGTCAGGCCGGTGGCGCGCCAGTGGTCGTTCCAGCCGAAGTAGACGATCACGACGTCGGGCTCCAGCTCCAGCAGCTGCTTGCACAGCCAGACCAGCCCCTGGTGGGTCGTGTAGCCGGGAACGGCCGCGGTGACGATCTCGGCCTCCGTCTCCCCGAGCCGCCGCCGCAGTCCGGCCGGGTAGGGCAGACCGTCGACGGCGAGCCGGGAGCAGGAGTCGCCCAGGACCAGGATCCGGGGCCGGC
>CAYTEO010000062.1:0-11647 GCA_964436825.1 uncultured Fibrobacteraceae bacterium | reverse complement strand
GTCTTCTGGGGTGAGGCAGACCCGTGAGTTGCACTTCGTTGTTTAATCCGCGAGTGGTTGTACCAGTAGTCGTTCGGCTCCACCACGTACGGGTCCGCCAGCGGTTCCACCGTCCCGCTCTCCACCGCGTACTCCACTTCACTGTCATCCTGAAGGTCGGAGCAGATCTTCGCGACGTCGTCCTGGTCCGAGAAAACCAACCAGTAGATGTTTGTCAGGCAGGCGTCGGAGGTGTGCCAGAGCTGTCGCCCCCACTTGAACCCCGTGTCCGCCAGGATGGCCTGCACGCTGCTGTACTTGCAACTGTCCAGGCTGGTGAACACGAAGTCGCTGTCCGCGCCGAACGCCTTTTCCCCCTTGTGGACGAACGAGACGATGACGTCCTGGTCGGCCCGCGCATCAGGCGCCAGGCCGGGGGCCATGAGCAGGATCAGAAGGAAGGAAGGAAGGAAGGAAGGAAGGAGTAATCTTCGTGCGAGATGGCATTCTCGCCCCGACAGAACAACCATGGTCACCTCCAGGGCCAAAGGGAGGAACAACGGCTTGTGCGGGCGAGATTTGTGCAGAGTACTTCCTCTCGAAGGAAGTTGTCAATAGAAAACCAGGGCCGAGAGCGTGCGCCACAGCATCCTGCCCCCGTTCTTTTCTCCTGGTCCGCCGCAGGATCTGGCTCTATACTGCCGCGACTGATCGCATCGTCCCACCACCCCGAGGACACGGCCATGCCCGTCGCACGTCGTTCACCTGCCCGTGTTGCCGCCCGCCGGCTGCCTGCCCTGTTGGCGGCGGCCCTGCTCCTGGCGGCCGTCCCCGCCCTGGCGGACCCGCTGCACACCGTGACCGTGGACGGCACCATCACCGCCGACGGCGCCGACTGGGTGCCGGCCGACCTGGTGGTGGACGACACCGCCGACTACGGCGCCAACCTGTCGGCGGACTTCTACCGCCTCTGGGTCACCTGGGACGCCGACTCCCTCTACGTCGGCACCCAGTACCTGGCCTCCAACCGGACCGTCCTGCTGCTGCTGGACGCCGGCCTGCAGAGCGGCCTGACCGACGCCGCGCTGCTGGACTCGGTGCCCCGGGCGGTCTCGCTGCCCGCGGGGCGCAGCATCGACTACGTCGTGGCCCAGTCCCACGGGGCGTTCAACGACGTCGGCACGCCGGTCCTCTACCGGGTCACCGGCCCCGACGGCGGCGTCGCCGATCTCTCCGGCGAGATGCACGCGGCCCAGACCTTCTCCCTCAGCCCGCCCGGCGCCAAGCGGCTGCCGGCCTGGTACACGACGGAGCTGGCCGTCGCCTGGTCCACCCTCTACCCCGACGGCGTCCCGCCGCATGCGACCCTGCGCCTGGCCGGGATCGTGGCGGGCAACGCGGACGGCGACCCGGCCGAGGACGTGGCCCCCGACAACACGACCCCCGGCGAGACGCCGGGCTCGCTGCTGCTGGAGCACCTCCACGTCTCGATCGTCGACATCGACGGCGACGGCGTGGTCGATCCCGCCGACGGCGCCGTCTCCGGCCACGTGACCCTGCCCGCCGATCCCGGCGACGTCCCGCTGACCGTCACGGCGCGGCTGGTCGGATGGGCCGGGGGCGAGCTGGCCGATCCCCTGGTCGCCTTCACCACCGACCCCGGGGTGCGCGACTACCGCCTGGGCCGGTTGCCGAGCGGCACCTACGACGTGACCATCGCGGCGCCCGGCTACTTCCCGACGACGCTGACGGGCGTGGCGGTGACCGCCGGACAGGAGGTCACCGGCCTCGACGCCGTCCTGGAGAAGGCGACGACGATCGGCGGCACCCTTTCCCTGGACGGCCCGGGACGGCTGGGCGAGTACGTCTTCCGGGACCCCGACGGCGTGGTCCTGGACCGGGGAACGCTCCTGCCGTCGGACTTCCCGTTCGCCTTCACCTGGTACGTGTCGGTCAGCGGCACCTACACCCTGGAGGCCTGGGCCGAGACCTACCTGCGCCAGGTCTTCCCCATCGAGGTGACCGCCGGCACCGACGTCACCGGGCTGGACCTCGTCCTGCAACGGGCACCCCGGATCGCCGGCGCCATCGCCTTCGCCAGCGGACCGGGAGCGGCCGGCGAGATCCTGCTGCGCGACGCCGCCGGCGACACCCTCGACCGGGCGACCTTCGCCGCGCCGGGCGACACGTTCAGCTTCTTCGCCACCGGCGAGGGGACGTTCTCCCTGCTGGCGACCGCGCCGACCTACGTCCCGGCCGAGACGACCGTCACCGTCGTCGCCGGGGAGGACCTGACCGGCCTGACCGTCACCCTGCACCGCCTGCCCGGCGTGGCGGGAACGATCGCCTTCGCCGACGGGCCGGGACACGCCGGCCGGGTCGTCCTGACCGGCGACGGGGTGGCCGACACCCTCCTGTTCACCGCCGCCGGCGGCCGCTTCGGGCCCGGGGGGGCCTATCCGGGCTTCTACGTCCCGGCCGGCGACTACACGTTGACCGTCGACGCCGACGGATACCGCCTGCTGACCACGACCGTCACCACCGAGCAGCCCGACGCGGTCAGCGACGCGGGCGAGCTCTCCCTGCAGGCCGTCGTCGCCGACCGCTTCCGCCTGCTGGACGCCGACGGGCGGCCCATCGAGGCGGTCACCGGGACGGTGTCGTTGCCCGCGGACGGTTTCTTCTCCCCGGCGCCGGTCGTCGCCGAGGCGGTCGATGCCGACGGGCGTCGCGACCTGTTCGACCTCCAGGGCCGGCTGGTCGACCTGCCGCTGACGGCCCGCAAGCTTGACGACGTCGTCCCGCCGCGGGGCGACGTCCGCTTCCTGGCCAGCGAGGACGTCACCGACACCATCGCCACCGTCTCGGCCAGCGACGGGGTGCTGCGGTTCTGGATGATCGACGACGCCGTCGAGGTCCTGCGGGTCTTCGTGGGACCGGACGTCCCGGCCCAGTGGGAAGGCAAGGACGGCGCGACGCCGCCGCCCACGGCCAGGCTCGTCGTCGGTTTCGGCGACCCCCGGCCGGCGACGGTCGTCCTGACCGCCGACCGCGACACCATGCTGGCCGACGGGAGCGACGCGGTGGCGGTCACCGCCCAGCTGTTCGACACCGCCGGCAACGAGAGCCGGCTGGCCGACGTCCCCGTCTCCTTCCTGGTCGATCCGGGATCCAGCGGCCGGGGCGCCTTCACCGTGCCGACCGTCCTGACCAACGCCGACGGCGTGGCGACCGCCGAGCTGACGGCCACCGGCACCGGCCTGCTGACGCTCACCGCCGCGGTCGTCGTCGACGGCCTGACACTGGACGTGCGGGCCGACTCGCTGGAGAGCGGGACGACCACGCTGACCATCGCCGTCACGCCCGGCCCGGCCGAGCGGTGGCAGCTGCGCACCGAGGCGACCGTCGCCGGCCTGGACAGTCCCCTGACCGTCACCGGGCAGCTCGTCGACGCGTACGACAATCCCGTCCCGCTGGCCGGCGTCCCGCTGCAGCTGACCGTCGACCCGCCGGCCGCCGGCGGCTTCGCCGATCCCGCGCCGGTCTCCGACGAGGCGGGCCGGATCACGGCCCTGTTCCAGCCCGCCGGCACCGCCGGCATCGTCGAGATCGGCGGCATCAGCGGTGACTACGCCGTCGATCCGGTGGCCGTCCAGCTGCGGGACGTGACCGTCATGACCGATCCGTCCTGGGACCAGGAGCCCGCGGCCCACAACTCCTTCGACGCCGTCGACCTGACCAGCGTCGTGCTGGACAACACGCCCGACGCCCTGACCCTGGAGATCCCGTTCGCCAGCAACTGGACCGGGCTGCAGTTGCACGTCCTCCTGGAGACCGGCTGGGACGCCGCCGGCGGCAGCCGGGACGCCTTCCTGATGCCCGTGAACTTCGGCCACGAGGACCGGCCCGACTTCATCCTGACCAGCAAGTACTCCGCCAACGACTACGGCGACTTCCGGCGCTGGGACGCCGCCACGGGACAGTGGCAGTGGTTCGACCCGGCCAGCGGCGAGTTCACCGACCAGTTCGTCGAGACGGTCAACATCCAGGGGAGCTGGGTCGACATCGGCGCCGCGACCGTCCGGATGACGATCCCGTGGGCGGCCCTGGGCGGCCGTCCCGACTCGCTGCGCGCCGAGGTCTACGTCACCCAGGAGGACGCCGGGGTGAAGCGCTCGGCCTTCGACTCCGTGCCCAGCGACGCCACCCTCGACCTGGACTTCGACTACAACGACCCCCAGCCCGGCGACTGGGACCGGGCCGCCCTGCCGGTGACCCTCGCCCAGTGGGGACCGACCTACGTGGTCAGGACCGACTTCCCCACGCCCCCGGCGATCACGGCCGTCAGCCTGGTGCCGGACACCCTGGCGGCCGGAACGCCGTTCACGCTGACGGCCGCCGTCGCCGACGCCGGTGACGGCGTGGGCGACGTGGTGGCCGACCTGTCGGCCATCGCCGGCGGCACCCTGGTCCGCCTGTACGACGACGGCGACCCGGTCCACGGCGACCTGGCCGCCGGGGACGGAACCTGGAGCCTGCGCGCGACCGTCCCGCTGGGCAGCCCCGGCGGCGAGCGGCCCCTGGTGGTGGCCGCCTACGACGCCGGCAACGTCTCGGCCGCCCGGGACACCGTGACGGCCCAGGTCGACGCCCAGGTGGAGATCATCCTCCACGCCGAGGACCCGGTCGGGGACGACCACGGTCCCGACCACCCCGGCGAGGAGAACATGTACTACACCTATCCCACCAACAGCGTCTTCGTGCCGGGGGCCTTCGACCTGACCGGGCTGGACGTCTACATGACGACCACCGTCGTCAGCGGGCAGGTCCAGCCGATGATCGCCTTCGCCGTCCACATGGTCGACTTCCCCGACCCCGCCGACCCGGAGACGGCCGACTGGAATCCCTACTACGGCGAGCTGAACATCGAGAAGATCGACATCATGATCGACAGCGGGCCGGGCGGCGCCACCCGCGGGCTGCCCAACCGCCGCGTCGACTTCGAGCCGTGGAACGCCTGGGACTACGCCATCGTCCTGGACGGCTGGTACAAGGCGGTGGTCCCGTCCCTGGGCCAGAACACCGTCGAGTCGTGGCGGGAGAACGCCCTGCGCTCCGACGCCGACATCATCATCGAGGGCGACCCGCGGACCGACGTCGTGACGGCCCTGGTCTCGCCCGCCGCCCTGGGCAACCCCACGGCCGACGACATCCGCAGCTGGAACATCGCGGTGCTGATGGCCAGCCACGACTTCGGCGGCGAGGAGGTCCTGGGCGGGATCCGCTGGGTCAACGAGGCGCGCAGCGAGTGGCAGTTCGGCGGCGGCAGCTACACCGACCACGACCCCAACATCATCGACCTGCTGCTGATCCCCGGCGCGGGCGAGCAGCCGGGCCGCCCCCAGCAGGAACTGCTGGACTACGAGTCGCCCGAGGCGGTCCAACGCCTGACCGAGGGACTGACCCCCTGCGCCATCGAGATGACGGCCTTCCAGGACACCGGCCCCCCGGTCATCCACCTGCCGACCGGGGACCTGCTCCTGGAGCGGGCCCCCCTGCGCGACGCGCCGGTGGCCTTCTCCCTGGAGATCACCGACGACTTCCGCGTCGAGGACGCCACTGCCCGCTTCCGTCCCACGACCGCCGGCGGGAGCTGGGCCCTGGAGTCGGCCATGGGGTTCGTGGGGCACGACCTGTGGAGCGTGGACCTGCCGGCCGCCTGGCTCGACACGGCCCTGGTCGCCTCCCCCCTGGACAGCGCCCGCTACCTGGAGTTCCAGGTCGTCGCCCACGACGCCCAGGGGAAGGAGACCGTCTCGCCGGTGACGACGATGCGGATCCTGCCGGCGGCCGACTGCCTGGCCACCGCCGCCGTCCTGGGCGGCGGCGACGTCGCGCTGCGCCACGTGGACGGCTCGGCCCTGCTGGTGCCCGACGGCACCCGCCGGAGCCTGCTCGCGCTCTACGGCGACGCCCTGGGCGCCGAAGCGCCGGATCCCGACTCCCTGGCGACGTTCGTCGAGCTGGAGTGGGAGATCTGCCAGGTGGGAGCGCGGGAACGGGCCGCCCCGGCGGTGGGCGGCGCCGCGGCGCTGGGCTGCTACCGCGGCGTGGCGCTGGCGCTGGGCGACTCCGCCAGCTACCTGCCCCTGGACGGCCGGCTGCCGGCGCCGCTGGAGCTGACCCTCCACTACACCCGCGACGACCTGCCCGACGGCGCCGACCCGAACCGCGTCGGGATCTACGAGTACACCGCCGCCAGCGACCGCTGGGTCCTGGTCGGCGGCCACGTCAACCCCGACGCCGGAGAGGTGACCATCCGCACCGACCACGCCGGCACCTACGGCCTGTTCCTGGGCGACGAGCTGGACTACGACCCCGGCGAGGTCATCTCCGGCATCACCGTCTCCCCCAACCCGTTCTCCCCCAACGGGGACGGGCTGTACGACCAGACGACGATCTCCTTCTACCTCTCGCAGGAGGCGACGGTGACCCTGGAGGTCTACAACATCGACGGCGTCATCAAGCGGCGGCTGATGCAGCCGTTCCCCTTCAGCGGCGAGGACAACGCGGCCCGCGTCCCGCGCCGCGTCGCCGGGCTCACGTGGGACGGCACCGACGAGAACGGCAAGCCCGTCCCCTACGGCGTCTACGTCCTGCGGCTGATCGTCACCTACAACCAGGCGGGCGGCACGCGGACCATCCGCAGCAACCATCCCGTGGCGGTGATCCGATGAGCACCAGCGGCAACCTCCGACTCGCGAGCGCCCTCCTGCTGGCCCTGCTGCTGGCCGGCAGCGCGGCGCGGGCCGACTTCCGGCACCAGCGCATGGGGGCCCGGCCCCGGGCCATGGGTTCGGCCTTCGTCTCCCTGTGCGACGACCCCAACGCCGTCCTCTGGAACCCGGCCGGCCTGCGCAGCGACGACCGCCTGGCGGCCATGATCACCCGCAACTGGCTCTACGAGGTCTCCACCCTGGAGAACGACATGCTGAGCCTGACCTTCCCGGCGTGGCACGGGATCTCGCTGGGCACCGGGTTCATCCGCGTCGGCATCGAGGACGTCTACCACGAGGACACCTACCTGCTGTCCGCCGCCGCCGACGTCCCCTGGCTGGAAGGGCTGGCGATCGGCGCCACGGGCAAGGTCCTGCGCCTGGCCGCCCCCGGCTACGAGCAGTACAACGACCCGGCGTACGACGGCCCCGACACCGGCTTCGCCATGGACGTGGGCCTGCTCTACGACAGCGGCCGGCAGTGGCGCCTGGGCGCGGTGGTGACCAACCTCAACGAGCCGTACCTGCAGCTGCTGTCCACGACCACCGATCCCGACCCGGTCTTCAGCGGCTTTTCCGTGGGCGGCAGCTACCTGTTCCGCGACACCCTGCTGCTGACCGCCGACCTGCGCAGCCGCGAGGGCGGCTGGAACAGCGTGGCGCTGCACGGCGGCGCGGAGATCTGGTTCTACGACGCCATGGCCCTGCGGGCCGGCTACAACGTGGACCTGGTGACCATGGGCATCGGCCTGCAGGACGTGCACTGGCAGGCGGACTTCTCCCTGGAGACCCACAAGGAGCTGGGCAACGTGTACATGCTCTCCTTCACGGTGAGGAACTGACATGGGCGACCACCGCACCCGGGCGCGGACCGCCCGCTCGCGGCGACACGGGCCGCTCCCCTGGCTGCTAACGGCCCTGCTGCTGGCCGCTTCGGTCGCCGGCGCCGCCACCAAGTTCGAGGGCTACTACTCCGTCTACACGCTGGCGGAGAAGGCGGACCGCCACTGGCGCGTCTGGATGCCGTCGCACTACGCCGAGCTGAAGTTCCTCAGCCACCTCTCGCCCGACCTGGAGGCGTTCGTCAAGCTGCGCGCCAACGCCAGCTACGACGACGACCGCACCACCTTCCCCGAGTACATGGCCCCGCCCTGGGCCACGGCCGAGGGACACCTGAAGCTCCGCACTCAGCACAGCGAGATCACCCTGTTCAGCCGCCAGAACCACTTCTGGATCAACGACGAGCCGCTGTTCCGCCTGGTGGACGACTGGAAGCTGAAGAACGACAACTACGGGCCCCAGTCCCAGGGGATCCGTTACGAGTTCTGGGACCGGGAGGTGCCGCTGCTGGGCAAGTGGGGCGGGACGATCATCTACAGCGACGACGGCGGCACCTACAACTGGGGCGACGGGGAGCAGGCCGACGGGGTGGACTCCTGGATCATCCGGCTGCGCAACCGCGCCTGGGGCGACCGCATCTGGGCCGGCCTGATGCTGCTGCGCAAGGACTGGACCGACACCTCCTCCCCCGAGAACCGGGAGCGGATGAGCTGGATGCACAACAGCGTGGTGTCGGCCGACCTGGCGTTCTTCCCCCACGACCTGACCGAGACCGGCCTGCACCTGGGCCCGATCGACCTGGAGCAGTCGCGCCTGACCGTGGAGGCGGCCTGGAGCAGCACCCCCTACCGCGAGCACGTCTACGGCGAGCCCACCGACCACAGCTACCTGTTCGGCGCCGAGATCCGCGACGTCAACATCGGCGACCTGATCCTGCACGGCTGGTACTTCGACTTCGGGGAGAACTTCCGCGACTACCTGTCGGGCCGCTTCGACGACCGGCGCGAGTACAACCGCGTCCAGAAGCACGTGGAGGGGATCTGGTTCGTGCCGCGCAAGGCCATCACCGCCAAGGTCAGCTACGACCACTACCGCAAGCGGGTGGCCGACGAGGTGGGCGGCGGCCTGCGCCCCAGCACGAGCTGGTACGGCGAGCTGTACATCGAGTTCGTCAAGGGGTTCAAGGGGAAGGTGGCCTACAGCCGCTGGTACGGCTTCGACGCCAGCAGCGAGGTCAACGACTTCTACACCTACCCCGGCTGGTTCGGCGAGGTCTCGGTGGAGAACTTCCTGGCCAAGATCCGCCTGCAGGCCCGCATCAAGGACGCCGGCACCTTCCGCGAGCTGACCGCCTACGGCTTCGACATGAACGTCAACCTGACCGAGCGGGTGAAGGCCTACCTGCGGATGCTGAACGTCAACGAGAACATCGAGGCGCGGCACACCATGTTCGCGCAGCTGAAGTACGACCTGGGCTTCGGGGCCGAGCTCTACTTCGAGTACGGGGATCCGGGCCAGTCGGACAACCTTGTCTACACGGACTGGTTCGTCAACGAGGGCAACAACGACAACCTGAGGGACCGGATCGCCCTGTCGTTCCGGACCTGGTTCTGAGCGGGGAGCGACCATGAACAAGCGACCCACCATCCGCATCGCCGTCCTGGTGGCCGTCCTGCTGGCGACCACCGCCGCCCTGGCCGCGGTGGAGCAGATCCCCCTGGGGATCAAGTTCACCTACAGCGCCCCCGGCGCGGCGCAGGTCACCCTGGCCGGCTCGTTCAACGGCTGGGACCCCCAGCGCCATCCCCTGGAGAAGGGGAAGGACGGGACCTGGTTCATCGTCATGGCGCTCAAGCCCGGCAAGTACGAGTACAAGTTCGTCGTCGACGGCTCCTGGTTCGCCGACCCGGACAACCCGGAAACGGTGCCCGACTCCTTCGGCGGCGCCAACTCCGTGGTGGTGATCGGCGACGACGGCAAGCTGGTCCCGCCCGCCAGGCGCGCCGCGGCGGCCGGGGCGCGCTCCACCCTCAACGCGCGTCTCACCCTGGACGGCCGCTACCTGGGCCGCTACATGGCCGTCAAGGACTACGACGGCGACCCCCGCTACCGCCTCCACCGTCCCGAGCAGAAGGTGGACCTGAACTTCCGCACCGCCGTCAGCGACGTGGTGGACGCCTACACCCGCCTGCGCCTGGACAACACCACCAGCATCAACATGAACGACATCACCGCCGACCTGGACGAGGGCTCGGTGGACATCCACCCGGGCGCCTTCCACGTCCTCGGCTACTGGAACATGGAGGTGCTGGAGCTTGACGATCCGCTGTCCCTGGGCGGGGACGTGGACCTGCCGGGCACCCTGCTGGACGACCACCTGCCGGGCGGGAAGGGCAGCGCCGGGGTGGTGTTCGACGGCCGGCCGCTGGGGCTGCGCTACCACGGGTTCTTCAGCGACGTCCACGACGAGGACTACGACAACGACCTGACCGTCTTCGACAACAGCGGCCGCGACCTGTTCGGCTCGCGCCTCTCGACCGACCTGCTGGGCTGCGAGGTGGGCCTGCCGGTCTACATGGAGCGCAACCTGATCTGGACCGACATGGGCACCTTCGTGGGCCAGCCCGGCGGCACCGGCCTGCCGGCCCTGGACCGCTACCTGGCCGAGAACGACGACTCCAGCACCTGGTTCGAGTGGGACGACCTGGACCTGAGAGCGGGCCTGGACCTCACCCGCGGGTTCGCCGACGGCAAGGGACGCCTGCAGCTCGAATGGCTCTACCAGACCCGCAAGCAGCGGTTCGTCACGGGCAACGAGGCCGGCGCCAACAACACCAACGGCCCGGTAGACATCGTCTTCGTGGACCGCGCCCGGCGCATCTGGCACGGGGAGCTGCGCTACGAGCCCCGCCCCGGCCGCACCCTGAACCTGGAGCACACCTGGTACGACGAGAGCGGCGCCGCCCCCGGCGAGAGCCCCGCGCGGCTGACCTACCTGCCCGACGACCAGGCCAACAAGCGGGTCTACGTGACCTTCGGCGACGTCTGGCCCCAGACCAGCCGCACCTACAGCGAGTTCACGTGGCTGGAGGAGGCCGACGGCAGGCGGCACCTCTTCTGGCTGCAGCGGTACCACACGGACGCCGACTACGGCCTGGTGGGAGCGGCTGCCCCCACGGGGGCCGCCACGGCTGACGCCACCACGTGGATCGTGACGGTGAGCAACGGCATCGGCCGCATCGGCGACCGCTACGGCTGGTTCGACCTGGAGAACGCCTGGACCGACCACGACGACGGGATCACCGGCCGCAGCGGCCACACCTTCGAGACGATCCTGCGCTGGGAGCGGAAGCTGTCGCCCAGGTTGAACGCCCTGGTCAACGTCCGCTGGCTGGAGGCCTCGCTGGACGACGCCGGCGACGGCACCGGCGGCTGGCACGACACGTACCTGGACCCGTTCGTCGGGCTACGCTACCTCCCCCACCCGCGGATGGACGTGGTGGTGGCCTACGGCGTGGATCCCATGGACTTCCGCATCGACTACGACGGCCGCCGCACCGGCCGCTGGCTCTACCGGTACCGTTACCTGCAGGACCACGCCGGCGCCACCGAGCGGGACGCCGAGCAGGCCCTGGAGGACGCGCGGGTCATCACCCTGCGCGCGAACCTGCGCTTCTAGGAACGGTGAACGAGATGAGACGCTTCGTCCTTGCCCTGTCCGTCGTCGCCGCGCTGGCCCTGGGCGGCTGCGGTTACATGAACATCATCCGCAACCGCGTCCCGCCGCCGAAGCGGCTGGACAACGGCATGGTCCGCTTCTTCTACGAGGCCCCCCAGGCCAAGCACGTGAACCTGTGCGGCGACTGGGACGGGAACGACTGGTGCGGCACCCGCGGCACCGGCCGCTTCGACCACGAGATCGGCGTGATGACCGACGAGGACGGGGACGGCGTGTGGGAGATCGTGCTGCCGCTCAAGCCCGGCCGGTACCAGTACAAGTTCGCGGTGGACTGGGGTGTGCGATGGGAGCAGGATCCGAACAATCCGATCAC
>CAYTEO010000061.1:0-12154 GCA_964436825.1 uncultured Fibrobacteraceae bacterium | reverse complement strand
ACGTGCTCTGTCAACGCGGATCCGGGTCTTCGCGCACCTGACAGGGCCGAGCAGGGTGGCGGGGCTGGTCAAGGCCGTGCGCCGCGCATTCGTTGGCGCCATCTGGCAGCGCTGTCAGGTGCACTTCATGCGCAATAACCTCGGCCATGTCGGGCGCAGACTGCGGGAGGAGATCGCCGAGGACCTCACGCCAATTTTCCGGGCCGAGACGATGAAACAAGCGCGAGAGTTGGTACAGGAATTCATCGAGAAATGGCACGCCAAAGCCCCCAAAGCCACGGACTGTCTGGAAGAAGGCCTGGAGGATGCGCTGGCTGTCATGGCCTTGCCAGCCAAATACCGCAGGCGGCTGAAATCAACCAACATGCAGGAGCGCCTGATTCAGGTAATCCGCCGCAGAGAACGCGTGATTCGCATCTTTCCCAACGAGGCCGCAGCCCTCAGGCTCTTTGCCGCCTTGCTGGCCGAATCCCACGAATCGTGGATCAGCCGAAAGTACTTGGATATGGACGAGTTCCACGAATGGCTCGAAACCAGACAGGCACGCAAAGGCGAGGTCGTAACCATGAAATGAGATGCCTCAATCCTGCGGAAATTTACAGCACATTTTGGAGTTGACCGTATTGCTCGCGAGCTGGACGCGCGGCTTCGTCCTGACCGGTGTATGCAGCCGCGAGGCCCTTCCCGGGGCCTCGTGCGGCCTCTCGCTACTGTACCTCTCGCCGTCGGCGGGGAGTTGCTGCCGGCGTCGGGCTCACGCTGTTGCGCAACCTTCCCCTCCCATCCTGCGTCTTATAGCCGATCCCTGCAGCAGCGGCGGCGGGCCGGCCCCACCCCGACCCGTCGCCAGCTCGACCAGCACGACCCGCGCGCGGGGTCAGCACCAGGATCATCGCCCATGCAGCCGCTCTCCCTGACCACCAACGGCCGCCAACTCCCGTCCGGTCCCCTGGCGGTGCCGCTGCTCCTGCTCCTGCCGCTCCTGCTGTCCCTGCCGCCGTGCCAGGTGCTGGCCAAGGCCCCGGTCGACTCCCTGCGCCACCTGGAGATCCGCCGCGCCACAGCCGCCATCGTCGTGGACGGCGTGCTGGACGATCCCGGCTGGCAGGGAGCCGCCCGCACCGGCGGCTTCGTGGAGATCCAGCCCGGCGATTCCACCCCGCCCCCGGTGGAGACCGAGGTCCTGGTGACCTACGACGACACGTACCTCTACGTCGGCTTCCGCTGCTTCGACGACCCGGACGCCGTCCGGGCCACCCACGCCGAGCGGGACCGCATCTTCGCCGACGACCTGGTGGGGATCATGCTCGATCCCTTCGACGGACAGCAGTGGGCCTACGAGATCTTCGTCAACCCCTGCGGCGTGCCGGGGGACATCCTCTGGAACGCGGGAGCCGGCGAGGACACGGGCTTCGACATGATCTTCGACAGCGCGGCCCGCGTGACCGCCGACGGCTGGACCGCGGAGCTGGCCATCCCCTTCGCCAGCCTCCGCTTTCCCGAAGGCGATGAGCAGACCTGGCGTGTCGACTTCTTCCGCATCCGGCCGCGCGAGGTGCGCACCCAGATGTCATGGGTCCCGGTGGACCGGGACGACGCCTGCTGGCCCTGCCAGTGGGGATACCTGCACGGCCTGTCCGGCCTGCGCCGCCAGGCGGGACTGGAGCTGCTGCCGGTCTTCGTGGCCAGGGAGTCGGGCCGACGCCTCGACGACGGCAGCTTCCACGACGGGGAGATCCTGGGTGACGTCTCCCTGGGCGCCAAGGTGACCCTCTCGTCCAGCGCCACGGCCGAGGCCACCTGGAATCCCGACTTCAGCCAGGTGGAGAGCGACGCCGCCCAGATCGACGTCAACACCACCTTCGCCCTGTGGTATCCCGAGCGACGCCCCTTCTTCCAGGAGGGGAGCGACCTGTGGCGCTCGTACTTCAACGTCGTCCACACGCGGTCGGTCAACGATCCCCGCTTCGCCGGCAAGCTCACCGCCCGCCGTGGCGACGACAGCGCCGCCCTGCTGGTGGCCCGCGACCGGCACACGCCGCTGCTCGTCCCCCTGGAGGAACGCAGCCGGCTGGTGGCCGCCGGGGAGAGCGACGTCCTGGTCGGTCGACTGCGCCACGCCCTGGGCGACGGATCCTACGTGGGAGTGGTCGGTACGGGACGGTGGCTGGACGGCGACGGGTCCGGCGTCACCGCGGGCGTCGACGGCTGCTGGCGGCTGAGCGACACCGACCAGCTCGCGTGGCAGCTGCTGGGCAGCCGGACAGAGGAGCCGCGCCTGGAGGAGACGGGCGACGACCTGTTCGACCGCGGCCGCCACACCGTCGCCCTGGACGGGGAGACCTTCAGCGGCCACGCCCTGTTCGCGGCCCTGGAGCACGAGGGGCGCCACTTGTACCTGAAGGCGGACTACCGCCAGCTCGGTCCCACCTTCCGCGCCGACGTCGGCTTCGAGCCGAGCAACGACCGGCGCGAGGGACACCTCTTCGTCGGCTGGACCGAGCGCCATGACGCCGGTCCGGTGACGCGCTGGCGGCCGCTGGTCATGCTGGGCAAGCAGTGGAACATCGACGGGACGGCCAAGGACGAGTGGATCTGGAGCGGCCTGTCGGCCAGTTTCTCCTGGGCCCAGGCCGACGTCCAGCTCTCGCACATGCGCAGCGACGAGCTGTTCGGCGGCGTCCACTTCCGGGGCATCTTCGCCACCAATCTCGAGGGCAGCTGCAAGCCGTCGGATGCCGTATCGCTGGGGTTCTGGCTGTCGGCGGGGCATCGGATCGCCCGGCGCGACCTGGTCATGGGCCGGGAGCGCTCCCTGGCCCTCTGGAGCAGCGTCAAGCCGTGGAGCCGGCTGGTCGTGGAGACGACTTTCAACGGAGTCCGCAGCGACGACCTGGCCACCGGCGAGCGGCTGTTCGACGGCTACGTCGCCCGCTCCCGCTGGTCGCTGCAGCTCAGTCGCGAGCTGAGCGTGCGGCTGGTGGTCCAGTACGACGATTTCGCCCGCGAGTGGCAGGTCGACCCCCTGGTGACCTACCGCCTCAACCCCTTCTCCATCTTCTACGTCGGCGCCACGCACCGCTTCCAGGACTACGACGATACGGCGCCGCTGCCCGGCTGGCGCCTGGGCGAGCGGCAGTACTTCCTCAAGCTCCAGTACCTGTGGCGGGTGTGACGCCTCTCACCGGACCGGCCGGTATCCTATCGCCGCGTACCCCACCCAGTGGGCCAGCGTGTTGGGGGCGGTGACCCCAGGGCGGGTCCCCGGCGTCGGCAGCCGTCCATCGGTGACGCTGTCCCCGTAGCGCAGCAGCGACCCGGCCAGGGGAGGCAGCTCCAGCTCCCGCTGCAGCGTCAGCGTCGCCAGCATCCCGAACGGGATGGAGTAGAGGCCGCACCAGGTGATCCGGTACGGGTACTCGGGATGCTCCTCGTCCCAGACCAGCCTGGCGAAGGCCGCCGGACCGGCCGGCGTCAAGGGACCGCAGAGGGTGGCCAGCGCCAGGGTGCGGTCCTGGGCGACGGCGGCGCAGTGGCCGCACGCGTCGCAGCCGAACGGGGCGTAGCCGCGGCCGCCCCACTGCTCGCAGCCGTAGTGGACGGCGTCGGCGGAGACGAGGACCCCCAGGTCCCGACCCGGGACCCAGCCGTGCTCCCGGCAGAGCTCGGCCAGCAGGCCGCCCAGCCGCTCCGCCACGGCGGGCATCCGCTCCAGGGACATGCCGGGTACCAGGATCGGGACGAAGTCGGCGTCGGGCACGGCCAGGCGCAGCCACGGCAACAGCGCCTCGACGGAATGTTCCTTCCGGTGGCGTTCCCGGTCGACGACCGCGACCTCGCCGTCGAGCCGTTCCAGCAGCCAGGTCCGCAGCCCCGTGGCGACGGGATGCTCCACGCCGGCCACCCGCCAGGCGGTGAAGTCGTCGAAGATCAGCCGGTCCCGCCAGCCGATCCGCCGGCAGGCGTGGCAGACCCCCAGGACGATCCAGTGCCTGGCCCGCAGGCCGGACAGGAGGTGGACCGCCGTCCGGCCGGCGTAGACGTAGTCGTCGTGGGGCATGATCGCCGCCGTCCAGACGGCGCCGGTGTCGGGCCGGGCGACGGTCCCGTCGGTGGCCAGGGGCGGCAACCCCTCGGCGGCCAGGGCGGCGCCCGCCACGGCGAGCATGTCGTCCCAGTCGACCGCGAAGCCGACGGTGTCGAGCTGGGCGCGGACGGTCCCGGCGCCGGCCGCGCCGGCGGGGGCGGCCACGGCCGCCAGCGACAGGCAAGCGGGAACCAGGAGCAGGAAAAGGCGGCGGGGCATGCTCACTCCTCCTTCAGCAGTTCGCCCATGAACAGGGAGGCGTTGTGGACGAAGAAGACACGCGGCAGGTCGCCGGCCAGGATCTCCATGCGGCCCGCGTACTCCTCCTCCTGACCCGGCTCCGGCAGGGCCAGGCCCAGGAAGACGATGTCCGCGTCGCGGCTGCGGCGCTGGATCAGGTCGGCGACGCTGGTCCCCGGCTCCTTGATCGTCACCTCGGTCACGGCTTCCATGCGGATGGTCGGCAGCAGGGCGGCCAGGTGCCGCTCCGTCTGGCGGCGGGCCAGGTCCGACGAGGCCAGGCTCAGCACCCGGATCCTCGCCCCGCGCCAGCAGGGGTTGCGGGTCAACAGCCAGGCCAGCAGGAGCATCAGGTCGCCGTTGTGCTGCAGACCGCCCCACCAGACGTGGATCTCGCGGGGGTGCTCCGGCATGGGATCGTGCAGCCGCCCCAGCAGCAGCGACTTGTGCAGCCGTGCCAGGCGCCGCAGGACGCGCAGGAACTCCACCTGCAGGTGGGGATCGGTGGGCCAGCCCAGCAGGACGGTGTTGCTCTGCAGCCCGGCGATCCCGTTGGCCTGGGCCACGTGGACGATCCCGTCCAGCAGGTTGTCCACGATGTCCACCTCGGGGAAGGCCACCAGGTCCTCCCGTTCCAGGGCCGCCGCCATGCGACGGCGCAGGTCGGCGGTGTCCGGCAGGTCGCCGTCGTCCAGGTCGCCGGTCACCAGCTGGCAGACGGTCACCACGCCTCGCCCCTGGCTGAACCAGGTGCCGCAGCGGACCAGGTCCACCTCCCGCTCCGGCCCGTCGACGAAGACCAGGACGTGGGGCCGCCAGTTGCGCGGGGACGTCGGGTGGCGGGCCATGCGGGAGAGGGCCCAGCGGATCAGCGACTCGTAGAGGCCGCGGCGGGCGTCGCCCCAGCCGGCGCGGTGCTCCCGGCGCGAGAGGGTGGTCCAGAGCAGCAGCTCGATCACGCCGGCGACGACGGCCGCCACGGGGTTGATCAGCAGCATGGCCGCCCCGCAGGCGAACGCGCCCATCAGGGAGACGAACCACGGCACGCTCAGGCGCGGCCGCCAGGAGGGGTCGCCGCTGAGGGCCTCGAGGGCGGCCGCCAGGTTGACCGTCCCGTAGACGGTCAGGAAGAACATCGTGACGACCTCGGCCACCGTGTTGAGGTTCCCCAGCAGGACCGCCGCCAGGGCGATCAGGACCGAGACGAGCAACCCCGGCAGGATGTCGCGGCGGTTGCCCTCGCCCCGGCCCAGCGGGGACGGCGCCAGGCCGTCGTGGGCCAGGGCGTGCAGGGTGCGCGGCGCGCCCAGGATCGAGCCGACGGCCGAGGAGAAGATGGCCGCCCACAGGCCGGGCAGGATGAGCCACGGCCCCAGCAGGGCCACGCGCGTCCAGACCAGCGGATCGGTCCGCAGCTCCTGGAGGCTCGCCCCGTGGATCAGCAGGACCGGGATCAGCAGGTAGACCCCCAGGCCCGTCAGCACCGCCAGCAGCGAGCCGCGGGGGATGGACCGGCCGGGATCGGCCAGGTCTCCCGAGAGGCCCAGCCCGGCCATGGCCCCGGTGACCGCGGGGAAGAAGATGGCGAAGCCGGCCCAGAGGGTCAGGTCGCCGGCCGGATCCCGCCAGAGGGGGGCGTCGTGGCCGCGCAGCAGGGCACCGGCCGCCAGGGCGACCAGGGACAGGCCGACCAGTCCCAGCAGGGGGATCTGGGCGCGCAGGGCCGTCTCCGCGCCGCGCCAGGCCAGCAGTCCGACGGCCACGACGATGACCGCCGCCGCCGGTTCCAGCGGCAGCCCCGGCGCGACGATCCGCAGCGACTCGGCCAGGCCGTAGGCGTAGAGGGTCACCGAGATGGCCTGGGAGAGGAACAGCGGCAGCCCGATGGCGCCACCGATCTCCAGTCCCAGGCTGCGGGAGATGATGTAGTAGGCGCCGCCGGCGCCGACCCGCGTGTTGGTGGCGATGGCCGAGAACGAGAGCGTCGTCACCACGGTGATGGCGTTGGCCGCCAGGACGATCCCCAGGGTCCGCGCCAGGCCCAGGTGGCCCACCAGCCACCCGAAGCGCAGGTACATGATGACGCCCAGGATCGTCAGGATCGTGGGGGTGTAGACGCCGAGGAAGGTGCCGAGTTTGCGGTCCACGTGCCGTCTCCCGGTAGGGGGGTCGCGGGTCGTCGCTCCCGCTGGGATGACAACCCGGGGGCGTGACGGTGTCAACCGTGGAGCGAGGGACGCGGAAGCCCCGGCCGGATCCCGGCCGGGGCGCGTCGCGTGTCCGGGGCGCGGCGGGTCAGCTCCCGCAGCTCAGTTCGACGGTGTCGGAGTCGAGGGTGTTGCCCGAGCCGTCCTTCAGGGTCCACGTCGCCGTGCTGGTGCCGTCGAACGTGATGTCCATGTAGTAGGGCTCGAAGTGGTAGCGGATCGTGCCGGCGGGACAGCCGCCGACCGGCTTGCTGATCCCGTCGTCCAGGGTCTCCCAGGTGACGACGTAGTGATGGTCGAAGCTGGTGCCGCCGATGGTCCCGGTGTAGTCGCCCTCGTAGCCGCCGCTGCCCGTCATGACGTAGGTCATGGTGTGCAGACCGGTGATCATGACGTCCCAGTCGTAGGAGAACGTCCACTGGTAGTTGACACCGTTGTCGGAGAAGCTGTAGCTGCCCGTGCCGTCCATCGTGTGGTGGGCCGCCACGGCGTCGTTGCGGTGCATGACCGGGGTGCCGTTCCCGTCCAGGTACTGGACGGTGTAGTTCCAGGTGTACTGGTACCCTTGGTAATCCCACTGGTACTGGTACTCCCAGCGCTGCTGACCGGCGTTCCACTGGTAGGTGCCGTCCTTGGCGGTGTCGACACCGTTGCCGATCGTATCGATGGACTCCACCAGTGCCACGACCTGGGGAACCGCTAGCCGGGCCTGCTCCGAGGCGGTGGCCTGGTCGAAGGTGTCGTTGTCGCCGCCGCCCGGGTTGGTGGGATTGTCGTCGTCACCGCAGCCGGTCAGGGCGAAGGCGACGATACCGAGCAGGAGCAGCAGGACGGACCAGCGGACAGGAAACTTGCGAGTCATGGGACAACCCCCTGGAAAGGGTGTGGATATCTGGCCGGTGAGGATGACCGGCGGACTCTTGCGGCGACTAATATAGCAGATCGTGTGCCAGGCGCACGTCACCCTGACGACAATCACGGGATGGCTCGCCGTGGTCGGGGATGTTACGGTGGCCGGTGTCGCTGGCCCCGGCTCCCGGGGCGGTCCCGGTCGAGGAGGTGTCTTCTCGTGCCACAGACGTCGCTCTACGGCGATCCGGTCGTCTACGACATCCTGACCACGCCGGGCACGGCCGGCGAGGTCACCGTCCTGGAGCGCCTCTTCCGACAGTACCGGCCCCGCCGGACCGGTCGGCCACCGGTCTGGCTGGAGCCCGCATGCGGGACCGGCAGGCTCCTGCGGGTGGCGGCCCGGCGGGGATACCGTGTCGTCGGTCTGGACCGGGAGCCGGCCATGATCGAGTATGCCCGCCGCAGACTGCGGCGGCTGGGGCTGGAGCGGCGCGCCGCGCTCCACGTGGGGGACATGGCCGAAGTGGCCCGTTTTCTGCCACCTGCGAGCGTCGATTTCGCCTTCATTCCCGACAGCTCGCTCAGGCACCTGCTGTCCGAAGCGGCCGTCCTGCGGCACCTTGCAGGGATGGACCGCATCCTGCGTCCCGGGGCCGTCTATGTCGTCGGCCTGAGCCTGCACCATCCCGGCCTGGACGGGCCCGACGAGGATGTCTGGACCGCCCGTCGCGGACGTTGCCGCGTGACCCAGCTGGTCGACTACCTGCCGCCGGAGCCGGGTCGGCCGCGGCGCGAGCGGGTCCTGAGCCACCTGATGATCGAGAGGCCGGGCGGCGTCGCGCACCGGGACGGCGTCTACGACCTGCGCTCCTACACGCAACGTCAGTGGGAGGCGCTGGTTGCCCGCTCGCCCCTGGCGCCGGTGGCGAGTCTCGACCGCCGGGGCCGGCCTCGCGAGGGGCGGATCCTGCCGTACCAGCTGGAGATCCTGGCCGCGTCGCCGGCCCGCGAGAGGAGAGGGAAACGATGAGCACGCATCCGCGAGAGCCTGCCATCAGGGTCCTGATGATGCCCCGGGACACCAACGCCAACGGGACGATCTTCGGCGGTGTCATCCTCAGCCACCTGGACCAGGCCGGCGCCGTGCCGGCCTACCAGCGCTGCCGGGGCAAGATCGTCACCGTCGCCATGGACCGGGTCGTCTTCCACCAGCCGGTCCGGGTGGGCGACCTGGTCAGCTACTACGCGGAGATCGTCAAGGTCGGTCGCACCTCGGTCACCGTCCGGGTCACCGTCGAGGCGTCGCGGCGGCTGGGCGACCCGCCCGTCGAGGTGACCAGCGCCAACGTCACCTACGTTCACATCGACGAGCAGGGGCGTCCCGTTCCCGTTCCGCCCGAGACCTGATCCCGCCGGCGGATCCGGGTTCCCCCGGCCAGGTCGTGCAGCGTGCGTCCGGCCGGCAGCAGCGCCGCTACCGAACCGGCGACCGTGAGCGCGGCGACCGCCGTCCCGGCGACCAGCAGCCCGGCGCGCACCGTCACCAGACCGGCGACCAGCAGCAACGGCCCGGCGGCCTGAACCAGGAACCGGCGCCACAGGCGGGTCCCACCGGGTGGTCGTCCGTCGCCGGCGATGATCTCCAGTCCGGCCAGGGCCTTACCCGGAGTCGTGCCGGTCAGCGGTGCGGCCATCAGGACGAGGACGACGTTCCCCACAGCACCCAGCAGCATGGGGATCGGTCCCCGCCACCAGGTGTCGGGCTCGCCGACGCGCAGGGCAACGACGGCCCTGCCGGCACACCACGCACCGACCGTGGTCGCGCCGGCACGCGCCAGCAGCAGGACCAGCGCCACGTCGACGGCCGCGGCCAGCAGCCGCCGCTCCGCGCATCCGCCTCGGTTCCTTCTGGTCAGCGGTAGTCCGCCTTCAGCTCGCCCCAGCTCCGCTCGACGTTGCCCACGGAGCGCGTCAGGTGGGCGGTACCGGCCCCGCCGGTCGGAGACGTGAAGTCGAAGATCCCGTCCAGGGAGCTGTCGCCGATCGTCCCTGTGAACGTGAAGTCGCCGAAGCCGAGCGGGGGACCCACGGTACCCGTGCCCGAGACCGAGGTGTCGGTCAGCGTGCCGCTGCCACTGCCCAGGTCCGTCGCCGAGAAGGTGAACATCAGCGTGTTGCCGGACATGGTCCCGGGGGCCATACCGGTGAGGGTTCCCAGGCCCAGGGCTGCGAGGTCGATGCTGCCGGTCGCGGTCCAGGTGTCGCCGTTGATCTGGATGTCCAGCGCCACATCGCCGCCTACGAAGTAGATGGTGTCCTGCCAGGTTCCCTCCCAGTGACCGGAGACGTCGGGTACGACCGCCGGCCCGGTCGGGGTCGTGTAGGGCGTGGGGGCCGCGTTCCGGCCGGTGGCGGTCCGGTGTAATGAATCTATACTTAAATACTCTCAAGAGGGAGAGCCGGGGCCGTGCGGCAGCGGCCCCTTCGTGCGAATCACGGAAAGGACCAGACCCATGAAGAGAACCACGATGATCCTGTTGAGCCTGCTCGCC
Source organism: uncultured Fibrobacteraceae bacterium (assembly GCA_964436825.1). Lineage (GTDB taxonomy): Bacteria > Krumholzibacteriota > Krumholzibacteriia > LZORAL124-64-63 > LZORAL124-64-63 > CAYTEO01. Next base: position 2,216 of record CAYTEO010000061.1, on the reverse strand, counting down.
GCCGCCCTGATGGCCGCCGTCGCCAGTGCCGGCGATGTCGGCACGGAGCCCACCGCTGCCGCCAAGGCCGCCTGCAAGGACGCCGCGGGGGCCAGGTGCGCCGCCCACGCCGGCCAGAAGGCCTGCTGCGCCAAGGGCGCCAAGGCCGGCGACCAGGCCTGTTCCGCTGCCGACGCCGCCGCCTGCAAGGCCGCCATGGCCCAGATGAACGAGTGCTGCGCCAAGGCGCTGGGCGAGGGCAAGGGCTGCTGCGGCAAGAGCGCCGAGGAGCTGCCGGCGACCTTCCAGCAGCAGACCGCGTTCCCGTGATGCCGCGGGCGCCGTTGCCGTCGGCGGGGCGGTGCCTAGACTGTGATGCGCGCCGTCGCAGTACCGTCGCCGGACCGATCACCGGGCCCGCCAACGAAAGGACTGCACCATGCCCTCCATCGGCCGCCAGGCCCCCGCGTTCACCCTAGTCAACCAGCGCGGCGAGAAGGTCCGGCTGAAGGACTACCGGGGCCGGACCGTCGTGCTGTTCGCGTTTCCCAAGGCCAACACCTCCGGCTGCAACGTGCAGGCCGCCGGCTTCAGCGAGCAGGCGGACAGGCTGGCGGAACTGGGCGCGGTGGTGCTCGGCATGAGCCCCGACAGCCCCGAGAAGCTGGCCCGCTGGCAGGAGCAGAAGGGGCTGCGGTTCGACCTGCTGTCCGACCCGGAGCACAGGGTGCTGGAGAAGTACGGGGCCTGGGGCGAGAAGAAGCTCTACGGCAAGACCTACATGGGCGTGATCCGCTCCCACTGGATCATCGGTCCCGACGGCAAGCTGCTGGACCAGCAGATCAAGGTGAGCCCCAAGGAGAGTGTCGCGCGCGCGGTGCGGTTCCTGGAGGAGCGCGGGGGCTGAGGAAACAGCCGATGGATGCGGGGCCCCGCCCCGCCGCGTCACCGCCAGCTCACCAGCGTCACCCCGCCGCTGGCGGCCAGCCGCGCCAGTGCCCGCCGCGGTGTCGCCGGGTCGCGGTAGCGCACGCTGAACACCGCCCGCCAGCCGTCGTCGCGGTCCACCGTGTACCCTTCCCGCCGCAGCGACAGGTCCAGCGCCGCCAGCTCGTCCAGCAGCGTCTCCGGCGGCGCCGCGCCCGGTCCCGCCAGCTCGATCCGGGCGTAGCGGTCGCTGGTGATCCGCAGGTGGTGCAGCCCCATCAGGGTCAGCAGCACCAGGGCGGTCAGCACCAGGGCGATGTCGTACTGCCCCAGGCCCAGGATGATCCCCACCGCGGCCACCACCCAGATGGAGGCGGCGGTGGTCAGGCCGCGAACGAAGGTGTCGCTCTTGACGATGGTGCCGGCGCCCAGGAAGCCGATGCCGGTGATCACCCCGGCCGCCGCCCGCGCCGGGTCCATGCGGATGACGCTCTCGGCGTCCAGGGAGCTGTCCTGGAACAGCTTCTGGAAGGCGACGATGATGGCCGCCGAACCGAGGCAGACCAGGATGTTGGTGCGCAGCCCGGCGGGTCGGCCGTGGGACTGGCGCTCCAGGCCGATGAGCCCGCCCAGCACCAGGGCCAGCACCAGGCGGGCCACGAACTCGCCGTCGCCCAGCCAGTGGGTGAGCCAGGTGGACATGGTCGGTGAGCCTCCTCGTCAGTTCATTGATCAGGGAACACCGTTCCAGGCTAGCAGACGGCACGGCGATGTTCCAGGCACTATGTCGTCGATTCGACCTCCTCCGGACTACGGATAGGAACGCGATACAGGCCGGCAAGCTATGACGGTGGGAGGAATGAGTCATCATTGCAGGGTAATCATCGATGAGCAATCGTGGGCCCGCTTCCCCCAGAACATCTTATGAGGTGTCCGCAATTCCATGCTGCGTCGTCGCCAGTGCCAGGCCATCTCCGTGCTATTGTTCGTGGTGAAGCAGTGTCCAATCCCGGACAGATTCCAACACAGCCACCATGGTGTTGGTCTCTTCATCCGCCAATAGCTCTGCAGCGCGCACTCGTCTTCCTGCTTAGACGAGTTGTAGTTCTGGGATCAATCCGTACTTGACATGGGGGGAAAACTTCCGGTAGATTCCCTGCATCTCGCCCACGCAAGCCGCTGTTTCTTCCTGCCACCCAGGAGGTGACCATGCTTGATCGTCCCGGGCGAGGCTGTCATCTCGCACGAAGATTGCTCCTTCCTTCCTTCCTTCCTTCCTTCTGATCCTGCTCGTGGCCAGTGGTCTGGTG
>CAYTEO010000060.1:0-12766 GCA_964436825.1 uncultured Fibrobacteraceae bacterium | reverse complement strand
GGTGATCCAGCCGCACCTTCCGGTACGGCTACCTTGTTACGACTTAGTCCCCCTCGCCAACCACACCTTGGGCACCTGCCTCCCCTTACGGGGTTAGCTCAGCGACTTGGGGTGCAGCCAACTCGGGTGACTTGACGGGCGGTGTGTACAAGGCCCGGGAACGTATTCACCGCGCCATGCTGATGCGCGATTACTAGCGATTCCGACTTCATGCAGTCGAGTTGCAGACTGCAATCCGAACTGAGACCGGCTTTTTGGGATTCGCTCCACCTCGCGGTATCGCAGCCCATTGTACCGGCCATTGTAGCACGTGTGTAGCCCTGGACGTAAGGGCCATGATGACTTGACGTCATCCCCACCTTCCTCCGGTTTGTCACCGGCAGTCCCCTTAGAGTTCCCAGCATGACCTGATGGCAACTAAGGGCAAGGGTTGCGCTCGTTGCGGGACTTAACCCAACATTTCACGACACGAGCTGACGACAGCCATGCAGCACCTGCACAGGTGTCCCGAAGGAAGACTGCCTTTCAGCAGCTGTCACCTGCATGTCAAGCCCAGGTAAGGTTCTTCGCGTTGCATCGAATTAAACCACATGCTCCACCGCTTGTGCGGGCCCCCGTCAATTCCTTTGAGTTTCAACCTTGCGATCGTACTCCCCAGGTGGGGCACTTAATGCATTAGCTACGGCACTGAAGGGGTAGAGTCCTCCAACACCTAGTGCCCATCGTTTACGGCTAGGACTACCGGGGTATCTAATCCCGTTTGATACCCTAGCTTTCGTTCCTCAGCGTCAGTACCGCCCCAGGTGGCCGCCTTCGCCACTGGTGTTCCTCCTGATATTTACGCATTTCACCGCTACACCAGGAATTCCACCACCCCCTAGCGGACTCAAGACTGGCAGTATCAGAGGCAATTCAACGGTTGAGCCGTTGGCTTTCACCTCTGACTTACCAGCCCGCCTACGAACCCTTTATACCCAGTAAATCCGAACAACGTTCGCACCCTACGTATTACCGCGGCTGCTGGCACGTAGTTAGCCGGTGCTTCCTCTGGAGGTACCTTCAGCCCCGGCGGGTATTAGCCGCCGGTATTTATTCCCTCCTGACAGAGCTTTACAACCCGAAGGCCTTCATCGCTCACGCGGCGTCGCTCGGTCAGGCTTTCGCCCATTGCCGAAGCTTCTCGACTGCTGCCTCCCGTAGGAGTCTGGGCCGTATCTCAGTCCCAGTGTGGCCGGTCACCCTCTCAGGCCGGCTACCCATCGTCGCCTTGGTGAGCCGTTACCTCACCAACTAGCTAATGGGACGCGGGACCATCCTCCAGCGGCAGCTTGCAAGCAGAGGCCACCTTTCACCAGCGGATCATGCGATCCGCTGGTCGTATGCGGTATTAGCACCCCGTTAGGAGTGTTGTCCCCCACTGGAGGGCAGGTTTCCCACGCGTTACTCTCCCGTTCGCCACTTTACTCACTTCCCGAAGGAAGCTTTCTCGTTCGACTTGCATGCCTAATCCACGCCGCCAACGTTCGTTCTGAGCCAGGATCAAACTCTCCGTTGTCAAAAAAGAGCAACAGAAGCGTTCGCTCCTGCTTGTTTCGCAAGGACATGACATCTCGTCTCGGATGACTCCGGGACGTGATGCCGTCCACGGAATCGCCGGGATTGTCTCGTACGCTATTCTGTTGTCAAAGAGCCGGTCCGGGCGGCGTGCCGCGCCGGTGCCCCGCTTCCAGGGCCGACGGGGGAATCTAACTCAGAGTCCGTTCACTGTCAAGGGGCATCCCGACTTTTTTTTCGAGTCACCCCGGACTCCGTCCTCCGTCGGCTTCGCGGGTGCCGCCTCGGGACACTTCCCGGGCAGCGGCGGCACAAGCTATACGCCCCTCCCCTCCGTGTCAAAGAAAAAATGCAGCCGTTGATCCGGAGCGCCGACCGGGCTACCTTGTCGGCATGACCGCCTTGTGGAACAAGGAGATCCCGCACCGGACGGTCCGCCTGCTGGCGGTGCTGCTGGTCCTGCTCTGCCTGGCCGGGGTGGCCGGCTCGCTGCTGCTGATTCGCGACCTCTCGCGCGACCTGCCGACCCCGTCACGGCTGCTGGACACGACCCCGCCTCGCAAGACCCTCGTCTTCGCCGCCAACGGCGACACGATCCGGGAGTACTTCCTCCAGAACCGGACACTCGTCCCCTTGGAGCGGATCCCGCGGCGGCTCCGCGAGGCCGTCATCGCCACCGAGGACCGCCGCTTCTACCAGCACTACGGCCTGGATCCCCGGCGGCTGGCCAAGGTCATCTGGATCAACCTCACCTCCCACTCGCGGCCCGGTGCCAGCACCATCACCATGCAGCTCGCCCGCAACCTGACCCGGACCCGCGGCAAGAGGTACCTGACCAGCGAGAAGACGATCCGTCGCAAGCTGAAGGAGATGCTCCTGGCGCTGCAGCTGGAGCAGACCTACAGCAAGGACGAGATCCTGGAGATGTACCTCAACCAGATCTACCTGGGCCGGGGCGCCTACGGTGTCGAGGCGGCCAGCCGCACCTTCTTCGGCAAGGACGTCTGGGACCTGAGCGACGCCGAGGCGACCCTGCTGGCGGGGCTGATCCAGCTGCCGGAGGCCTACTCCCCCGTCAAGCACCTGGACCGGGCCTACAAGCGGCGCAAGACCGTCCTGGTCTCCATGGTGGCGGCGGGGTACCTGACGCCGGAGGAGGCGCGGACCATCGACCGCACCCCCGTCCACGTCGTCGACGCGACGCCGGGCAAGGAGATCGACGCCGGGTTCGCCGCCTACTTCGCCGAGGAGGTCCGCCGCTGGGTCGAGGCGCGCTACGGCTACGACGGGCTCTACAGCGACGGCCTGAAGATCACCACGACCCTGGTGCCGGAGTACCAGCGCTGGATGGAGCAGGCCAGCGAGGAGCACCTGGAGAAGATCGAGGAAGAGAACCGCTACCCGATGACGAAGGCGCGGTACGACAGCCTCGTCGCCGCCGGCCAGCGGCCCGAGAAGGTGGAGTACCTGCTGAGCGCCGCCATCCTGCTGGACGTGCGCACCGGCGCCATCCTGGGTCTGGTGGGCGGGCGCGACTACCGCGACTACCAGTTCGACCTGGCGATGCAGGCCCAGCGCCAGCCCGGCTCGATCTTCAAGCCGGTCGTCTACCTGACCGCCCTGCAGCACGGCTACACGCCGTGCTCGATCCTGATGGACACGCCGGTGGTCATCGAGACCGGCGGCGGGCTGTGGCGGCCGCGCAACTTCAACAACCGGTTCATGGGACCGATCACCCTGCGCTACGGGTTGAGCCGCTCCAAGAACGTCGTCACCGCCAAGCTCATCAACGACTTCGGCGTCGCGCCGGTCCTGGAGAACGCCCAGCGGCTGGGGATCACCAGCCAGCTGCCGCCGGTCAAGTCCCTGGCCCTGGGGGCGGGCGAGGTCAACCTGCTGGAGATGGTCTCGGCCTACAGCTCGTTCGCCAACCACGGCGTGCGGGCCGAGCCGTACTTCATCAGCCGCGTCGAGAGTGCGGACGGGGAGATCCTCTACGAGTCGCGCCTGGAGCAGCACGAGGTCCTGGACCCGGCCACGGCCTGGCTGATGTGCGACCTGATGCACACGACCCTGACCGAGGGCACGGCCCGCTCGGCGAAGTACTACGGCTTCAGAAAGACCGCCGCGGGCAAGACGGGCACCTACAACGAGTACACCGACGCCTGGTTCATCGGCTTCACGCCGAGCTTCGCCGCCGGGGTCTGGGTGGGGTTCGACCAGAAGGTCAGCATGGGACGCCACGGCACCGGCGCCCACATGGCCCTGCCCATCTGGGCGCGCTTCATGGCCCGGGTCACCGACGACAAGCCCGACGAGCCTTTCGTCCGCCCGCCGGGAATCGTCGAGAAGCGGGTCTGCCTCCGCTCGGGGATGCTGGCGACGGCCAACTGCGACTCCACGGCCGTCGAGGTCTTCCTGGCCGACAACTTCCCCCAGCAGCCCTGCGACCTGCACGGCGGGCCGCTGGAGGACTTCAGCGGCTACAACAAGGACTTCGGTACCCTGGACCAGGACGACGAGCGCTAGTCGCCCGCGTGCTCCCGGACGACATCGAGGACCAGCGGCGGCGACGACGCCTCGTCGGCGACCGTCACCGTGGCGGCGATGATGTCGGCCACCTGCCGGGCCGCCTCCGCGTCGCGGGCGTGGATCCAGCCCAGCGGCTCCCCCTCGGCGACCGGCTCGCCCAGGCGCTTCTTCCAGACGACCCCGCCGGAGAGGTCGAGCACGTCGTCGACCGTGCGCCGGGCGGCGCCGATCCCGGCCAGGGCGCGGCCGAAATCACGCAGCCGGATCCGCGCCAGGACACCGTCGGCGGGCGCGGGAACGGGACACTGCCGCGGGGCGATCGCGAGGCCCAGGTCGTCGCGGTCGGGATCGATCCGGCCGCCCTGGGCGGCGACCCAGCGCTCCATCCGCGACCAGGCATCCCCGCTGCGCCACGCCGCGCGGACCCGCTCGGCGGCCTCCTCGACCGTGGTCGCCAGCCCGGCCCCCAGGACCATCTCGGCGGTCAGGGCGACGGTCAGCTCGACCAGGTCGCGCGGACCGTTCTCCAGGCCGTCGGGACGCAGCGTCGTGAAGGCCTCGTGGGTCTCCAGGGCGTGGCCGACGGCGCGGCCGAGGGGCTGGGACATGTCCGAGAACAGGACCGTCATCCGCCGGCCCCAGCGGTTGCCGACCAGCACGAGCATCTCCGCCAGCAGACGCGCCCGCTCCAGGTCCGGCATGAAGGCGCCGTCGCCGGTCTTCAGGTCGATGACGATGGTCCGCGGACCGGCCGCCAGCTTCTTGCTCATGATGCTGGCCGTGATCAGCGGGACGCAGTCGACCGTCCCGGTCACGTCGCGCAGGGCGTAGATCCGCCCGTCGGCCGGGGCGATCCGCGGCCCCTGGCCGATGATGGCGCAGCCGACCTCGGCGACGACGCGGTGGAAGGCGTCGTTGTCCAGGCGGATGTCGTAGCCGGGGATGGCCTCCAGCTTGTCCAGGGTGCCGCCGGTGTGGCCCAGGCCGCGCCCCGAGAGCATGGGGACGTGCAGGCCGCAGGCGGCGGCCAGGGGGGCCAGCAGGAGGCTGACCTTGTCCCCCACACCGCCGGTGGAGTGCTTGTCGGCCGTCGGCCCGGGCAGGTCGTCCCACGTGAGCTGGTCGCCGCTCTCGAGCATGGCGCGGGTCAACGCCACCGTCTCCTCGGTCCCCAGGCCGCGGAACCAGACGGCCATCAGCAGGGCCGACATCTGGTAGTCGGGGATCCGGCCCGCGGTGTAGCCGTCGACGACGGCGCGGATCTCCTCGGGCGCCAGCGCCCGTCCCTGCTTCTTGCGCTCGATCAGCTGGACGACGTCGACCGGTCGGTTCACGCGCTCTCTCCCGGGGTGAAGGTGGCGAAGGGATAGGCCAGCAGCTCGCGCAGGGGGCGGCGGACGAAAGCGTCGCCCTCGCCGGCGAGAACGATCTCCATGTCGGGGGAGAACTCGAACAGGACCTGGCGGCAGGCCCCGCACGGCGGCGTGGGCGACGCGGTGGGGGTGACCACGGCACAGGCGTCGAAGCGGGTCGCCCCCTCGGCGACGGCCCGGAAGACGGCCGCGCGCTCGGCGCAGATGCTCAGGCCGAAGCTGGCGTTCTCCACGTTGACGCCGGTGAAGACGCGCCCGTCGACGGCCCGCACGGCCGCGGCGACGTGGAAACGCGAGTAGGGCGCGTAGCTGCGCGGCAGGGCCGCCCGGGCGGCGTTGATGAGGTCGCGGCACTCGCTGTCGGTCATCTCTGTCCTCCCCTCCTGCCGCGGCCGGGATGGGCGCGGCGTGTCAGGAGAGTGTAAGACGGGAGCGCGGCCGGGGCAAGGCGGCAGCCCCCCTTGCCATTCCTCCTCCCAGCACCGACAATGCACGGCATGAACGACGAACTCTTCCCCACCGGCCCCGCCCCCGACCGGACCGAGCGCGCCGGCGACCCCGCCCACGCCCCGCTGGCGGAGCGGATGCGGCCGCGCGACCTGGACGGCATCGTCGGCCAGGAGGACCTGCTCGGTCCGGGTCGGCCACTGCGCCGCCTCATCGAGGGTGGCCGGCCGCCGTCGCTGCTGCTGTGGGGTCCCCCCGGCTGCGGGAAGACGACCCTGGCGCGGGTCGTCGCGGCGCGGCTCGATGCGCGGGTCCTGGAGTACAGCGCCGTCCAGGTGGGCAGCCGCGAGCTGAAGACGGTCATGGCCGAGGCGGCGCGCCTGCTGCGCGACCACGGCCGGCGCACCGTGATCTTCCTGGACGAGATCCACCGCTTCAACAAGGCGCAGCAGGACGCCCTGCTGCCGTGGGTGGAGCGGGGCGACATCCTGCTGATCGGCGCCACGACGGAGAACCCGTCGTTCGAGATCAACGCGGCCCTGCTCTCGCGGCTGCGGCTGTTCGTCCTCCAACCGCTGTCGACCGGGGCGCTGGTCGACCTGCTGCGCCGCGCCCTGGAGTCGCCGCAGGGGCTGGCCGGGCGCGCGCCGGCGTTCACGGACGACGGCCTCGCGGCCCTGGCCGGGCTGGCCGACGGGGACGCGCGGGCGGCGCTGAGCCTGCTGGAGATGTGCGTCGACGCCGTGGGCGAGACGGACACGCCGGTGGACCGCGAGCGGATCGCCGGCCTGATCCGCGACCGCTCCCTGCGCTACGACAAGGCCGGCGAGGAGCACTACAACCTGATCTCGGCCCTGCACAAGTCGATCCGCAACAGCGATCCCGACGCGGCCCTCTACTACCTGGCGCGGATGCTCGAGGGGGGCGCCGATCCCCTCTACGTCGCCCGGCGGCTGGTGCGCGTGGCCAGCGAGGACGTGGGCCTGGCCGACCCCGGCGCCCTGTCGCTCTGCATCGCGGCCCGCGACGCCGTCCGGTTCGTGGGGCGGCCCGAGGGCGACCTGGCGCTGGCCCAGGCGGTGGTCCACCTGGCGCTGGCCCCCAAGAGCAACGCCTTGTACCGTGGCTACGGGGAGGCGGTGGCCGAGATCCGCCGCGGCGCCAACCCGCCGGTGCCGCTGCACCTGCGCAACGCGCCGACGCGGCTGATGCGGGAGCTGGGCTACGGCGAAGGCTACCGGTACGCCCACGACCTGCCCGAGGGCGTGGCGCCGATGACCTGCCTGCCCGAACCGCTGGCCGACCGCGTCTTCTACCGCCCCACCGACCGGGGCCGCGAGGCGCGCTACCGCGAGCGGCTCGAGGCGATCCGCCGCTGGCGGCGCGAGGCGCTGGCGCGGGAGGCCGGCGGCGACGGGGCGGAACCGGAGAAGGACTCCCCCACCGGGAAGACGACGAACCACGGAGGAGACGGATGAGACGGATCGGTGTGCTGACCGGCGGCGGCGACGCCGCGGGGATGAACGCGGCCCTGCGCGCGGTCGTGCGGACCGCCCTGGGCCACGGTGTCGAGGTCGTCGGCATCCGCCGCGGCTGGCTGGGCCTGAGCGAGGCCGACGCCACCTTCATGACGACCGTCGACGTGGCGGGGATCATGCACCAGGGCGGGACGGTCCTGCGGACCTTCCGCTACCCCGAGTTCAAGGGGAAGGCGGGCCAGGAGAAGGTGGGCCGGGCGCTGGAGGAGCTGCGCCTGGACGGGCTGGTCGTCATCGGGGGCGACGGCAGCTTCCGCGGCGCCGCGGTCCTGAACGAGAAGTTCGACCTGCCGACCATCGGCGTGCCGGCGACCATCGACAACGACATCCCCGGCACCGACTACTCCATCGGCTTCGACACGGCCCTGAACATCGCCGTCGACGCCGTGGACAAGATCCGCGACACCGCCTCGAGCCACGGGCGGATCTTCGTCATCGAGGTCATGGGACGCGAGTGCGGCCTGCTGGCCATGGAGACCGGGCTGTGCTGCGGCGCCGAGGAGGTCATCGTGCCGGAGATCCCCTTCGACCTGGACGAGATCTGCCTGCGCATCGAGGGCGGCTACGACCGCGGCAAGCAGCACGCCGTGATCATCGTGGCCGAGGGGGCGGCCAAGGCGCCGTACATCGAGTACGAGCTGAAGGCCCGCCTGAAGCGGAGCATCCGGATGGTCGTGCTGGGACACGTCCAGCGGGGCGGCTCGCCGACGGCCAGCGACCGCGTCCTGGCCACCAAGCTGGGCTGCGCCGCCACCGAGATGCTGCTCAGCGGCGAGCGGGGGGTCATGGTCGGCCTGGTGGCCAACAAGATCCGCACCAGCGCCCTGCACAAGCGGGGCGCCGCGGTCCGCAAGGCCGTCCTGGCCTACGACCGGATGCTGCGGATGCTGACCTAGCCGGCCACGGCGGCCCGGGACGCGCGGACAGGCCCGGCTGCCGGGAAAGCAGCAAGCCGGCTCCCGAGGGAGCCGGCTTGCCGTGTACCGTGGCGGACGATCGGCTAGACGTCGCCGCGGATGTAGGCGCCGCCGTAGCGGAACCAGTTGATCTTCATCGTGCCGCAGACGTGGCCCAGGTCGCCGTAGGTCTTGGAGCGCTCGGTGTACTTCTCGGCCACCTCCTTCAGGGAGAAGGAACCGATCAGCGGCAGGTTCTTGGTCTTCAGGACCTCGAGCATGTACTCGGCGCCCGGCCCCAGGTCGACGATCCGCAGGGTGGCCTTGGGGAAGACGGCGTACCAGGCGTAGTCCTCCGGGGCGGGGTTGGCCCGCTGCTCCTCGGTCAGGTCGTGGCGCGGGACGTGGACGAAGTTCGTCACCATCGACTGGACCTGGATCAGCTCGCCGCCCTCGTCCTTGGGCAGGAAGTCCTTGAAGGTCGACAGGCGCTTCCAGTTCAGGTCCGGCAGCGGCGCGCCGGGGGTCTCGAGCTGGCTCTTGGTCAGCTTGATGACCTTGGGCAGCACGTAGCTCTCCACCGAGTCGACCCGCGTGAAGACCTCGCCGCGGCGCACGCCCATCATGAACAGGTGCGTCGTGGGCGAGAAGCGCTTCTGGACGTCGAGGCGGCCGTCGGTCCAGCTGGCGTAGTTGTGCTCGACGTCGGGTCCGACCAGGAACTCGAGCCGGTGCTCGTCGCGGACGATGGCCACATCACCCTTGGCGTACTCCAGCTGGGGAGGATCGATCTCGAACAGGAAGTTCTGGCTGAGGGTGTCGCCGTCCATGACCCGGGCCAGGGTGGTGTAGACGTACGGGTTCACTTCCTTCTCCTTGCCGCACCCGGTCAGGCCGGCGAGGGAGAAGGTCACCAGGGCCACGAGCAGGACGATGGCGGCCCGGCGCAGCGGGGACGGAGCGACATGCATGGACAACCTCCCTGAACAGCGGAAACACCACGGCACATGGCCGGGCAGACCTCGGCTTGCGAACGTGAGGGCTCAGGCATCCTAGGCCGGTCCCCGGCATGCGTCAAGCGCGGGCCGGGCGAGCCGTCGCCATGAAATTGGCCTCCGGGACCGGAAAAAGCAAATCCCAATCACCCGCCGGCTAGCCCGGGGTGGGCAGACCCGACGCCGCCCTGACCAGCCCCTCGTGGTCCGGCTCGTCCCAGTCCCAGAGGCGCCGGAACGTCTCCCAGTGCCGTGGCAGCAGCTCCCCCCCCACGGCGAAGCGGCGGGCGAAAAGGCGGCGGCGCTCGGCGAGGGACCACGACGGCCAGTCGTGTCGCGCCAGCCGCCCGTCGATGGTCACCGCCCACGCCTCCTGGACGGCCGGGGCCAACCGGGCCGGCACCTCGGCCGGCCGCAGGACCCCGTCGCGCAGGTCGCGGGCGGCCAGCAGCTGGCGGTGGAGGAAGACGGCGGCCGTGGCGGGGTCCCAGCTCGCCTCCACCGCCTCGGCAACCGGGGGCATCTCCCAGGGTAGCGGCGTGTCGCCGCCCGGCAGGTGACCGAAGTGCCCCTCGTGGACGTGCAGGACGACCTCCCGCGGCGCGAGCTGCAGCCAGATCCTCTCGTCCGGTGCCAGGGCGTCGACGGCCAGGACCAGGCGGCCCGGGATCTCCGCCCAGCCCAGGCGCTCCAGCGCCTGCCGCGCCAGCGGCAGGATCCGCTCGGCCCAGCGCCAGTCCCGCGGCTCGCAGACCGGCTCCACGGCGCTCAGTCCCGGATCAGGGCGCCGCCGACGGGCCGCAGGCGGGCCGTGAAGTGGCGCAGGACGGGGGCCTCGTGCTCGATCTCCAGCCCCTGGAGCCGCTCGCCCAGCGCCAGCAGGTGGGCGCTGACCTCGGCCACGTAGGTCAGGTGGGCCTCCATGTAGACCCGCCGCGGGACGGCCAGGCGGACCAGCTCCATGGCCGGATAGGAGGTCTCGCCGGTCTCGGGGTCGGTCTGGGCGAACATGAGGCTGCCGATCTCGACCCCGCGCACGCCGCCCTCCAGGTAGAGGGCGCAGGTCAGCGCCTGGGCCGGGAATTGGGACTGGGGGATGTGGGGCAGCATCCGACGGGCGTCCAGGTAGACGGCGTGGCCGCCGATGGGGGTCAGGACCGGCACCCCGCGCTCCTGGAGCGCCTCGCCCATCCGGCGGACCTGGCCGATGCGGTAGGTCAGGTAGTCCTCGTCCAGGACCTCGCGCAGACCCTGGGCGATGGCTGCCATGTCCCGTCCGGCCAGCCCGCCGTAGGTCCGGAAGCCCTCGATGAGGATCAGCAGGTTCGTGATCCTCTCGGCCCACTGGTCGTTGTTCAGGGCGATGAAGCCGCCGATGTTGACCAGGGCGTCCTTCTTGGCGCTCATCGTGCAGCCGTCGCCCAGGGAGAAGATCTCCCGGGCGATCTCCAGGACGGAACGCTCGCCCTGGCCCGGCTCGCGCTGCTGGATGAACCAGGAGTTCTCGGCGAAGCGGCAGGCGTCGAAGATCAGCGGCACCCCGCGCTCGCGGCAGAAGGCCGACACCTCGCGGATGTTGGCCAGCGAGACCGGCTGACCGCCGCCGCTGTTGTTCGTGATCGTCAGCATGACGAACGGGACACGGCCCGGATGGGCGTCGAAGACCGCCGCCAGCTTCTGCAGGTCCATGTTCCCCTTGAAGGGATGATCGGCCGTGGGATCGAGCCCCTCGTCGATGACGCAGTCGACGGCCTTGGCGTCGTGGTACTCCACGTTGGCGCGGGTCGTGTCGAAGTGGATGTTGTTGGGCACGACGTCGCCGGCTTTCAGTACCGTCGAGAACAGCAGGTTCTCCGCCACCCGCCCCTGGTGGGTGGGGATGATGTGCCGGTAGCCGAAGATCTCGTGGATCGTCTCCTCGAACTCGTAGTAGTTGCGGCTGCCGGCGTAGGACTCGTCGCCCCGCATCAGGGCGGCCCACTGGGCGTCGCTCATGGCCGAGGTCCCGCTGTCGGTCAGCAGGTCGATGTAGATGGCCGACGACGGCAGGGCGAACACGTTGTATCCCGCCTCCTGCAGCAACCTCTCGCGCTCGGCGCGATCGGTGCGCTGGACGGGCTCGACGACCTTGATCCGGTAGGGAATGAACGGGATCTCCATGACGCTCGCTCCCGGGTTGACTTGGCACGGGTCGGTGACGACGCCGCGAAGGTAGCAGTTGCGCCGGGGGCGGACAAGCGATCCGGTCAGTCGACCTCCGACGGAGCGCGCTCGGTGAACAGGACGGTCAGCTCGTCGGCCACGTGGGTCCAGGCGGCGTAGTAGAACTCCGGCGCCTCCAGCCCGCTGGCCAGGACGACGACCCGCTCGGCCCGGAAGGCCGGCTGGGGGGCCGGCGTGGCGGTCATCAGCAGGGAGCGGTCCGGGGGAACGACGGGGCGGCCCAGGACACGGGCGAGCACGCGTTCCCACATCATGGCCAGCGGCTCGTCCCAGAGCTCGCGCAGTGTCCTCTCCCCGAGCAAACGGATGGCCCCGACGGCCGCGGACCGGGGCGCCGGGTCCCGCCACCAGCCGCAGCTCCAGCCGTGACGGCCTGCGGCGGCGGCCAGCCGGGCCAGCGACCAGCCGGCGGCCGCCTCGCGGCGGACCCGGGCCCAGTCGCGATACGCCTCGTGCTCGTGGCGGGGCAGCAGGGCCTGGACCAGTTCCCGCGCCTCTCCCCCGTCCTGCTCGGGGTCGCGGACCAGGTCCCGGGCGACGGCCAGCAGGGGCAGCGCTCCCGGCAGCAGCAGCGCCTCCAGGTCCCCGCGCGACAGGACGCCCCAGCCGCTGCGCGCGGCCACGCTGCGCAGGTAGCGGGCATCCTGCTCCACCGGGGTGACGACCTCCCAGCAGGCGGGCCCCTCCACCTCCCGCTCCTGGTCCAGGAAGCCGAGGGCCGCGTCCAGGTTGGCCACCGGCAGCTCGCGGACGTTCCCGCGGAGCGGCCGGCGACACTTCCCCCGCGGCCGGGGACGGCCGGCCGTCTCCAGCAGCTCGACGATCCATTCCCAGGGACGTCGCGCCGAGGCCCATTGCTGGTCGCAGTCGACGACGGCGTCGTCGGCCGGGGTCGTCAGGAAGAGGTGCTCCCAGGCGCCCTCCGCCAGGAAGGGCTCGACGAGCCAGGCCAGGGTGCCGGCCTGGTGGCGGCGCGCCAGACGGTACCGCTGTTCCGCCGGGAAGCGCTCGGCGTCGACCAGCACGGCGATCTCGTCGGCCAGCGGCAGGGGAAAGACGCCGTTGCCCGGCAGGCGGGACTCGGGCGACGGCACGGCGGGCCAGTCGATGCGCGGCAGGCCGGGATGGGCGGCCGCCTCCAGCCAGGCCAGGGTCCAGCGGGCCGCCGCCGCCGCATCGGGACAGGCGACCCGGAGGCGCTCCCGCCC
>CAYTEO010000059.1:0-13191 GCA_964436825.1 uncultured Fibrobacteraceae bacterium | reverse complement strand
GGCGCAGGGTGTCCAGCGCGGCCGCGGGCCGACGCCCCGGTCCGCCGCCGCAACCGGACGTCACCAGCAGCGCCAGCGCGGCGACGGCCGCGCCGGCGAGGGCACGGCGGGTCAGCTGGCCCATCGCTCCCCTCCTGCCGCCGGCGGGCCACCGGCCAGCTCGCGGCGCAGCCGCTCCAGCTCCCGGTGGACCTCCGCGGCGTCGTCCAGGGCAAACAGGCGCCTGCGCAGGGCCGCGGCGCCGGGGAAGCCCCGCAGGTAGCGCACGACGTGCTTGCGCACCAGGTGGGCGGCGGTCCGCTCCCCCCGCCAGCGCGCCAGCTCGCGGACGTGGCGGTCGATGACCGCCAGGATGTCGACCAGGGTCGGGGGCACGAACGGGCGGCCGGCGCGGTGGGCGGCGACGGCGGCGAAGAGCCACGGGTTGCCGATGGCGCCCCGGCCGACCATGACGGCGTGGCAGCGCGTGTGGCGGACCATGGCCAGGTAGCTCTCCAGGTCGACGACGTCGCCGTTGCCGACGACGGGGATGTCCAGGGTCTCGACCAGGTCGGCGACGGCGTCCCAGTCGGCCCGGCCGGTGAACCGCTGGGCGCGGGTGCGGCCGTGGAGGGTCACCCAGACGCAGCCGGCCTCCTGGAGCAGCAGGCCGACCTCGCGGTAGTTGACCGTGGCGGCGTCCCAGCCCGTGCGGATCTTGGCCGAGACCGGCACCGGGCTGGCCGCGACGACGGCCTCGACGATCCGCCGCAGCAGCGGCAGGTCGGCCAGCAGGGCGCTGCCGCCGCTCTTGCGGACCACCTTCCTGGCGGGGCAGCCGAAGTTGATGTCCAGCACGTCCAGCCGGCGCCCCTCCATCAGGCGGGCCGCGGCGGCCATCGCCTCCGGCTCGTTGCCGAAGATCTGGACCCCCACCCGTCCGTCCTCCCCCTCGGTGTCGATCAGCCGCCAGGTCTGGGGGTTGTCGTAGGTCAATCCCTTGGCGGCGGTGAACTCGCAGAAGGTGAGGTCGGCCCCGTGATCGCGGCAGATGTCACGGAAGGCCCGGTCGGTCACGCCGCTCATGGGCGAGAGGATCGACCGGACGTCGGCGAACCAGCCGATCCGCGGATCGAGACGCACGGGCTTGCGGTCGTCCATCGTTCCTCCGGCGGTGGACGGGTGACGTTCGGTGGTGACAGGGACAACGTAACAGACGCGGCGGCGGGAGCAAGAGGGGGGATCGGCCCGGCCCCCGTTCGCGGGGGCCGGGCGCGTCGCGGCCGGGCAGTGTGTCCCCCGCCATGCCCGGCCGCGCTGAGTCGTCAGCGGTAGGCGCCCTTCAGGTCGCCCCAGTGGAACGTCTCCTCCGGCAGGTCGCTGATCAGGTCCGGTCCGGTATCGCCGGTCTGTCGCTCGATCTCGCTGCCGTCACCGGTCAGGACGACGGTGTAGGGAACGTCCAGGTAGGGGTGGGAGGCGGCGATCTTGATCTCGCCGTCCACCTGCCATCCCTGGCAGTCCGCCGTGGCCGAGAAGGCGACCCAGTGGGTGGCCAGGGCCGGCACGGCCAGCAGGAGCAGGCAGGTCAGCGTCCAGAGGACCGGGAAGGGGCGGTTGCTGTTCATGGCCGTTTCCTTGTTCGCGTATATCCGATACTCAACAATCGTTATTATACATCAATCACAAACGGGCATTCAATCCTCCAGCGGCGACCACCTGCTCTTTTCCCGTCCCCTCCGATCCCGTATCCTCCCCCTGCCATGGCGAACATCCCACACGACCGTCCGGGACGGCCTCTCGATCTCTGCATCGTCGACGGGATCCGGCTGTTCGCCGGGGCCGAGATCGGCCTGCTGGACGCTGCGATCGGGCTGAGGGAACGGGGACGACGGATCGGTTTCGTCG
Source organism: uncultured Fibrobacteraceae bacterium (assembly GCA_964436825.1). Lineage (GTDB taxonomy): Bacteria > Krumholzibacteriota > Krumholzibacteriia > LZORAL124-64-63 > LZORAL124-64-63 > CAYTEO01. The sequence continues at coordinate 11,304 of CAYTEO010000059.1, read as the reverse complement.
CCGCACCGGGCGGCGAGCTGGCGCGGAGGGCACGCGCGGCGGGGTTCCCGGTCGGCGAGATCGCCATCCGGTTCGACGCGGCCCCCTGGACCCTCCTGCGCCTGATCGTCCTGCTGCGCCGCTGGCGGCCGCGTGCCGTCCTCTGCAACCAGCTCAAGGACCTCAAGGCGGCCGGGGTGGCCGCCCGCCTGGTCGGCGTGCCGGTCGTCCTGCAGACGCGGGAGAGCGACTTCCCCCTGCGCCGCGGCCGGCCCTACTACCGCTGGTACTACAACCGGGTCGCCACCGGCGTGGTCGTCAACTCCCGCGCGACCCTGGCGACGACCCTCCGCAGCGCGCCGTGGCTCTCCCCGGACCGCGTCCACCTCCTCTACAAGGGGATCGACACGGAGCGCTTCCGGCCGCGGCCGCTGCCGGAGGTGCCGACGGTCGGCTTCGCCGGCCGGCTGGACGAGCGCAAGGGGCTGCCCGTCCTGCTGGACGCCTGGCAGCGGATCGAGCGGCTGCGCTGGCCCGTGCCGCCGCGGTTGCGGATCGCCGGCGACGGGCCGCTGTCCGGGGCGGTCCGCGCCTGGCGCGCCGGGCTGGCCCACCCCGAGGCGGTGGAGCTGGTCGGCTGGTGCGACGACATGCCGTCGTTCCACGCCTCGACGACGCTCCTGGCCGTCCCCTCCCGCTACGAGGGGTTCGGCCTGTCCGCCGCCGAGGCCATGGCCTGCGGGCGGCCCGTCGTCGCCAGCCGGGCCAGCTCGCTGCCGGAGATCGTCGTCCACGACCGGACCGGTCTGCTCGTGCCGCCGGGCGCCGCCGTCCCCTTGGCCCGGGCGCTGACGCGCCTGCTGGCCGATCCGGCGCTCTGCGGGCGGCTGGGTGCCGCCGGTCGCGAGCGGATCGTCCGGCGCTTCTCCCGCACGGCGATGCTTGATCGCCTCGACGCGCTGCTGCATGATCCGGGGACCGGCAAAGGAGGATCCCCATGAGCCTGCTGACCGTGGCCGCCATCCAGACCGCTCCCCGCTTCGGCGCGGTCGAGGAGAACCTGGAAACCGCCCTGGCACTGATCCCCGACGGGGTCGACCTCGCCGTCCTGCCGGAGCTGTGCACGACCGGGTACCAGTTCCGCAACCGCGACGAGCTGGCCTCCCTGGCCGAGCCGGTCCCCGACGGGCCGACGACGCAACGTCTGCTGCGCTACGCCCTGGAGACCGGCACGACCGTCTGCGCGGGCCTGGCCGAGAGCAACGGTGACCGCGTCTACAACACCGCCGTCCTGGTCCGGCCCGACGGCACCAGCGCCATCTACCGGAAGGTCCACCTCTTCTGGGACGAGAAGGACCTGTTCGCCCCCGGCGACCTGGGCTTCCCGGTCTACACCGCCTGCGGTGTCCAGGTCGGGATGATGATCTGCTTCGACTGGCTGTTCCCCGAGGCGGCCCGCTCCCTGATGCTGGGCGGCGCGCAGGTCCTGCTCCATCCGTCCAACCTGCTGCTGCCCTACTGTCCCGATGCCATGATCACGCGCTGCCTGGAGAACAGGGTCTTCGCCGTCACCTGCAACCGCGTCGGCAGCGAGGCACGCATCCCCGGCAAGGAGCTGACCTTCATCGGGATGAGCCAGGTGGTGGGCCCGGACGGGCGGCGCCTGGCGGCGCTGGGACGGACCGAGACGGGGGCCGCCGTCGCCGAGATCGACGTCATGGCCACCGACAAGTCGCTCACGCCGCGCAACGACGTCCTGGCGGATCGCCGGCCGGAGGCGTACCGGCTGGACTGACGTCCGGCACCCGCCCCGCGCGCACCAGGGAGGTCCGCCTGCGGGGACCTTCCCGGTCTAGGGCCGCCAGTTCTTGGGGACGACCACGACCCCGCCCTCCGTGACCTTGAACAGGCGCCTGTCCTGGTCCCGGTCGAAGCCGATCCGCATCCCCGGCGGGATGACGACGTTCTTGTCGATGATCGCCCGGTGGATCCCCGCCTCCTCGCCGACGACGACGTTGTCCATGATCACCGAGTCGCGCACGTGGCTGCCCGCCTCGAGCCGGACGTTGCGGCCCAGGATGGAACGGTCGACCGTGCCGCCGCTGATGATCGTCCCTCCCCCGGTGATCGAGCCGATCAGCTGCCCGTCGAGGGTCCTGCCGCCGAGGTGGCCGTGGACGGTCTTGGCCGGCGGGGTCGGCGCCATCCAGGTCCGGATCGGCCACTGCCGGTTGTAGAGGTTGAAGCGCGGCACCGGCGCCACCAGGTCCATGGAGGCGGCGTAGTAGCTGTCCAGGGTGCCGATGTCCCGCCAGTAGAGGGGTTCGCCCGTCTCCTTGTGGAGGAAGGGATAGGCGTGGACGCCGCCCTCTGCGACCATGGCCGGGATGACATCGCGGCCGAAGTCCCGCGTGGAGCCCTCCCGGGCCGCGTCCAGCTCCAGCTCCCGGATCAGCGTCCCGGTCTCGAAGACGTAGATCCCCATGTTGACCAGGCACTCGTCCGGGCGGCCCGGGATGGGCCGGGGGTCGTCCGGTTTCTCCTGGAAGCCGACGATCCGCCACTGCCGGTCCACCTCCATGATCCCGAACTCGTGGGCCATCTCGCGGGGCACGACCGCGGCGGCGACCGTCAGCCGCGCCCCGCTGTCGACGTGCCGCTGCAGCAGCCGCGAGTAGTCCATCTTGTAGATGTGGTCGCCGCTGAGGACCAGGACGTGCCGCGGCCGGATGCGCTCGATCAGGTAGATGTTCTGGTAGATGGCGTCGGCGGTCCCCAGGTACCACTGGGCACCGATCCGGTGCTGGGGCGGGATGCCGTAGAGGAACTCGCCGGCCTCGTGGGTGAAGATCTGCCACCCCTTCAGCAGGTGCTTGTCCAGGGAGTAGGACTTGTACTGGGTCAGGACGAAGACCTGGCGCAGGCCCGAGTTCCAGACGTTGCTCAGGGTGAAGTCGATGATGCGGTAGATCCCCCCGAACGGGACCCCCGGCTTGGAGCGGTCCGAGGTCAGGGGACGCAGGCGCTCGCCGCGCCCTCCCGCCATGATCAGCACCAGTGTGTCGCGCAGCAGCTGCAAGGTGTTCACGTCGCTCCCTCCCAGGTCTTCCCGCGTGTCCGTCGCCGCGCGGCCGGCGACACGCCGTCGGTCTCAGCGCGACGCGGCGCGCTCCTGCAGGCTCTCCCGGTAGAGCCGCTCGTAGGCGGCGGCCGGTCCGTCCCAGCTCCAGTCCCTCGCCATGGCCCGGCGGAGCAGCCGCTCCCAGGCCGCCTCGTCACGCCAGAGACCCCAGGCCCGCTCGATGGCCCCCCGCAGGGCGTCCGGCGTCGCCGCGTCGAACAGGAAGCCGGTCCCCTCCGGCAGGTCGGCGTCGACGATCGTGTCGGCCAGCCCGCCGGTGCGGCGCGCCACCGGGAGCGTCCCGTACCGCATGGCGTACATCTGGGCCAGGCCGCACGGCTCGAACCGCGACGGCATCAGGAAGATGTCGCCACCCGCGTAGACGCGGTGGGCCAGGGCCTCGTCGAACCGCTCCAGGAAGGCGATCCGGTCGGGACGGGCGGCGGCGGCCTCTCGCCAGGGAACGGCCAGTGTCTCGTCACCGGTCCCCAGCAGGACGACCCGGGCGTCGCGCTCCGCCAGCCCGTCCAGCAGGGGCGGCAACAGGTCGTACCCCTTCTGGACGACGAGCCTCCCCACCGAGACCAGGACGGGGCCGTCGCCGGGCGGCGCCAGGCCCGCCTCCTGCAGCAGCGCCCGGCGGCAGGTCTCCTTCCCGGCCAGGTCGTCCGGGCCGTAGGTCGCCGGCAGGTGCCCGTCCTGGCGCGGGTCCCAGACCGCCGTGTCGATGCCGTTGAGGATGCCGCCGAAGGCCGCCCCGCGCGCGCGCAGGACGTCGCCCAGGCCGGCGCCCAGGTCGGGATCGTCGACGACCTCGCGGGCGTAGGTGGGGCTGACGGTCGTGACCCGGTCGGCCATGACGATGCCGGCCTTCAGCGGATTCAGCCGGCCGTAGTACTCCAGCTCGCCGGGATGCCGGCCCAGGCGCCCGGGCAGGTCCAGGCGCGGGAGGGCCTCCCCGGGCAACAGGCCCTGGTGGGCCAGGTTGTGGATGGTCAGCAGGCCAGCGACGCGGGCCAGCCGGCCCTCCGGATCGTCCCAGCAGCGCAGGTAGACCGGCGCCAGGGCCGCGGCGGCGTCGTGGGCGTGGACGACGTCTGGCCACCAGCCCGCGGCCATCCCGTCCAGCAGCGCCGCCTGGCAGTGCAGGGCCAGCCGCTCCGGCGTGTCGGGGTGCTCGCCCCGGTCGGCGTAGCCGTAGATCCCCGGCCGGCCGTAGAGATCGTCCGCCTCCAGCAGCCGCACCTCCACGCCGTCCAGCACGACGGCGTGGACCCTGACGGTCCGGATCGTCGTCCCCTGGCGGACCGGCAGGCGCGCGGCCACGGTCCTCTCGCCCAGCCCCAGGGCCGCGCGGTCGATCTCCCCGTACAGCGGCAGGGCCACCCGCACCGCGTGCCCGCGCCTGGCGAGGGCGGCGGCGAGCCCGGCGACGGCGTCGCCCAGTCCCCCCACCTTGGCCAGGGGAGCCAGCTCCGCCGCCACCATCAGCAGGCGGAGGCGGCCGGTTTGGCCGGGGCGGCTCATCCCTGCCCCACCTCCCGCTCGCGGCGGCCCAGGCACAGTTCCAGGCGGAAGGCCGCCGTCGTTCCCGCGGCCAGGACCAGGTCCCAGGCGAACAGGAACTGGTGGCCCTGGTAGGTCAGGTGGTAGCCGTCCTCCCCCTGGTTCGCCGTGCGGATCGGCTCGCAGCGGATGGCGGCCGGGGCACCGGCCCGCCACTCCAGGGCCGTTCCCAGCAGGGGGACCAGGACGGTCAACTCGCTGCGGGGAGCCAGGTCGACGACGTCCAGGACCGGCAGGCTCCCGCCCTCCCGCTCGCCCAGCAGGGTCTCGCCGTCGAACAGGGCCAGGTTCCATTCGCTGGCGAACAGGCAGTGCAGGTCGCGCTTCCCCTCGTGGACGATGCTCCAGGTGACCGTCAACCTCGGCTCCTCGGCGTCCAGCTCGACGGTCTTGACCAGCGTCAGGGGGTGCTCGTGCCCGTCGGGATCGCGGTAGTGGCCGGTGCGGGTCACCTGCAGGCGGTCGTCCTCGAGCGAGCCGGTGGGACCGAACCGGGGGGCCAGCCGCTCCATGGGGGCTGCGGCGAAGTCCCCGCCGTCGCAGGCGGCGGCGGCGTCGGCCACGCGGGCCAGGTCGGTGCCGGGATGGAGGAACCGCTCCAGCAGGGAGTAGCGGGGGGCGTCGTCGACGACCAGTGCCGCCTTGACCGCCCGCGAGGCCGTCCACTGCAGGTCGTGGATGGAGACCCCCTCGCTCCCCTGTCCGGCGTCGCCGTCCGCCTCGTCCGCCGGCAGCGGCGCCGCCTCGATCCGGTGGTGGTAGGCCTCGCGGCGTCGCCGCAGGGTGTCCTGGAAGTTCCACTCGGTCCGGCGGTCGTCCAGTCCGACGATCGCCCCGCCACGCGCCGGGGAGAGGAACAGGTCCAGATCGCGGTTGCAGAGGCGGACGTCGCCGCCCCGCGGCCCCACCAGGGAGACCAGCCGGGCCCGCGGTGCCGCGACGGCGTCGTGGAGCAGGCGGCCGCCCCGGATCAGGTGGCGGTAGATGGCGTGGCGCAGGTGGGGCAGGTAGAGCCCCCCGAACACCCCGTGCCAGTAGGCGCAGTTGCACTGGGCCCGCCAGAGCTGGTCGCGCGCGGCGTCGACGATCTCGCTGTCCAGACCGGCACACTCGGCCCGGTCGATCTCCTCGTGCAACAGCAGGGCCCGGCGCTGCATCAGCAGGCTCTCCTCGTACTTCTGGCCGAACTGGCGCCAGAAGCCGCCGCGGAAGAAGGGACGCATCCGGTCCCAGGTCCCGTCGGCCCGGTAGCGGTGGACCGCCTCGGCGAACCGCTCGGCAGCCGGCATGGGCAGGGCCCACTCGGCCATCTCGAAGTAGCTGCTCGGCGGCATGTAGACCCTGCGGCGCGCCGGCCGCGCGGCCAGGACCTCGCTGGGGTGGGCCAGGGTCAGCCAGTCCGCCTCCGCCGCCAGGGCCTCGATGAACCGCTCCAGCCAGCCGCGCCCGTAGACCAGCTCGTGCGTGCCGGGCCAGGCGCCGAACTTCTCCCCGTCGTCGACCATGACCAGGACGGCCTCCGGATCCCGCGCGTGGACCTGCCGGCAGAGGGCGATCGTCTCCTCCGGCTCGGCGAAGGGGATCAGGTAGCGCAACCGCTCGCTGATGGGCAGCAGGGCCACCTCGGCGGCCAGGTCGTCGGTCAGCAGCGGTCCCGCGGTCAGCTCCTCCTCCCCCAGGCCGGCCTGGACGAAGTGGTAGTCGTCCAGCAGCGCGAACTCGACGCCGGCCCGGGCCAGCGAGCCGGCCAGCTGGGGTTCCCAGACCCGTTCGGCCAGCCAGACCCCTCTCGGCTCGGCTCCCAGGTGGCGCTGGAGCCAGTCGTTCATCAGCCGCAGCTGGCCGATCCGGTCGCTCTCGGGGATGGCCGCCAGGATCGGCTCGTAGAAGCCGCCGCCGAGCATCTCCACCCGGCCGGCCCGCGCCAGGGAGGCGACGCGCTCCAGGTAGTCGGGACGGTGCTGCTGGAGCCACTCCAGCAGGGGACCGGTGATGTGGAGGCAGAAGCGGAACCGCTCGTGGCGCTCGACGACCTCCAGGAAGGGCAGGTAGCTGCGCTGGAAGACCTCGGCGATGACGTGGTCGAAGTTCCCCACCGGCTGGTGGTCGTGGACACCCAGGACGAGTCTCATGCCGGCGTCTCCTCTCGGCGGCGGACCGCCACGGCGGTCTCGGGCAGCGGGTCGCGGCCCAGCAGGGTCGCGGCGGCCGCCAGGTGGCGGCGGAACTGGCTGTCGAACCGGTCGGCGAAATCGGAGGGGTTGTCGTCCCCGAACCACCAGAACCAGTCGCTGCTCTCGGCGTTGGCCAGTGCGGCCACGGCCCGCGCCAGCGGCGTCTCCCGGCCGGGGCCGACGACGTCCGGGTCGAGGGCGTCGAGCTTGCTCCCGTCGGGCAGGGTGACCTGCCGGTACGCGCCGCCGGCCCGCAGGTCGGGCTCCAGGGCGGCCCGGGTCCGGGCCAGGTAGTCCCATGCCCGGTTCTTCTCGGGGTGACCGATCCAGGTGGTGAAGTCGGCCCGGATCCAGGAACCGGCACGGAGGGACGGCAGCGGCAGGACCGTCCCGCCGTCGTCCAGGTGCTCGGAGAAGGTCCGCCACTCCAGGCGGGGGTGGTCGGCGATCGCCGCGTAGAGCCGCTGCAGGAAGGCGACCCCGCTGTCGGGGTAGTACTCCCAGGGGTTCTCCCCGTCCAGGATCAGGGGAACCAGGTAGCGGCCGTCGGCCGGCAGCAGGCCGGCGATCGTCTCCAGGTGCCCGACCAGCTCGGCGACCGCCTGCTCCGCCGGGACGCCCTGGTAGCGGAAGCCGATCCCGTCGGACAGGCCGGTGTCCCGGAAGAAGACGACCGGCAGGTCGGGGCCGCCCCAGCGCCAAGCGCGGGCGTGGGCCGCCGGCGGGACCTCCCGTCCCGCCCGGGCCAGGGAGTGTTCCAGGACCTGCTGGTCGGTGGCCACCCAGCGGACGCCGGCCGCCCCCAGCAGCAACAGCGCCTGCTCGCTCAACGACCCCTCGGCCGGCCACATGCCGGCGGGCCGGACCCCCAGGTGGCGCTCGGCCTCCCGCAGGGCGCAGACGACGTGGTACCAGCCGTCGCCGGGATGGCGGAAGCGTTCCCGGGGCAGGGGAAGATCGGGGATCGCCTCGCGGGCGGCGTCGAGGTCGCAGAGCAGAGGCAGGATGGGATGGGTCAGCGGTGTGACCGACAGCTCGACCGCACCTTCCCGGGCCGCCCGGCGGTAGGCGGGCAGGACGGTCCGCAGGAAGGCGTCCTGCCGGGCCAGCAGCTCCCGCTTCTCCCCCTCGGTGTAGTCGCGCCCCTTGTCCAGCAGCGCCCGGACGCCGGGATCCTCGCGCAGTGTCCGGCCGCTCCACGCCAGGTGGAACAGGACCACCAGGTCGCGCAGGTCCTGGTCGCTGAAGCGCTCCTCGGCCCCCGGCGGCACGGCCCGGCCGTCGCCGCCGCGCCGCTCCCACAGCTCCGCCAGCCGCGGCAGCTCGGCGAAACGGCGCGCGTGGTTGAAGGCGAAGCAGTCCCGCAGGAGCGCGCGGCGCTCCTCGCGGTCGAGGGTGTCCGTGTCGCGCCGGGCCAGGGCGAGGACGGGGTCGTCGGGGGCGTCGTCGCGGGCCAGGTCGGCCAGCTGGGACAGCAGCGACGGGACGACGTTGATCACGACCCGCGCCCGCGGCTCCTCGCGCAGCAGGCGGAGCATGTCGAGATAGGCGTGCAGGGCGTGGAGCCGGACCCACGGCTGCAGCGGCCGGCCTGTCTCGTCGTCGCGGTAGTCGGGCTGGTGCATGTGCCACAGGATGGTCACGCCCAGGCGGTCGCTCATCTCGTCCCTCTCGCGCGGGAAAAAAGCCGGGAACCTCGCGACGGTTCCTGCGTAGGATACATCATCGAGAGTGAGCAGCAACCTGCAACCGGGGCGAGTCGCACAACAACAGCTCCACAGGCAGGGAATCCTGACGAGGGTGACGCAGGGAAGGGGCGCAGGCCGCCCCTCCCCTGTTTTTGCTGGCCGCCGCCCGGCACTCCCGCTAGGATGCCGGCCGGAAGGAGGCAAGCATGGCCCAGGTCATCCTCGAGGGGGTCGGCAAGACCTACCCCGGCGGCGTCGTCGCCGCCACCGACGTCGACTTGACCATCGCCGACGGCGAGTTCGTCGTCCTGGTCGGCCCGTCCGGCTGCGGCAAGTCCACCATCCTGCGCATGATCGCCGGCCTGGAAGAGATCACCACCGGCACGATCCGCATCGGCGACCGCGTCGTCAACGACGTCGAGCCGCGGGACCGCGACATCGCCATGGTGTTCCAGAACTACGCCCTCTACCCCCACATGTCGGTGCGGGAGAACATGGCCTTCGGGCTGAAGCTGCGGAAGGTGCCGCGGGAGGAGATCGACCGCCGCGTCGACGAGGCGGCGCGGATCCTCGGCATCGGGGAACTGCTCGACCGCAAGCCGCGGGCCCTCTCGGGCGGGCAGCGGCAGCGGGTGGCCCTGGGCCGGGCCATCGTCCGCGACCCCGCCGTCTTCCTGTTCGACGAGCCGCTGTCGAACCTGGACGCCAAGATGCGCGTCCAGATGCGGACCGAGATCTCGCGCCTCCACCACCGCCTGCGGGCGACGATGATCTACGTCACCCACGACCAGGTCGAGGCGATGACCATGGGCGAGCGGATCGTCGTCGTGGATGGGGGGCGGATCCAGCAGGTGGACACGCCGCTGGCCCTCTACGCGCGGCCGGTCAACCGCTTCGTCGCGGGCTTCATCGGCTCGCCGGCCATGAACTTCCTGGACGGGCGGCTCGTGGCCGACGACGGCGTGGCCCTGGTCACCGCCGCCGGGACGCGGTTGCCCCTGCCCGGATTCTCCCCCGACCCGGCGTGGCTCGACCGGCCGGTCACCCTGGGCATCCGCCCCGAGCACGTGGCCCTGGCCGACGGCGACGGCGCCTTCGCCCTGCCGGTCCAGGTGCGCGAGCCGCTGGGCAACGAGACGCTCCTCTACTTCGAGGTGGACGGCACGCAGCTCGTGGTGCGGGTCCCCGGCGCCGCCACGGTGGCCGTGGACCAGGAGGCGCCGCTGCGGATCCTGCCCCAGCACCTCCACCTGTTCGACCCCGGCAGCGGCCGCTCCCTGACCGTCACCTGACGCGCGGGAAGCGCGGTGCCGCCTCGATCCGCCACGCCGGCGGCGGCGGGCGGTCCCAGGCGAGCGTCACGGTGTCGCGCGTCGCGGTGATCCGGCAGGTCCTGTCCCCGATCGCCACCGTCGCCGCCAGCCGGGGCCAGGCGTCGGGGACGGCGGGACGGACCGTCACCCGCGGCGGGTCGGCCGCCAGGTCGACGTCCAGGCCCAGGTAGTCGTCGTGGACGGTCCGCAGCAGCTCGCTCAACGACCAGGCCTGGCTCGTCGCCCCGCCGAACTCGTCCTTTCCCGGCGGGGCCGGATCGCCGTCGCGGATCTCCCGCAGGGTCCCCACGGCGCCGCGGTCCAGCACCTCGTCCAGCAGCATCCGGGTCTGGTCGAAGCCGTCCCGCGGGTCCGGCAGCGCGGAGACGTAGGGACCGGAGAGCCACAGCCAGACGTCGCCGTTGTGGTAGGCCTCGTCGTAGTGGTAGCGATCCAGCCACAGGTGGCGCGGGTGGTACTGCGGATCGTCCGGGGCGAGGGAGCGGATCCCCCAGGGGGTGACCAGGCCGCCCCGGCGGACCCGGTCGACGACGGCGGCGCGCTGGTCGGCCGTCAGCAGCCCCGGCGACGCCAGCAGGGCCAGCAGGCCGTTGGGGCGCAGCTGCCGGTCGGGCGTGCCGTCCCGGTCCAGGTGGTCGACCAGCCGGCCGTCGTGCCAGAAGCGGCGCCGGAAAGCGGTCGCCAGGCGGGCGGCCGCGCCGCGGTAGCGGCGTGCCAGGTCGGCGTCGCGCACGCCGTCCGCCTCGCCGCCGAACCGCTCGACGAGACGCGCCGCGGTCAGCAGGCCGGCATGGAACAGGGCCTGCACCTCCACGGCCCGGTCGCCCCGCGGCGACCAGGGATGCCGCTCTCCCCCTGCGTCCATCCAGGTCTCCCCGTCGCCGTGGGTCAGCAGGCCGCGTTCGTCCACGGCCTGCGCCAGCGCCCCCTCGCAGGCCAGCACGACGACGGGCGTCATGCGCCGGGCGAAGGCGTCGTCCCCGGTCAGGCGCCAGTAGCGGTCCAGGGCCCGGACGAACCACCAGGTGGCGTCGACGCTGGCGTACTGGACCTGCTCGACGGTGACGAAGTTGGGCAACCGCCCCAGGCGGGGGCTGGCGGGATCGCGCTGCTGGTAGGCGGCGAAGCCGGCCAGGACCTCCCGCGCCACGGCCGGATCGAGGCCGGCGGCCAGGGCGCCGGGCAGGACGATGAAGGTGTCGCGTCCCCAGTAGGTGGTGAACCAGTAGAAGCCGGCGTAGATGCCGGTACCGCGCTGCTCCATGACCAGGGCGTCCAGGGAGATGCGTGCCCAGGCCAGGGCGCGGTCGTCCCGCGGCACGCCCGTGGAGAGCAGGGCCGGGTCGGCCAGGGCCGCCAGGCGCGCGGCGCGGCGATTGTTGTGTGCCCGCCGAGGACGCGGACGGTGTGGGGCGGGGGGGGCGGACGTGGCTGCGGCGGCG
>CAYTEO010000058.1:0-13638 GCA_964436825.1 uncultured Fibrobacteraceae bacterium | reverse complement strand
AGGGGCCCACCCTTCCGGCCGTGGCCGCGCCAGGGTGGCCGACGGGCCGCGAGGACCGCCAACACGAAGGTGATCGACCACTCCGCCCCTGCCTGTAGCCCTCCTTCACCTCTTCCCGGCTCCCGCCACAGCCGGCTTTGCCTCCGGCGGTCCCGCCGGGCCCGGAAACAGGAACCGCAACACCCCCGGCAATCGCCCCGCCCACGCGGCCTCGTTGTGCCCGGCGCCTGGGTCCTCGACGACCATCAGGTCCCGCCCCTCCTCGAACCCCATCCCTTCCAGCACGTGCCGGAGCGCCCGCAGGTCGGCGATGGTGTCCGGCACACCGTCCCGGTCCTCGTCCCCCGACTCCGCGCCGCCCATGTCCACGTAGATCCGCGCGCCGGGCCTGCGGGGAGCGGCGGCCAGCCAGCCTATCAGGTGCCGCCCGTCCCACCAGAGCGACGGCGACAGGGCCGCCGCCATGCCGAACAGGTCCGGGTGGGCTAATGCCGCGTAGAGGGCCAGCAGGCCGCCCAGGGACGAGCCGCACACGGCGCGACGGGAAGGATCCGGCAGGGTCCGGTAGTGGGCATCGATCCAGGGGACCAGCACCTCGCTCCACGCCCGCAGGTGGGCCTCGGCGCCGCCGCCGCCGTGGCGGGGGTCGGCCCAGGGGGTGTACTCGTCCAGCCGGTCCGCCCCGCCGTTGGCCACGGCCACCACGATCGGCGGCGTCACCTCTCCGGCCTCCACCAGCGCCTGGCACGTCTCGTCCACGCGCCACTCGCCGGCGAAGCTGGTGGCCGCGTCGAAGACGTTCTGGCCGTCGAGCATGTAGAGGACGGGATAACGGCGCTGCGGCTGCTCATCGTAGCCGGGCGGCAGCCAGACCCAGACGCGGCGGCCGTCCAGGAAACCGGGGACCGATACCGCGGCAACATCTCCGGTGAGCGTGTGGTCCGCGCCGCTGCCGGCCGCCGGTCCGATCGCGACGGCAGGACCGGCCAGCAGGGCGACGATCACCGGCAGCAGCCACACGGCCATCACCCCCTACCGGCTCTCCACCGCCAGCATCACCCGCCACGGCCGGTCGCCCATCCCCTGCCCCACGGGGCGGGCGGCGTACAGCCGCAGCGAGCCGAACCGCTCGCCCAGGCCCAGGAACTTCCCCAGTCCGATGCCCACGTCGGCGCGCCAGCCCGCCTCGCCGGCAGGTTCGCCGTCGTCGCGGTCGGAGTGGTAGGTGTGGCCGTAGTCCACGAACAGGATCGGCTGCAGCCGCTGGCGGCCCAGCCACGGCACGTGGAGCGCCCGCAGCGGGTCGATCCCCAGGCGCCAGTCCAGCGACGCCCAGCCGCCGCTGTCGCCGCCCAGCTCGCGGGTGCGGAAACCGCGCAGGTGGTTCTCCCCACCCAGCCAGGTGACCCACTCCAGCGGCGCGCGCCGGTCCACCGCGTCCCAGCCGCCGGCCAGCCGCCAGGTACCGCCGGCGGGATCGCGGCGGACGACGACGCCCGCCACGCGCAGGCGACGGTACCAGGCGTGGCCGTCCGGCGCGTCGGCCACCGCCGGCAGGGGCGAGTCGCTGACCCGGTGCCAGCCGAGGCCGGCGTCCAGGGCCGCGTCGGGACGCGCCAGCGACAGGCCCACCGCCAGCGACCGGCGCTCCAGACCCTCGATGCGGATGTTGCCGGCCACGTCGGCCGCGTCGCCCAGCAGGCTCCAGTCGGTGCTGCGGTCCAGGGGGCGGTGCCTGGCCCAGCCGCCGCCCAGCCGCAGGGTCAGCCACGGCCGCGGCGAGACCTCCAGGCCCAGGTGCCACTCCTGTCGCTCGAAGTAGTGGTTCGGGTCCGAACCGTAGAGGAAGGCGCCCCACTCGGCCCCCGCCCCGCCGGCCGCCCCGAACGGTACGGTGCGGCGCGAGGCGGCGGCGGTCAGCGCCAGCGCCGTCCAGGGGGCCGCCGTGGCGCGGCCCTCCCGGTCGCGGGGCCGGGCCCGCCACAGAGGCCAGCGTCCCCGTACCTCCCACAGCAGCCGGTCGCGGCCGAAGGCCCAGCCCAGGCGACCCCGCAGGTGCGGCTGCAGCACCCCGGCGCGCACCACCCGCCAGCCCACGGCCGCCCGCATCCCGTCCACGCGGTTGAAGCCGAGCACCGGCACCGGGTCGACGCCCGCGTGCCACGGCCGGCGCTGCCACATGGCCGCCACCAGCGCGTCGCCGGCCCGCACCAGGGAGTCGTAGGCGGCCGGGGTCAGGCCCAGGCCGATCTCCTGCGGCGTCAGCGGCGTGTACCACTGCCGGTCCAGGTCGTCCCAGTAGCGGTCCAGCGAGTCGGCGGCCGCCTCGCCGGAGATCCAGATCAGCGAGTCCAGGGGCGCCTCCGCCGGTTGCCCGTCGCCGGGCGTGCCGGCCGGGGCCGCCGCGGCGCCCGTCGCGGCCGGCATCGCCGCCCCCAGCGCCGCCGCCACGAGCAGCAGCGCCGCGATCGTCGGCCACCGCCTCATGGTGCCACCTCCCCGCCGTCCGCCACCGCGGCGGGCGTCTCCCGCAGGTCGAAGTCCCGGTAGCTCAGCCGGAAGACGATCCGGTCCGGCAGCAGCGGCAGCCTGCGCAGCATCACCTCGGCGCTGAAGTCGGCCGGCAGCCAGCGGTCTCCCACCCGCTGCTGCCGCAGGGTGAACCACGGGATCTCCTTGATCAGCAGCGGGTAGGGCGACACCCCGGTGATGCTGCCGCGCATGCGCCGGATGGCGAAGTCGCCGTAGTCGATCCAGACCTCGCCGCGCAGGCCGGGCCGGAACCGGTCCCGCGGCACGAACCCGATCCGGTAGATCAGGTGGTCGCCGATGAGGATCCGGTCGACGATCCGGTAGCGGAAACGGTTCGACGTCAGCAGGTCGAACGGGGCGTCCATGGTGGCGCCGACGGTCTCGTCGGCCCAGTCCCACTGCTCGGCCAGGCTGCTGTCCACCTCGCTGGAGACCAGCTCGCCGCCGCGGTAGCGGCGCGTGCCGCGGCGCAGGACGACCCGGCGCTGCTCCCCGTTCGCGTCCACCGAGACGCGCATCACCGTGGTCTCGACGGTCCGCTCGCGGCGCTCCGGGTCATCGTCGTGCTCGATGGTCTCCATCTCCATCAGGGTCGTCCAGGTGGCCCCGGCCAGGCCAGACCAGTCCTGCCGCATGCGGCGGCCGATCCGGCGCACGACCTCGCTGACCCGCACCGCCGGCGCGGTGACGACGATGGTGTCGACCTCCGCCGGCACCACCGCCACCGTGTCGGCGGGCGTCGCCGGCTCGATGACGACCAGGCCCTGCCGGATCAGCTCGTCCAGGTCGACGAGCCAGGGATCGTCCTCGCTGCCGCTGCCGCCGACGATCCCGTCCGGCGGGGCGCCGATCCGGACGGTGTCGGGCGGGTCGGCAACCGGCGGCGCGTCACCCCGTGCAGCGGCGGGCAGGCAGGCGGCAAGGCCCCACGCGGCGACGACGAGCGCACGCGCGATCCGCCGTCGCGACGGTGCGGGCAAAGAGCGGGCGGACATACTCTCCCCCTTGGTCTGGTGTGACGGGAGGAACGGCCGGCGCCCGGCGGGAGGGACCAGGTGCGTCGTCGACCGGGCACGCACGAGACTCACATACGGATCCAGAGGCGTCAAGTTCCCGGCAGTCCGGCGCGGCCGTCGCGGGCGCCCTCGTCGTCCCGCCGTCCGCCGACCGTTCCGGTGCCGGTCGTGGCAAGGAGAGGACCGGGACGCCGCGGTCGGACGGCCTTGCAACCGGCTGGCGCACAGGGAGATGGAAACCGCCCGCCGCGACACCCCCACGGGAGGCGTCCACGACGGGCGGCAAGGCCGGCGGCGGTGTCGCCGGGCGGGAACGACCGGGCTACTTCACCCGCTCGTAGCGGATCTCCATGGACTTGAACTCGTCCTCCCCCGGGTAGTGCATGAAGTACTCGAAGGTGTGGTGGTCCTCGTCCTGGTAGGTGGTCACGCCGCGGATGGCGATCATCTGCTTCGTCACCGGGTCGGCGTAGGTGCCGGTCAGCTCCAGCGGCTCGCCGGGGGCGGCAGCCTTGCCGGTCATGACGGCCATGCCCGTGCTCATGTTGTCGCACCAGATCGCCGTGACCGTGCCGGTGACGTTGTCGTAGCCGGTCAGCCCGTACCCCTCGAACGGCTGCCCCATGCTGGTGCCGTGGAAGCGCTCCTGGAGGTAGCGGCCGCCCAGGACCATCTCCATGTCGACCTCGCCGTCGGACTCCATGGGCGGATCACCGGGCTCCATCCACATCTTCGAGTGGGTCTTCCACTTGCCGGCCATCTTCGCCCAGAAGGCATGCATGGGACCGGGGGTGGCGGCGGCCTGCCACGCCTTCATGGCGGCCTGCTGGTCGAACTGCTGGTCCTGGGCCAGGACGGGCAGGGCGAGCAACAGGGCGAGCATGAAAAGAACGGTGCGTCTGGCGATCATCTCGATCTCCTTCTCGGGAACGGGGAATTCACGGATCCCCCCGGCATGATAGCAGCATCGGCCGCGCGCTGCAGCCCCCTGGAATCGTTGTCCCCGTGGCGCCTCCCCCGCGTGACACGGAACCCCGTCCGGGGATGTGGAGCGGTTCAGTCCCGGGAGAGAAACTCCCTGATTTCGGAGAGGGAGCGCGTGTTGAGGATCTGGTGCCGGCAGATCCCCGCCCTGCGGGTCAGCTCGGCGCCGTGGCGGTAGTCGATCAGGCGCGCCGCGCGGTGGACGTCGGAGCTGATGACGAAGACGATCCCCCGCTGCTGGGCCTCCTCGCAGTGGTGCCAGACCAGGTCCTCGTGGTGGGGGTTGGCATCCAGCTCCACGGCCACGCCGGCCTCGGCGGCGGCCACCAGGACCGTGTCCAGGTCCAGCGGCAGCGGCCGGCCCGTGGTCATGTAGTCGCCCATGGGATGGCCGAGGATCGAGACGCAGGGGTTCATGACGGCCCGCACGGCCCGGTCGGTGGCGCGGCGCCGGTCCCCGTCACCGTTGCCGTTCAGCAGGGTCGCGACGACGAAATCGACGGTCTCGAAGACCTCCGGGGCGTCGGGCAGCTCGCCGTCGGGTCCCACCTCGACTTCGACCCCGTGCAGCAGGGCGAAGTCGTCCAGGGCGCCGTTGAGCGCCTCGATCTCCTCGCGCTGGCGGGCGAAGCCCAGCGGCGTCAGCCCGCCGTCGGAGAAGTCGGACAGCAGGCGGTCGGTGATCCCCAGGTACTCCAGCCCCAGCTCGCGCGCGGTCTCCACCAGCCGCAGCAGGCCGTGGGCGCCCCCGTCGTAGTGGGTGTGGCAGTGGAGCAGGCCGCGGATGTCGCTCTGGCGGGCGAGGGTGAAGCTGCGGTCATCGCACCGGTCGTAGCAGGGCCAGCCACGGTCGCGACATGACGACGGTGCGTCGGTGGGTTCAGGGGCTCTGGCCAAGGCGACATCCTGTTGTGGAGCGTGGTCGTTAGCAAAGTTGCATGGATCCAGGATAGAAACGGGGCGGGTCGACCGCAACCGATTGCGAGGGTGATCGGTGGCGGGAAGCCGGGATCACCAGCGCTCGAGGACCCCGTCGCGGCAGAGGCGGGCCAGGTCCGTGTTGCCGCCGCTGAGGATGATCCCCACCCGGCGGCGCCCCGCCAGCTCCGGCGGGTCGGCCAGGACGGCCGCCAGCGCGACGGCGCTGCTCGGTTCCACCGGCAGCTTGGCCCGCTGCCACAGCAGGCGCAGGGCAGACAGCAGGGCGGTCTCGTCCACGGTGACGATCCCGTCGACGTGGTCGCGGATCAGCGGCCAGGTCAGCTCGCCCAGGCCGGTCAGCAGGCCGTCGGCCAGGGTCGGCGGATGCTCCACCGGCGGCAGGCGCCGGCCGGCGGCGAGGCTGCGGGCGGCGTCGTCCGCCGCGGCCGGCTCGGCTCCCAGGACGGTGATGTCCGGGCGGGTGCCGCGGACCGCGACGGCCGTCCCCGACAGCAGTCCGCCGCCGCCCACCGGGGCCACGACGGCGTCCAGGTCCGGCACGTCGGCCAGCAGCTCCAGGGCGGCCGTCCCCTGGCCGGCGATGATGCGGGGATCGTCGTAGGGATGGATGAAGACGGCTCCCGTCTCGGCGACGACCCGCTCCGCGGTCCGCTCGCGCGCCTGGAGCGACGGCTCGCATTCGACGATCCGCGCCCCGTAGCCGGCAACGGCCTCCCGCTTGACCGCCGGCGCGCCGCGCGGCATGACGATGTGGGCCGCGATCCCGCGCCGGGCCGCCGCCAGGGCCAGGGCCTGGGCGTGGTTGCCGCTGCTGTGGGTGACGACGCCGCAGGCCGCCTCCTCCGCGGTGAGCTGCGCGACGGCGTTCCAGGCCCCGCGGAACTTGAAGGCGCCCACCTTCTGCAGGTGCTCGCACTTGAAGAAGAGCCGCCGGCCGGCCAGCCGGTCCAGTGTGGCGCAGGTGGCCACGGGGGTCCGGTGGGCGACGCCGTCCAGGCGCCGTGCCGCCGACCACAGGTCCTCGATCCTCACCGGTGCGTCCATCAGCGCCTGTCCACCGGTACCAGCTCCGACAGGAACTCGGGCCAGCTGTCGGGATCCGCCTCCTCCTCCGTCAGCAGCAGGTGGCAGCTGTCGCAGTCCTGGCTGATGACCCGGCCGTCCTCGCTCTCGTGCTCGTCGTCGTGGCAGCGGAAGCATCCCACGTCGGCCATCTCGCCGTCCACGTCCCGGTGCCCCAGGAAGGTGGGGTAGGTTCCCCAGCCGATGTTCATGCCCGGGAAGACGTTGCGTTCCAGGATGTCGGCCAGCACGGCGGCCGTGGTGTCCAGCCCCGCCCGCAGGGCGTCCAGATCGTCCGGATGCCGCTCCGTGTAGGCTGCCACGAGCCAGGCGGCGAGGGAATCCGCCGTCCCCTCGCCCGGCGTGACCTCGCGCAGCGCCCGCTCCGCCTCCAGCCGCAGCCACGGGAGCGCGGGATCCAGGGCACCCTTGGCGAAGGCGTCGTCGAGCGCGTCGCCGGGCCGCTCGAAGATGTGGGTCGGCCGGTTGTGGCAGTCGATGCAGTCCATGACCCGCCAGGTGCCGAGGGTGCTGTCCGCGGGCGCCTCGGGACTCAGGTAGCGCACCTCCCCGTCGGGTGTCTGCTGGACGACCTCGACGATCTGCTGGCGCTCATCGTCCAGGAAGCGGTAGCGCACGGTGTTGGCAGGATCGACGTGCCAGTGGACGCCGGTGGCGGTGGAGCCGGGCTGCGGCAGACCGCCCACCTTGACCACCAGCGAGGTCACCTGCAGGGTGTTCTCCGCGTCCGGGGCCCGCCGCCTGTGGACCACCAGCTTGGAGCCGTGGAACTTGGCCGGCCAGTGGCACTGCTCGCAGGTCTCCCGGGCGGGGCGCAGGTTGTGGACCGGCGTCGGGATGGGACGGTGGTAGTTGCCGGTCATGACGGCCAGCACCTGGCGCAGACCGGAGATCTTGGAGCGGACGAACCAGCTGGCCCCGGGGCCGATGTGACACTCGACGCAGCGCACGTGGGCGTGGGGCGAGCGCTCGTAGGCCACCCCCTCGGGGGCCATCACCTGGTGGCAGACCTTCAGGCAGAACTCGGGCGAGTCGGTGAAGTGGTAGGCCTCGTAGCTGAAGCTGCCGACCAGGAAGAAGACGACGACGGCCACGGCGGCGACGACGGTCACCTTCCGCATGAAGGCGGCCCCGCCCACCTCGAGGGCAACGGTCTGGGGCGTGGTCGCCTCTCGCCGGCGCCAGACCACCCCGCCGACCCCGATCAGGACGATGCCGGTCACCAGGACCAGCGGCAGGATCATGAACGTGACCAGGTTCAGGTACGGGTTGGCCGGCGTCCCGGAGATGGTGTAGTAGATATGGAGCATCAGGCCCATCACCAGCAGGGCCAGCGATGCCGTCGCGATGATCGTCCCCAGTGATGCGATCCAGTTGCCGAACAGGATCCGCGTGATCCTCGACAATCCCCTACGTGTCGTGCTCCGATCGGTCATGTCTCGCCCCCGGTCTATTCGTGAAAGAAACAACAGGGACGATAGGGCCCGGGGAGCGGCGGGTCAATCATCCAGTAAACGGATAGGTTTTAATCCATTCGGACCGGATGGACGCGCCGCACCGTCACGCGTTCGACGGAGCCAGTTCCCGGTACAGGGTGTCCCGCAGGACCGGTCGCAGCCCGACCTCGCGGATGAAGGTCTCGATCTCGGCGCGGGTCATCCCCTTGCCGGCCCGGCCGCCCGCGGCCAGGGTCACCCGCTCGTCGGTGACCGTCCCGTCCAGGTCGTCGGCACCGAACCGCAGCGCCACCTGGGCGATCTCCCGTCCCAGCATCACCCAGTAGGCCTTCACGTGCGGGATGTTGTCCAGCAGCAATCTCGACAGGGCGATCACCTTCAGCTTCGTCGCCATGGACGGTCCCGGCAGGTGGGCGAACTTCGTGCCCGCGGGATGGAAGGCCAGGGGGATGAAGCACTGGAAACCGCCGGTGCGGTCCTGCTGCTCGCGCAGCCGCAGCAGGTGGTCGACCCAGTGGCGCGGCTCCTCGATGTGCCCGAACAGCATGGTGCAGTTGGTCTTCAGGCCCGCCTGGTGGCACATCCCCGCCACCTCGAGCCACCGCTCGGCCGACATCTTCTTCGAGGCGATCCGCCGGCGGACCTCCGGGTCGAAGATCTCCGCCCCGCCGCCGGGGCAGCTGTCCAGGCCGGCGTCGCGCAGCAGCTCGATGGTCTCCGGCACGGATTTCTTCGCCAGCTTGGCCAGGAAGTCGATCTCGACCATCGTGAAGGCCTTCAGGTGGACGTCGGGGAACGCCGCCTTCAGCGCCCGCAGGATCTCCACGTAGACGTCGAACTTCCAGCGCGGGTGCAGGCCGCCGACGATGTGGAACTCGCTGGTCCCGGGCATGAAGTCACGCCGCGCCATCTCGACGCACTCCTCCGGCGTGTAGGACCACGTCCCGGGCGCGTTGGGGTCGTCGGCGTAGGCGCAGAGCTCGCAGCCCACGTAGCAGACGTTGGTGGGGTTGATGTGGCGGTTGATGTTGTAGAAGACCTTGTCGCCGTGCAGCCGCCGCTTGACCCGGTCGGCCAGGTATCCCAGCAGGGCCAGGTCGTCGCTGGCGGCCAGGCGCAGGCCGTCCTGCTCGGTCAGCCGCTCGCCCGCCTCGACCCTGGCGGCGATGTCGGCAAGGGGATGGTCGGTGGGGATCATCGGCACTCCCGTCGTCCGCGGTGATGCGTCACGTCCGGCGCCCACGATAACCGCCGCCCCGCCCCCTCGCAAAGGGAGCAAGGGCGCGAGGCCGGGACGGCGAAGCGCCCCGGCACAGGAGGGTGCCGGGGCGCTGTCCCGCGGGCAACCGCAGGTGTCAGGCCTCGTCGGCCCTGCGTGCCATCTTGATCCTGGGAAGCAGACTCACGTCGAACACCCTCTTGTTCCCCTCCCCCACGACACGCGCCTCCTCCAGCCCGCGCCGCAGTCCGGCCAGGATGCTCGTCACCTCGACGTTCCGGTAGCGGAAGCCGAAGTTGCGCAGCTTCTCCATGGCGGAGACCATCACCGGCTGGGCCTGGGTCACGTGGCCCGCCATGACCAGGGCGAAGCCGTGGCAGGTCTCGCGCAGGCCGAGCCAGAACAGCTCGTCGCGGCCGACGGCCTCCTCCAGGCCGGCGGCGGCCAGCTGCTCGGCCTCGTCGAAGCGGCGACCGTTGAAGGCGTCGATGGTGCGGGTCAGCAGGTCGTCGTGCATGGCGTCTCCCCTCTCCCGGTCGCGTCAGACGTCGCGGCCGTCGATCATCCGGCCCACGGGCAGGAAGCGCTCCGCCTCCTCCTCGTAGGCCAGCTTGCGCAGGTCCTTCATCCGGTCGACGAACAGCACCCCGTCCAGGTGATCGCACTCGTGCTGCATGACCACGGCCGGGAAGCCGTCCAGGTCGCGCTCGACGCGTTCGCCCTTCCCGTTCCAGTAGACGGCGTGGATCGCCACCGGGCGCTCCACCCAGCCGCGCAGGCCGGGGATGCTGAGACACCCCTCGTACATGCCGAACAGCTCGTCGCTGGTCGGTGTGATCTCCGGGTTGATGACGACCTCGATGAGCGGGTTGCCGTCGTCGTCCTCCTCGCCACCCACCAGGGCCAGCCGCTTGGAGACATGGACCTGGGGCGCGGCCAGGCCGACCCCGTTGTACTCGGCCATCGTCTCGAACATGTCCCGGATGAGGGCCTGGATCTCCGGACCGGTGATCTCTGCGGGATCGATCGGATCGGCGACCCGGCGCAGGACCGGATGCCCCATCCGGGCAATCTTCAGGATGGCCATGGAAATCACCTCTCGCTGATCGTCTGACGGTGCAACAAGTCGTCCAATGCGACATGTTTCCGGCAGCACCGCCGTCGCGTGAAAAGAGTAGACAGGGACCCGGGAAAAAGCAACGGGGAGGACCGGGACGGCCCTCCCCCGGGGTCCGGTGCGACCACGGATCAGCCGTGGTCGTCGTGCTCGCCCCCCTCGTGCTGGTGCCCGCCGCCCTCTTCCTGGCGGTGCTTGTCGGCGCAGTGGGGGCAGTACCACTTGCCCTCGACCTGGACCATCTCCTTCTCGGCCATCTCCATTCCGCAGTCGGGACAGGTGTGCATGGCCGTCTGCTGCATCTTGTCGGCGCAGTGGGAACAGTAGGGCTTGCCGTCGATCATCCGGGCGTCGGCCTTGGCGACCTCCATGCCGCAGCCTGCGCAAGCGACATTTTCCTGCTTCTCCTTGCAGCCGGCGACGACC
The DNA here is from genome assembly GCA_964436825.1 of uncultured Fibrobacteraceae bacterium. Classification (GTDB taxonomy): domain Bacteria; phylum Krumholzibacteriota; class Krumholzibacteriia; order LZORAL124-64-63; family LZORAL124-64-63; genus CAYTEO01. The sequence continues at coordinate 2,862 of CAYTEO010000058.1, read as the reverse complement.
ATCAGCGAGAGCAGCAGCACGGCGATGCCGACGATTGCCAAGGTCCTGCGCATGGTGACGACCTCCTTGTTCGTGACTCCCTGTCTTCGGCCCGCGGGGAACGCCCCCGGCGGCCTGCGCAGACAGACTGACGCGAATGGAGCGGCGCGGCAAGGGGAATCGAGCGTGCCCCGGAAAATGTGCCCGCCGGGACCCGGGCGGTCGTTCGGTGAAAAAACCGCAAATTGACCGATTATGGCGCCGCGCCCGTTGACACCCGGCCCGAGTGCGCCCACCCTTCCGCCCGGCAACCGACGCGACCGGCGCCCCGCCGCCGGTGACCCGATCCGATCGCCACCTGCGAGGCACGGCATGGAACCGGATCTGACGCGCGAGGCATCCCCGGGGTGGAATCCGCCCCCGCTCCTCGCCGCCCTGCTGCGCACGGCCGCCCTGCTGGCCCTGCTCTACCTCTTCCTGTTCGCCATCGCCCTGATGGGCGCCGCCTTCAAGACCTTCGGCAAGGATCTCAGCCAGGCCCTGATCTCGACCACGTCCAACCCGGTCGTGGGGCTGATGATCGGCCTGCTGGCGACGTCGCTCATCCAGAGCTCGTCGAGCACGACGTCGATCGTCGTGGGCATGGTCGCCGCGGGCGCCCTGACCGTGCGCGGCGCCGTGCCCATCGTCATGGGTGCCAACATGGGCACGACGATCACGAACACGATCGTCGCCATGGCGTCGCTGAACCGGCGGGCCGAGTTCCGGCGGGCCTTCGCCGGGGCGACGATGCACGACTTCTTCAACCTGCTGACGATCCTCGTCCTGTTCCCCCTGGAGCAGGCGACCCACTACCTGGAACGGACCGCCGGCTGGCTCTCCAGCCACCTGGTCGACGCCCAGGGCCTGGAGTACCACAGCCCGGTCAAGGCGGCCGTCAAGCCGCTGGTCCACGCCGCCAAGGGGCTGCTGCTGGACGACTGGGGCCTGGGCAAGGGGACCGCCGCCACGCTGATGCTCCTGATCTCGCTGGTCTGCCTGCTGGTCGCCCTGACCCTGCTGACGAAGCTGATGAAGGGGGTCGTCGTGCGGCGGGCCGAGGGGGCGCTGGGCCGGGGCGTGGCCGGCAGCGGCCTGGTGGGGATGCTGGTGGGGATCGTCGTGACGGTCCTGGTCCAGAGCAGCTCGATCACCACCAGCCTGCTGGTGCCGCTGATCGGGGCGGGGGTCATGGAGCTGGAGTCGGCCTTCGCCATCACCCTGGGGGCCAACATCGGCACGACGGTCACGGCCCTGCTGGCCTCGCTGGCCGGCAACGTGGCGGCGGTGACCGTCGCCCTGGTCCACCTGCTGTTCAACATCACCGGGATCCTGCTGATCTACCCGGTGCCGGCGATCCGCCACGTCCCCCTGCGACTGGCCCGCCGGCTGGCCCTGCAGACGTCGCGGCGCCGCTGGACCGCCCTCTACTACGTGGGCGGGCTGTTCTTCGGCCTGCCGCTGCTGTTCGTCCTGATCTCGCGCGCCCTGCGCGCCGCCTGACGAGGGAGACCGATCATGGGAATGTTCCGCACCTTCCGCGAGCTGTTCCGCCGCGACAACTGGAGCCAGGCCACCTCGGGTCGGGTGGGCGAGATGCTGGACCTGTGCGTCTCCATGTTCGACTACGTCCGCGGGGTGGTCATCGACGGCCGCGACGACGTCGATCCCCAGGGCAAGATCTTCCGCCGCGACAAGCGGGTCAACGACCTGGAGCGTGAGGTCCGCCGCAGTGTCGTCACCCACCTGGTGCTGGAGAGCAACAGCTACGACATCCCGTCGGCTCTGATCTTCATGAACGTCGTCAAGGACGCCGAGCGGATCGGCGACTACGTCAAGAACACCTACGACGTGGCCCGCGACCTGATCCCCGCCGACGTGGACCGGGAGCTCTACCGACGGGAGCTGGGCGACGACGCCGCGAGCATCGCCGCGCTGATGGTGGAGACGGCGGCCGCCTTCGGGGAGAGCGACGAGGAGCAGGCCCGCGCCATCATCGAGCGGACACGGGAGATGAGCCGCATGCTGGAGGAGCGGATCGTCCGGCTGGCCCACGGCGATCTGCCGACGATCGACGTGGTCAGCCTGGTGCTGATCCTCCGCTTCTTCAAGCGGATCGTCAGCCACCTGTCGAACATCGCCTCGACGGTGGTGATGCCCGTGGAGGCCATGGACTTCTTCGACGAGGACAACGCCGCGGACTGAGACCGTCCGGTCAGTGCTTTCCGCGCGGTGTGGTGTTTCCCGGCGCCTCGCTCGGCAGCCCGGCCTGCGCCTCGGCAAGGGCTTCGGCGAGGGCCGCCTCCACGTCCGGCGTGAACGCCGTCAGCAGCACGCGCTCCGGCAGCTCGCGGCCCCGCAGCTCGTCCAGCACCGTCCGCACGGCGATCCGCGCCGCCTCCCGCACCGGGTATCCGTACACGCCGCAGCTGATGGCCGGGAACGCCACGCTGCGCGCGCCCAGCCGGCGTGCCTCTTCCAGGCTGCGCCGGTAACAGGAAGCCAGCAGTTCCGGCTCGCCGCGGCTGCCGCCGCGCCAGACCGGTCCCACGGTGTGGATGATCCAGCGGGCCGGCAGGTCGAAACCGGGGGTCACCACCGCGTCACCGGTGTCGCAGTGCCCGATGGCGCGGCATGCCGCCGGCAACCGCGGCCCCGCCGCCCGGTGGATGGCACCGTCCACGCCGCCGCCGCCGCGCAGGCCGGTGTTGGCGGCGTTGACCACGGCGTCCACGTCCAGGGTGGTGATGTCGGCCTGGAGAACCTGGACGCGGTGGGAGGGATCGTGACCGCTCATGAGAGAAACCTCCTTCCTGGTCGTGATCGGCCGACAGGCCGGCGAGG
>CAYTEO010000057.1:0-13721 GCA_964436825.1 uncultured Fibrobacteraceae bacterium | reverse complement strand
GCCCGGGCCGCGGCGGCGGCCGCGGTGGTGTCGGCCGCGACGGTCACCGTCACCGTGGCCGACGGCACCCGCGGCGGGACGTGCCCGACGATCTCCCCCGGCACGTACGGCGTGGCGTGGTCCATGGCCCGCCGCGCGGCGCCCTTGGGGTAGCGCGCCGCCACGTAGCGGCCGGCGGACACGAAGTCGTCGGCCCCCTCCACGCGCACGGCCAGCCAGGGCGGGTCGCGGCGGCCGTCGGCGGCGTCGCGGCGGTCGGCGCGGGCGACCCGCAGGGTCCGGTCGGCCCAGGCGACGGTGTACTCCGGCCGCGGCACCCGCCAGATGAACCGCATGTCCACCCGCGGCACCACGGCGAACCGCCCCGGCGGCACCCCCTCGTAGCGCACCTGGAAGCCGTCGGCGCGGTCGAACAGGACGACCGTCTCGGTCACCACTGACCCGTCGGGCAGCTCGTACTCGCGCACCAGCCGGTCCGGCCGGACCCGGGCGCGGGCGGCGGTGCGGGCCGACAGCTCGGCCCCGTCCTCCAGCCGCAGCGCCCAGCCGTCCAGCAGCTCGTGCATGGCGACCACGAAACCGTGGTAGGCGCGGTCGTTCTCCCCCACCGCCTCGCCGCAGAGGTGGGCGGCGCCCTTGTCGGTGAAGATGAACTCGCGGGGACGGTCACGGGTGACGGGGATGGCCAGGGAGGCGAGGAGGGAATCCGGCGCTGGCGCCGCGATCGCCGCGACCGGGAGTGCGGCGGCGAGCAGCAGCAGCAGGAGCGACGGCAACGGCCGCCGGCGTCCGTCGCCCGTCGGCGCGCTCATTCCGGCCGCTCCGTCCCGCACTGCCAGCAGACGTCGAACGACGGCTCGTTGCGCTCGCCGCAGGCGGGACAGGTCCAGGCCGCCCGGCCGGCATTCTCCCGCGCGGCGGACGCCAGCAGGTCGCGGGCCCGCCGCTCCTGCGCCTCGGTGACGTAGAGCCGCACCCCGATGCTGTAGGCCAGCTCCGGACGCATGCCGCCGCAGTCGTCGGCGTCGACGAACGCCTCGATCCCGGCGGCGCGCAGGCAGGCCTCGGCGACCCGCGCCTCCATGTCGGTGGTGTAGACGGCGATCTCGACCATGCCGTCGGGTTTCATGGTCCCCTCCCCGTTCTGTCGTGGAGCGTGACGTCCCGCCCATGCTACAGGAGCCGGAACCGCGCGTCGACCCCCGGCCGCGGGGAATGTGCGGAAACGCACCGACGACGAGGCCCCGGCCGTCGCCGGCCGGGGCCTCCGGGCAACGAACCCCCCGCGGTGCTACTTCACGAGCATCATCTTGCGGACGCTGCTCTCGCCGTTCAGTTCCAGCCGGTAGAAGTAGACGCCGCTGGGCGCCTGCAGGCCGTCCTCGGTCCGGCCGTCCCAGGTGACCGCGTGCGGTCCCTCGGCCAGGCGTCCCTGCAGCAGGGTGCGCACCAGCTCGCCGCGCACGTCGTAGACCGCCAGGGTCCCGAACCCGGCCCGGTGCACGGTGAAGCGGATCTCCGTGCTGGGGTTGAACGGGTTGGGATGGTTCTGGTCCAGGACCACGCGCTGCGGCAGCGGGTCGCCGGCACCGGTGGTCTGGCACTGGTGCAGGTAGTCCACCGGCAGGATCTGCGGGTTGCCGGCGTCGTCGTGGTTGTCGGCATCCAGGGTGAAGTTGCGGTTCCCCTGGTCGCTGCACTCGTACTGGTCGTTGACCAGGTACTTGTACTCGGTGTCGATCCAGCTCGAGTCGGGGAAGACGACCGCCACGGTGTAGATCCCGTCCTCGGGCACGTCGTCGAACCCGAGCCCGTCGTCGTGCATGACGTTCAGCGAGGGGACGTCCCAGCTGAAGCTCACCGGCTCGCGGTTGCTCGGGGTCCCGTTGACGGCCACCACGTCGCTGCCCCCCACCGGCACGGCGGTGCCGTTGACGTCCAGACGGAAGACGACCTCCACCGGCCGCCAGGTCGTGTAGCAGCGGTCGAAGTGGACCACCGGCAGGGTCAGCTGGTCGCCGGTGTCGACCGTGCCGAACAGGGCGTCGTTGAGGTAGACGTGCCGGTTGGCCTCCGTGGCGCACTCGTACTGGCCGTTCTGGAGGAACTTGTAGAAGACGTCCTTGTGCGTCCCGGCCGGGAAGCGGACCCGGGCGGAGTAGATCCCGTCGCCGGCGACGGCGTCCGGGGCGACCCCGTCGTCGGTCATGACGGTCAGCGACGGGACGGCCCAGCTCAGGGGCGCCTCCGACCCGTTGATGGCGATCGTGTCGCCGGTGGCGTAGCCCGCCACGGTCATGTCGACGAAGAACTCGACGTCGATGTCGTGGCTGGTGAACTGCGTGGGATCCTCGTCGTTCCACCAGACGTCGATGGTGTCATAGGCGCCGGTGGCCATGGTGATCTCGTGGATCCGGTTGCCCGCCAGCGGCTCGTAGATCGAGCAGTTGTGGACGAACTTCCATTCCAGCGTCTCGCTGGCCGTGGCGCTGTCGCAGTCGGCCTCGACGCAGAAGTCCCCGTCCCACTCGTAGATGCTGTCGCCGTCGGCATCGCTCATCTGGGCGTTGTCGCACAGGGCCCAGGTCAGCGGCAGCTGGTCGCCCTCGACGGTGAACCCGTCGGGCGGGTTGGAGTTGCTGCGCAGGTACTGGCTCATGCGCCCGCGGAACAGGATGTTCTTGATGAAGAAGCAGGCCTCGTTCCCGGCACCGATGGGATTGCCGGCCAGGTCCTCGACGTTCGTGACGACGACGTGATAGAGGCTGGCGCTGGGGCCGATGTCGGCGTCCAGGGTCAGGTGGACGACGTTGGGGTTCGTCCCGTCGACGGCCGCGGCGGTGACCGTCGCGCCGGTGACGCTGTAGTTGCCCGCCGTCTGGGCCGTGGTCGGATCGACCGGCTCGTTGAAGGTGACGTCCACCTGGCTGTCGACGTGGTGGACGGCCCGCAGGACCACGGGCGGATCGGTGTCGGCCGCGCCCTGGACCGTGTAGGGCAGGTAGTCGATCATGGGAATGGGCGAGGTGACGTCCCAGATGGTCGTCCCGGGCACGGACAGCTGGCTGCCGTCGTTGGCCGCGGCGTCCAGGGGACCCTTGGTCGGGCTGTCCTGGGTGGTCCACAGCTCGATGTTCAGCGGATCGCCGGCGCCGACGCCGAGGGTGGCCAGCAGGATGCCCAGCTCCTTGAACGCGGTGCCGGTGACCCAGCCCAGCGAGCCGGGGCCGGCCGGGGTGATCTCCTGCCAGGCGCTGCCGTCCCAGCGGTAGCCGGCCTGCCAGCCGTTGTCCAGGTTGACGTAGAAGATGAAGTCGGGCTTGTTGGCGGCCAGGCTCCACTCGAGCTGGCGTCCCCAGGGGTCGGCGATCCCGCCGTCGGCGGTGCCGACGTCGATGGCGATCCCGAGCTGGACCGCGCCCCAGCCGTCCTGGTCGTGGTCGAAGCCGATGTAGAGGTTGACGGCATCGTTGGTGAAGTAGATGTCGCCCAGGTCGATGGGAGCGAACTCGGTGTCACCGCCGTCGGCGTCGACCAGGTTCACGGGGTCGAAATCGTTGACGCCGTCGAGGATGATCGTCTGGGGGACCTGCGCCCACAGCCACGCCGGCACCAGCAGGGCCAGCAGCAGCGGCAGGGCCGCCCGCCATGTCCTTCCGTTCGTCATCAGGGGCCTCCTCACTTGACGAGGGTGATGGGACGGGTCAGGACCCGTCCCCCGCTCAGGAAACGACACAGGTAGCCGCCGGCCGCCGCGGGACGGCCGTCCAGGTCGCGCCCGGTCCAGGTGACCCGGTGCTCGCCCGGCTCCAGCAGCCGGTCCACCAGCAGCGCCACCCGCCGGCCGCGCAGGTCGACGACGTCGACGACGACGCGGCTGGGCCGCTCGCCGGGAACGACGAAGCGCAGCGTCGTGCTGGGGTTGAAGGGATTGGGATAGGCCGGCAGCAGCCGCGCCGCGCCCGGCACCGGCAGGACGGCCGTCGCCCCGAAGGGATCCGGGGCGCCGTCGCCGTCGGCGTCGACGGTCACCGTCCAGACGTTGTCGAGCGTCGGCAGCGCCGCGGCCAGGTTGCTGGGCGCCGAGTCGCCGCCCAGGACGCCGTCGGGCTCGGGATCCCAGCACAGCGACGCCACCACCGAGATCCGGGCGCCGACCGGCACCTGCCCCGCCCCGAGCCCGTAGAGGGTGGTCCAGGGGATGGCCAGCTCGCTCCCGCCGGCGTCGCCGTACAGGTGCTGGGAGTCGAAGGCCGAGATCATCTCGCCGCCGACGTCGGTCGTCGTCGTGGGCGAATCGATCCGCCAGAGGCCGTCGCTGTCCCAGGTCGACTGGTGCTGGTAGCAGCCGTACTGGAAGTCGGCCCGGAAACCGGGCGCCGTGAACACGGTCCCCCGCTCCCAGGTGTCGATGGCCGTCAGGTCCGTCTCCCCGCCCGGCCCGTCGGGATCGACGTCCAGGTAGACGAGCCAGGAGTTGGCGGTGACGATCCCGTCCAGTCCCAAGTAGAGGTACTGGTCGTCCCAGGCCAGGTACAGGGCGTCGATCTCGTTGCTGCTGGTCCAGGCCGAGTCGTTGCTGTCGGGCAGGCAGAGGAACCCGTCCCACTCCCCCGCCTCGAAGCGGCCGTCGATCGTCACCAGGGTGGCGGCGGCCTGCTGCACGGCGATCCCGTCGGCGGCGGTGATCGCCGGGTTGCCGTTGCCGGCGGTGTCGGAGACGCTGCCGGCGTCCACCAGCAGCAGCCAGTCGCCCTGCGCCAGGGCCGCCACGGCGGCGGCGGTGGCGGCGTCGAGCTGGAACGTCAGCAGGTAGGAGGCGGCGGTCTCCAGGACCGTCGTCCCGGCGCCGAGGGTCACCTCGGCCGTCCCGTCGCCGTCGGCGTCGATGGCCAGGCCGGCGGGAACGGCCGTCGCCGGATCCGCCGGCTGGTCGAACTCCACCAGCAGGCGCCCGTTGCCCGGGTACCAGGTGGCGACGGTGGGACGGGGACCGATGGTGTCGGTCAGGGCGCTGGCCAGGGCCCGCAGCTCGGCCACCTCGCCGCTGCCGTCGGGGGCGGAGGTGGGGCCGGCGAACAGGCGGACGGCGAAGGTGCCGGAGGCGGTGATCTCGTCCCCCTTCATCAGGGTGCCGGAGAAGTCGCGCTGGTGGCCGGCGCCGGCGCTGCCCACGATCCAGGCGGCGCAGATCCCGGTGTCGGGGTTGCGCTGGCCCATGTAGGCGGCGTCGGGGGCCCAGATGCGGTCCAGGCGGGCGTTCCAGACCAGGTCGACCAGCGAGGGCGAGAACCCGCTCTGGATCCAGTGCTGTCCCGGTCCCACCCGGTAGACGGCCTCCAGGAAGGTCTCCCCCTCGCGCAGGACGATCTCCTTGCTCACCTCGGCGTGGGTGGCCCGCAGGACGACCGTCGGGCCGGTCCCCTGGACGATCTGCAGGTCGTAGAGGTCGTGCTGGTAGTTGGGGCCGACGTCGCTGAAGGCGCCCACGTGGTTGGCGTCGTTGTAGTCGCCCAGGGTGGTCCAGTTGACGTTGTCGTCACCGATGGCCGTGTCGTCGTAGCCGGGCCCCCGGACGAACAGGTGGGTCAACCGCCCGCCGATCCCCTCGAAGACGGCAAACAGGCGGTCGTTGTGCATGACCACCTCGTCGTAGCCGTCGCCGTCGATGTCGGTGAAGTAGGCGGCGGTCGTCGTCGCGTACTCGCCGGCCGCCCAGTGGGCCGCCTCGGCGTAGATCATGGCACTGCGGATGTGGGCCGAGTACTGGTGCTCCCAGCCGCTGATGGGCCCGACCAGACCGTCGTGCCAGGCCGTCTCGTAGAGGTTCGTCATCAGGACGTACCAGCCGGCCTGGGAGACGTTGTTGTCCGGCGCGGCCATCAGGGCCGTGTAGGCGTCGTTCCAGAGGGTGCCGTAGTCCTTGCAGTTGCCCCCGCTGCCGGCGCAGTTGCCGTCGCCGTCGCCGCCGTTGGCCCACGGGACCCAGCCGGCCCAGTGGGTGTACCAGCCGTTGTCGCCGCCTCCGTAGCCGTCGGTGCCGCCGATCTCCTGGTAGGTGCCCGGGGTCGGGCTGAAGGTGTCGCCGTTGAAGTTCGGGTTGGCGACGGCGTCGGCCAGCCTCCAGGTCGACAGCCAGGCGCTCTCGTCGCTGCACTTCTGGACGAACCAGTCGTAGGTCTCCTTGGCATAGGGCGTGGTCGAGGCCCAGCCGCCCATCTCGGCGACGGCCTCCCAGTCCTCGGCGAAGACGGCGATCCGGTACTCGCCCACCCCCGACCCGGCCAGGCCGGTCAGGATGTCCAGGGCCGCCTGGCCGTTGCCGCCGACGATGTCGCCGGTGAACTGCCGGTCCCGCGGCACCAGCCGCAGCGTGCTGCCGTACAGGGTGTGGATCTGGTGGTTGTCGTGCCCCTGCAGGTGGACGTCGTCGTCCAGGATGACCGCCCCGACCCCGTGGCCCAGCCAGTTGTCGCCGATCCAGTCGCTGACGCCGCTGCTGGGGTAGCCGCTCGTGTTCAGCCAGACCCGCTCGGGGACCCAGGCGACGGTCGGGGTGTAGCCGTAGCGCGCGGCGACCATGTCGGTCTCGATCTGCACGGCCCAGTCGTTCATCTCGTCGCGGACGAACGGCATGATGTGCTGGGCGTAGGCCGAGGTGATCATGCCCGCCCAGCCCGCGGCGACTCCGCTGGCGAGCCAGCCGTTGAAGTCCAGCACGTCGCCGTTGTTGAGGTTCCACTCCGCGACCGTCTGCAGCGGGCCGGAGAGGTGGAAGTTGCCCGGCACCCCGGTGGCCTGGTGGATCTGCAGCGCCTCGTCGAAGCCCGACCCCTCCGGGTCGTCGCCGCGCCCGTGGAACACGTCGCTGTAGCCCAGCCCCTGGTTGCCGTGCAGGACCAGGGCGCAGTTGGCGGCATAGGCCTTGGCCGGCGGGTAGGCTGCCGTGACCGTCTCGCCGCCCTCGGTCGCGACGGTGAAGACCACGGGGGTCGTGTCCGCCGCCCCGGCCAGCAGGTCGGCCGGCACCGGCACCAGGACGGCGTCGCGGTCGTCGCCGGGAGCGGCCACGGCCTTGGCGGCCGGCAGGTAGCGCCCCTCGCGGCGGACCAGCAGGGTCCGGGCCAGGGTCGTCGCCGCCCCACCGGCGGGCCGGGCCGTCACCGTCAACGGGACCGCCTCGGGCAGGTCGGCCTTCTCCAGGCCGGGCCGCACCCCGACGGGGCTGTCGGCGAGGCTCAGCAGGGCGATCCGCAGGACGGGGCCGCCGGACGTCTCAAGGAGGGTCACCGACAGGATGTCGGCGGCCGGGGCGAGGCCCGGGCGCCGGCCGACCCGGTCGACGGCCAGGACGCTTCCCCCGTTCCCGGCGGCGAGGGCCGGCAGGTTGCCGGCCAGGATCGTCATCAGGACACACAGCAGCATCACCGGCAGGTACCGGTGGGGCGAGAGACGGTTCATGTTGCCTCCTCGGGGGCGGGCCGCGGCCCGCCCCCGCCTCGTCGCACGCAGGCGATCAGCGATAGAGCGCCTTGACCCCGCTCCAGCTCCGCTGCTCGGCGGCCACCGGCCCCTGGCAGTCGTAGACGTCCAGCAGGTTGTTGGCCATGTGGTAGATGAACGTCACCGGATCGGTGCCGTTGGAGCAGAACGGGACGTTGGCGCCGAAGCCGACGGTATCCTGGTCCCAGTTGTCGTTGAAGGTGACCTTCATCTCGTAGCCGCCCGCCGGCAGGGTCGCCGTGAAGCTGAAGGTCCCGTCCCCGTTGTCGGTCATCTCGCCGGTGTGGTCGGCGGGATCCCAGTCGGTGCCGCCGAGCAGGCCGACGAAGTTGCCGACGACGACGGGATTCTGGTGGGTGACGTACTCGTCGCCCTCCCTGACGCCCACCGTGGCGCCGAAGTTGGCCCGGAAGGTGACGGTCGTCTCGGCGGCCAGGTCGAACACCTGGTTGCTCCCCGGGAAGTCGTTCCCGTCCCAGGCGTCCGTCTCGACGGCCTTGTACTCGTAGTGCCCGGTGGGCAGGGTGAGGGTCAGGACCCAGACCCCGAAGGCGTCCAGGGACATCTCCATGGCGGGATCGGCCGGATCCCAGCCGTTCATGCTGCCGACGATGGAGGGACCGGCCCAGGCGGCGGCGGCCAGCGACAGGACCAGCAGGACGGTGACGATGCGCATGTGGAATCCCTTGTTGCCGGAGACTCGATGCAGCGGGGATGGCACCGACACGCAAGAGGCACCATCTCCCGTCCCGCGGGGGCTGGACCCATCCCTGGCCCTCTCCGGGCCGCGGCTGAAACAATCCCTGTAGTGGATGATTGTACCAGAATGCTAACGATTGCGCCACCGGAAACCCCGGCGACGATGGCACAGTAACGTGTTATCCCCTCAGCCCTTCACGCCGCCCAGGGTCAGTCCCGAGACGAGGAAACGGCTCAGCAGCAGGAACAGCACCACGACCGGCAGGCAGACCAGGACCGACCCGGCCGCGTAGTTGGCCCACTCGGTCTGGTAGGTGCTGGCCAGGGATTCGAGGCCCAGCGGGAGGGTCGCCAGTTCGCCGCTGGGCAGCAGCACCCGGGCGACCATGAACTCGCTCCAGCCGGTCATGAAGGAGAACAGGGCGGTGATCACCAGCGCCGGGGCGCTCAGCGGCAGGGTGACCCGCATGAACGCGCCCAGGCGACCGGCCCCGTCGATCATGGCCGCCTCCTCCAGGGAGACGGGGATCGTGTCGTAGTAGCCCTTCATCGTCCAGATGCAGAACGGCAGGGCGGTGGCCACGTAGGCGACCACGACCCCGGCCAGGGTGTCCACCAGGTGGACCTTCCGCATCAGGACGTACAGCGGCAGCAGCAGCATCGTGGCGGGGAACATCTGGGTCACCAGCACCCCCTCCAGGGCGAAGGCGCGTCCCCGGAACCGGAAGCGGGAGAAGGCGTAGCCGGCCAGGCTCGCCAGCGAGACCCCGATCAGGGCCGTCGCCAGCGACACCAGCAGGCTGTTGCGCAGCCACAGCAGGAACGGCTTCTCCAGCAGGATGGCCCGGTAGGCGTCCAGGGTGGCGCCGGCGGGAATCGGCCGCAGGCTCGTGCTGTAGAGCTGGTCGCCGGGACGGAGGCTGATGTTGACGATCTGCCAGATGGGAAAGACGGCGAACAGGACGAACAGCCAGACCAGCAGGTGGACCCAGACCAGCTCCCAGCCCCGCCGCCAGCGCCGCGCCGTCACAGCGTTACCTCCTGCTCGCGGGAGACCCGCTCGTAGCCCCGGACGATGACCAGCAGGATCAGGAAGATCAGGACCGAGAACGCCGCCGCGTAGCCGTAGCGGTAGTAGGTGAAGGCCGCCTTGTAGACGTAGGTGACCAGGATGTGGGTCTTGTCGGCGGGCATGCCCTGGTTGGTCACCAGCCAGATGACGTTCAGGTTATTGAAGGTCCAGATGGTGCCCAGGATCAGGGCCGGGGTCAGGACCGGCCTGAGCATGGGCAGGGTGACGGCGAAGAAGCGTCGCACCGGCCCCGCCCCGTCGATGCGGGCCGCCTCGTACAGGTCCCGGGGGATGCTCTGCAGCCCGCCCAGGGCGATGACCATGACGAACGGGAAGCCGAGCCAGATGTTCGTGATCGTCGGGGCCAGGAAGGCCCACCACTCGCTGCTGAACCAGCCGATGGGCTGGTGGATCACCCCGAGCCTCTCCAGCAGCAGGTTCACCGCCCCGTACTCGGAGTTGAACATACCGCGCCAGGTCAGCGCCGAGATGTACTGGGGCATGGCCCACGGCAGGATCAGCAGCGCCCGGTAGAGGGGCCGGCCCGGCAGGCGCCGGTTCAGCAGCAGGGCCGCCCCCAGCCCCAGGGTGAAGTGGAAGACCAGGTTGACGGCGGTCCAGGCCAGGGTCTTGACGAAGACGCGCCAGAAGTCCGGTTCCTCCAGCAGCCGGGCGTAGTGGCGCAGGCCGACGAAGCGGGGATCCCGGAAGTGGTACATGTTCCAGTTGGTCAGCGAGATCCAGAAGTTGTACAGCAGCGGCCAGGCGACCACCAGCAGCATGACCAGCCCCGCCGGGGCCAGCAGCCACAGGACCAGTCGTCGCTCGCGCCGTCGCATGGGGTCCTCCCTACTCGCGCATCCGGGCGATCATCGTCACGGCCCGCCGCTGCATCCGCCGGGCCGCTTCCTCGGGCGTCAGCTCGCCGTTCAGGCAGCTCTGGTAGGCCGGCCGCATGGCGTCCCAGACGGCCCGCATCTCCGGCACGATGGGCATCAGGCGCCCCTTGTCCAGCTGCTCCCGGGAGGCGGCCAGCAGCGGATCGTCCAGCAGGTCGGTCCGGCGCCGGACCGCCATGTCCGCCGGCAGGACGGCCAGCTCGCGGGCCAGGTCGGCCTGGACCTCCGGGCCGGTCAGCCAGCGCAGCAGGGCGAGCGTGCAGTCCCGGGTCCGCGGATCCAGGTAGCGGTTGACCGAGTAGCACTTGGCGGCCGTCATGGGCGTGGGCCAGAGGCCGGTCTCTGTGATCCGGGGCAGCGGCGCCAGGCGGATGTCCAGCCCGCCGCTGCGGTACCCGTCCCAGGACCACGGTCCGTTGATGATATAGGCGGCACGCCCCTGCTTGAACAGGGTATCGGCCAGGGGATAGTCGCACTCCCGCGGGACGACCCCCGCCTCCTTCAGCCGGACCAGGAAGGCCAGGGCCTTGACCATGGCCTCGCTGTCCAGGGTGGGCCGGGCCCGGTCGTCCATGACCCAGCCGCCGAACCCGCCCAGGAACGGCACCAGCCAGAACGGCTCGGTCATGTTGAAGACCAGGCCGTAGCGGTCGGGCCGGCCGTCCCCGTCCGTGTCCACGGTCAGCTCCCGGAGCTGGCGCAGCCAGGTGTCGCTGTCCCGGGGGATGGTGTCCACAAGCGCGGTGTTGGCCACCAGGGTCAGGTGGTTGCCCACCTGGTCCGGCAGGCCGTAGACGTGGCCGTTCAGTTTGGGCAGACCCGCCGGGTCGAACCGCGCCAGCTCCTGCCGTGTGAGCACCGTGTCCAGGGCCACCACCAGTCCCATGATGGAGAACGGTCCCACCTGGTCGCTGGGCCCGTACACCAGGTTGGGCCCGCCGTAGGCCAGGGCGGCGGTCTGGAACTGGGTGCGGAGGTTCTCCGTGTCGTAGTGGACCCGCCCGATGCGGAAGTCGGCGAACTCCGGGTGCCGCCGCCGGAACTCCTGGATGTGGGTGTCCAGCAGCTGCTGCTCCCGGGGGTCCATCTGTTCCCAGACGACCACCGAGCGGCTGCGGTCCACGTGGCCGCAGGCGGGCAAGAGGACAACCGCGCCCAGCAGGATGTACCAGAGTCGGCGCATGACGGGAGGAGGCTAGGGGCTGCCCGGTCGGATGGCAACGCCCATTTTCCCGGGCCGGGACCGGCCGGCCGTGAACGGGGCCAACGGGAGGCGGCGCGAGCCGGACGCTACCGCACCAGCGTCACCGCCGCCGTCACCGCCCGCCCGGCCACCACACACCGCGCCAGGTAGCGCCCGGCGGGCGCGCGGCCACCGCCGGCGGTCCGGCCGTCCCACTCCCACACGCTCTCCCCCGCCGGCACCGTCCGCTCCGGCAGCTCGGCCACCCGCCGCCCCGCCAGGTCGTACAGCGCCACCCGCGCCACGCCGGCCCGGGGGCTGCGCAGCCGCAGCTCCACCGCCCCGCCGCCCAGCAGACGTGCCACCAGGCGCAGCGGACCGGCCGCCGCACACTCCGGGGTCACCTCCCGCCGCCACAGCTCCGTCCAGCGGTTCTCCCCGGGCAGCACCAGCCGGTAGGTGCGCGGGCTGGGACCGGCGGCGCAGGCCTGGTCGTCCCGAGCGATCCAGGCGCCGTCCGGTTCCCGCTGCAGGGGCAGCTCGCGTACGCTGCCGGCCGTGACCACCTCGGCGCGCAGGGCAGTTGTTTCACCGGAGATACGCCAGTGCAGGACCGCTGTGCCGGTGTCCCAGGTGAGGTGGCTGGACTGGACGAGGGTGGGGACGATGCCGTCCATGCCGAGAAAGGCCACGAAGCCGTCAGAGGCCCCGGTCAGGGTGTCGCTGAGGGCATCGGAGGTCGCCGGCAGACCGTGGGTGGCGCCGTCCCACATGACGGCAAATCCCGTCACGGCCAAGCCGCCGGGATACGCGGCGGCCGCGTTGCCGACGATCAGTTCCGGTCCTCCGAAATAGCTCAGCCAACGCAAGTCCCCATCATCCACGTCCAGCGACGCCATCACGCCGTTGATCCGCGTCCCCTCCTGCTGGGACTGATAGGCGTCGGGCGTGACGGGGAGATCGGGAGACTCCGTCGAGGTGAACATGTAGAGGTGGCCCCCGTCGTCGACAGCCAAACCGATACCGTGTCCCACATCATACCCGTCACCAAGGGATCCACCCAGATACCCGCACCATTCGAGAGTCTTTCCTTCCTGGCCAAGAACACCGACGACGAGATCGTCATTACCAAAGTGTTCCATCCCCCAGGAAGTGGAAGTCACGGGATAATCGGCAGAATTGGATATCCCGGCGAAGCACAAGCGTCCCGGACCAATTACTTTGGCGGACAGCTGTGCCTCTCCGCCCATACCACCGACATAGGTGCCCCAGGCAAATGTACCATCCTGGTGGATCGCCGCCAGATAGTGATCACGCCCGCCACGGGGGGTGGTCTGGAATGCCGTTCCGGAAACGGGCACGTTCCCGGAGGATGAACCGCCGAGAAGCACATCCCCATTGGGGAAACAGTCGATGGCATGAACAGCCATCGTGCCCACGTTCACCATCCACACCAGCGAACCGTCATTATCATCGAGCTTGAGGAGGTACGTCTGACCGAGAGTGTCCGCGAGCTGGTGGTCCCAGGAGATGCAATCATATCGGGTGATATAACCGGTCACATACAGATGGCCGTCGGGAGAATGGGCCACAGCTTCGACATAATCATCGTCCCAGTCGCTCCAGCACGGTGAGTCCACATGCGTGAGCCAGCGTATCTGCGACAGGTCCCGGGTCATGGAAACCACGAACCCTGCCATCTCAAAACCGGCGTGGGGTTGATAGCTGCCTTCCGTCCCGGGCAGATCGGTGGAACTCGTCTGCCCCGCGACATAGATATTCCCCTCTCCATCTGTACATACTGAGTGGATGACATCGTGTTTGTCTCCACCGACATAGGACGAGGCCAACACGGCGTGGCTCTGCAGGTCGAGCACGGTGATCGTGCCATCACCGTAGATGCTGGGCGGCATACTCTCACGCCAGACCCCCGGGGTGGTGGGGTAATCAGGGGAACTGGAATATCCCCCGAGCAGCAGCCGAGAGCCAGCCACCTCGGCATCCCAGATCAGTTCCCGTTCAGCCCCTCCCAGATACGTGCAGTAATCCACCGTCACCCCCGGCTGGGCTGCCAGCGGCGCGGCCAGCGCCAGCAGAACAACGGCGATCAACCAGCCATAAGCCTTCATCATCCACCTCATTTCAACAGCGCCAGCTTGCCCACCTGCACCCGGCCGCCGATCACCGATCGGTAGAAGTACACTCCCGAGGCCACAGGCTTCCCTGTCCCATCTCGTCCGTCCCAGCTCCACGTGTGCTCACCCATGGCGTACTCCCCGGCTGCCAGCTTCTTCACCACCCGTCCTTTCAGGCGCGGATTAAACAACGAAGTGCAACTCGTCTGATCTGGACGAAGAGCGGCCAA
>CAYTEO010000056.1:0-14089 GCA_964436825.1 uncultured Fibrobacteraceae bacterium | reverse complement strand
GTAGAAGTGGCCGGCCAGCTCGCCGCCGAACGGGGAGCCGAGCTTGCGCATGGTGGCCTTCATGAAGGAGTGGCCGACGCGCTCGCGGACCGGCTTGCCGCCGGCGGCCTCGATGGCCTCGCGGGTGGCCCAGGAGGAGCGCAGGTCGTAGATGATGGCCGCCCCCGGCTCCTTGCGCAGGTAGCGCGGCGCCAGCAGTCCGGTGATCATGTCCGCACCCACCGGCTCGCCCGTCCCGTCCAGGAAGCGGACCCGGTCGGCGTCGCCGTCGAAGGCCAGGCCCAGGTCGCACCCCTGCTCGCGGACCAGCCGCTGGACGTCGACCAGGTTCTCGTCCTTCAGGGGGTTGGCCTCGTGGTTGGGGAAGGTCCCGTCCAGCTCCTCGTAGAGGGTCACGATGTCGAGCCCCAGCTCCGGCAACAGCGACAGGTAGGTGGCGCCCATGCCGTTGGCGAAGTCGACGGCCACCTTCAGCCGCGGCTCCGTGCCCTCCAGGAAGCCGAGGGCGTGGGCCCGGTACGCCTCCCAGACGTCGTCGGTCCGCTCGCCGCCGCGCAGGGGCAGGTCCTCGGGCACCGGCTCGCCGGTGACCAGCTCCTCCAGCAGGGCGATCCCGGTGTCGCGGCTGATGGGCACGGCGTCGCGCCGGCTCATCTTCAGCCCGTTGTACTGCTTGGCGTTGTGGCTGGCGGTGACCTGGATGCCACCGGCGGCCTTCAGGTGCCCGATGGCGAAGTAGTTGCGCGGCGTGTCGGCCAGGCCGATGTCCACCACGTCCAGCCCCGCGGCGCGCAGGCCGCGCTTGAGCGCCTCGCACAGCGGCACCGAGTGGCTGCGCATGTCGCGGCTGACGACGATCTCGTTGCTCTCGGCCAGGTCGGTCTCGTCCAGCAGCCGGCGGAAGTGGTAGCCGACGCGGTAGGCGACGGTCTCGTCGATCTGGTCGGGGTAGGTCCCGCGGATGTCGTAGGCCTTGAAGATTCCTGCCATGGGCGGCGTTCCTCCTGGATGTCGGCGTGTCGGTCTGCGGCTGCGGACAGGATGGCAACCGGACGGGGCCGCGTCAACCCGGACCCGGCCCGGCGGGCTGGACGCGCCCGCCGGCGCCGTTGCCGGGGCAGGGACCGGCCGCAGGCGCCGGCGACCCGGGTTTCCGGCTGGGCAGGGGCCGGCAGGGGCGTTATCGTGTCTCGGTCCACCGGACCGGCGAGGGATGCAGGTCGCCGTCCACCAGTCCTCCACTCCTTCCACAGGGGAGACCGCCATGTCCTTCGCCGAGACCATCCAGGCCCTGGCCGCCGAGACCGGGATCGAGATCGCCATGCAGAACGACGACGTGGGCCGCATCGACTTCAAGGACGATGGTGGTGGCACGCAGTCGGTCTTCGTCATCAACGGGGGTGCCGTGGGCGGGATGCCCATGGTCCAGTTCTCGACCCCGGTGACCGCCCTGCCGCCGGGGCAGCTGCCCGCCGAGCTGTCGGACACGCTGCTGGTCCAGAACAGCAGGCTGCTGATCGGCTCGTTCTCGGTCCACGAGAACCAGGAGCGGCGCCTGCTGCTGCTGACCCAGAACCTCATGCTGGAGGGCCTGCGCGGCGACCAGTTCCGGATGGCGGCCGAGATCATCGCCCGCACCGGCGGGGAGTTCGAGCAGATGTTCGACAAGGACGAAGACGACGATCCCGCGCCCGGGGACGACGCCTAGGGCCCCATGGGTTCTAGGCCAGGCTCCCCACCTCCGCCTCCACGGCCGTCAGCACCTCGGCACGGCGGACCAGCGCCTGCATCGTGTCGTGGTCGTAGTGAAGAGGCCGGTCGACGTCCAGGAACGGCACGTGTTTCCGCACGGTGGCATGGGCGACGGTGACGCCCCGGCCGAAGGTGAAATCGCGGAAGTCGAGGGCCTGCGCGGCGGCCATCATCTCGATGCCGATGATCCCGCAGGCGTTGTCGACGATCTGGGCGTTCTTGAGCGCCGTGTTCATCCCCATGGAGACGAAGTCCTCCTGGTCCGCCGCCGCGGGGATCGACTGGACCGACGCCGGCGCCGACAGCAACCGCTGCTCGACGATCAGCGAGTCGGCCGTGTACTGGCTGAGCATCAGCCCGCTGAACATCCCCGCCCCCTTCGTCAGGAACGCCGGCAGCCCCACCGAGAGGTTGGGGTTGAGCAGCCGGTTCAGGCGCCGCTCGCTCAGGACACAGACCATCGTCAGCGCCGCCCCGGCCATGTCCATGGGCAGGGAGACGGGCGAGCCCTGGAAGTTGGCCCCGGTCAGGGTCTCGCGGGTCTCGGGCAGGAAGATGGGGTTGTCGCCCACGCCGTTCAGCTCGATCTCCACCTGCTCGCGGGCCCAGCGCAGGGCGTCACGGGCGGCGCCAATGACCTGGGGGGTCGAGCGCATCGAGTAGGCGTCCTGGACCTTGACCTTCATCTTGCCGGTCAGCAGGTCGCTCCCCTCCAGGCACTTGCGGATGGCCCGGGCGCTGCGGACCGCGCCCTGGAAACCGCGCAGTTCGTGCAGGACCGAGGTGTACGGCTTCATGTTGGCCAGGAGCGCCTCCAGGGACATGGCGGCGGTGATCTCCGCCTGGCGGATCAGCCGCTCCATGTCGCACAGGTGCAGGGCGCTCATGGCGGTCAGCAGGTTGCTGCCGTTGATCGTCGCCAGGCCGTCGCGGGCCTGCAGGCCCGGCACGGGGATCCCGGCGCGGTCCAGGGCCTCGCGCCCCGGCAGGAGTTCGCCCTTGTACCAGGCCCGCCCCTCGCCCATCAGCAGCTGCGCGATCTGGGACATGGGCGCCAGGTCGCCGCACGCCCCCACCGACCCCTTCTGGCAGACGTAGGGAGTGACCCCCTTGTTGAGCATCTCCATCAGGGTCAGGGTGATCTCGGGCCGGCAGCCGCTGTTGCCGTGGGCGTGGACGTTGATCCGGGCGGCCATGGCACCGCGGACGTACTCGATCGGCGCCGGTTCGCCGATCCCTGCGGAGTGGTTGTAGACCAGGTACTTCTGGAACTCCCGGACCTGATCGTCGCTGAGGATGACCTCGCACAGCTCGCCGATGCCGGTGTTGACGCCGTACATGACCTCGCGGGCGGCGATCTTCTCCTCCAGCATGGCGCGGCAGACCTTGATCCGCTCCAGCGCCTCGGGCGCCAGCTCGACCTTCTCCCCGTGGCGGGCGATCCGCTCCAGCTTCTCGATCGTCAGTCCCGAGCCGTCCAGGACGATGGCCATCTCGTTCCCTCCGCAGGTGGACGTGGCGGTTCCGGGTGAATCCGGGACTCCACGTTAGGGGGTGGAGGGGGGGGAGGCAAGGCCGCCCAGGTACCCCTCCGGATGTCGCCGGTGGAAGCCGCTGGCCTCCTGGTAGGCGCGGGCCACGGCGGCGACCGTCGCCTCGTCGTACAGCCGGCCGACGAAGGTGATGCCGTGGGGCTGGTCCGGGCCGGTGAAGCCGTCCGGGACGACGACGCAGGGATGGCCGGTCAGGTTCGTCACCAGGAGGTTCTGGCCGGCGAAGGCGGGAGCGACGTACAGGTCCACCTCGTGGAGCAGGTCGTCCATGGCCCGCATCAGGCGAACCCGCGCCCGGTTGGCCTGGACGTACTCGACGGCCGGGACGAAGCGGGCGGCGCGGAAGATGTTGGGCCAGGCGCCGCGTCCCTGGCGGACCAGCAGGTCGTCGCGACCCGACAGGGTCAACTCCTCGAACGCCGCCGCCGCCTCCACCGCCAGGACGATCGACAGCGGGTAGGCGTCCATCTCCGGCAGCGGGACCGGCACGAGCCGCGCCCCCAGCCCACGCAGGACGTCCAGGGCCGCCTCGTCCAGGGCACGGCCCACCGAGTCCTCCAGGGCGAAGTCCTGCTCCAGGTAGCCGATCCGCAGGCGCGACCAGTCGACCCGCGGGTCGTACGGCAGCGGCGCGTCGACGACCGTCGGGTCCTCGCCGTCCGGCCCGCGGATGGCGTCCAGGACCATGACGCAGTCCTCGACGCTGCGGGCGATGGGACCGAGCTTGTCCATCGTCCAGCTCAGGGCCATGGCGCCGCTGCGGCTGACCCGCCCGAACGTGGGACGCAGGCCGGTCACCCCGCAGCGGACCGACGGCGAGACGATGCTCCCCCACGTCTCCGACCCGATGGCGAACGGCAGCAGGCCGGCCGCCACGGCGCTGGCCGGCCCGGCGGACGAGCCGCTGGAGCCCTGCTCCGGCCGCCACGGGTTGCGGGTCTTGCCCCCGAACCAGACATCGCCCATGGCCAGGGCTCCCAGGGTCAGCTTGGCGCACAGGACCGCCCCGGCCGCCTCCAGGCGACGGACGACCGTGGCGGTGTCGTCGATCACCTGGTCCCGGTACGGCGCCGCGCCCCAGGTCGTCACCGTCCCGCGGACGGCCAGCAGGTCCTTCACCCCGTAGGGGATCCCGTGCAGCGGTCCCAGGTCGACGCCGGCCGCCAGCAGCGAGTCGGCCCGCGCCGCCTGGCGGCGGGCGATCCCCGGCGTCAGGGTCACGACGCAGTGCAGCCGCGGGTCGTACCGCTCCAGGCGTTCCAGGCAGAGCTCGGTCAGCTCCCGCGAGCTCACCAGTCCCGCGTGGATCAGTGCCGACAGCTCGGCGACGGTGGCGAAGGCCAGCGAGTCCAGGTCGGCCGGCCGGTGGACGGGACCGGGATCGCTCCAGCGCGGCGCGCGGTCCGGCCGCGCGAGCTTCATGCCGGGCAGCAGGGGCGAGAAGACCAGCGCCGGCCTCTCCGCGTTGGCCAGGTCCAGCGACCGCAGCTCGCGGTAGGCGTCGCGCTGCTCGACCAGGTCGGGCAGGAGCAGCTCCCGCTCGGCGGCGGTCAGCTCCAGGCCGAGAACCCGCTCGGCACCCCGCACGGCGCCGGGGGTCAGGTCGTGGCCGTCGTCGATCCTCTCGCCGCAGCCGGCGGCCAGCAGGGAGAGCAGGGCGATCAGGGAGAACAGGGGGATCCGGTGCTTCATCGGTCGTCCTCTCGTCGCTCGTCGCCGGCCGCCAGCCGCTGCAGCGGGTCGCCGGCGAGCCGGAAGACGGTCCAGTCGTCCTGGGGCTCGGCCCCCAGGCGGCGGTAGAAGGCGATGGCCGGCTCGTTCCAGTCCAGGCAGGCCCACTCGAAGCGGCCGCAGCCGCGCGCCACCGCCAGCCGGGCCAGCTCCCGCATCAGGGCCAGGCCGATCCCGCGACCGCGCCACCGCTCGCGGACGAACAGATCCTCCAGGTAGAGACCGGGCCGCCCCAGGAACGTGGAGTAGTTGTGGAAGAAGAGGGCGAAGCCGGCCGGCTCGCCGTCGAGCTCGGCCAGCAGGACCTCGGCGAAGGGCCGCTCCCCGAACAGGGTCCGCCGCAGGTCATCCGCGGTGGCCACGACGGCGTCGGCCAGGCGCTCGTAGACCGCCAGTTCACGGATGAAGTCCAGGATCAGCGGGACGTCGTCGCGGGTGGCGGAGCGGATCACAGGTGCCGTCATGCTCTGTCTCCCGGTAGAGGTGGTGATGCCGGGCAGACTAGCATGGACGGCCGGGAGCGGAAACGGGCGGCCGCCGGGAAGGCGCTCCCACGTGCGGACCCGGCTGCCCGGAACCCCCGCTCCGAGGTCCCGGGGATGCGCCGCGACGCCCCCGCCGCCGGGGCCTCAGTGGTGGATGCGGATGTCGCCGCTGCCGGTCTCCAGCTTCACCCGCGACGTCCCCTTCCCCAGGACCAGCCGCGCCGTTCTCCTGCCCTGCTCCTGCACCGTCGCAGCGGGGAGATCGAACGTCACCCGGCCGCTGCCGGTCGCCGCCTCGACGGTCGCCTCTGCACCCTCCGGCAGTCCCAGATCGATGTCGCCACTGCCGGTCTCGAAGCGGAACCAGTCCTCTCCCAGGCGCCGGAAATCGGCGACGATGTCGCCGCTGCCGGTCTCGATCCGCCCCTCGTCGGCGCCCAGACCGCTTCCCTCGACCGAGCCGCTGCCGGTGTCGATCTCCAGCAGCGAGACGTCCAGGTCCTTCACCGAGACGGTGCCGCTGCCCGCGTCGGCGTGGAAGTGCTCGCCCCGGCAGCCGGAGGCCACGACACTGCCGCTGCCGGCATCGACATGGACATCGCCGGTGACCTGGCGGCAGGTGACCGTCCCGCTGCCCGTCCCCCCGTGGAAGGATCCCTCCAGGCCGGTCACGGTGACGGGACCGTACCGCAGTTCGCAGACGACGTCCGCCCGGAGATCCCGCGCCGTGATCGACCCGGCACCGTGGACCACCTCCAGCCGGCTCCCGGCCGGGACGGCGATCTCGAGGTCGGCCCAGGCCCGGAAACCGCGGCCGTTGCGGACGACCGTGATCCGCTTGCCGTCGGCGGCGTCGAGGATGCGCCGCCACCAGCTCTGGCGATCGTTGTCCATCCCCTGGTGGAAGGAGGCCTTCTTCTTGTCCAGCCGCGGGTAGACGAAGCGCCGCTGCTTCCCGACCGGGAAGACCACCCGCAGGGCCCCGGCCTCCTGCTCGATCCCGATGACCGACGGGTCGGCATCGTCGCCCTGGACCGTGACCTTGACGTGGAACCGGCCATCGGTGGCGGGCCGCAGCTCGATGGCACCGACCAGATCGGCGACCTTCAGGACGTCGGTGTCGAACTCCATCTCGCGCGTGAAGGTACCGGCCTGGGCCGTCACGGCCAGGATGCAGATCAGGACCGCCGGCAGAAGACGAGGCATCTGGGATCTCATGTCGAGACCTCCCGGGGTGGACGATGAACGGGTTGCGAAGACGAAGATATCCCATCGATACGCTGGGAATCAAGCGGGTTATCCATCCCGATGGGACAGGGAACACCCGGCGGGAGAAGAGCAGGGCCGCGGCCGGCCCTTGCATCACCGGAAGATCTGGGCCACTCTCTCGGCGAGGATCCGCCGACACGGTTCCCGGCGTGTCCCCCGGAACCCTTCATCCCAGAGGTCACCCCGATGCTCGTTCGACATCACGTTTCCCGCCTTCTGTGCGGTCTCCTGCTGGCATTCGGCGCTGCCGCCGTCGCGGGGACGACTCCCCGGGCCGACGAAGCTGCCGACGTCCCCCGCGTCCTCAACCAGGGCGACCCCGCCGAGGGAACGCAGCGCCTGACCCTGCAGGAACTCTGGCGCGTCGGAGGCGAGGACGACGAGGAGAACATCTTCGGCCTGATCACCCAGGTGCGGGCCGACGCGGCGGGCAACATCTACCTGCTGGACACACAGCTCGCCCACGTGGAGGTCTACTCGCCCACGGGCGAGCACCTGCGCACTCTCAGCCGCGAGGGAGAGGGCCCCGGCGAGGTCCGCCTGCCCATCGACCTGGCCCTGTTGCCGCAGGGGCGCGTGGCCCTGCTGCAGTCCTTCCCCGGCAAGCTGGTCGTCCTGGAGGGCGACGACACTCCGGTCGGCACCATCACTCCCCGTTTCGCGGACGAGCAGAGGGGCGGCCTCATCTCCCTGACCGATGTGCTGGCCGGCGGCGATCGCCTCGTCCTGGGCGGCATCCGCCTGACGCTGGGCGACAATGCCCAGGTCCGCACCAGCTTCATCGCCGCGGGCGACACCAGCGGGGTCCTGACGACCGTCTTCCTGGAGCAGGAGAACACGCTGGACTTCAGCCACCTGGTCATCGACGAGGAGGCGCTCTACTTCCCCCTCTACCGGCACCTGGCCGTCGGGCCCGACGGACGCGTCTACCTGCCGCCCGAGCGCAACCGCTACCGCATCGACGTCTACAACCCCGACGGGACGCTGGAGCGGATCATCGAGCGCGACGTGGCACCCTGGCGCCGTGACGAGGAGCAGCGGCGGCGGATCGAGGAACAGCTGGACGCCCAGCTCCGCAACGTCCCGCCCCAGATGCAGGTGACCAGCAGGCTGTCCGACTACGAGCCCATGATCAACTCCCTGCAGTTCGACGACCAGGGCCTGCTGTGGGTGCTGGCCGCGCCGGGGATCAACGACCACCCCGACGACGTCATGGCCATCTACGACGTCTTCGAGCCTGACGGTCGTTTCCTCCGCCGCGTCGCCGTCCCCGCCATCGGCGACAGCGATCGCGACGGCCTGACCTTCGCCGGACACGGCCGGCTGGTCCTGGTCAAGGGCCTGGTCGACGCCGCCCGCTCGTTCCAGACCGGGGGCGCCGCCGCCGGGAACGACGACGAGGAGGCCGCCCCCATGGAGGTCGTCTGCTACGGCTACGAGGTGCGCTGAGCGTGCACGGCGGCCCGGACCCGGTCCTGACCATCGCCCTGGCCCTGACGGCCGGCGTGCTGGCCCAGGCCCTCGCCCGGCACCTGCGCCTGCCCGGGATCGTCCTGCTGCTGGCCACCGGCGTCGCCCTCGGTCCGGACCTGCTGGGCTGGATCCGTCCGGGAAGCCTCGGGCCCGCCCTGGGGGCCGTCACCGGGTTCGCCGTGGCCGTCATCCTCTTCGACGGCGGGCTGAACCTGGACCGTCGCCGCCTGCGCGGCCAGGCCAGGACCATCTACCTGCTCCTGTCGGTCGGTGTCGTCGTGACGGCCCTCGGGGCCGCCCTCGCCTCGCGCCTGCTGCTGGGGTGGTCGTGGCGCCTGGCCGCCCTGTTCGGTTCCCTGGTGACGGTCACCGGCCCGACGGTCATCACCCCCCTGCTGCGCCGCGTCAGGGTCCGTGGCAACCTGGCCACGATCCTGGAGGCCGAGGGGGTGCTGGTCGACGCCATCGGCGCCGTCCTGGCCGTCGTCACCCTGGAGATCGTCCTGCAGCCGTCGGGCGCGGCGCTGGCCCACGGCGCCGTCGAGGCGCCCGTGCGCCTGGCGGCGGGGCTTCTGGCAGGCGGTGTCGGCGGCGCGGTGCTGGCCCTGCTGCTGCGCCGGCGCCGTCTCGTGCCCGACGACTACCAGAACATCCTGTCGCTGGCCTGGGCCGTCCTGGTCTACCAGCTGGGCAACGTCCTGGTCCCCGAGAGCGGGATCATGGCGGCCATCGTCGCCGGCGCCGTCGTCGGCAACGCCCACCCCCACGGCGAGCGCGAGCTGAAGGAGTTCAAGGAACAGCTGACGACGCTGGTCATCGGCCTGCTGTTCATCCTGCTGGCCGCCGACGTCCGGGTGGCCGAGGTGACGGGGCTGGGGAGGCGCGGACTGGCGGTGGCGGGCGCGCTGATGCTGGTCGTCCGCCCCCTGAGCATCGCCCTCTGCACCATCGGGTCCGGCCTCCGCGCGCGGGAGCGGCTGTTCCTCGCCTGGATGGCGCCGCGCGGGATCGTCGCCGCCGCCGTCGCGTCCCTGTTCCACCAGCAGCTGGCGGCGGCCGGGGATCCCGGCGGCGGGGAGTTGCGGGCGATGGTCTTCCTCGTCATCGCCGCGACGGTCGTCTTCCAGGGGGCCACCGCCGCGCCGGTGGCCGGTCTGCTGGGCGTCCGCCGGCCCAGCGACGACGGTTACGTCATCCTCGGCGCCCATCCCCTGGCCCGGCTCGTCGCCCGCCTGTTGCAACAGGGCGGCCACGCCGTCCAGCTCGTCGACAACAACGGCCACTGGATCAACCAGGGCGTGGAGGAAGGCCTGCCGGCCGTCACGGGCAACGGCCTGGAGGAGCGCACCCTGCTGCGGGCCCGTGTCGATACCCGCCGCGGCGCCATCGGGCTGACCACCAACGAGAGCGTCAACCTGCTGTTCGCCCGCAAGTGCCGGCAGGAGTACAAGGTTCCCCACGTGTACGCGGTCCTGCAGCGGGCCAACGCCTCCCTCGACGCCGCCATGGCCGGCGCCGAGGACGTCCACGTCCTGGGTGGCGTGGAGATCGACCTGGAGCTGTGGTCCGTGCGGGTCCGGCGCGGCAGGGCGACAGCCTCGGTCTGGCGCCGTGCCACCGACGGCGGCGAGCCTCCCCTGATCACGGAGCAATGGACCAGCCGGCTGGTCCCCCTGGTCTGGCGACTCGGCAGGCGCTGCGGCCCGGTGGACGAAACGACCCGCCCCGTCGGCGAGTTGCTTGTCTGGTGGATGATCGCCGACGAGCACGCCGACGAGGCCCGCCGGTGGCTGGCGGACCGGGGCTGGGAACCCGTCCCCGTCGACACGGTGGAGGGGGAATGAGAGCCGGGACGGCGACGGGTCACCGGCGCCGGAGCCGTCCGGTCACGGGGAGAGGACCGGCGTCGCCGGCAGATCCTGTCCGCTGGCGCGCCGTGCCAGCAGGTCGGCAAGGGCCTGCAGCAGCTCCGCGCGGGTGAACGGCAGGTCCAGGACCGCCGCTTCCTGCAGTTGCGGCAGACCTTCCCTTCCCGACACCAGGAGCACCAGCGCCAGGTCGGGCACGATCTCCCGCAAACGCTCGGCCAGCGGCGTCACCCGGGAATCCAGGACAACCGCCTCGATCCGGTCCGGCTGACCGCTCACCAGGGCGATGACCTCGTCCCCGTCCCGCGCAACCAGGACCTCGTGGCCGGCGCGTTCCAGGATCCTGGTGACGTGATCACGGACCGCCTGCTCCATCACGGCCACCAGGACCGTGCCCGTCTCGCCGGCGACAGCCGTCGCCGGGGCGCTGTCCAACGGCCCGGCATCGCCACCGGCCGCCGGCAGCAGGACGGTGAAGATCGTCCCCTTCCCCTGTCCGCTCTCCACGTGGATCACGCCGTCCTGGCTCCTGATGATCGTGTAGATCGTCGCCAGGCCCACTCCCACGTCCTCGCCCAGGCGGTGGATCGTGAAGAAGGGATCGAACAGGCGCTCCAGGAACTCCTCGTCCAGGGGCAGGCCGTCGGCGTGGACCTGCAGTTCGACGAACCGGCCTGGCCGCGCCCAGTCCCGCTCCCGGCGCGAAGCCGCCGTCAGTTCCACCTCGCGCACCCGCACCGAGACGGTCCCGGCGGCGGCGGCGAGGCGACGGGCGGCCAGGCAGAGGTTCAGGACGATCTGCTCGCACTGGTCGGGGTCGGCATGGACGACCGGATATCCCTCGACGGCGACGACCAGCTCGACCTCCTTGCCCAGGGTCCGCCGCAGGAGCCGCTCCAGGCCGCCGACGACCCGGCCCAGGTCCAGATCGCGCGGCTGGGGCGACTGCTCCCGGGAGAGGTTCAGCAGGCGACGGATCAGCCGCGCGGCGCGATCGATGTCACGCCCCAGCATCTCGATCTCCTCCCTGGCAGGCCCGGGGTCCAGCAGATCGAGGGCGAATTCCGTATGGCCGAGCATGATCTGGAGGTTGGTATCCATGTCCTGGACGATCCCCGTGGCCAGCTGCCCCACGAGCTGACGCCGCTGGATGACCTGCAGCCGCTGTTCCAGCTCCTTGCGCTCGGTCACGTCACGGCCGACGCCGACGATCGAGGTCACGCGCCCCGTCTCGTCGGTCACCCCCTTCAGGGACCATGCCAGCCAGACCAGGCCCTGCTCGGTGAAGACGCGATGCTCGCACCTGACCGTATGGGGCGGCTGCGCGACCCGCTGCAGGGCCTGCAGGAGCCGCTGGTGATCGTCCTCGTGGACGAAGGGGACGAAGGGATGGCCGGACACTTCCTGTTCCTCGAGCCCCAGCAGGCGCTGGTAGGAGGGACTCGCGAAGAGCAGCCTCCCCTCGGGGGTGATCCGGACGATCAGGTCGGCCTGGTGGTCCACCAGCAGCCGGTAGCGCGCCCGGCTCTCATGGAGCTGCCGCTGGCGTTGCCAGAGGCGGTGCAGGGTCCACGAGAGCGCCAGCAGCAGCAACACCCCCGCCAGGCTCATCAGGTTGCGCACCCACGTGTCGCCGCGGGCGAGCCCGGACGGCGTGGGGGCGAGCAGGAGCCGCCAGTCCCGGTCCACGATACGCACCGGCACGCTGCTCCTCCCGGGCCAGGCCCCGGGATCCCCGCCGCCGGAGGAGACGTAGGCCATCCTGCCCGTCTCGTCCGCCAGGGCGTAGCGGTAGCGGTCGTGGAGAGTGGACTCGGCCAGGCAGGTGTTCACCAGCCGGTCGATCCGGAACACGCCGTTGAGGAAACCCAGCAGGTCGCCCTGCCGGTCGCGCACCGGCTGGTAGGTGGCGAACCCCAGCCCACCCTGCAGCAACGTGACGATCGTCGTGCTGGCCATCCGGCCCGTCCGCTCCGCCCGCGCCAGGGCCGCCTGGACGGAGGGGTCGGGATGGTCGTGCAGGTCCTTGCCCAGGGCCGGTTCGTTCCCCTGCCGGGGGGTGACCTGGCGGATGACCCAGTCGGGACCGACGAAGTTCAAGGCCTGGAAGCCCGGGAAGAGACGGATCAGCTCCTGCGCGTCATCGCGGAGCCGCTCGAACGAGATTCCATCGTCCACCCCGTGCTGGGTGGCCAGGCGCTCCACCAGGGCGATCCGGTCGTTGAACCAGGCCTCCAGTCGCAGCCGCACCTGCTCGGCCGTGATCCGCGTGGCGATGTTCCGGCGCTCCCGCTCGGTGTGGGTCATGATCGACCAGAAGGCGACGATGATCCCCGTCCCGACGACGATCAACAGCACGGCGATCAGGGACAGGTGCCCCCCGCCGGCCTTCGCTCCACTCGCCTGTCCCCGTATCCGCTGCCGGATCGACGTCATGACGTCGGCCCCCTCTGTGAACTCTTCATAGCAGACCAACGCACTCCTTATCGGCGGAACGAGCAGCACCTTGATGGGATTTCGTTCCCGGGTCCGCCGCGGGATCCGTTGGCGACGGCGGACACTTGACGGACATCCCTTTCACGAGCACCCTGTTCCGGTCCGCGTCCCCTTCGAGTCTTCCCGACAGGAGCAGCGATGATCATCCGCAGTCTCGACGACGTACCCGCCACGACCGTCGCCATGGAGGGGGCCGCAGGCGCGCTCAAGCAGCTCGTGCTGGGCAGCGCCGACGGCGTCCCCAGCTTCTCGTTCCGCGTCTTCACCATCGCCCCGGGGGGCCACACGCCGTATCATCGCCACCGGAGCGAACACCTGAACTACATCATCGCCGGCCGCGGCGTGCTGATCGACGGCGAGGGCGACGAGCATCCCCTGCAGGCAGGCGACTTCGCCCTGATCCTGCCCGACGAGATGCACCAGTACCGCAACACGGGGGACGAGCCGCTTCAGCTGATCTGCGCCGTGCCGAAGCAGTACGAGTGATCACGTCACGGGAGCGGCCTGCCGATCGTCGGCCGCCGGCGATGCGAACGAGGAGGGACGCGAGCCGTGGGCCTGTTCGGTGACCTCAAGCTGTTGCGCTGGGACTGGGCCGACCGCTACGGCCGGTTCAACATCCTCAACGGCATCTGGCGGCTGACGCCGGGACGGCTCGGCTTCGCCTGGCGCAGCCGGTACATCCCCCGCTACTTCGCGCAGGCGGGCCGGAACATCCGGATCCACGAGGGGGTCCGCTTCCGCGGCGTTCACAGGATCGTCTGCGGCGACGACGTCGACATCGGCGTCGACAACTTCCTGCAGGCCAGCGGCGGGCTGACCCTGGGCGACCGGGTCATGCTCGGGCCGGGGGTGATGATCTGGACGGTCAACCACCGCTTCGACGACCCCGACGCCCCCATCGCGCAGCAGGGCTACGACTACGACCCGGTCGTCATCGACAACGACGTCTGGATCGGCGCCCGGGTCTTCATCATGCCGGGAGTCCACATTCCGGAGGGCTGCATCGTGTCGGCGGGCAGCGTCGTGGCCAAGAAGAAGTACCCGCCCTGGTCGATCCTGGCCGGCTATCCCGCCCGCGTCATCGGCAGGCGACGGAACGAAGGGCCGCCGGCCCCACCCGCATCCGGGGAGAGCGCCTGAGATGGCCGAGACCTACAGCCTGCTGACCGGCGACGGCCGGATCGAGATCTTCAAGGACGGCCCCGAGTGGCGCCGGGACCGCCGGGTCACGGTCGTTCCGGAGGACGGCGGCCCGGCCCTCCGGCTGGATTTCCCCGCCGACCGCGACAGCGCCGTGGCCGAGGGGCTCGACCCCGGCCGCCGGTACGTCGTCGTCGTCGAACGCCCCCGGCTCTGGCAACGCCTGACGCGTCCCGCCGTCCGTCTGCGGGCGACGCCGCGGCCGCGGCGGCTGCGGGTGCTCGTCTCCGGCTCGGGCCGCTGCGGCACCCAGTCGGTG
>CAYTEO010000055.1:0-15442 GCA_964436825.1 uncultured Fibrobacteraceae bacterium | reverse complement strand
ACCTAGGGCCTTCCATGCCGATAGGATCGATGCCTTGGACCCGGCAGCCCCTGCCATCCCGACTGCATCCCGCCGGACCGCGGGTGGGGCATGAGATGTTGACACGGCTCTGCGAGGGTCCCTTATAGTGTGTGGTTCATCCGTACCGGCTCTTTCCGGTACCTTGTTCCCGCCCCGGAGGGAAAGCTGAAGCCATGAAGATTCTCGCCCTGAAACCGGCCGACGGATCGGTGACGATCGTCGAGGCGCCCTCGCCACTCCTGCCGCCCGGATTCGTTCGTGTCAGGACGGCCTTCTCGGCCGTTAGCGCCGGCACCGAGGGCAACAAAGTCATCACCGGCCGCAAGTCGCTGCTGGGCAAGGCCCGGTCCCGGCCCGACCAGGTCCGGCAGGTCATCGAGATGGCCCGGTCGCTGGGGTTGCGGGACACGCTCCAGAAGGTCAGGGCCAAGCTCCACGGCGCCCAGCCCCTGGGATACAGCCTGGCGGGCGAAATCAGCGAGGTTGGCGAAGGGGTGACTGGTTTCGAGGTTGGCGACCCGGTGGCGTGCGCCGGCGGCGGCTACGCCAACCATGCCGACGAGGTCACGGTCCCCGTCAACCTGGTGGCCCGCGTTCCTGACGGGGTACCGCTGGACGCCGCCGCCATGACGACCCTGGGAGCGATCGCCCTGCAGGGGGTCCGCCTGTCGGAGCCCACCCTGGGCGAGCACGCCGTGGTGATCGGGCTGGGACTGATCGGCCAGATCGCCGTCCAGCTGCTGAGGGCCCACGGTTGCCGCGTGCTGGGGGCGGACATCTCTCCGGAGGCCCTCGAACTGGCACGCAAGGCAGGAGCCGCGGAGACGCTGGTACTGCTGGGCCGCGACTCGATCGACGAGGCGGTCTCTCTGTTCACGCGCGGACACGGGGCGGACCTGGTGCTGATCTGCGCCGCCACGAGCAGCAACGAACCGGTCGTGACCGCCGGTAGGATCAGCCGCCAGCGGGGCCGCGTTGTCGTCGTGGGTGCCGTGGGCATGGATCTCCCGCGCGCCGAGTACTACGAGAAGGAGATCGGCTTCCGCGTCTCCTGTTCCTACGGACCCGGCCGCTACGACCCGGCCTACGAGGAGGGGGGGATGGACTACCCCTACGGCTTCGTGCGCTGGACCGAGGGCAGGAACATGGAAGCGGTACTGGACATGCAGGCCGCCGGTAGGATCGACCTGGCGAGCCTGGTCACCCACCGGTTCCCGTTCGACAGGGCCCCGGAGGTCTACCAGCTCATCTCGTCGCGCAGCGAACCGTTCTGCGGGGTGCTGCTGGAATATCCCGCCCAGCACCGGACGACATCGACGATCCGACTGCGGGAGGGCGGCGCCGCCACCGGCGACAAACGCATCGGCGTGGGCTGCATCGGCGCAGGTTCCTACGCCCAATCGTTCCTGCTGCCGTTCTTCCGGAAGCACGACCGCGTCGAACTGACCGCCATCACCACCCGCACCGGCCTCAGCGCCGTCGATGTCGGTCGGCGCTTCGGGTTCCGCCAGGCCGCGGCCGACGTCCAGGAGGTCCTGAACGATCCAGACACCCGTGCGGTCGTCATCGCTACCAGGCACGATCGCCACGGGCCGGACGCGCTGGCCGCCCTGCGCGCCGGCAAGCACGTCTTCGTGGAAAAGCCACTCTGCCTGGACCTGGACCAGTTGCGCGACATCGCCGCGGTTTTCCTGGACGAGGAGACCGACGCCCCCCTGCCAATCCTCCAGGTGGGCTTCAACCGACGGTTCAGCCGTGCCGCGACGCTGCTGCGCGACCATTTCGGTTCCGCGCACGGGCCCTTGGTCATGCACTACGACATCAACGCCGGCTTCATCCCTCCCGACCACTGGATCCAGGATCCCCGACAGGGCGGCGGCCGGATCATCGGCGAGGTCTGCCACTTCATCGACCTGATGCAGTTCATCTGCGGGGCTGACCCGACATCCGTCTACGCGCTCTGCGTCGACGACGCGGAGGACCGACTGCCCCAGGACAACGTGCAGCTGTCCATCAAGTTTGCCGACGGCTCGGTGGGCACCATCAGCTACCATGCCTGCGGCGCCAGGACCCTGCCCAAGGAACGTTTCGCGGCCTCCTGCGGCGAGCGGAGCGGCGTCATCGACAATTTCCGGGACGTCCACCTGTACGACCGGCGGCGGCACAGGCGCCTGCGCTCTCCGGGCAAGGGTCAGCAACAGGAAATACACGCCTTCATCAAGGCCGTCGGCAGTGGCAAGCCGGCAATCCCCATCCGCGCGCAGCTCGCCACGACCCTGGCGACCCTGCGTGCCCTGGAAAGCCTGCGGTCGGGTGAACCCCTTCCCGTGGATCTGGACAGCCTCGGCGGAAGACGATGACAACCACGTCGCCAGATCGGGAACGGCTACGGGAGATCGCTCGCACCATTTGGTCGTGGGCGACCGCACGATCCTTCGCGGGAAGCGACCCCTTCGACGGCCTCAACAGCCGCTTGCTGGCCCCCTTCCTGTCCCGCTCCCGCCTGCTGAGATTGCTGGTGATCCAGGGCGTGAAGCGTTCCCCGCTGGACCTCCGGCCCCTGTTGCGGATCCCACCCGGGGTGAACCCCAAGGGCCTCGCGCTGTTCCTCGATGGCATCGGGGACATGCCCTGGCTGCCCGACCGGGATCGCTGGCGAGACTGGCTCGTGGACGAGATCCTGTCGCGCGCCTCGCGTCCGGATGGTTCGTCGGTGATCGAGCCAGCCGAACGGCACGAGGGGCTGTCCTCCCGGATCCTGTCCGGCCCCATGCAGTTCACCGGCCCCTTCGGCTGGGGCTACCACTTCCCCTGGCAATCCAGGGCGTTCCTGCTCCCGCCCTATTACCCCACCGTGGTGGCTACCAGCTTCGTCGTGGACGCCATGGAGGCTTCGCGGCATCCGGTCTACCCCCTGGTGGCCCGGGGCGCGGCCGAGTTCGTCTACAACAACCTGAAACGCCGGGAGGAGCGCCACGGGATCTGCTTCAGCTATTCGCCGCGTGATGACACCTGCGTCTTCAACGCCAGCCTCTTCGCGGCCAAGATCCTGCTCCATGCCTCGCAGTTCGTCCCGGAGCGAGCGGACGTCTATCGGCAACTCGCCCTCCGGTCCGGGGAATACGTGCTGTTCAAGCAGCGTGACGACGGCTCGTGGATCTACGGCGAGGCGGACCACTGGACCTGGATCGACAACCTCCATACCGGCTTCAACCTGCAGACGCTCTCCTTCCTGGCCGAGAGACTGGGTCGGACCGACTGGTCCGAGCAGATCGGACTCGGCCTGACCTTCTACATGCAGCGCCTGGTCGAGCCCGACGGCACGGCTCGCTACTTCGTCCATCGCCGCGAGCCCCTGGACGCCCACACGTTCGCCCAGACCACCATCACCCTGGTGGCCCTGGGGGACCTGCACCCCGACGCCCTGCCGCTCGCCGGCAGGGTGCTGAACAGGGCCGTCGCCGAGCTGTGGGACGAACGCCGGGGCGGATTCCGCTACCAGCGCCATCGCCGCTACACGAACCGAACCATCCATGCCCGCTGGAACCAGGCATGGATGTTCAGAGCCATCGGCGCCTACCTCCGCGCAACGGAGGATGGATCATGAGAATCTGGTTCGATGCCGACAACGGACCTCACGTCCTGATCATGAAACCGCTGGCGAGGGAGCTGGAGCGCAGGGGACACGACGTGCTCTTCACGGCCAGGGACCGCACCTCCACGTGCTCCCTGCTGGACCTGTACGGCCTGCCCTACCGTCGAATCGGGAAGGAGTACGGGAAGGGGATGCTCCGCAAGGCCGTCGGCACCGTTCGCCGTGCCGTATCCCTCGCAGCTGCCATGCGCGACTGGCGCGCCGACGTCTCGTTCGGTCACGGTTCCCGTTCCCTGCCCATCGCTTCCCGCCTGCTGGGGGTACCCAGCATCACCATGTACGACTACGAGTGGGTGGACCCCCGGCTGTTCGCCTGGGGCTGCCGAGCCATCCTCCTGCCGTCGGTCATCGACGACGGGCGCTGCCGCGAAGCCGGCATCCCGGCGGCGAAGGTGGTCCGCTATCCCGGCTTCAAGGAGCAGCTCTATCTGGGCGACAGCCCCCTCGATCCGGACTCCGTCGCCGCCGACCTCGGGCTGCGCAACGACGCGATCCGTGTCCTGCTGCGGCCGCCGGCGACCAACGCCCACTACCACAACCCCGAGGCCGAATTCCTGCTGGATCGCATCCTCGATCGTCTGACTGCCCATCCCGAGGTCCAAGTGGTCTACCTGGCCCGCAGCGACGATCAGATGGCCTATCTGGTGGCCCATGGCGGCCTGGAGGTGATCCGGCCCTCGCGCGTGTTCGACGGTCCCAGCATGATCGCCGCCATGGACCTGGTGATCGGCGGCGGCGGGACCATGACCCGTGAGGCGGCGCTGCTGGGTGTCCCCGCCTACAGCTTCTTCCGCGGCCGCTCCGGCCGTGTGGACGAGGCGCTGGTCGCGGAGGGAAGGCTGGTCATGCTCGCCTCCCCTGTCGACGTCGCGGAACGTCTCGTCGTCGCCAAGCGGGAGGCGGAGGTCGCCATCCCCGACCCCGCCCCCCTGGTCTCCTACATCGTCGACACCATCCTGGGGGTGTCGTCATGAGTCCGTTCTCGCGGTACGGCCAGTTCGCCTACGGCCACGTCCCCGACTCCCCGCGCGACCGGGCGCCGGGGAGGCGCGGGCCGGTCAGCAGGAGGCCGGGAGCAACGGGCCCGCACCGTTGGGTGCGGTCGCCCGCACGGAGGCGACCGTCACTCGTGGCACTGTTTCCGCTTTCTGGAGCGTCCTGCAAGAGGGCGCGGTCGGCAGAGCAAAGGATCGAGCGATGAACCGCAACGCAACTCCCCGACGGGTCGCTGTCGTCTACCCTTTCGCCTACCACTTTCGTGAGGCGATCTTCAGAAAGCTGTGCCAGCAATCCCCGCCCAACCCGTCATATACGATATTCTCCGGACTCGATACTCCCGTTGTGGCCATGAAGCTGATCGATCCCCAGAAAGCCTCCATCCCGGTGGAGGAGGGGGGCTTGCGCTGGCGCTTCCTGAAGAATATCTGGTTCCTCCGGAAGTATCTCTGGCAGCGTGGTCTCAATCGCTTGGCCTTATCCAAGGAAATCGACACCATCATCCTCTATGGCTACCTGTCACATTTCACCACCTGGACGGGGGCTATCCTGGCCCGACTGTCAGGGAAACGCGTTTTGATATGGGGCCACGGACCGAAGAAGAAGCACGCACTCCTGCCCTTGCAGCTTCTGCTCTATCGCCTGGCCCACGGATGGCTCCTGTTCGGCCACCTTGGCCGATACATGCTGATCGACCACGGTTTTCCGCCGGATCGATGCTACATGGTGTTCAACTCCCTGGATTACGACAAGCAGAAGGAGGTACGTGAGTCCATCACACCCCAGTATCTCGATTCACGTCGACGGGAGCTGTTCGCCCATCCTGATTTACCGATCTTGGTCTTCATCGGACGACTGGTCCCCTTGAAGAAGCTGGACATGCTGTTGGACGCAGCTCGTCTGCTAGAAGGCAAGGGGCTGAAGACCAATGTCCTCTATATCGGCGACGGCCCCGAGAGGCAACGTCTCGAGCAGATCGCCGCCGATTACGGCATGAGCGATAGAGTCTGCTTCTACGGCCCGTGCTATGACGAACGCGAGATCGCCACGTTGCTGATGATGTCGACACTGTGCGTCTCACCGGGCTTCGTCGGCTTGACCGCCATGCATGCCCTGGCGTCCGGAACTCCGGTCATCACACACGATGACCCCACCACCCAGGCGCCCGAGTACCAGGCCATCATCCCCCGCTACAACGGCATGTTCTTCCGGAAGGACGACGTCGAGGACATGGCCCGCGTGATCCACGAATGGTTCTCGCTGGGACTCGACGCCGAGCAGGTGAGGCGGAACTGCATCGACATCATCGAGAAGTACTACAATCCGACCTCCCAGGTACGGATCTTCAATGCCGCCGTCGAGGGGATCCCAGCCACCGAGCTTCCCCTCGCTCCCGAGCTGGACCCGAGACGGTCCGGCAAAGGTCCCTGACGAACGTCCGACCGGGGCCATCCCCCGCGACCGAGAGCACTTTTTTCTGTCAAGCGACCAACGAGTTGGCTATCATCGCAGACGCGGAATCATGCCAACCAATCCCGCCCCGCGCGGCGGGCGTTTCGTGTGACCCCAGCAAGGAGAGACGGTCATGGTAGGCAAGATCGGACTGGTCGGCGGCGGCATGATCGGTGGCGTGCTGCTGCAGGAGATCGTCAAGCGGCGTCTGGCCCGCACCGTGGGCCTGGTCGACGTCAAGGGACCGGCCCTGGCCGAGGGGAAGTGCCTGGACGTGGCCGAGGGGTCGGCCGTCATCGGCAGCGACTTCCACTACGT
This sequence comes from uncultured Fibrobacteraceae bacterium, assembly GCA_964436825.1. Lineage (GTDB taxonomy): Bacteria > Krumholzibacteriota > Krumholzibacteriia > LZORAL124-64-63 > LZORAL124-64-63 > CAYTEO01. The sequence goes on along the minus strand of CAYTEO010000055.1, from coordinate 9,000 downwards.
TGCCTCCAAGGACTACAGCGCCCTGGAAGGGGCCGAGTACGTCATCAACACGGCCGGCGTGCCCCGGACCCGGCGCCCCGACGGCTCCCTGCCGAGCCGCGAGGAGCTGCTGACGGTCAACCTGAAGATCACCGACGCCGTCGCCGCCGGCATCAAGAAGTACTGCCCCAACGCGCTGGTCATCTCCATCGCCAACCCCCTGGACGCCATCGTCTACCGCCTGAACGAGAAGCTGCGTCCCAAGCGCGGCCGCCTGTTCGGTATGGCGGGCGTGCTGGACTCGGCCCGCTACCGCTACTTCGTGGCCCAGGCCGCGGGCGTGTCGGTGGAGAACGTCGAGGCGATGGTCCTGGGCGGACACGGCGACTCCATGGTGCCGATCCGCAGCACCGCCCGTATCGCCGGCCTGCCGGTGGAGCAGTTCGTCAGCAAGGCCAAGCTGGAGAAGATCGAGGCCCGCACCCGCAAGGCGGGCGGCGAGATCGTCAGCCTGCTGGGCACCGGCTCGGCGTTCGTCAGCCCGGCCTGGTCGGCTCTGGAGATGCTCGAGGCCGTCGTCTACGACAAGAAGAAGATCATGGTCGTCAGCGCCCTCTGCGACGGTGAGTACGGCGTCAAGGGGCACTTCATCGGCGTGCCGGTCATCCTGGGCAAGGACGGCGTCGAGAAGATCGTCAAGGTCAAGCTGACCCCCGAGGAGCGCAAGGCCTTCCGGGCGTCGGTCAAGGCCGTCCAGAAGACCTGCGCCGAGGTGGACGCCCTGACCGGCAAGAAGGGCAAGAAGAAGTAGCCCCCCGCCGGTACCGGGTACCTGGAGCGGCCCCGCCGGGGGCCGCTTCCTTGTTGGCCGCCGATCTGGTATACTGATGGACCCCGCCTTCCGATCGCACAACGTAGACCAGCGCCCCCGGAGGCCGTGCCCATGTCCATCCCTGCTGCCCCGCGTGCCGGACGCCTCTGTGCCATCCTGGCCGCGTTCCTGTTGCTCGCCACCGCCGCGACGGCGGCCACGCCGCGCTACTCCCTGGTCCGGGTCGACCTGACCGCGCCCGGCGCCACCGAGCTGCTCCGTTCCCACCCCGAGCTGGACGTCGCCGTCCTGAAACCGGGCCACGAGGCCGAGGTCGTCGCCCGCGAGGCCGACCTGCTGCTCCTGGAGCGGCTGGGCCTGCCCTACACCGTCGTCCATGCCGACCTGACCGCCTACTACGCCTCGCGGCTCGGAGACAAGGGAGCCAACTTCGGCGTCTACCACACCTACAGCGAGGCCACCCAGTGGCTGGACGACCTGCACGCCCAGTACCCACAGGTCGTCAGCGCCAAGTGGTCCCTCGGGCAGAGCCACGAGGGCCGGGACATCTGGTGCATCCGCGTCTCGGACAACCCGGAGACGGACGAGCCCGACGAGGCGGAGGTGGAGATCGACGGCCTGCACCACGCCCGCGAGGTGATGGCCTCGGAGATGACGCTGATGTTCGTCGAGTACCTGGCCTCGCGCTACGGCACCGATCCCGTCGTCACGCACCTGCTGGACACCCGCGAGATCTACGTCGTGCCCATCGTCAACCCTGACGGGTTCGTCTACAACGAGACGATCGCCCCCGACGGCGGCGGCATGTGGCGCAAGAACCGGCGCGACAACGGCGACGGTACGTTCGGCGTCGACCCCAACCGGAACTATCCCTACGAGTGGGACGGACCGGGCAGCAGCACCGATCCCTCCAGCGACGTCTACCGCGGCCCCGCTCCGGGCAGCGAGCCCGAGGTGCAGGCCCTCATGGGCCTGATCAACGCCCACGCGTTCGTCACCTCCATGAGCTTCCACAGCTACAGCGGGATGACCCTCTACCCGTGGGGCTACACCACCGATCCGACCCCCGACGATGCCGTCTTCCAGCAGATGGCCTCCATCATGACCAGCGGGAACGGCTACGCCGCCGGCCAGCCGGGGGACCTGCTCTACACCGTCAACGGCGGCTCGTTCGACTGGGTCTACGGCGCCTGGACCGAGCATCCCAGGTGCTTCGCCTTCACCAACGAGATCGGCTGGACCAGCGACGGGTTCTGGCCCGCCCAGGACCGCCGCGAGCCGCTGTTCCAGGACAACCTCTGGCCCACCCTCTACCTGGTCATGGCCGCCGACGCCTTCGTCCGTCCCGCCGACCTGGCGGTGACCGGCGGGGACGGCGACGCCTACCTGGAGGCCGGCGAGACGGCCGGCCTGGCCCTGACCCTGGAGAACCTGGGCGTCACCGCCGACAGCGGGCCGGTCACGGTGACCCTGCACACCGACGACCCGTACCTGCAGCTCCACGAGGCGATCCGGACCGTCGGGCCGGTGGGCGCCATGGGGACCCTGGACCTGTCGGGTGCGCCGTTCGCCGTCTCAGTCTCTCCCGACTGTCCCGCCGACCGTGCGCTGACGGTGACCGTCACCGCCGACGACGGCAGCGGACCGATCCCCCGGACCTTCACCTTCTTCGCCGGCCCGCCGGTCCTGGTCTTCAGCGACGACCTCGAGGGCGGCACCGACGGCTGGATCCTGACCGGCTCCTGGGCAACGACGACGTCGTCGTCCCACAGCGCGACCCACTCGCTGACCGACAGCCCGGCGGGCGAGTACCTGGACCAGACCTCGACCTCCACCACCTTGGCCTCCCCCGTGGTGCTGAGCACGGGCTCGACCCTCTCCTTCTGGCACCGGTACGACATCGAGGACGGCTGGGACTACGGCCGCGTCCAGATCTCCGCCGACGGCGGGCCGTGGGTGACGCTGACCTCCTTCACCGGCACCCAGTCGAGCTGGACGCAGGAGACGGTGGATCTGTCGGCCTACGCCGGCAGCAGCGCCCAGGTCCGCTTCCTGCTGGAGACGGACTACTCGGTGACCCGTGACGGCTGGTACATCGACGACATCGAGATCACCGGCGGCGGCAGCGGCAACGTCCCGCCGCCCGCACCGGCCCTCGTCTCCCCCGCCCCCGACGCGACGGTGGGGCCGACCCCGACCCTCGTCGTGGCCGACAGCTACGATCCCGACCTGGGCGACGCCGTCACCTACGGCTTCCGCGTCTACGGCGACTCGCTGGGGATCGACCTCGTGGCCGCGGTCGACGACCTCGACGAGATGCCCGGCCAGACGAGCTGGACCGTCCCGTCCCCCCTGCCCGACGGGGACTACTGGTGGCGCGCCTATGCCGCCGATCCCGGCGAGCGGGGAATGCTGGGGGAGTGGCGACACTTCACCGTGAACAGCGCCACCGACGTCATCGGTCTGCCCGGCGTCGCCACCCTGCACCGGCTGGGGGGCACGGGGACGAACAGCCGCTGGCTGCTCTCCCTGCCGCGTGCCGCCTCGCTGCGGGCGGGCATCTACGACCTGCGCGGCCGGCGCGTCCGCGTCCTCCACACCGGTGATGCCGGCCCAGGGGAGCATGTCCTGAGCTGGGACGGCCGCACCGACGGTGGCCGCGAGGCGGCCTCGGGGGTCTACCTGTTGCGGGTCGTGGCGGGTGATGCCCGGCTCGTCGGCCGGGTCGTCGTCGTCCGGTAGGATCGCCTGTCGCAAGAGCGGGAAGGGGTGGCATCCCCCAGGGGAGCCACCCCTTCGCCCGATCAGCCTATCCGCCTGCAATCATTGCGGTTGCAGCCGCGCAACGAAGAAACACAATTTCAGGGGCACAACCTACTTTCCACCAATCCCCTCGACCTCCAGCAACAGGGCCACCTCGTTGCCGACGGTCAACCCGCCCCTGTCCAGTGCCTTGTTCCAGACGATCCCGTAGTCGCGGCGGTCCAGCTTGCCGCGGGCGGAGAAGCCGATCCGCTCGTTCCCCCACGGGTCGGTGATCGTCCCGTTGAACTCCAGCTCCAGCGTCACCGGACGGGTCACCCCGTGGAGCGTCAGCTCGCCGTCCAGCAGGAGACGTTCGCCGTCGCGACGCACGCCGGTGGAACGGAAGACGATCTCCGGGAACCGTTCGACGTCGAAGAAGTCGGCGCTGCGCAGGTGTTCGTCGCGCTTCTCGTTGCCGGTGTCGATCGACGCGGCCTGGATGGTCGCGGTCACCGACCAGGCGGCCGTGTCGGCGGGATCGTAGGTGATCGTGCCGTCGAACCGGGTGAACTCGCCGCGGACCTTGCTGACCATCATGTGGCGCACGGCGAAGCCGACACTGCTGTGGGCGGGGTCGATCCTGTACTCGGCGGCGGTGGCGGCGCCGGCGGCGACGATGCCGGCCAGGCAGGCCAGCAGGGCGACGGCCGGCAACAGTCCGTGACGCTGTCTCATCATCGTTCCTCTTTCTCGTAGAGCCTGTGGGAACCGTCGCAGCGCGGGGCCTCGCGCGTGTACTTGCACTGGCAAAGGGCCATCCGCCGCGCCGCGGTCACCAGGAAGGTGAGGGGACGGAAGCCGGTTTCCCGGTGGGAACCGTCGCAGAAGGGCTGTCGGGCGCTGAGCCCGCAGCTGCAGTAGTGGTGCTTGCCGGGCTCGAGTTCGACGATGGCCGGCACGACGTCGGCCACTCGCGGGTGCCGCATCGGGTCCTCCTTTGCGAAAAGGTGCCGACAATCTAGCACAAATCAAGAGCGTCGCATTCCCGTATCCGATGGTTTTGACCTCCATCCGGCCTGAACGTATGGTCAGGGCCGAGGAGGTTCACGCGTGTCGTTCCGTACCCGCCTGCTGCTGGCCAACGGCCTGCTCGTCGTCCTGCCCCTGCTCGTGCTGGGGATCGTCCTGCACCGCTCCTTCACGGCGCGGCTGGCCGACGCCTACCGGCAGCGGGTGGCGACGGCGATGGCGGCCGCCGAAGAGGGGCTGCTTGCCGACCGGCGGGAACTGGGCGAGCGCCTGGCCGCCCTGGCCCGCGAGGCGGACGAGGACCAGGCGCTGCGGCTGGCCGTGGCCGGCCTGCCCGAGCGGGCCGTCTATCCCGACGAGTTCGCCGAGCGGGCGGCGCGGCTGACCGGCCTGGACCTGGTCTGGCTGCTGGACCGGCGGGGCGGCGTCCGCGGCGCCGCGGGACTGCCGCCGAACTCGCCGCCCGGCGACCTGCTGCGCGCCCTGGACCGGACCCGGGACGGCTTCGGGCTGCTGCCGCCCGCCGGCGCGGCCCCCGACAGCGCGCCGGTGCTCGTCGTCCGCGACAGCGTGCGGCTGGGCGGTCGGACCCTCCACCTGGTGGGGGGACGGCGGCTGGACGAGCAACGGCTGGCCGACCTGGTGGCCGGCGCCGGGATCGACGTGACGCTCATCTACCCGGGCGGGGCCGTCTCCACCGATCCCGACCTGCTGGTCCCGGCCCGACGCGCCGGCCGCGACCGGCTGGCCGATCCCTGGTTCGCCCTGCCCCGGGACCGCTACTGGCTGCGCTGGGAGACCTTCCCGCGCCGGGGAGCCACCGCCGCCGAGCCGGCTCCCCCGCCGCCGCTGGCGCGGGCCGTCCTGGTCCTCTCCCATCCCCGCCGTGACTGGCAGGCGACGGAGCGCTCGCTGGTCACCTGGCTGCTGGCGGCCGTGGGCGTGACGGCGACCGGGGCGCTGCTGGCGGCGATCCTGCTGTCGGTCTGGATCGTCCGCCCCCTGCGCCGGCTGGCAGCGGCGGCGGCCGGACTGGACCTGCCGGCGCTGGCCGGCGAGTTCCCCGTCGATCGCCGCGACGAGGTGGGCGAGGCGGCCAGGGCCCTGGACCGGCTGCGCGACCGGCTGCGGCGCCAGCTGCGCGAGCTGCGCGAGGCCGAGCGGCGCGCCGCCCTGGGCGACCTGGCCCGCCAGGTCAACCACGACCTGCGCAACGGGTTCGTGCCGCTGCGGAACATCTTCTGGCACCTGCTGCAGGTGGCCCGCGAGGATCCCGACCGGCTGCCCCGGGTCCTGCTGGAGAGACAGGGAACGATCGAGGCCGGCCTGGGGTACCTGGAGGAGCTGGCCGGGGCGTACCGCCGCCTGGGCGGCCGCGGCGGCGGTCGGTGCGATCCGGCCGCGGTGGTCGCCGAGCTGGCAGCCCAGTACGGCGACGAGCTGGTGGTCGTCGCACCCGACACGCCGCTGTCGACCATCGGGCTGGCCGCCGTCGACCTGCGGCGCGTCCTGGAGAACCTGGTCCGCAACGCCCTGGAGAGCCAGCAGGAGACGCGCGTCGCCGTGCCGGTGGAACTGGCGCTGGCGTCGGAGGACGGCGACGTCGTCGTCACCGTCCGGGACCACGGCCCGGGCATGAGCGACGAGCAGCGACGCCGCGCCACCGAGATGTTCTACACCACCAAGCCCGGCGGCACCGGCCTGGGCCTGGCCATCGTCCGGCGGCTGGTGACCGACGCCGGGGGCGAGTTCTCCCTGTCCGCGGCGCCCGGCGGCGGGACGCTGGCGACCCTGCGCTTACCCCCCGCCACGGAGGAACGATGAACCGGATCCTGGTGGTCGACGACAACCGCGTCATGCGGGAGCAGTACGCCTACGACCTGGCGCGCCTGGGCGGTTTCGAGGTCCTGACCGCCGCCGACGGCGATGCCGCCCTGGAGGTGCTGGCCGGCGAGCCGGTCGACGCGGTCGTCCTGGACCTGGAGATGCCCGGCCGCGACGGCTTCGGCGTCCTGAGGGCCATGCAGGAGCGGGGACACGGGCAGCCGGTCATCGTCTACACCGGTACCGGCGACTACACCCGCTGCGTCCGGGCCGTCAAGCTCGGCGCCTGGTCGTTCATCGACAAGACCGAGCCGCTCGAGAGGGTCGTCCAGGAGATCGAGAATGCCCTGACCAGCGCGCGCCTGCGCCGCGAGGTGACCGGCCTGCGCCGGCGGCTGGGGATCGACTCGCCGCTGCTGGGCGAGAGCGAGGCGATGACGCGCCTGCGCGAGCGGATCGCGAAGCTGGCCGCCATTCCCAGCCCCGTGCTGGTGCTGGGCGAGAGCGGCACCGGCAAGGAGCTGGTGGCCCGCGAGCTGCACCGCCTCGGCCAGCGCGCCGGCGAGCCGTTCGAGGCCGTCAACTGCGCCGCCCTGCCCGAGCAGCTGGCCGAGAGCGAGCTGTTCGGCCACGAGCGCGGCGCCTTCACCGGCGCCGACCGGCTGCGCCGCGGCCTGTTCGAGCGCGCCGGCAAGGGAACGGTCTTCCTGGACGAGGTGGGCGAGCTGACGCCCGCGGCCCAGGCCAAGCTGCTGCGGGTCCTGGAGCAGGGAGAGCTGCTGCGCGTCGGCGGCTCGCGGCCGGTCCGGGTCGAGGCGCGCGTCGTGGCGGCCACCCACCGCGACCTGCGCGCCATGGTCGCCGAAGGCCGCTTCCGCGAGGACCTCCTGTTCCGCCTGGACGTCCACACCGTGACGGTCCCGCCGCTGCGCGAGCGCCCGGGCGACGTCCCGCTGCTGGTGCGCCACTTCCTGGAGACGACCGCCCGCCGTTTCGGCGTCCCGGTCCCGGCCGTCGACGCCGCCGTCCTGGAGCGCCTGGCAGCCCGCTCGTGGCGGCGGAACAACGTCCGCGAGCTGCGCAACGTCGTCGAGCGGCTCCTGCTGGCTGCCGACGGCGGCCGCATCACTGTCGCGCACCTGGCCGAGGCGCCGGCGTACGACGGGATCGCCGGCGACGGTCGGCCGGCCGGTCCCGGCACGCTGCGCGTGGAGCTGCCGCCGGAGGGCACGCTCCAGGAGCTGCGGACCGAGGCGGAGCGGCGGATCGTCCTGGCCGCCCTGGAGCGGCACGACTGGCACCTGACGCACACGGCGCGGGCCCTGGGTCTGGCCGACCACGCGAGCCTGTCCAAGGTGATGCGGCGGCTGGGGATCAAGAGGGAGCAGGGCGGCGGCAACAGGCTGTAGGACTGTCCGTGTCCTGCAGGACACAACTCCCCGTGTCCATCCGGACACGACCTCTGCATTCCCCACCCTCCCGGCTCTATCTATCGTGTTGACATACAACATGTAAGGACAGAGGCAACCATTGGCCCCACCCTTGCCCTCCCCCAGGCAGGACCAAACGCACCGTTCACCCGAGCGAAAGGACCTGCCATGACCAACCCCAAGTCCAAGACCAAGCGATCGCTGAGTGCCGGCGAGGCCGGCGTCCTGTTCGTCCTGCTGCTGGGACTGGTCGTCACCATCGGGGTGGCGGTCTCCCCGCACGGCGACGACGACCAGACCGTTGCGATCGCCACGGAGCAGCCGGCCGTCGCACCGGCGGCGCCGGAGGCGGTCGTCGCCGCCGAGACCGCGGACCGGCCGACCGGCGAGACCGCCGGTACCGACGATGATCCCGTGACGGGCGAGGCGCCGGCCGCCGCGGAGGATCCCCTTGCCTCCTGGGCCACCGCGGCCACCCTGGACATCTACCGCGCCGCCGAGAGGGCCTACCACGACGGCGACTACGGACAGGCCGCGGACCTGCTGGTCCTCTACACCGAGCGCCGGCCGGAGAACGCCTGGGGGCACTACCTGCTGGGCCTCGCCCAGCGGAAGGTGGGCGCCCTGGACGACGCCGAGACCAGCCTGCGACGTGCCCTGGAGCTGGCTCCCGACCACCTGAAGAGCCGCGTCAACCTGGCCCGTGTCCTGCTGGACCGCGGTGACGCCGAGGCAGCGGCGGCCGAGGCGCAGCGGGCCGTGGCCCTCGACTCCACCGACGTGGCCGCCCACCGCGTGGCCGGCCTGGCCCTGGCCGCCGCCGGGCGCACCGGCGACGCCGAGCGGGAGTACCGCCTGGCGCTGCGGCTCGATCCCGACGACGCCTGGAGCCTGAACGACCTGGGCCTGCTGCTGATCCGGCAGGAGCGGTTCGCCGAGGCGCTGCCGGTCCTGGCCCGGGCCGTCCTGGTGAACGACCGCGTGGCCGTCTTCCACAACAACCTGGGCGTGGCCCTGGAGCGGACCGGCCACCCGGCCGCCGCAGCCCAGGCCTACGCCGCCGCCGCCGCGCTGGCCGCCGCCCCCCCCCCCCCCCGCCCCCCGCCCCTCCCCCCCCCCCCCCGCCGCCGCCGACTGGTGCGCGGCGCGGCGCCCGGGGCG
>CAYTEO010000054.1:0-15498 GCA_964436825.1 uncultured Fibrobacteraceae bacterium | reverse complement strand
CCATCCGCGAGGGCGGCCGGACCGTCGGCGCCGGCGTCGTCAGCAAGATCATCGAGTAACAACGAGGTTCGGCCATGCCGAGGGACCTGGTGATCCTGGCCTGCACCGAGTGCAAGGACAGGAACTACACGACGAAGAAGAACAAGCGCCTCCATCCCGACCGGGTGGAATACCGGAAGTTCTGCCCCAGGTGCAACAAGCACACGTTGCACAAGGAGACGCGCTGAGCGGTGGCTGAACGCAGGGGTGTAGCTCAGTTGGTAGAGCATCGGTCTCCAAAACCGAGGGTCGCGGGTTCGAGCCCTGCCACCCCTGCCAGTCACTCCATCACAGCCTGGGGTTGATGTCATGTGGAAGAGGCTGAAGACGTTCCTGCAGGAGACAGCCCAGGAGATGAAGCGCGTCACCTGGCCGACGCTGTCGGAACTGCGGGAATCGACGATGGTCGTCATCATCACCGTTGCGGTGGTGACCTTTTTCATCTTTGTTGTCGATCAGGTGCTGAGCTTCCTCCAGAAAAAGCTCATCCTGATGGCCTGATCGGTGCCCGCCCTCGTGCGGGGACCAGGTGGACGCAACAGGAGCAACCCTCCGGCCCGCAGGGACCGGTCAGGGTGTTTCTTTGTCTGTCCGTGTCCCGGTGGCACGGGCGAGGAAGGGATCTGACGTGGCAGAGGATAGAAAGGACCGGCTGACCGGTGCCGAGGGGGCCGAGGCCCTGTTCTCCGCGCCCGACAACGGTGCGGACGACGTCGATGTCGAGGATCTCTTCTCCTTCGACGGCATCGAGGACGACGAGCCCGACCAGGAGACCGTCGCCGCCGAGGCCGCGTCGGAAGCCACGGACGTGGAGACCGCCCCCGAGGAGCTCGACCCCGAGGAGGCGGAGCGGCGCCGCATCGCCGAGGAGAAGCGGCGCAAGGGGATGCGCTGGTACGTCATCCATGCCAACACCGGCCACGAGAACAAGGTCAAGCGCAACATCGAGATGGCCATCAAGGCCAACGGGCTGGAGGACATGTTCGGGGAGGTGCTGGTCGCCACCCAGGAGGTCACCGAGATGCGCAACGGCCGTCGCGTGACGACCAAGCGCAAGTTCTTCCCCAGCTACGTGCTGGTGGAGATGGTGATGACCAAGGAGACCCAGCACTTCATCAACTCGATTCCCGGCGTCACCAGGTTCGTCGGCGGGACGGAGCAGCGCCCGCAGCCCATCTCCCAGGAGGAGGTGGACCGGATCCTCGGCCGCATGAAGAAGACCGAGGAGACCGGCGGCATGCTGGAGATCCCCTTCAAGGTGGGCGACAGCGTCCAGGTCATCGACGGTCCGTTCACGGACTGGGTCGGTGTCATCAACGAGATCAATCACGACAAGGGCAAGCTCAAGGTGATGATCTCCATCTTCGGTTCGGAGACCCCGGTCGAGCTGGACTTCCTTCAGGTCAAGGAAGTCGGCTGACCGAGTCACGCCGCCGCGGGGCGAGTCTGGCGCACGCGACGGCACGTCCACCGGGGCCCTCTCACCCGGGTGGGCGATCGATAGACGGGAGATCCCATCACCGCCGGGACAGCGCGCCGTGGACTCCGCGCTCCAGCTCGCCGGCGGCCGACGGGATCATCAACTGCAGCAGGAGTTGGATGAATGGCCAAGAAAGTCCTCGCACAGATCAAGTTGCAGATCAAGGCGGGTCAGGCCAATCCGGCCCCGCCGGTCGGACCGGCGCTGGGTCAGCACGGCGTGACCATCATGGAGTTCTGCAACGCCTTCAACGAGAGGACGAAGGACCAGATGGGCATGGTGATCCCCGTGGTCATCACTGTCTATCAGGACCGGAGCTTCTCATTCATCACGAAGACTCCTCCTGCGTCCGTTCTGCTCAAGAAGGCGGCCGGGCTGGAGTCCGGCAGCAGTGAGCCGGGCAAGCAGGTGGTCGGGTCGGTCACCCGGCAGCAGATCCGCGAGATCGCGGAGCTGAAGATGCCGGACCTGAACGCCGGATCCATCGAGGCGGCGATGAAGATCATCGCCGGCACTGCCCGCAGCATGGGGCTGGAAGTCCGCTAGGACTGCCTCCCTGGCTGGGAAGACACGGCGCCGGACGCCATGCGGACCGGCGGCGGAGAAGCAGGAGAGAGACCTCTTCGACCCATCACAGTCAACGGGAGTGAGCAATGAAGCACGGCAAGATGTGGCTCCAGGCCAGGGAGATGATCGACCGCTCCCGCAGCTACCCGCTGGACGAGGCCCTGGAACTGCTCGAGAAGCTGCCCCGCGCCAAGTTCGACGAGTCCGTCGACATGGCCGTGCGGCTGAACGTCAATCCCCGCCACGCCGACCAGATGGTGCGCGGGACGGTCGTTCTGCCCAAGGGGACCGGCAAGGACGTGCGGGTGCTGGTCATCACGCGCGGCCCGAAGGAGCAGGAGGCCAAGGACGCGGGTGCGGACATGGTCGGAGCCGACGAGTACCTCGCCAAGATCGACCAGGGGTGGACCGACGTCGACGTCATCATCGCCACCCCCGACATGATGGGCGAGCTGGGTAGGCGGGGCCGGATCCTCGGTCCCCGCGGGCTGATGCCCAACCCCAAGGTCGGCACCGTCACGATGGACGTGGCCAAGGCCGTTCGCGAGGCCAAGGCCGGCCGCGTGGAGTATCGCGTCGACAAGGCCGGGATCATCCATTGCGGGATCGGCAAGCGGTCGTTCCCGAAGGAGGATCTCAAGGAGAACGCCCTGACGCTCTACAGGGAGCTGTTGCGCGTCAAGCCGTCGTCGGTCAAGGGGACCTACGTCCAGTCGGTCTTCCTGTCCGGCACGATGACGCCCGGTATCCGTGTCGATCACGGCTCCATGGGTCGCTAGTCGCGAGCATGTCGTCCCTTCGGGGACGCGCATCGATACAAAGGAGGGTTCCGGATGGCACGTCCGGAGAAGGTAGCACAGGTCAAGGCGATCGCCGAGCACCTCCAGGGTGCCCAGAGCCTGGTGCTGGCCGACTTCACGGGACTCTCGGTGGCCGAGATGACCGACTTCCGCGCCAAGTGCCGCGAGAAGGGGGTCGTCTGCCGGGTGGTCAAGAACCGCCTGGCGAAGATCGCCGCCGACGAGGCCGGCCTCGAGGTGCTCAAGGAGCACCTGACCGGCCCGACGGCGCTGCTCTTCGGTCCGGAGAGCCAGGTCGAGCCGGCCAAGGTGGCCGTCGCCTTCGCCAAGGAGAACGAGAAGCTCCAGGTGAAGGGCGGTATCGTGGACGGCGCCTACATCGACGCCGAGTCGGTGGTGGCCCTGTCCAAGATCCCGGGTCGCGACGAGCTGATCGCCCAGATGATGGGCAGCATCAACTCGCCGCTGCGGGGGATCGCCGGCACGATCAACGGTGTCCTGGCCGCGCTGACGCGCGCCGTCGACGCCGTCGCCAAGCAGAAGGCGGCCTGACGCCGCAGCACGTCTGAACCAGACGACACAGATGTCAACGACGCGGCGCCAGGCGGCGCCGGGGACAAAGGAGAGAGGGCAATGTCCGAGGAAATCAAGCTGAGCGAGAACGGCCAGAAGGTCCTGGAGCTGATCGAGAGCATGACGGTCCTGGAGGCCGCCGAGCTGGTCAAGGCCATGGAGGAGAAGTTCGGCGTCAGCGCCGCCGCGCCGGTGGCCGTGGCCGCCATGCCGGGGGCCGGCGGCGGCGAGGCCGCCGAGGAGGCCAAGGACGAGTTCACGGTCGTGCTGACCGGCGTGGGCGACAAGAAGATCCAGGTCATCAAGGAAGTCCGCGCCATCACCGGCCTGGGCCTGAAGGAGGCCAAGGAGCTCGTCGAGAGCGTCCCGGCCAACGTCAAGGAAGGCCTGCCCAAGGACGAGGCCGAGAAGATCAAGGAGCAGCTCGAGGGCGTCGGCGCCATCGTCGACCTCAAGTAGCAGCTTCCCAGGAAACCCCCCGCCCGGCTCCGGCCGGGCGGGGGGTGGACGCCCGCGCGCCGCCCGGCGGCGCACACGGAGCCACGGCCACTCTCCTCGACGAGGTACTGTCCAGTGACCAAGAAGATTCCCGTCGACAGATTCACAGGACGCGTCAACTACTCCAAGCTCGCCGGCGACGACCAGATGCCCAACCTCCTGGCCGTCCAGCTCGAGAGCTACAACGACTTCCTGCAGATCGGCGTGCCGCGCGAGAAGCGCGAGGAGGTGGGGCTGGAGGCGGCCTTCCGGGCCATCTTCCCCATCGAGTCGACCCGCGGGCACCTGACCATGGAGTACCTCGGCTACGAGCTGGGGCAGCCCAAGTACGGCATCGAGGAGTGTCAGGAGCGGAGCCTCACCTACGCGGCTCCCCTCAAGGTGCGGATGCAGCTGGTCGTCAAGGACGAGGACGAGGCGGCCGACGCCGCCGAGCTGCAGATCCGCGACATCCAGGAGTCCGAGGTCTACCTGGGCGAGCTGCCCCTGATCACCGAGAAGGGGACCTTCATCATCAACGGCGCCGAGCGGGTCATCGTCAGCCAGCTGCACCGCTCCCCGGGCGTGTTCTTCAGCGAGGAGTTCCACGCCAACGGCCGGCGCCTGTTCCGCTCCCGGATCATCCCCTACCGCGGCTCCTGGGTCGAGTTCAGCACGGACATCAACGACATGCTGTACGTGCACATCGACCGCAAGCGGAAGCAGCCGGTGACGGTCCTGCTGCGGGCCCTGGGCTTCGGCTCCAACGAGGAGATCATCGCCCTGTTCCACGAGGTCGAGACGGTCAAGGTCCCGCGCAAGAAGACCAAGAAGGCCGACGAGCTCGTGGGCCGGGTCCTGGCGCGCGACGTCTACAGCGCCGAGACGGGCGAACGGATCGCCCAGGCCGGCCACGTCATCGACCCGCTGCTGCTCGAATCGATCCTGGACCAGGCCAAGGGCGAGCTGGGGCTGGTCGCCGCCGGCGAGGTGACCCAGAACCGGCCGAGCCTCATCCTGAACACCCTGCGCAAGGATCCCACCGTCGACCAGGACGAGGCCCTCAAGCGGATCTACCAGCTGCTGCGTCCCGGCGATCCCCCCAACGAGGAGGTCGCCCGGGCCATGTTCGAGCGCATGTTCTTCCACGAGAAGCGCTACGACCTGGCCGAGGTGGGCCGCTACAAGCTGAACACGCGCCTGGGCCTGGACATCCCGCCCGAGACGCGGACCCTGACGCCGGCCGACTTCCTGGCCATCATCCACGAGATGGTCAAGCTCTTCCTCGGCGAGGGAGAGGTGGACGATATCGACCACTTCGGCAACCGGCGCGTCCGCTCGGTCGGCGAGCTGCTGGCCAACCAGTTCTCCATCGGCCTGAGCCGCATGGCGCGGATCATCAAGGAGCGGATGAACCTCTCCGACAAGGAGAAGACGATCACGCCGGTGGACCTGGTCAACGCCCGGACGGTCTCGGCGGTCATCCAGTCCTTCTTCGGCAGCAGCCAGCTGTCCCAGTTCATGGACCAGACCAACCCGCTGAGCGAGCTGACCCACAAGCGGCGCCTGTCGGCCCTTGGGCCAGGCGGCCTGCACCGCGACCGGGCCGGCTTCGAGGTCCGTGACGTCCACTACACCCACTACGGGCGCATGTGCCCCATCGAGACGCCGGAGGGGCCGAACATCGGGCTGATCTCCAGCCTGGCGACCCACGCCCGGATCAACAGCTTCGGCTTCATCGAGACCCCCTACCGGCGGGTGGAGAACGGTGTCGTCACCAAGAAGATCGACTACCTGACGGCCGACCAGGAGGACCGCTACACCATTGCCCAGGCCAACGCGCCCCTGGGCGACGACGGGAAATTCCTCAACAAGACGGTCCTCTGCCGCCAGCGGGGCGAGTACGTCGCCGTCCCGCCCAAGGAAGTGGACTACATGGACGTCTCGCCGAAGCAGATCGTCTCGGCGGCGGCGTCGCTGATCCCCTTCCTGGAGCACGACGACGCCAACCGGGCCCTGATGGGCTGCAACATGCAGCGCCAGGCGGTGCCGCTGCTGCGGTCCGAGGCGCCTGTCGTCGGCACCGGCATGGAGAAGAAGATCGCCATCGACACCGGCGCGGTCATCACGGCCGAGGACAGCGGCATCGTCGAGCGGGTCACCGCCGACACGATCACCGTCCGCTACGACCACCCCGACCGTGTCAAGGCGCGCAACTTCTTCGACGCCACCGGGATCGTCGAGTACAAGCTGCGCAAGTTCCGCCGCAGCAACCAGGACACCTGCTACAACCAGAAGCCGCTGGTGCGGCCGGGACAGAAGGTCCGCAAGGGCGACATCCTGGCCGACGGGCCCTGCACCGACCAGGGCGAGCTGGCGCTGGGACGCAACCTCCTGGTGGCCTTCATGCCGTGGGGCGGGTACAACTACGAGGATGCCATCCTCGTCTCCGAGCGCCTGGTCAAGGAGGACATCTTCACCTCCCTGCACATCGAGGAGTTCGAGCTGCAGGTCCGCCACACCAAGCGCGGCGTCGAGGACCTCACCCGCGAGATCCCCAACGTCAGCGAGGAGGCCCTGCGCAACCTCGACGAGAACGGCATCATCTACATCGGCGCCCACGTCAAGGCGGGCGACATCCTGGTCGGCAAGGTGACGCCCAAGGGCGAGACCGAGCTCTCCCCCGAGGAGAAGCTGCTGCGGGCCATCTTCGGCGAGAAGGCCGGCGACGTGAAGGACGCCTCGCTGAAGGCGCCCCCCGGCATGGACGGCGTCGTCGTCGACATCCACGTCTTCTCCCGCCAGGAGCGGGCCGAGCGGTCGCGCAAGGAGGAGAAGCGCCAGCTGGATGCGTTGCGCCTGGACCGGGACCGCAAGCGGGAGCTGGTGGAATACCTGCGCCGCGAGCGCCTGGAGGAGCTGCTGCTCGGCGAGACGGCCCACCACGTCATCGACGCCAACACCGGCGAGGTGCTGGTCAAGAGCGGCCGCAAGTTCACCAAGAAGCTGCTGGAGGAGCTGGACTTCGGCGCCATCCACTGGGGCCTGCCCCTGGTCAAGGACGCCAAGAAGGACGCCCGCGTGCGCGAGGTGTTCGAGATGGCCTACCAGGAGCTGGAGCGGATCGACGTCGAGTACGAGAAGCAGTGCGAACGGGTCCAGCGCGGTGACGAGCTGCCGCCGGGGGTCATCAAGCTGGTCAAGGTCTACGTGGCGCGGCGGCGCAAGCTGAGCGTCGGTGACAAGATGGCCGGCCGTCACGGCAACAAGGGCGTCGTCTCCAAGATCATGGCCGTCGAGGACATGCCGTACCTGGCCGACGGGACGCCCGTGGACATCGTCCTCAACCCGCTGGGCGTGCCCAGCCGTATGAACCTGGGACAGATCCTCGAGACCCACCTGGGCTGGGCGGCCAGCACGCTCGGCCTGAAGGTCCAGACCCCCGTCTTCGACGGCGCCTCGATCGAGGAGATCAAGGACGCCCTGGAGGACGCGGGCCTGCCCCGCAGCGGCAAGGCGATCCTCTACGACGGCCGCACCGGCGAGCCGTTCGACAAGGAAGTGACCGTCGGGACCATCTACATGCTCAAGCTCCACCACCTGGTGGAGGAGAAGATCCACGCCCGCTCCATCGGGCCGTACTCGCTGGTCACCCAGCAGCCCCTGGGCGGCAAGGCCCAGTTCGGCGGCCAGCGCTTCGGCGAGATGGAGGTCTGGGCCCTGGAGGCCTACGGGGCCGCCAACTGCCTGCAGGAGATGCTGACCGTCAAGTCCGACGACGTCGTCGGGCGCTCGAAGGTCTACGAGGCCATCGTCAAGGGCGAGAACCCGCCCGAGCCCGGGATCCCGGAGTCGTTCAACGTGCTGATGCGCGAGCTCCAGAGTCTCTGTCTCGACGTGACCCTGGAGAAGGCGCCCGAGCCCGTGCCCCATCGTTGAACCCGGTCCCGCTCAGGCGAGGAGGTTCCTGAATGCTGAACACGCTGACTCACGAGGATTACGAGCCGGCGACGAACCACAGCTCGATCCTGATCCAGCTGGCCAGTCCGGCCAAGATCCGGGAGTGGAGCTACGGCGAGGTCACCAAGCCGGAGACGATCAACTACCGGACCTTCAAGCCCGAGAAGGACGGCCTGTTCTGCGAGCGGATCTTCGGCCCGGTAAAGGACTGGGAGTGCAACTGCGGCAAGTACAAGCGGATCCGCTTCCGGGGCATCGTCTGCGACAAGTGCGGCGTCGAGGTGACCCAGAGCAAGGTGCGCCGCGAGCGCCTGGGCCACATCGAGCTGGCCGTGCCCATCGCCCACATCTGGTTCTTCAAGGGGCTACCCAGCCGCATCGGCCACCTGCTGGACATGAAGCTCAAGGACCTGGAAAGGGTCCTCTACTACGAGTCCTACGTCGTGATGAACCCCGGCAACACCGACCTGCAGAAGGGGGACATCATCAGCGAGGAGGAGTGGTGGGAGCTCCAGGAGGAGCACCCCGAGTGGGAGGCCGAGCTGGAGATGGGCGCCGAGGCCATCCGCACCCTGCTGCGCCAGCTCGACCTGGACCGGCTGAGCCAGGAGCTGCGGACGCAGGCCCGCGAGGAGACCTCCCAGCAGCGCAAGAAGGCCGCCCTGAAGCGCCTGAAGATCGTCGAGGCCTTCCGCCACTCGAACAACAAGCCCGAGTGGATGATCCTGGACTGCATCCCGGTCCTGCCGCCCGACCTGCGCCCGCTGGTGCCGCTGGACGGCGGCCGCTTTGCCACCAGTGACCTGAACGATCTCTACCGGCGCGTCATCAACCGGAACAACCGGTTGAAGAAGCTGATCGAGATCAAGGCCCCGGGCGTCATCCTGCGCAACGAGAAGCGGATGCTCCAGGAGGCCGTCGACGCCCTGTTCGACAACGGCCGCCGGACGCGCGCCGTCAAGGGGCAGGGCAACCGGCCGCTGAAGTCGCTCAGCGACATGCTCAAGGGCAAGAAGGGCCGCTTCCGCCAGAACCTGCTGGGCAAGCGCGTCGACTACTCCGGCCGCAGCGTCATCGTCGTCGGCCCCGAGCTGAAGCTCTACCAGTGCGGCCTGCCCAAGACGATGGCCCTGGAGCTGTTCAAGCCGTTCATCATCCGCAAGCTGGAGGAGCAGGGCTACGTCCAGACGGTCAAGAGCGCCAAGAAGCTGGTCGAGCAGGAGCGGCCCGAGGTCTGGGACATCCTCGAGGACATCATCAAGGACCACCCGGTCCTGCTGAACCGCGCCCCGACCCTGCACCGTCTCGGCATCCAGGCCTTCGAGCCGGTGCTGGTCGAGGGGAAGGCGATCCGCATCCACCCCCTGGTCTGCACCGCCTTCAACGCCGACTTCGACGGCGACCAGATGGCCGTCCACGTGCCGTTGAGCTACGAGGCCCAGCTCGAGGCCCGGCTGCTGATGCTGTCGCCCAACAACATCCTCTCCCCGGCCAACGGCAAGCCGATCGCCACCCCCAGCCAGGACATGGTCCTGGGCAGCTACTACCTGACCCTGGAGCGCAAGGGGGCCAAGGGCGAGGGGAAGATCTTCTCCAGCCCCGAGGACGCCGAGGCGGCGCTCGCGGCCGGGCTGATCGAGAAGCACGCCCTGATCAAGGTGCGCGTCCGCGATCCCGAGACGGGGCAGTCCAGGCTGCTGGAGACGACCGCCGGCCGCCTGCTGTTCAACAAGATCCTGCCCGAGGGGATGCCCTACGCCAACAAGCCGTTCAGCAAGAAGGCGCTGGCCGAGCTGGTGGGGGAGGTCCACAAGCGGTACGGCACGACGGTCTGCATGCACTTCCTGGACGACCTGAAGGAGCTGGGCTTCCACCACGCCACCCAGGCGGGGATCACGATCGGGATCGACGACATCAAGATCCCGCAGGAGAAGGAGCAGATCATCGCCGAGGCCCGCAAGAAGGTGGAGGAGATCACCCGCCAGCACCGGGCCGGCGCCATCACCAACCGGGAGCGCTACCGCAAGGTCATCGACCTGTGGACCCAGGTCTCCGACCAGGTGCGCGACAAGATGTTCGAGCACCTGAGCCAGGACGACCAGGGGTTCAACCCGGTCTACATGATGAACGCCTCCGGCGCGCGGGGCAGCGCCGACCAGATCAAGCAGCTGGCCGGCATGCGCGGCCTGATGGCCAAGCCCCAGAAGAAGATCACCGGCGGGTTCGGCGAGATCATCGAGCAGCCGATCCTCTCCAACTTCCGCGAGGGGCTGTCGGTGCTCGAGTACTTCATCTCGACCCACGGCGCCCGCAAGGGACTGGCCGACACGGCGCTGAAGACGGCCGACGCCGGGTACCTGACCCGCCGGCTGGTCGACGTCGCCCAGGACATCGTCGTCACCGAGCACGACTGCGGGACGCTGATGGGGATAGAGATCGGTGCGCTGAAGGAGAGCGAGAAGGTCATCGAGCCGCTGCGTGACCGCATCTTCGGCCGCACCGCCGCGGAGGACATCGTCGACGAGAACGGCGAGTTCATCTGCGAGGCGGGACAGGTCATCGACGAGGAGCTGGCGCGGCGGATCGAGGAGGCCGGGGTGGAGACCCTGCGCATCCGTTCCATCCTGACCTGCCGGGCCAAGCGCGGCGTCTGCGCCCTCTGCTACGGCTACAACATGGCCGAGGACAAGCTGGTCGACATCGGCGAGCCGGTCGGCGTCATGGCCGCCCAGTCCATCGGCGAGCCCGGCACGCAGCTCACCCTGCGGACGTTCCACATCGGCGGGACGGCCAGCCGGGTGGCCGAGCAGACGATCAAGCTCGCCCCGGCCAACGGCAAGATCGTCTTCCAGGACTGCGAGCTGGTCCGCAACGCCGACGGCGACCGGATCGCCATCAGCCGCAAGGGCCAGCTGCACCTGGTGCTCGACTCCGGCACCATCCGCAGCCGCATGAACCTGCCCTACGGCGCGCGGGTCTTCGTCAAGAACGGGCAGAAGGTCAAGCAGGGCGACCAGCTCTTCGAGTGGGATCCCTTCTCCAGCTTCATCCTCTCGGAGAAGGTCGGCGTCGTCGAGTACGTCGACATCATCGAGGGGCAGACCCTGGCCTACGAGCTGGACGAGAAGACCCGCATGCCGACGCCGACGATCAAGGAGCCGACCGACCGTACCCTGCAGCCGGCCATCCGGATCGTCTCGGCCAAGACGGGCAAGAAGCTGGAGGAGTACCCGCTGTCCACCGGCGCGCTGCTGCAGGTCGAGGACGGGCAGAGCGTCCAGGTGGGCGACAAGCTGGCCAAGATCCTGCGCGAGGTCTCCCAGACCGGCGACATCACCGGCGGTCTGCCGCGCGTGGCCGAGCTGTTCGAGGCGCGGCGCCCCCGTGACGCGGCCATCATCGCCGAGATCGACGGCGTCGTGCGCTTCGGTCCCACCAAGCGCGGCCAGCGGACGATCGTCGTCGTCGGCGAGAACGGCGAGGAGCGCGAGTACCAGGTGCCCCACGGGAAGCACGTGCTGACCTACGAGGGCGACCGCGTCCTGGCCGGCGACCGGCTGACCGAGGGGCCCATCAACCCGATGGACATCCTGAAGGTCAAGGGCGTGGGCGCGGTCCAGACCTACCTGGTCAACGCCATCCAGGAGGTCTACCGCCTCCAGGGCGTCAAGATCAACGACAAGCACATCGAGGTCGTCGTCTCCCAGATGCTCCAGAAGGTCCAGATCGTCGATCCGGGCGACACGGACTACCTGGTGGACGAGCAGGTGCCGCGGCGCGAGGTCGAGGAGGTCAACGCCCGGATCATGGCCCGCAACCAGGAGCTGCGCCAGCAGGGCGAGCCCGAGCTGCAGCCGGCCCGCTTCGAGCCGCTGCTGATGGGGATCACCAAGGCCAGCCTCAGCACCGACAGCTTCATCAGCGCCGCCAGCTTCCAGGAGACGACCCGGGTGCTGACCGAGGCCGCCACCCGCAGCAAGCGGGACGAGCTGCGCAGCCTCAAGGAGAACGTCATCCTCGGCCACCTCATCTCCGCCGGCACGGGCCTGCCCCAGTACCGCAACCTGGCGGTCGAGGACCCGGGAACCGAGCTCGAGGAGCCGGCCATCAACGAGGCCATCGAGCGGATGGAGCTGGAGGCGCGCCAGCAGGAGGCTCTCCTGGAGCAGCTGGCGGTGGGCGAGGGCGAGACGCCGGCCGGGGAGACGACCGCCTCGACGGCCGACTGACCCAGGGACAAGGCCCCGTGGATGCTTTTCCTTGACATCCTTGGGGGCAGGATATACTCTATCGCTTCTGTGCCGGGCAGGATATGTCGCCGCCCGGTGGGACGATGCCGGACGATCGCCGCTGCCGGCGGCGGTCACGATCACGAGGAGAGAGGCACATTGCCGACTCTAAACCAGCTGGTGCGCAAGGGCCGCAAGCCCGTCAGGCACAAGAGCAAGAGCCCGGCGCTGCAGGGTTGCCCCCAGCGCAAGGGAGTCTGCACGCGTGTCTATACCCAGACGCCCAAGAAGCCGAACTCGGCCCTGCGGAAGATCGCCCGTGTCCGCCTGACCAACGGGATCGAGGTGACGGCCTACATCCCCGGTGAGGGGCACAACCTGCAGGAGCACAGCATCGTGCTCGTCCGCGGAGGCCGCGTCAAGGATCTGCCGGGAGTGCGCTACCACATCGTCCGGGGCACCCAGGACGCCTCCAGCGTCGAGTCGCGGCGCCAGGGGCGCTCCAAGTACGGCACGAAGCGGCCCAAGGCCTGAGCAGCGGTAATACCCGGCACGGCCCGGTGAGGAGAGGACATGGCGAGGCGGAGACGACCAGAACGACGACCGGTGGCGCCGGATCACCGCTACGGTGATCCCATCGTCACCAAGTTCATCAACAACGTCATGCGCAGCGGCAAGCGCAGCCTGGCGGAGCGTCACGTCTACGGCGCGTTCGACATCATCAAGGAGAAGACGGGGCAGGAGGGCATCGACGTGTTCAGGGCAGCCCTGAACAACGTCAAGCCCAGCCTCGAGGTGAAGTCCCGGCGGATCGGCGGTGCCACCTACCAGGTGCCCATCGAGGTCCGGCCGGAGCGCCGGCAGCAGCTGGCGATGCGTTGGATCATCGGATTTGCGCGCCAGCGCCCGGAGCATACATTTGCCGAGCGACTGGCCGCCGAGCTCGTCCTGGCCAGCAAGAACGAAGGACCGTCTATCAAGAAGCGCGAAGACACACACCGGATGGCTGAAGCGAACAAGGCGTTCGCCCACTGCCGTTGGTAATGGTCCCTCTCGTGGCTGGTCACGCAAGCGCTGGACAGTAGTTGACGGAGACAACCGAATAGCCCGGATGATCCGCTGTGGCGGGGAGGGCATGGGCGACGGGCAGGCCCCTCGGGGGAGACTGCCCGCGTCGCCGGTCTGCGATCCGGGCGCGATGGGGTCAAGGTGGCGCGCAAGGACAAGCTGGAGAGAATCCGCAACATCGGCATCATGGCGCACATCGATGCCGGTAAGACGACGACGACCGAGCGGATTCTCTACTACACCGGGCGCGTCCACGTCCCCGGCGAGGTCCACGAGGGCTCGGCCCAGATGGACTACATGGAGCAGGAGAAGGAACGCGGCATCACGATCACGGCCGCCGCGACGACCTGCTCCTGGCGCGGGCACCGCGTCAACATCATCGACACGCCCGGCCACGTCGACTTCACCGTGGAGGTGGAGCGGAGCCTCCGGGTCCTGGACGGTGCGGTGGCGGTCTTCTGCGCCGTCGGCGGGGTGGAGCCCCAGTCCGAGACCGTCTGGAGGCAGGCCGACAAGTACCGGGTCCCGCGGATCGCGTTCATCAACAAGATGGACCGCCTGGGGGCCGACTTCGACCGGGCCGTGGCGATGATCCGCGAGCGCCTGGGCGCCAACCCGGTCCCGGTGCAGCTGCCGGTGGGCAGCGGGGACGAGTTCCGGGGCGTCGTCGACCTGGTGACGATGCAGGCCCGGTTCCCTCACGCCGAGGACCTGGGCGCCACGTACGACGACGTGCCGGTGCCCGAGGAGATGGCGGACCGGGCCCGCGAGGCGAGGGCGCGACTGATCGAGGCCGTCGCCGATGTGGACGAGACGGTGATGGAGCTCTTCCTGGAGGAGGAGGAGCCGACCCCGCAGCAGCTGATCGCGGGACTGCGGGCCGGGACGCTGAGCGGAAGCCTGGTGCCGGTGCTCTGCGGCTCGGCGTTCAAGAACAACGGCGTCCAGAAGCTGCTCGACGCCATCGTGGACTACCTGCCCAGTCCGCTGGACATGCCCCCGGTCAGGGGGTGGCGCCCGAAGGACGGGGCGGAGGAGGAGAGAGCGGTCAGCGACGACGAACCGCTGAGCGCCATCGCCTTCAAGATCATGACCGACCCGTACGTCGGTCGCCTGGCGTTCATCAGGCTCTACAGCGGAACGCTCAAGGCAGGAGGCGTCGCGCTCAACACCGTCACCGGCCGCAAGGAACGCATCAGCAAGATCCTGCTGATGCACGCCAACAAGCGGGAAGAGATCGCGGAGGCCAGGACCGGGGACATCGTCGCCATCGTCGGTTTCAAGAAGATCCGCACCGGCGACACCCTGGCAGCCCTGGACCGGCCGATCCTCCTGGAGAGGATGGAGTTCCCCGAGCCCGTCGTCTTCGTGGCCATCGAGCCGAAGACCAAGGCCGACCAGGACAAGCTGGAGGAGGTCCTGGAGGCGCTCAGCGACGAGGATCCCACCTTCCAGGTGCGGCGGGATCCGGAGACGGGCCAGACGATCATCAGCGGCATGGGGGAACTGCACCTGGAGATCCTGACCGAGCGGATGCAGCGCGATTTCCGGGTCGGGGTCAACGTCGGCAAGCCGCAGGTCGCCTACCGGGAGACGATCACCCGGGTCGCGGAGAAGGAACTCCGCTTCGAGCACCAGTCGGCCGGGCGGACCCAGGTGGCCCACGTGGTGCTGCGGGTCGCGCCGGCGGAGCGGGGAGCGGGGACCGGCTTCCGCAACGAGGTCTCCCCGGAGGTCCTCCCCGAGCCCTTCGCCTCGGCCGTCGAGACGTCGGTGCTCCAGGCCTGCGGGAGCGGGATCCTGGCCGGGTATCCCCTGGTCGACGTGGAGATCGCCCTGACGGGAGGGTCGTTCGACGAGGAGCTCTCGACCGAGTTCGCCTTCCAGGCCGCCGGCGCCGAGGCCCTGCGGCAGGCGGTCCAGCGGGCGGGGCCGGTGCTGCTGGAACCGGTCATGAGTGTCGAGGTGGTCGTACCCGCGGACTACCTGGGTGACGTCACCGGTCACCTGAACACGAAGCGGGGGCGGATCCAGGGCATGGAGCCCCGCGGGGACGTCCAGGTCGTGACCGCCGAGGTGCCGCTCAGCGAGATGTTCGGCTACGCGACGCAGGTCAGATCGCTGACGCAGGGCAGGGCCAGTTACACGATGCAGTTCGCCAGGTACGACGTCGTGCCGGAGCGGATCGCCAGCGAGATCATTCAGCGTTACATGGGCGTCTGGACACGCCCGTGACCCTGGGCAGGTAAGAGGAGGAAGCCGTCATGGCACGTGAGAAGTTCGAGAGGACGAAGGAACACGTCAA
>CAYTEO010000053.1:0-16992 GCA_964436825.1 uncultured Fibrobacteraceae bacterium | reverse complement strand
CCGACGACGCCGGCCGGCCGGTGGCCAGCGGGGTGTACCTGGCGCGGCTGCGGGCGCCCGGCACGACACAGGTGCAGCGGGTTGTCCTGGTCAGGTAGCACCACCGGCATGCAGACCACCGCCCCGGCTCCCGCGGGAACCGGGGCGGTGCTTCGTGGCCGGGCGGTCGGGCGCGTCTAGCCCTGGTGTTCAGCCCGCATCCTCTCCGCCATCTCGCGGATCTCCACCAGGTCCTTCTTCAGCTTGGCGAAGCCGTACCAGGTGGCGTAGTCCGGGTTCATGTGGAACGTGGCCTGGAAGGCCTTCATGCGGTGGTCCATGAACATCTCGTAGAGGTGCTGCTCGATCTCGGTGTCCACGTCGTAGAAGGCGAGCAGGTCGGGGTACTTCTTCGTGCCGTCACCGATGATCCCGTCCTGGTACAGGCCGGCCACGATCTCGATGGCCTCGGCGAACAGCTTGTCCGCCTCCTTCACCATCAGGTCGGCGTTCTTGAAGTTCTCCTTCACGAAGTTGGGCGTGTGGCACTTCTCGCACGCCGTGACGAACCGCTGCCGCTCGGCCTGGAACTCCTCGGCGCTCAGGCGGGCCACCTTGCCGGCCTTGACCACGTCCAGCCGCGCGGTGGGGTTGCCGTCGGGATCCAGCACGCCCAGGGCCTTCAGGATGGAAACCCGGTAACTCATCCACTCCTCGTCCTCCTCCGGCAGGCGGACCGCCAGGAAGCCCCAGGCGGAGAAGACGCGGTGGTCGCCGTCCTGCATGTGACAGTCCTGGCAGGTGGGGGCACGGTGCCGGTTGTCGGGGTCGATGGCCCGGTTCATCAGGTACGTCACGCCGTGCTTGCTGCCGGACCACATCTCCCACTGCGGGTGGTCGAAGCCCATGTGGCAGGTCTGGCAGGCCTCGGGCTCGCGGGCCTCGGCCTTGGAGAAGGCGTGGCGCGTGTGACAGTTCTGGCAGTCCATGCCGTACTTGTAGTAGCGGCGTCCCTCGGTCTGCCGGGCCGCCTGGTCGGTCAGGCCCAGGGTGTGGCAGCCGCCGCACCCCTTCTGTCCCTCGATGAAGGCGTCGGGCTGCATGTGGGTGTACGGCATGGCCTCCAGGGCGATCAGGCCCAGGGCGTGCTTGCCGCTGAGGTACTGCTTGGCCTGGTCCTCGTGGCACTCGGCGCAGGTCTCGATGGTGGGCAGGACCGCCTTGTCGACGTCGTCCATCCCCTGGTGGGCGTCGCCGTGGCAGCCGGTGCAGTCCATCTCCTTGGACATGGCGCCCCGGTTGAAGTCCTCCACGAGCAGCGGCGTGATCTTGGCGTGGCAGGTCTCGCACTTGGACGGCAACGCCCGGGCGCTGCCGGACGCGAGCAGGACGGCCAGCGCGAACAACCCGGTCAGACGCATGGACATGGCAGCTCCTTTCCTGATGACAATTTCATGACCATCGAATCAAGGATATAGCACCCGCGCCGTTCCCCGTCAAGGCTCCCGCGGACCCTCCGCGGGAGCGCAGCCCGGGGAACGATTCCCCCTTTCCGGAAACCGGGAGCGATCCCGGGCCATGGCATATCGCTTGCACCGATAAGACGTTGCCCGGCCCGGGACCGCCCCGGGCGCTTCCGGCTTTGCAACATGCACGATTCCGGTCCGGCGAACCGGTCAATAGCCACCACACGGCAGGTCGACCATGAACCGACGCAACCGATCCACGACGCTCCTGACGGCTCTGCTGATCGTCCTGGGGGTGGCCCCCGCGGCCGTCGCCTTCGACCACCTGGAGATCTCCGTCATCGACCCGGTCATCGTGGAGGGTTACCCCGCGGTCACCGTCCAGCAGACCTTCAGCGTGCTGGTCCGAGCCGTCAACGCCGACGGGACCACCGACACCGCCGCCGACTACGTCCACGCCGTCCTCTCCTCGCCGGACGTGCCGGCGGACCTGCCCGGCGCGGAGTACCTGCAGAGCGGCGAGCGGATCTTCACGGGGGTCGCCTTCCTGGCCGACGGCCAGCCGGTGCGGCTGCGCGTCTCCGACCAGGACGACGCCTCGGTCCCCTTCGCCGAGACGCAGATCAACTGCTACAAGCCGGTGGACCACTTCGACATCGCCGTGCCGGCCGGCGACAAGTACGTGGGGCAGACCGTGACCCTGACCATCACGGCCCGGGACGACGCCAACAACCCGGTCAAGAACTTCGCCGACGACGTCACCCTGCAGCCCGACGTGGGCCACTTCACCGCCGGGCCGACGGTGACGATGCCGGGCAGCGGCTTCAGCCTGGGCGTGGGGACCATCGACGTCGTCTTCCAGGGCACCGATCCCGTCGCCCACCAGAACACGGTGACCGCCACCAACAGCGTCACCTATCCCGGCCAGGCCGGCCCGGCCACCGGCAGCGCCCTGGTCTCGCCGCTCTACCCCGGTCCCCTGGCCCGGATCGTCCTGCTGCTGCCCGGCGAGACGCTCACCCCCGGGATCAGTCCGGGCAAGAGCGGTACGCCGCTGCCCCAGACCTCGGGCTTCGCCTTCAACGGGATCGACGTCTACGCCGTCGACCAGTACTGGAACCCCGTCGACACCGGTCCCTACCCCGACCTGCACTGGCTGACCGACGACACCAGCGCCGGCGTCGTCCTGCCGCCGGACGCGACGATGACCGGCAACCTGCTGTCGAACCAGAGCGTGACCCTGATCCAGGCGGGCCAGCGCCAGGTGACCGTCCAGGCCAGCGGCGCGGTGACGGCCTCCAGCACCAGCTACGTGCAGATCAATCCCGGCGGGCTGGACCGCTTCGAGTTCGACTACGCCGTCTTCGACACCAACGAGGTGCGGGTCACCACCACGCCGTTCCCCATCCGCGTGATCGCCTACGACGCGGCAGGCAACCTCTTCCCCTTCAACGGGCCGGTCTCGATGCGGGTGCGGATCGGGGCCAGCGACGAGAGCGCCGACTACCTGATCACCAGCACCAACACCTTCGTCGACGGCGTCCTGAACGCCAACATCCAGGTCACCAAGCGGGCCTTCAGCGTCCGGCTGGTCATCGACAGCAACGCCGGCGTCAATGCCGTCAGCGGCGACTTCCAGGTCAACGCCGGTCCCATGGAGAAGGTCCTGTTCACCTATCCCGGCGAGACCTGGACGCCGGGGCTGAGCGATCCCGAGTTCGGCGGCAACCTGGGCAGCCCCAACAGCTCGACGGCCGGGATGGCCGTCAACCCGACCCAGCTGCGCGCCGTGGACCGCTACGGCAACCTCGTCTCCGGTTCGCGGGTCGTGACGATCAGCTGCCCGACCGGCTACTATCTCCTGTACGACGACAGCGGCACGCCCATCCCCAACGGGATCATCACGCTCAACGGCACCGGCAACTACATCGTCGTCTTCCTGACCGCCGGCGAGCAGAGGCTGATGGCCTCGGTCGCCGGCCTCGAGGACAGCTACTCGTCGGTCATCGACATCAACCCCAGCACCTACAGCCGCGTCGTCGTGGTGGCTCCCGGCGAGTCCCTCGACCCGGGGACACTGGAGGCCACCGGCAAGATCGGGACGCCCACGGTCCAGGATGCCGGGGCGAGCTTCAACGTCACCGTCTACGTCACCGACTACTTCTTCAATCCCGTCGACAGCGGCGATCCCGCCCTGCCGCTGACCGCCACCTTCACCTGCAGCGACACGGCGGCCGTCCTGCCGGCCGGGGAGCAGACCCTCTACACCAGCAGCGTCAGCTACCCGGTGACCCTGGTGACCCTGGCCAATCCCAACCAGCAGGTCATCCGCGTGGAGGACACGGCCACCGGGCAGTACGGGACGACCGTCGTGCCCCTGCAGGCCGGCGTCATCGACCATTTCGACATCGGGATCGACAACAGCACCAACCCCGACCCGACGCTGCCGCTGGAGCCCATCCCCGACATCCAGGCCGGCGCCTGGCTGCCCAACCTGACGGTCATCGCCCGCGACGCCTACGGTAACCACATCGCCTCCTACACCGACAGCGTCACCCTGACGGTCAACATGGACGGCCAGGTCCTCGAGCCGATCCGGATCAGCCTGGCCGACGGCTACGGCAGCGGTTCCCTGCAGGGTGTCTGGCGCGGGCAGACCCGCATCACCCGCGCCGGGACCGGGGTGCGGATCACGGCCACCGAGGACGTCTACGGGCGCAGCGGCAGCAGCAACGCCTTCACCGTCTTCGCGGGACCGTACGCCGGGCTGCGCCTGCTGCTGCCGGGCGAGTCGGCCACCCCGGGCGAGGCGCCGGGCAAGTTCGGAGCCCCCCTGCCGGTGACCGCCGGCGACACGGTGACCGCCGTCGTGCAGGCCGTCGATGCCTGGTGGAACCCTGTCGACAGCCAGCCGTTCGTCCACCTGGCGCTGGGCGACTTCCACGACCTGCTCTCGCCCAACGACGTGGCGCTGGGGGCCGGCGGGAGCGCCAGCTATGACATCGTGCCCCGGACCGCCGGCCTGGACTCGTTGACCGTCCTGGACCTGGCCGCACCGGCCAGGACCGACACGAGCGTCGTCGAGGTGAACCCGGGCCCCCTGTACCGGCTGCAGATCGTCGCTCCCGGCGAGACGCCCCAGCCCGGCGGTCCCGAGCTGGACGGCAAGACCGGCAGCCCCGCCCCCCAGATCGCCACGCTCCGCTTCCCGGTGGCCGTCCGGGCCGTGGACCGCTTCTGGAACCTGGTCGATCTCAGTTCGCACCGGATCCACCTGACCAGCGACGACGCCTCGCTCGGGCCGGACAACCCGCTGAACAACGACCAGTTCCTCCAGCACGGCCAGATCGACTTCCCCATCAGCCTCAGCACGGTGGGGCTGGTGACCCTGACGGCCCTGGACCTGGACGACGACCAGGTGCTGGGCCACTCGGTGACGGTCCAGGTGGAGGAGGGGGCCCAGTACCGCATCACGGCCCCGGACACGGTCCACGCCGGGCCGCCGTCCACCTTCTCGCTGACGGTCGAGCTCGTCGACGAGACGGGGACGGTCCAGACCAACGCCTTCCACGACATCGTCCTGCGGCCGCTGACCGCGACCCTGCAGGAGGCGCCGGGCCAGCTGCTGGTCACCAGCGCGACCCTGGACAGCGGCGTGGTCACCATCGAGGGGGAGGCCTACGACACTCCCAGCCGGCTGGTGGTCGAGGTGAGCGACGCGTCGGGCCGGATCGGGTACAGCGACATCATCGAGGTGGTGCCCAACGACCTGGCCTACATCGTCACCGTCGACTACTCCGTGCCGCTGGTGGTCGGTCCTCCCGCCACCTTCCCCGTCTCGATCCGTCTGGTGGACACCGAGACCGGCGCTCCCGTCGACGACGACCGGCCCGTCCAGATCCGGATGGTCGACCAGGACGGCACGCCCGTCATCGGCGCCCTGGGTGTGACGACCCAGCGCCTGGCCGCCGGCGCGGTGACCTTCGACGAGAGCTTCACGACCGCGGGGACCTTCGCCGTGCAGGTCAGCGACACGACCGGGCTGGTGGGGCAGAGCCCCCTGTTCCACCTGCGGCCCGCGGGCTACGAGCGGCTCCAGATCATCGCGCCCGGCGAGACGCCGCGCCCGGGCGATCCCCTCTACGCCGAGACCGGCAAGAGCGGCGCGCCCGACGCGCAGCGCCCCGGCCTGCGCTTCGACGTGACCGTCCGCGCCGTGGACCACTTCTGGAATCCCGTCGACACGACGAGCGTGGCGGCCATCCACCTGGACGCCAGCGACGGCTCGTGCGACCTGCCGGCGAACCCCGACATCAACGACGTCCCGCTGCTGGCCGGGGAGCGCGACTTCAGCCTCTTCCTGACCGCCCAGGGCGAGGTGGGGATCACCGTCAGCGACACCCTGCGCCCGGCCCTGCCGGGCCAGACGGTGCGGGTCCCGACCCTGGCGCCGTACGTCTACCAGATCGACGTGCCCGACTCGGCCCAGACCGGCGGCGTGCCCGGGTTCACCTGCGTCGTCCGTCTCGTCGACCCCGACGACGGCTCGGTCATCACCGGCGCGGGCAACCCCATCCGCCTGGAGCCCGTGCGGGCGGACTACGCCCCCGCCTCGGGGCAGCTCGGCGTGACGGGGACGAACCTGGTCGAGGGGGTCGCCGTCATCACGGACCAGAGCTACGACACCCTGGAGGACATCCGCATCCGGGTCAGCGACGACTTCGGTCGCTCCGCCGTCAGCGAGCCGATCCACATGCTGACCGGGGGCCTCTACTACGCAGTCACCGTGCCGGACAGCGCCACGGTCGGCGGGCCTGAGACCTTCCCGCTGGAGATCGAGCTGATCGACGCCAACACCGGCCTGCGGGTCACCGGCCAGGACAACCTGGTGACGATCACCGTCTACGACGCCGCCACGGGCGAGCCGGGGGCGGGGGTTCTCGGCATCGGGCAGCAGATGGTCGTCGACGGCCACGCCGTCGTCCAGCAGAGCTATACCCTGGCCCAGCAGATCTACTTCGTCGTGGCCGACGGCCAGGGCCGCACCGGGATCAGCAACAGCTGCCGGATGCTGCCGGACGGCTTCAAGCAGCTGCAGATCATCGCGCCGGGCGAGATTCCCGATCCCGGCGCCGAGAGCGGGACGGGCAAGACGGGCGAGCCGCTGGTCCAGGCGGCGGGGCTGCCCTTCACCGTCGAGATCCGGGCGGTGGACCAGTTCTGGAACGTCGTCACCTCCCTCGGCGACGGCGCCATCACCCTGGAGTGCTCCGAGCCCGGCGCCCTGCAGTACGTCAACGCCGACGACCAGGCGGCGCCGTTCGTCTCCGGTCGCCGGCAGATCCCCATCGTCCTGGACGTGGCGGGCAACCTCTCGGTGACCGCCCGGGACGTCCATCATCCGCTGGCCACGGCCGGGCAGGTGACCGTGCCGGTGGCCGAGGCCCGGTACGAGGTCACCGTCCCCGACACCGTCTTCGTCGGGCCGCCGGCCACCTTCCCGGTGACGGTCCGGCTGCTCAATCCCTACACGGGCGAGCCGGTCCCGGCCGGCAACGGCTTCACGCTGACGGCCCTGCGTTCCGACCTGACCGAGGCGACGGCCACGCTCGGGGTGACGAGCGGCGAGCTGGTCATGGGCGAGGCCCAGATCACCGACCAGACCTACGGCGCCAGCGAGGAGATCGTCATCAAGGTGCAGGACGAGCGCGGGCGTAGCGCCACGAGCGACCCGGTGACGGTCATCCCCCTGGGGGTCACCTACGCCATCGTGGCGCCGGACACGGTCGTCGCCGGCGAACCGTGGCCCCTGGAGGTCCGGCGCGTCGACGTCAACACGGGCCTGCAGGTCACCGGCTTCGACACGGCCTTCAACCTGGCGGCCATCAACGCCTGGTCCGGCGCGACCCGCCCCGACCCGTCCCTGACCCCGTCCGGCAACCTGCGCTACACCTACGGCACGACCGTCGGCGGCGTGGCGCTGTTGCCCGACCAGGTCTACGACCGGGCCGAGTCCATCTACCTGCGCGTCACCGACGACGAGGGGGGCGAGATCCTCAGCCACCTGATCACCGTCCGCTCGGCGCCGGCCCAGCAGTTCTCCCTGGCCGTCCTGGAGACCGACGGTTCGCCCCTGGACCGCCTCCTGCGGCCCGGCGACCGCGTCCTGGTGGAGGTGCGCGCCACCGACGGTGCCGGCAACCCGGCCGACGGTGCCCAGGTCCGCCTGACGCTGCTGGAAGGCGACGGCGGGTTCGATCCCGAGGGCGGGTCCGAGGTGCTGCTGACGACCGATGTCGACGGTCGCGCCGCGGCGGTCGTCCAGGTGACCGAGTACGGCAGCCGCTCCCTGCTGATCGAGGGGCAGGTCGATGCCATCGCCCCGCGGCGGGTCCTGGTGGAAGTGGCCGGCCCGCCGGTGACGCAGATCACCCTCGACGGCGTCTCCGACGACTACGAGGACGGGCTGTACGTCAGCTTCGACACGGAGATCGTGCTGGCGGCCGCGCCGGGAGTGACCGGCACGTCGGTCCAGATCCTGTTCGACGTGGACCACGCCGACGGGGTCATGCCCCGGACCGTCTACGAGGGGCCGTTCACCCTGGCCGACCTCGTGCCCGCGACGCCCGGCCTGCACGTGCTGCGCTACCTCGCCGTGGAGGGGACCGGGGTCGCCGAACAGATGCACACGGTCAACCTGTACACGACCCAGGCCCTGACCGCGACCAAGCCCATCTCCAACCGCCCCAACCCGTTCCGGGCCGGCCGGGAGAACACGATCATCCTGTTCAACCCGCCGCGCGACGGGACGGCCACCCTGACCATCTACGACCTCTACGGGACGAAGGTCCTGACCGAGCGGCTGGACGCGACGGGCGGCCGCACGGCCCAGTTCGTCTGGGACGGACGCAACGGCCGCGGGGACGTGGTCGCCAACGGCGGCTACATCTGCCGCATCACCGGCCCCGGCTACGACCTGCGCCGCAAGATCGCGGTCGTGAAATAGGAGAGGTGCCATGGGACGCCAGAGACTGCATGCATGGAATCGCAACCAGCGCCCCCGCCACGGCCGCCGCGGCGCCCTGCTGCTGCTGGCGCTCCTGCTGGTGGGCAGCGGGATCGCCGTCGCGGGGGACGACGGGGGCGTGGCCGGCGCCTTCCTGCGTTTCGGCAGCAGCGCCAGGACCCTGGGCCTCGGCGGCGCCGTCACGGCACTGGGCGACGGCGTCGCGGAGACCTACTGGAACCCCGCCGGCCTCTCCCAGCTGCGGACGATGGAGCTGACCGGCATGGGCGCGACCCTGTTCGCCGACACGAAGTACTCCTACTTCGCCATCGGCCTGCCGCGCGAGGGGAAGGGGGTCTTCGCGTTCAGCGGCTCCTATGTCACCAGCGGCGACTTCGAACGGGCGTCCCTGTGGGAGGACCTGGGCGACACCTTCGACGAGAGCGAGGGGGTCTTCTCCCTCAGCTACGCCCGCGGCGGCAGCCGCTTCGGCTGGGGAGTCAGCTTCAAGTCCATCTCCCAGGACATCGGCGGCGTCACCGGCTCCGGGATCGGCGCCGACGTCGGCCTCTACCTGCGCCCGGACCGGCGCCTGAGCCTGGGACTCGCCTGGCAGAACGCCCTGCAGCCCGAGATCACCCTGGACGACGTCCCCGAGAAGCTGGCCCGGACGCTGCGCGGCGGCTTCGCCCTGCACTTCTTCGACGACCGGCTGCTGTTGCTGACGGACATCATCAAGACCGACGACATGGACATGAACGTCCAGGGCGGCATGGAGTGGCATCCCCTGGAGAACCTGGTCATGCGCGGGGGCTACGACACGACCCACGAGCAGCTCGCCTTCGGCGGGGGAATCCTCTACCGCAACTGGCAGCTGGACTACGCCTACCTCAGCCACGACCTGGGATCGATCTCCGTCGTCAGCGCGACGCTCCGCTTCGGCATCGTCGACGGGGTCCAGATCCTGGCCGATCGGCTCCACTTCAGTCCCACCGGCAACGACCGTCGGGTCACCTTCGACATCGCCACGGCCCTGCGGGGGAAGATCGCCGACTGGCAGCTGGAGATCGTGGACGAGAACGGCCGGCCGGTACGGGTGCTGGGCGACGAGGGACCGCCCCCCGCGGAGCTGACCTGGGGCGGCGAGGACGAGAACGGCCGGCTGGTGGGCGACGGGACCTACACCGTGCGGATGCTCGTGCACGACGATCTGGGCCGGCGCTGGGAGAGCGAGACCGCCGTGCGAATCCTGGGCTTCAGGAACCGGTCCCGGACGCCGATCAAGATCGATATCAACGGTTCGCTCGACAGGAACAGCGGAGAGGACGACCGATGAAACAGCTGCGCGCTCTCGTTCCGTGGTTGCTGATCCTCTTGCTGGCGGCACCGGCGGGATGGGCCGGTGACAAGGAGGAGATGATTCCCAGCGAGGAGGCCCTCTGGCGGGCGGCGGGGGAGGTCTTCTCCCAGGAAGGTGACAAGACGGCGGCCCTCCAGCAGTACCGGCTCTACCTGAGCCACTACGGCAAGAGCAGCCGGGCCGCCCGGGCCCGCTTCATGGCCGCCGAGTGCTACTTCCTGGACGGCGACTACAAGGCGGCCCTGAAGGAGTACGACCGGGTCCGCAAGGAGAAGGGCAAGACCCGCTACCTGGAGGCCAGCGCCCTGCTCCGGCAGGGGGAGTGCCTGTTCAACATGGGCGAGTACCGGCGCGCCCTGGAGGTCTACACCGAGCTGCTGAACCGGTACGGTGACACCTACCTGGCCGGGGAGGCCCTGTTCGAGCAGGGCCAGGCCCACGCCTCGCTGCTCCAGTGGCGGGAGATGGAGAAGACCTACCAGCGCCTGCTGGAGGACCATCCCGGCTACCAGGACCTGCCGCAGGTGAAGTTCGTCCTCGGCCTGTTCGCCTACGTCCGCGGCGACTACGAGGAGGCCGCCGAGTACTTCCAGGGCGTCAAGACGGACCTGGGACTCTACTACCTGGGCCGTTGCCTGGAGGCCGACGGCCAGTACATCCTGGCCATCCAGCGCTATCGCCAGGCCCAGCGGATGTTCCCGGACAGTCCCCTGAACGACGACGTCTCGTTCAGCATCGCCGAGGCCTTCTACCGCAGCGGCCAGTACGAGATCGCCCAGCGCAGCTACCACCGTTTCCTGGACCGCTTTCCCGACAGCAAGTACGTGCCGATGGCCCGCTACAAGCTGGCTTGCACCGACTACCGGTTGGGGCAGTACAACGACTGCATCCACAAGCTGGAACGACTGGTCGAGGACCTGCCCGACGATCCGGTCGTCCCCGCCGCCCGCTACCTGGAGGGTGACGCCTGGATGGAGCTGGGGCGCATCTCCCACGCCGTGTTCGCCTTCACCGAGGTCGTCCGCGGCGCCGCCGACACGGACCTGGCCAGCGCCGCCCTGCACAAGATCGTCTACGCCTACGCCCTGGACGGCAACTACGCCCAGGCCATCCTGATGGCCCAGCAGTTCCTGGATCGCTTCTCCGGCGACCGGCTGGCCGCCCGGGTCCAGATCCTCAAGGGCTACAGCCACCTCCAGCTGGAGGAGTACGACCAGGCGGTCCAGGACTTCCAGAACGTCATGGACCGCTACGTCAACACCGAGGAGGGGGAGCGCGCCCTCTTCCTGGCCACCCAGACCTACTTCCAGCGCGGCCAGTACGACCGGCTGATCACCAACTACCGGTTCCTGGCCAACCGCCTGCTGCCCACCCCCAGCGTCTGGCGGGCGCGGACCTACTACGACCTGGCCGAGGCCTACTACGCGCAGGGCCTCTACCGCGAGGCCAGCGGCATGTACCGGATGGTCCTGACCGGCTACCCGCGCAGCGACGTGGCGGCGGCCAGCCTGCAGGGGCTGGTGGCCAGCCTCAGCCAGCTGGGCCAGTACGACGTGGCCATGCAGGAGCAGGAGAAGTTCCTCCTCGAGCTGCGCAACGCCGACAGCGAGAAGAGCAGCAACTCCCTGGCCATCGGTTCGGTCTACTTCAACCAGCACAAGTACGAGGAGGCGCTGGAGCACTTCACCCGCTACCTGCAGGACAACCCCGACAGTCCCGACGCCCCCGTCGCGCTGCTGAACCAGGGCGACTGCTTCTACCGGCTGCAGTACTACGAGAACGCCGTCGACGCCTGGAGCCAGCTGGTCCAGCAGTTCCCCGACGCCCCGCAGGTGGAGGAGGCGCTCTACCGGCTGGCCGACACCCAGTTCGGTCTCGGCAGGTTCGACGACGCCATCGCCACCTACCAGCAGCTCGGCAAGCGGTTCCCCCACGGGAAGCACGCCGCCGATGCCGCCTTCGGCCTGGCCAACTGCTACTACAACCTGCAGCGGGACGACGCCGCCGTGGCGGCCTTCGAGGCCTTCACCCGGCAGTTCCCGGACGATCCGCGGGTCGAGGACGCGCAGCTCGCCATCCAGTCCTCCTACTACCGCAGCGGCAAGGACATGGAGCAGTACATCGCGACCCACGGGGACAGTCCCCTGGCCGCCGACTACTACTGGACTAAAGGTCAAAACGCTTTTGCCGAAGGTAAGTACGAGGAAGCGGCGCAGGCGTTCGAGAAGGTCACCCTCGACTTCGCGGACAGCGAGAGCGCGCCGGGGGCCCTGTTCTATCTCGCGGAGAGCTACTACCGGATGAACCAGCTCGAACAGGCACTGGCCGGGTACCGCAACTTCGCCACCACCCACCCCGATCACGACCTGGTGGGGCTGGCGCGGTTCCGCGAGGGGACGGTCCTGTTCAAGCTGGAGCGCTACGAGGAAGCCGCCGCGGTCTACGAGCGTCTGGCCGACAAGATGCCGGACAGCGAGTACGCGCCCCTGGCCCTCTACAACGCCTCGCTCTGCTACCAGTCGCTGGAGGACTGGCCCACCGCCATCGGCGTGCTGGAACGGCTGCTGGCCGACTTCCCCGACCACGAGCGCTCCCAGGGCCTGGCCTACCAGATCGGCGGGCTCTACCAGGAGGAGCTGGGGGACTACCAGCACGCGCTGCAGTACTACCAGCAGGCGCTGGAGAAGGGGGAGGCCAGCATCGAGGAGCTCGGGTACCTGATGGGCCAGTGCCACGAGAAGCTGGGTGATCCGGCCGCCGCACTGCAGAGCTACGAGCTGTCGGCCAGCGGCAAGAACCTGACCGATCCCCACCGGATCGCCAGCCTCGTCCAGATCGGCGAGCTGAGCGAGAAGCAGGGGGACTGGAACTCGGCGCTGCAGGCCTACAACCGCATCGTGGCCTCGGGCGGCAAGCCCGAGTGGACAGCCATGGCGCAGGGACGCATCGAGGAGATCCAGGCACAGGCCGCCGGTCGTTGACCGGCACAACACGGAAGGACAGTGACCGCCATGCTGGGAATGTCGCTCATCGAACTGTTCAAGACCTCGCCGACGATGGTCGTGCTGCTGCTCTGCTCCATCGTCACCGTCGGTTACACCATCGAGCGGGCGCTCTTCTTCCTGCGCACGCGCACCGATGTCGTCGGCTTCATGCAGGAGCTGGGCAAGCGCCTGCGCGCCGGTGACGCCGACGCCGTGGCGGCCTGGTGCCGCCAGCAGAAGGGATCGGCGGCCCGCGTCGTCTCGCAGGTCCTGGATCACCTCGAGCTCCCCCGCGCCGAGCTGCAGCAGCGGTTCAACACGGCCATCGAGGTGGAGCAGGTGGAGATGGAGCGGAACCTGAGTGTCCTGGGCACGATGAGCAACATCGCTCCCCTGCTCGGCCTGCTCGGAACCGTCATCGGCATCATCCGCGCCTTCGCGGACATCGCCCGCACCGGGGCCGGCGGCAGCGCCGTGGTCGCCATGGGCGTGTCGGAGGCGCTGCTGACCACGGCCGCCGGCATCATCGTCGCGGTCATCGCCACCGTCGCCTTCAACCTCTTCGTCCGCCGCATCCGGACCCGGATCATCGAGCTGGAGGACGTCCGCGAGGAGTTCTTCGGGATGCTCGGCAGCCTGCAGCGCAACGGCGGCACCACCGCCGGGACACCGGGTCGGGGCGTGCAGGACGTCGACGCCCTGATCGACGCCGCCAGCGAAGTCGCCCAGCAGCCGGTCACCGTCAGCCAGTAGGAGGGCGCGATGCCGGGTGTGAAGCGATCGGCGATGCGTGAGGAGAACGATCCCAACATCACGCCGCTGGCCGACGTGACGACGACGCTGATCGTGGTGTTCCTGATCACGATGCCGGCCATCCTGGGCAACGGCATCCAGGTCAACGCCACCCACGCGGACGCCAGCCAGACGGTCGTCACGACCAGACCGCAGGACGACAAGGACGAGCTGCTGATGGTGACCGTCACCACCGAGGGCCTGAAGCTCAACGGCGATGCGGTGACCCCCGACCAGCTCGAGTCCGTGCTGCGGGAGCGCCTCCAGCAACGGCTGGACAAGACCGTGGTCATCGTCCCCAGCGACCTGGTGAAGCTGAACGATGTCGTCCACGTCATGGACGCCGCCAAGGGGGCGGGAGCCACGAGTCTGGCGCTGCTGAACCGTCGCGGCGAGGGGGCGGGATCATGAAGGTCTATCGCTACAACAGCAAGGTGGACGTGGTCCCCGTCATCAACGTGTCGCTGGTGGTCGTGCTGACCCTGATGATGATCTCGCCGTTCCTGAGCGAGACGCCCCACGACGTGGCGCTGCCCGAGGCCAGGGCGCACCAGATGGACGACACCGACAAGACGGAGATCACCTACACCCTCGACGGGAAGATCTACATCGGCGAGGAAGAGGTCACCCTGGACCAGGTGCGGGAGACGCTGCTGCCGCTGTTCGAGGAGAATCCCGATGCGGTGGCCGTCGTCAAGGCCGACCGCAACCTGCTGTACGGGGACGTGGAACGGCTGATCGCCCAGGTGGAGGCGGCCAAGGCGCCGCGGATCGCCATCGCCACGGACAAGAAGGCCGCCGCAGGGGAGGGAGCCCCATGATGATGCGCCAGGTCGTCAGCCGTCGCGCCGCCACCACCGGGGGCTTCACCTTCAGCATCCTGGTGCACGCCGGCCTGTTCCTGCTGATCTCCCTGCTGCTACGGGCCGGGGCCGAGACGGTCCGGGACCACGTCGACGAGCTGACCGAGATCGCCTACATCGAGGCCCGCTACGGCGAGGACGTGGCCAAGAAGGTCCGCCTGAAGACCAAGCCCAAGGTCGTCCCCAAGCCGCAGCCGGCCGAACCGGTCCAGGAGGCCAAGACCGCCGAGCCGGAGCCCCCGGTGCCCCAGCCGGCCCTGAGGAGCCGTCCGCGGCTGCAGTCCCTGCCCAAGCTGGTCACCCGGCCGGTGCTCAAGTCGCGGCAGGTGGCCGACCTGGACGCGCCGCGCCTGACCCCCGCCCAGCGGCGGGAGCTGGCGCAGGTCCAGACCCGCCGGCTGGAGTCGAAGCGGTTCGCCGAGGTGTCGGCTCCCGGCATCGACACCGGCAACCTGCGGCACCGGGACCTGATGGCGGCCGATCTGGACGCGCCGAAGCTGACCTCGCGGCAGCCGCGCCAGCAGATGCCCACGGCCGGCAAGGCGCTGGTGGGGCGCAAGAGCAAGCTCGACCTCAGCGACGTCGACTTCGAGGTCGGCCACGGCGGCGGCAACCGCAACCTCGCCCTCGAGCTGCCCGCCGGCGGCGTCGAGGGGGGCAACGCCGCCCTGGTCGGAGGTCGACTGGAGCCGGGGCAGGAGGTCTACAAGGGCGACGTGGCCAGCCTGCTGCCCAGGGGGAAGGAGCGCCGCCCGGCCGCCGCGGTGGACGCCCCGGTCGAGCTGGCCGCCAACACCAAGGGCCGCCGGACCCTGCTGGACTACGGTCCCGGCAACGTCCTGCCCTCGTCGCGGCCGTCCCTGAAGGGACGCCGGGCGGCCGTGGCCGAGGCGCCGTCGGCGGCGAGCATCGCCGAGACGGCCCCCCAGACCGCGCCGCAGCAGGAGCTGGCCGAGACCGGGTCGGAAGCCATGTCCGGCAAGGGGGTCTCGATGACGATCAGCGGCCAGATCGTCGGCCGCAAGGTCGTCAAGAGCGTCCTGCCGATCTACAGCGAACGGGCGCGGCGGCAGGGCTGGGAAGGCGTCGTGGCCGTCCACTTCACCGTCCTTCCCGACGGCCGCGTCAAGGACAACGTCTACATCCAGCAGGCGTCGACGCACCAGGATCTGAACCGGGCGGCGCTGGCCGCCATCCGCCAATTCCGCTTCGAGCCGCTGCCGCAGGACAAGCGCGTCGAGCAATGGGGGGTGATCACGATCGTCTTCCGCCTGAGCTGAGACGGCTCACGACATCGCGAATAACCTGAGACCAGGAGAGACACCATGCATGACAACAGGGCTCTCAGGGGGGTGACGACCGGGCTGGCGGCGGTGCTGCTGCTGGGACTGGGCGCGATCACGGCAACGGCCGTGGACGTGCGCCAGGACAGCAGCACCGGCCTGCCGGAGATGGTCGTCGAAGCAGAGAACCAGGTCCAGCAGGACATCCACAAGAGCGCGTTCATCCTGCCGCTGTCCGCGTCGGTCATCGACACGTACGTGACATGGATGGACGAGCAGGTCCTGTCGCTCAGCCCCGTCGAGGGACTGGGACCGTTCCTGAACAATCCCATCCGGCTGGCCAGCGACCAGGTCCCCCACTGCTGGCTTCCCGATCCGGCCGGGACGCCGGTGGTGACCTTCTACCCGGACAACTCCTACGGGCGCAAGGTCCGTTCCTGGGAACTGGCGGTCACCGATTTCCGTGGCGACGTCTTCAAGACGTTCCGCGGCAAGGGGAAGCCGCCCCGCAAGATCGCCTGGGACGGCCGGGGCGACAACGGGGAAATGCTGCAGGTGGGATACCCCTACAGCTACGTCTTCACGATCATCGACGAGGGGACGAACACCTACAACTATGCCGGCGTCAGCTTCCGCATCCCGGCCGTCGACTACATGGAGAGCGACGAGCGGCGACTGGACCTGACCGGCGACGAGGTCTTCGTCCGCGACCGGGAGGAGCTGCGCCGCAGCGGGCACGACTGGTTGACCCGCGCCGCGGACCAGATCCGCCAGGACCATCCCACAGCGCCCCTGAAGGTCGTCGTGCAGGCCGAGACCGAGGAGCTGGCCCGGGCCCGGGCCCGTGTCGTGGCGAAGGAGCTGACCGCCGCCATGATCCTGCCCGACGACTGGATCAAGACCGAGGCCGAGGCGCGGCCGGATCTGCGGGCGGAGATGGACGGCTCGGTCAGCGTCCGCGTGGAGCACGCCCGCCGGGGCGACTGATCGCGTCGTTCGTCATCGCGGGAAGGGGGACGCCGGAGGCGATGCACCTCCGGCGTCCTCGTGACACGGTAGGGTGCGTCAGACGCGCCGCCAGTGACCAGGGACCCAGACGCGGCCGCAGCCCGGCCGGATGGTCCAGTGACCGGGGATCCAGACCCGCCGCACCCGGTGTTGGGCACGCGTGGTGACGAAGACCGCCCGCGCCGGCCGGGGGGCCGGCACGACGACGATCCTGGGGACCGCGCGAGCCCGGATGACGATCGCCGCCTGGC
>CAYTEO010000052.1:0-17325 GCA_964436825.1 uncultured Fibrobacteraceae bacterium | reverse complement strand
TCAAGCGCTCCCAGGACACCCACAATCTCTACCTGGAGGTGGCGACGAATCTGGGGGTGCAGGGCCTGGCGGTCTTTACCTTCCTGATCGTAGCGATGCTCGGTAGCTGCATCGAGATCAAGCGGCGTCTCTGTGTGCTTCTACATCGCCTGCCGCCCCCGCGCGGGACAGCCCGCCGGGTCGACGCACGGCGCGTGGCCGACATGGGACGGGAGCTGCGTTTCCTGCTGGCAGCGGTGACGGCCGTCCAGGGCTTCCTGATCGTCAGGCTTGTCCTGGGTGTCTTCGGGATGGATCTGTACGAGGTCTACTGGTGGTTCGTGGC
The DNA here is from genome assembly GCA_964436825.1 of uncultured Fibrobacteraceae bacterium. Lineage (GTDB taxonomy): Bacteria > Krumholzibacteriota > Krumholzibacteriia > LZORAL124-64-63 > LZORAL124-64-63 > CAYTEO01. The sequence goes on along the minus strand of CAYTEO010000052.1, from coordinate 17,000 downwards.
CGGGATGGTCCTGGTACAGTGGGGACTGGTGCTCGGCTTCGAGCGTTCCCTCCCGCGTCGTGGGGAGAAGGGTGATCCCGTGAGAATCCCGGGGACATACTCCCTGGAGAGGAGGGGCTGATGCGACCCCGAGCGGCCCTCTACTACATGGTCTCCACGCTTCGGGCCGGGAATGTCAGGCGGAGGATGACCGCTCTGGAGGAGAGCCAGTACTGGTCGTCCGATCGGTTACGGGATCACCAGCGGGATCGTCTGGAAGCCTTGCTGGAGCAGGCCCGCCGTCGTGTCCCGTTCTATCGGGATCGTCTTCCCCGCAGGGCCTGGTCGATCGGTGAGGGGGCGGAGGTGTGCCCCTTTCTGACCAAACGGGATCTCCAGCGTCACACGCGTGAGCTGCAGGCCGCTGGCGTGAAAGTCGGCGTGGTTTCCAAGACGACGGGAGGTTCTACGGGACAGCCTGTCACCGTCTGGAAGACAAGGCCGGCCTGGGCTTGGGAGTTGGCGGCCACTTGGCGGGGCTATCAGTGGGCGGGTATCGGGATCGGAGAGAAGCAGGCCCGCTTCTGGGGTGTCCCTCACGGGCGAAAAGATCGTTGGCGTGCACGCACGATCGATTTCGTCTGCAACAGGATCCGCCTATCCGCTTTCGACGTCGCTCCCGAGAGGATGGCGGAGGTCTGGCAACGCATCCTGTCGGCTCACCCCGTCTACTTCTACGGTTATGTGTCGATCCTGCGTGAATTCGCCCGGTACGTCGAGGAGGACGCCGTCCGGGATGGTCTGAAGTTGAAGTGCGTCATCACGACCTCGGAAGTCCTGACGGAGCCGACGCGCGCCCTGTTGGCGGAGGCTTTCGGCACGAGGGTCTTCAACGAGTACGGGTGCGGGGAGCTGGGAACGATCGCTCACGAGTGTGAGCATGGTTCGTTGCACCTGTCGGAAGAGAACATGCTGGTTGAGATCTTCGATGGGGACCGGCCATGTCCCCCCGGCCAGCAGGGAGAAATCGTCGTCACGGAACTGAACAACGTCGCCTTCCCTCTGATCCGGTATCGCACCGGAGATCTTGGCACAATCTCACCGGAGGCCTGCCCGTGTGGACGTTCGCTGCGAGTCCTCCAGCACGTCCATGGCAGGGCGTACGACATCATCACCAACAGCCAAGGACGGCAGATCCACCCCGAGGCGGTGATGTACATCTTCGAGGAATGCCACCGACGCCTCGGTGGAATCCGCCAGTTCCAGGTAGAGCAGTCGTCGGCGACTTCCTACCAGGTCCGTGTCGTCGCGGATACCGGCTGGTCGGATGAGCAGATGCGTTGGCTCGAAGGGCGTTTTCGTGCCGTCATCGACCCCGAGGCCACACTGTCCTTCATCCTCGTGCCGAGGATCCAGCGGACCCCATCAGGAAAGATGAGGGTCGTCATCGGCATGCCGGACCAGCATCAGGGCGTCGGGGACGCGAGATAGAACGAAATCTCCCACGGGAGAGGTTGATCATGCGGATCGTGGCCCTCTATGCCGAGGATTATCCATGGGATGTGAGAATCGACAAGCTGCTTACCGGGCTCGTCGAACGAGGGCACGAGGTGACGCTGGTCTGCCGCAACATGGCAGGTCGACCAGTCCGCAGCCTTGAGGGGGGGCTGGACTGCCGTCGGGTCCTCGACCCCGCGGTTCCAGGTGTCCTGCGGAAGGCCCTGTCGGTTCCGGCCTTCTTCAACCCCTTCTGGCGCCACACTCTCGACCGGGCACTCCGTGACGAGAAGGCGGATCTGCTGATCGTCCGTGATGTTCCGCTGGCACCGTTGGCCATCCAGGCGGGGGGGCGGGCTGGGATTCCCGTCGTGGTCGACATGGCGGAGAACCACCCGGCGATGTGGCGGAACGTTATCGCCAACGATCCCTGGCGTCTGCCCTCCTTAGTCATGAAGAACCCAGTGGCTGCGGCCTGGATGGAGCGATATGCCATTCAGCGGGCTGATGCCGTATTCGTGGTGGTCGAGGAGATGGAACAACGCCTCATTCGTCTCGGGGTGTCACCGGGAAAGATCTCCGTCGTCTCCAACACTCCCCGGCTGGACGATATCGACATGCACGGCAGGGACAGGATGCTCGGGCCGAGCAGTGGGACGATGTCTGGTGACCGCATCGAGATGATCTATGTGGGCTTCGTCACGCGAAACAGGGGCTTACAGTACGTCATCGAGGCAATGGCCAGTTTCCCTGCCGCCCCACCTGCCTTTCGCCTGCACATCGTCGGTGAGGGACCGGCGCTCCCTGCCTTGCGGGGCCTCGTCCGGAAACACCGGCTACAGGACAGCGTGATCTTCCACGGATGGGTCGATCACCGACGAGTGCCGGGCATGCTCGCACGGGCCGATATCGGTATCATCCCTCATCTCAGATCCGAGCATACCGACACGACGATCCCGAACAAGCTGTTTGATTACATGGCAAGAGGTCTGCCCGTGCTGGCTGCGGATCCGGTTCCGCTGGCCCGGATCGTCCGGCAGGAGGATTGTGGTGTGGTGTATGCTGACAGGGATATTGCGGATTGCGCCAAGGCGATGCAGCAGCTGGCGAATGCCCGGATCAGGAAGCAGATGGGCGAACGCGGGCGTGCCGCCGTACTGCGTCGCTACAACTGGGAAACCGATTTGGCCGTCGCCGCAGCGGTTGTCGAAGGCTTGGCTGGACGAGCCGGCGCAAAAGTGGGTGTTGCAACAGGGAAGGATGGCATGTAGCTTGCTGAATATCGCCCTGGAGGCAAAGATGAACCGACTCCTTCTTGCAGTGTGCATCGTCATCTGGAATACAGCTGCCGCTGCAGCTCCCGTCGTCACGGGGGTGTCCGTTTTCGCTGATCGCCAGCTGGCGAGCATCTCTGGCACCGGGTTCGGCCAGAAAGTGCCAGCGGCGCCGTTCAAATGGGATGACTTCGATTCTGGCGCACCGGGAGACTTCGTCGCTCCCGGCGACGGTCCCCCATGGTCCCTCTTTGCCACCCTGTCCAATCTCCAACCGCGTTATTCCGTTTCCAGGTCCCGGTACGAGGGGGATGTCACGTGCTTGCAGGAGTTTGGGGGCGGCAACTACAACTCCACCCTGGCCCTGTTCGATGTGCCTGCAGCCAAATGGTATGTCTCCGCCTGGTACTATGATGATTCCCAGGGAGCGGTCTCCCGCAACGAGAAGGTCCTGAGCTGGCGCGGCGCCCGCCTGGGGGCTCCGGATACGAATCCCCAGTTCCGGTATGGCCTGGATTACGGCAGCGGTCACACCTACGTGACCGATTGCAGTGGCAATGACAGGGCCGACGACTGGCGGCACCCGTTGAAACGCGAGGACGAATGGCGGCGGCTGGAGTGCTTCTACGACGCGGGAACGCCGGCGGGAGGCGGCCGGGTGCAGACGTGGGACAACTGCACGCCCGAGGTCTCTCTGTCCGGGACGTTCGTGGATGCCGATTGCAACGTGACCTGTCTGTACTTCCACCATTACTACGCCACGAGCGACGGCGATGGCACTCCATCCTCCCAGAACTGGTACTGGAGCGAGATCTATGTCGACACTACCCTGGCTCGAGTGGAGGTGGGGGATGCGAGCCAGTGGGATGCCTGTACCCATCGCGAGATCCAGATACCCGTCAGCTGGTCCGAGGAACAGATCCAGATCACGGCCCGCCAGGGTAGTTTCGCTAGCGGACAGCAGCTCTATCTCTACGTCGTGGACGGTAACGGCGAGGTCAACCAGGAGGGGTTCCCGGTCATGTTCATGACCGAGGATCCGGGGCCGCCGGGACTGCCTGGGCGCCCCGTGCGTACACCCTGAGAGCCATACCACCGTCCAGGAAGGGTCGTCTCATCGGTTCTCGGGCATCGTTGCGGTCGGTCGCCACCGGAGCGAATCCCCATGCAGGTTCGTGCCCAATGATCGCCCCCTGCCAGTCAAGGTCGTCGCATGCGTGTTGCCATCATCTCTCCCGGTGAGTTGTTCGGCGGTGTGGAGAGGCAGATCATCGATCTGCTCACCACCTTCAAGGCGATGGAGGGCATCGAGGCATTCGGGATTCTCTTTCACGACCGTCGTCTGGCAGCCGAGCTCAGGGAGAGAGGTTTCAGACCGTCGATCGTAAAATCATGTTGCGCTCATGACCCTAGGGTTCCACGGCGTCTCCGGCATGTGCTCCGGGAGCTGGGGATCGACCTGCTCCACGTGCACGGATACAAGTCTACGGTGACAGCCATGCTCGCCGGGGAACACCTACCGACGGTGAAGACGGTTCACGGCCTGCCCGAGCCACCGCGAAGTGCATGGCAGGCGATCAAGAGTCGGGGGAATCTCGCTCTCGACACCTGGGCTACGCGCCGGTTGCGAGCAATTGTCTGCTATGTCACGGAAGAGGTCGGCAGCCATTTCGAAGCCGCGCACCGGGGTATGGTGACACATGTCATCCACAACGGTATCGTGCCGATCGATGGCAGCGGCATCCCACGCCCCGCAGATCTGTCGCGTGCCGGATTCCATGTAGGCATCGTCGGGCGGCTCGGTCGGGTCAAGGGGATCGCTCATGCCATCAAGGCGATGACCCTTCCCGAGATGCCCGAGGCCGTCGTGCTGGATGTCTTCGGCGAGGGGCCCGAGAAACCTGCGCTCAAGGCACAGGCCATGGCGTCTGGATTGTCGCAAAGGGTCCGGTTCCATGGTTTCCGCAACCGGATCCACGAGTACCTTGCCCATCTCGACTGTCTCCTCATGCCATCGTTGCATGAAGGGTTGCCTTACACGCTCCTGGAAGCCATGTCGCTTGGCCGGCCCATCGTCGCCTCCCGTGTGGGCGGCTTGGCGGAGGTTCTACAGGACGGACGAACCGGACTGCTGGTCGAGGTGGGGGATGCCCGGTCCATAGCCCGTGCCGTGGCGCGGCTGGTGGATGATCCAGCGCTGGCCGGCCGGTTGGGAGCGGCGGCCGCCAGGGAACAACGCGAGCGGTTCACGCTGGAAAGCATGGCGCAACGCTATCGTGAAGTGTATGTGCAGGCCCTCTCGGGAGGGGTGATTCGGGGTGGGAGTACGGCTGCACCAGGGAGGGGACGATGACCTCCACAGACCGACCCGCTGTCTCCGTCGTCATCCCCGCCTACAACGCCGAGGCCTTCCTCGCCGAGGCGATCGAGTCCGCCCTGGCGCAGGAAGGGGTGTCCCTGGAGGTCATCATCGTCGACGACGGTTCCACCGACGGCACCCCGGACGTCATCGCCTCTTTCGGCGACAGGGTCCGCAGCCGGCGGATCGAGCCTTCCGGTGGTCCCTCCCGCCCCCGCAACGTGGGCATCGCCATGGCCCGCGGCGAACTGATCGCCCTGCTGGACAGCGACGACATCATGTTGCCCGGGCACCTCGCGGCGGCCGTGGCGGCTTTCGCCCGCCGCGACGGTGTGGGCCTCCTGTGCGGGGATTGCCGGCAGATCGACCGCGAAGGCAGGATCGTCCGGGAACGCGGATTGGCCGAATATCACCGTTTCCGCGGTGCGCTGGTTCCCCAGCCGGAGCCGGATCTCTGGCTCCTGGCGGCACGGGAGGCGTTCCACCAGATGCTGTGGGCCAACTTCGTAATGACCTCGAGCGTCGTCTGTCCGCTGGAAACACTCCAACGCGTAGGGGGATTCGACGAGTCGTTGCCCAACGGTGACGACCGCGACATGTGGTTGCGGATCGTCCGTCACGGCTGGGACCTGCTGTTCATCGACCGGCCGGTGTTCGCCTACCGGAAGCACGACATGGGGGTGACGGCCCGGGGGGGGAGGCGAATCCCCGCCATGGTCACGGTCCTGGAGCGCCAGTGGGACGCCGACCTGACACCCGAGGAGCGACGCCAGCTCCACCGTCGCCTGGGAGAGCTCTGGACGGCCTACGGCTGGTACCTGCGCCGCGAGGGGAAGCACGCCGAGGCGCGGAGGGCCTACCGCACGGCCCTCTCGCACCGGATCGGCTGGCCGGCTGCCAGGGGCCTGTTGCTGGCCGGATTGCGCCGCTGACCGTCGGCGGGGCAGCGCGGCCGCGGTCACGTCTTCCGGCCCGGCACGGCTCAGCGCGCCAGCACCATCCGGCGCGTGCTCGTCGTTCCCGCCCCTTCCAGACGGTAGAGATAGACGCCGGAGGGCGCCTCGCGTCCCGCCTCGTCGCGCCCGTCCCAGCTCACGTGGTGATCTCCCGCGGCCAGGTGTGCGGGCGGCAGCAGCTCGCGCACCAGCCGGCCCGCCAGGTCGTAGATCCGCAGGGAGACGGTCGTGGCGCGGTCCAGGGCGAACGGGATCGTCGTCCGGGGGTTGAACGGGTTGGGGTGGTTGATCGCCAGGTACAGCGGTGCCGGCGGGACGGCGGGGGCGGCCGTCAGCGACGAGATCCATTCGGGGTCGACGAGCCGGATCAGCAGGTCGGCGAGGATGGGGCCGATCGTCACGTTGGCGTAGGTGTTGGGATGGTCGTCGCCGTAGGGACGGCGGTACTCGGGCCGGGTCGTGTTCCTCTCGGGGTCGTCGGGATCGTCCGGCTTGGCCAGCAGGTCGAACAGGTCGAAGAAGACGATGTTCGGGTGGCCGTTCATGTACTCCGGGCTCTGCAGCCAGTTGTAGAAGGCGCGGGCCCGGCCGGCGATCTCCGGTGTCGTGTTCTCGGGCAGCCGCGACGGACCGGACATCAGGACGAACGTCTTGTCGGGATACCGGTCGAAGGTGTCGCGGATGGCCAGGTAGTAGGACTTGTACTGGGCGAGCTGGTCGTCGTCCAGGATGTCGCCGGTGGCGTGGTCGTTCTTGCAGATGATGACGTCGTGGCGCAGGAACAGGGAGTCGCGGAAGGCCGGCGCCTGGACGAAGATGGTCCAGTAGCCGTCGGGCTGGATGTCGTTGGCCTCGTAGCCGTAGATCCAGTCGCGGTAGACGGTGCTGTCGGGGGTGATGATCCCCGTGTACGTGTTGCCGCTGGCGTAGTCGTGGTCCCAGAAGCGGATGTCGGTGCCGCGCTGGTCGTTGTGCCGCTCCAGGATGCTCCGCAGGCCGCTCTCCTTGACCAGGTTGCGGCCGGTGGAGTGGTGGAGGAACATCATGTTCTGCCCGGCCAGGGGGCGCTGGCGGACGAGCAGGAAGTCGGGCTCGGTGAGCGAGTATGGTGTACCCGCCACCCAGGACGTGACCTTCAGGTCGTAGCGTCCGGCCCGATGATAGACGTGACGGACGGGGAGCTGCGCGGGGGTGACGACCGCCCGTGTCCCGTCGCCGAACTCGAACACCAGCGAGTCCGGGTTCCCGGCGTACTGGCAGGAGATGTCGACCCGGTCCTCGTTGTAGAGGTCGGTCAGCGGCGTCGCCGCGATGCCGAGGACCTGGGGCCAGGCGGGGGCGCTTGCCATGGTGGACAGGACCAGCGCCGCGACCAGGGTGCGGCAACTGGCGGGCGATGGCAGCGGCATGAAGTCCTCCCGATCGTCCCGTGGGATGATGATGGTTCGCTGTTGCCCGATCGCTCGACGAGCAGGAACCGGATGATACCACAAGTGGGATGAAAAGTCACCCTGTCCGTCCCCGGCGCTTTCCCGGACCGGAAGGACGTGCGACACTGGCACGGTCCGGGCGACAGGGGGTGACGGACCTGCTGCGGGAGAGAACCACGGAGGCGGGATGGAGCCGGTCGCGATCCTCTACTGCATCGACAGCCTCCAGCGCGGGGGCACGGAGCTGCAGCTGCTCGGTTTGCTCGAGCGGCTCGACCGCCGCCGCTTCCGCCCGCTGGTCTGCACGCTGCGTCCCTCGTCCCTCGCCGTCGACCGGCTCGCCGTCGAGCACCTGGAGCTGCCGACACCCCGGCTCATCGCCCCGGGGGGATGGCGCAGCCTCCGGCGGCTGGCGAAGGAGTTGCGCCGACACCGGGTGCGGATCGTCCAGACCTTCTTCCAGGACGCCTCCGTCCTGGGGATCGCTGCCGCCCGCCTGGCGGGGGTTCCGGTCCGGATCGTCTCGTTCCGCGATCTCGGCTTCTGGCGCACACCGGCCCAGGAGTTCCTGATGCGGCGCATCTATCCGCTGGCCACCCACTTCCTGGCCAACAGCCGGGCGGTGCGGGAGACGGCCTGCCGACGCGACGGGCTGGACGAGGGAAGGTTCAAGGTCATCCCCAACGGGGTCGATACGCAGCAGTACGAGTTCGTCGATCACGCGGAGCCCGACCCGGCGGTCGGGATCGTCGGCAACCTGAACCGGCGGGTCAAGCGGACCGACCTCTTCCTCCGGGCGGCGGCCCTGTTGAGGGAGCGCTTCCCGGACGTGCGGTGGCACATCGTGGGGGACGGGGAGCTGAGGCGCGGGTACGAGCGACTGGCGGATGAGCTCGGTCTGGGTGATCGTGTCGTCTTCGCCGGCCGGATCGAGGACGTGAGCGGCTACCTGGGACGGCTCGCCGTCGGGGTCAACTGCAGCGATTCGGAGGGGTTGAGCAACGCCGTCCTGGAGTACATGCTGCGGGGGTGCGCCGTCGTGGCCACGGACGTGGGGGGCAATTGCGAGGTGGTCCGCGACGGGGAGACCGGTCTGCTGGTCCCGGCCGACGATCCCGCGCGGCTGGCCGGGGCGATCGGCCGGCTCCTGGCGGAGCCGCAGCTGCGCCGGCGGCTGGCGCGGGCCGCCCGCGAGGAGGCTGTCCGACGCTACGACTGGCGGACGTGTGTCCGGGCCCACGAGCGGTGGTACGAGCAGTTGCTGACGATGGTGGAAGGTGAGACGTGACGATGGCGGCGGGGACGTGGGAAGTGGTCTGCCTGGCGTTGCTGGTCTACATCTACGCCGGCTACCCCGCTCTCTGCTGGTTGCTGGCCCGGTGGCGGCCCCGGCCCTTCCGCACCGATCCCGGCTGGCGGCCCCGGGTCAGCATCCTCATCGCTGCCCACAACGAGGCGGCCGTCATCGGCGAGACGGTGCGCAACAAGCTGGTCCTAGACTACCCCGCCGACCGTCTCGAGGTCATCGTCGTCTCGGACGCCTCCACCGACGGGACCGACGCCGTCGTCGAGGCCATCGCCGCGGAGGCGGGGGACGGTCGTGTCCGGCTCTTGCGCCAGGAACCGCGGGCCGGCAAGACGGCGGCCCTGAACCTGGCCGTCCGGGAGGCGCGGGGCGAGGTCTACGTCTTCTCCGACGCCAACTCGCTGTACGCCCCCGATGCCCTGCGGCATCTGGTCGCCCCCCTGGCCGATCCCACCGTCGGTTACGTCACCGGGCGGATGCTCTACCGGGCCGCCGACGGCTCCCTCAGCGGAGAGGGATGTAGCGCCTACATGCGCTACGAGAACATGCTGCGTCGGCTGGAGTCCCGGTTCGGTTCGCTGGTGGGGGTGGATGGCGGCATCGACGCCGTCCGCGCCGGTCTCTACCGGCCCATGCGGCCGGACCTGCAGCCGGATTTCGTGCTGCCGTTGTCGGTCGTCGAGGCCGGCTGCAGGGTCGTCTACGCCGACGGCGCCAGGCTCTACGAGGACGCCCTGGCGGACCCCGGCGCCGAGTTCCGGATGCGGGCCCGCGTCATCCTGCGCGCCTGGCACGCCCTCCGGCATCATCGCCGTCTCCTGGCGCCCTGGCGCGCCGGTCTCTACTGCTGGCAGCTCTGGTCCCACAAGGTCCTGCGCTACCTGGCGCCGCTGCCGTTGCTGGGGATGCTGGCCGCGGGGGTCGCCGCGGCGCCGGCGGGGGGGATCTGGCGCCTGTTGCTCGCCGGGCAGGCACTGTTCTACGGTGTGGCGCTGGCCGCGGTCCTCTGGCCCGCCGGCCGTCGTCCCCGTCTGCTGGTCGTCCCGTTCTACTTCACGCTGATCAACACGGCGGCCCTGGTGGCCCTGGGCCGTTTCCTGAAGGGGCAGAGCCAGGCGACCTGGCAGCCCCGTACCTGAGGTGGCAGACATGCGTGTCCCCGACTTCCTGGTCGCGCACCTGTTCGAGCCAGCGTGGGACCTCTACGAGCGGAGCGTCCGGCTGCGCACCTACCACGAGCTGCGTCGCCGGCAGTTCGCCTCCCCCGCGGAGCTGCAGGAGAGGCGCCGGCAGCGGCTGCGCCGGATCGTCCGGCACGCCGCCGCCACCTCGCCCTTCCACCGGGAGCGGCTGCGGCAGGCGGGGATCGATCCCGCCCGCGTCGAGTCCATCGCGGACCTGCAGGCGCTGCCCCTGCTGACCAAGCAGGACGTCCGGGAGCACCTGGACGACATCCTCTCGACCGCCTACCCGCGGCAGCGGCTCGTCCCGGCCAAGACGGGCGGTTCGACCGGCACGGCCCTGCACGTCTTCTGCGATCCGCGCGGTGTCCAGCGACGCGAGGGGGCCGCCCTGCTGGTGAACACCTGGAGCGGTTGGCGGATCGGGCAGCCCGTGGCGGCGGTCTGGGGCAATCCGCCCACCCCCCGCGGCTGGCGGGGGCGCCTGCGCGCGGCCCTGAAGGAGCGCTGGATCTACCTGGACACGATGCACCTGGACCTGCCGGCGGTGCGCCGCTTCGTCGAGCAGTGGCGGCGGCTGCGGCCCGGACTGCTCTACGGCCACGCCCACTCCCTCTACCTGCTGGCCGGGATGATCGAGGAGCTGGGGGCGACGCTGCGACCGAGCGGGATCGTGGCCACCAGCATGATGCTCCTGGAGCCCGAGCGCGCGGTCATCGAGCGGGTCTTCGCCTGCCCGGTCACCGACCGCTACGGCTGCGAGGAGGTCAGTCTCATCGCCTGCGAGTGCGAGCGGCATGCCGGCCTGCACGTCAACGAGGAGCACGTCTGGGTGGAACTGCTGCGCGACGACGGGACGCCGTGCGGACCGGGCGAGGACGGGCGGATCGTCGTCACCGAGCTGATCAACTACGGGATGCCCATGCTCCGCTACGAGGTGGGCGACCGCGGGATCTGGGCCGACGGGGCCTGTCCCTGCGGCCGGCCGCACCGCCTGCTGGCGCGGGTGACGGGACGGACCGCCGATTTCCTGCTGGCCCTCGACGGGAGCCGCGTGGCCGGGATCTCGCTGATCGAGAACACGCTGACCCGCTTCCCGGGCGTGGCGCAGATGCAGCTGGTCCAGCGTCACCGCCGCCGCCTCGACGTCAACCTCGTCCCGGCTCCCGGCTGGGACGACGCCGTGCGCGAGCAGCTGACCGCGACCTTCCGTGCTGCCCTGGGCGACGGCATGGAGGTCGTCTACCACCTTGTCGACGGGATCCCCCGGGAGCGGAACGGCAAGTACCGCTTCTCCATCTGCGACATCGGGGAGGACGAGGGAGGTGGGGAGGATGACGCCTGAGGCGGGACGCGGGCGGCCCCGCCTGCCGCTGTCGGCATGGTGGTTGCTGCTGATCGTCCCGTTCATCGTCCCGGTCCCGGGAGCGCTGGAGAGGATGCACGTGCTGCGGGGGCTGGGGGTCCTCGCCCATTTCGGGGTGCCGGCCCTGCTGGTCTGGCTGCTGCAGCGTCGCGGTCCGTGCCGGGAGAAGCCGTTGGCGGCCGTGTTGACCGCGACCCTGGTGATCGCATCCTGCGAGCTGGTCCAGGGGCACGTGGGCCGTCATCCCCGCTGGCAGGACGCCGCCGTCGATCTGGCCGGGGCCGGCTGCGCCGGCGCCTGGCTGCTGTGGCGCGACCGGGGGCTGCGCCGGTGGCTCTGGTTCTCGCTGCTGCTCCTGGCCGTCCTGCCCTTCCAGCTGCGCAAGCTCCCCGGTATCTGGCTGGCCGAGCGTCAGGCCGCCGCCCGCTTCCCCCTGCTGGCCGACTTCGAAACGGACCGCGAGCTGGCCCTGTGGGGGGAGAACGATGGTGGGGGCATACTGGGTCTGGCCGTGGTCGACTCCACCCGGGGTCGCTCCCTGCGGCTGATCGGCCGGCCGGAGGATGTCTGGCCGGGCGCCATCATGCGTGCCATGCCCCGTGACTGGAGCGGATTCCGGGAGCTCGTCTTCTCGGCGCGGCTCCTGGAGGGCTCCGCGCGCCGGCTGCATGTCCGGCTGGACGATTTCACGTCCCGCGAGGACGGGCTCTACATCGGCGGCTCCTTCCCCCTGGAGGCGACGTGGCGCACCTACCGGCTCGACCTGGAGGAAGCCGTCGCGGCCCTCCGGGAGCGGACATTCCGGTTGGACGACATCGACAGCATGCTATTATTCGTGGATCGACCGCGGCAGCGGACGGTCGTGGCCATCGACGACATCCATCTGGAGTGACCGATGCGGATCGGAGTGGGGTGGGATCGCCACCGCCTGGCCCCGGGGCGCCGTTGTGTCCTGGGAGGAGTCGAGTTTCCCGGCGCCGGCGTGGGACCGGTGGGGCACTCCGACGGTGATGCCGCCGTCCACGCCGTCATCGATGCCCTGCTCGGCGCTGCCGGGCTGGGGGACATCGGCCGGCTGTTCCCGGACACGGATCCCGCCTGGCGGGATGCGGACAGCGTGGCGCTGCTCGAGGACGTCTGCGCCCGGATCGCCGCCGCCGGCTACCGGGTGGGCAACGTCGACGTGACGCTGGTCTGCGAGCGGCCGCGTATCGCCCCCCGGACGGGGGAGATGGCCGCGCGGCTGGCGCCGGTGCTCGGCGTCGATCCGTCGGCGGTCTCGATCAAGGCGACCCGCGGCGAGGGCATGGGGCCGGAAGGGCGGGGCGAGTGTGTCACGGCGCTGGCCGTGGCCCTGCTGCTGCCCCGCCGCCAGGAGGAGACGTGAACAACCAGCGGCTGTCGATCGTCGTCCTGATGGGGGGGGACTCCCACGAGCGCGAGATCTCCCTGGCCAGCGGTGCCGCCGTCGAGGATGCCCTGCGGTCGGCCGGTCACCGGGTGGCGTGCTTCGACCTGGAGTCGCCGGGCGACCTCTTCGCCCTGGCCGAGGACCTGCGGGCCGCCGACGTCGTCTTCCCGGCCCTGCACGGCGGGTGGGGGGAGGACGGCCGCCTGCAGGGGACGCTCTCCCTGCTGGGGGCGGTCTGCGCCCTGTCCGGTCCCGCCGCCTGCGCCGTCGCCATGGACAAGGCCCTCTGCAAGCGCGTCATGCGCGGGGCCGGCATCCCGACCCCCGACTGGCTCCTGGTCAGCCGGGGGGCGGAAGCGGACGCCGACCCTGCCGCGACCGCGCGCCTCGCCGAGCGCGTCGCCGACGAGCTGGGCTACCCGGTCGTCGTCAAGCCCAACGGCGACGGTTCCAGTGTCGGGGTCACCATCGTCGCGCAGGCCGACGAGCTGGCGGCCGCCCTCGCTGCCGCCGGCCGCGGCGGCCGGGACGTCCTGATCGAGCGCTACGTCCCGGGCCGCGAGCTGACGGCGACGATCCTGCTGGGACGCCGCCTGCCGCTGATCGAGATCCGGCCGCGGGACGGTTTCTACGACTACGACCACAAGTACACCGGCGGGGCCAGCGATTACCTCTGCCCCGCGCCGGTCCACTCACCCCTCTACGAGCGGATCACGGGCGACGCCCGCCGGCTCTACGACCTGGTCGGGTGCAGCGGCGTTGCCCGCGCCGACGTCCGCCTCGACGGGGACGACTACTCCTTCCTGGAACTGAACACGATTCCGGGGATGACCCCCACCAGCCTGGTGCCCAAGGCGGCCGCCGCGGTCGGGATCTCCTTCCCCGACCTGCTGACCGACCTCTGCCTGGAGGCGCTGCGCCGACACCGCACCGCGAGGAGCCACCCATGACCCTGCGCGTCTACGATCGCGTCGCCCGCCGGACCCGGGAGTTCAAGCCGTTGCGACCCGGCAAGGTCGGGATGTACGTCTGCGGGATGACCGTCCAGGACAAGCCCCACGTGGGGCACATGTTCGCCTTCGTCGCCTGCGACATGATCCGTCGCTACCTGGAGTACCTGGGCTACGAGGTGACCTACGTCCAGAACTTCACCGACATCGACGACAAGATCATCGCCAAGGCGCGGGAGGAGGGGATCGACTTCCGCGAGGTGGCCCGGCGCAACATCGAGCTCTACCATCGCTACGCCGAGCTGCTGAACATCAAGCCGGCGACGGTCTACCCGCTGGTCACCGAGCACATCGACGAGATCGTCGCCTTCATCGAGCGGCTCATCGACAAGGGGCACGCCTACGTCGCCGACGGGGACGTCTACTTCAGCGTCCGCAGCGATCCCGACTACGGCTTCCTGTCGGGGCGCAACGTCGAGGAGATGCGTTCGGGAGTCCGTGTCGAGGTGGACGAGAAGAAGCAGGATCCCCTGGACTTCGCCCTCTGGAAGGCCGCCGCGGCGGACGAGCCCGGCTGGGACTCGCCATGGGGCCGCGGCCGCCCCGGCTGGCACATCGAGTGCTCGGTCATGTCGACGAAGTACCTGGGCGACCACTTCGAGTTCCACGGCGGCGGGAAGGATCTCCTGTTCCCCCACCACGAGAACGAGTGCGCCCAGTCCATGTGCGCCACCGGCAAGAAGTTCGTCGACTTCTGGCTCCACAACGGGCTGCTCTACCTGGGCGACCGGAAGATGTCCAAGTCCGACGGCAACTTCTTCGCCATGGGCGAGGTCCTGGAGAAGTTCTCCCCCGAGGTGATCCGCTTCTTCCTGCTCAGCGCCCACTTCCGCAGCCAGCTGGACTACAGCGAGGAGCGCCTGCAGGAGGCCAGGGCAGCCCTGGGGAGGCTGCGTCGGGGGATCCGGCTGTTGCGTCGCCTCCTGGAACAGGCCGGCGACGCAGGCGCCGGCAGTGGTCCCTCACCGGAGGGGGAGAAGCTGGCCGCGGCCCTGCGGGAGCACCGGGAGCGCTTCTTCGCCGCCATGGACGACGATTTCAACTCCGGCGGCGCCATCGGTGCCCTGTTCGCCCTGGTCCGGGACCTGAACCAGTACGCTGCCGCCGCCCCGGCCGGCGGGGGGGATCGCGACGTCCTGCAGGAGGTCTGGGACTTCCTGGCCGAGGCCGTCGAGATCCTGGGCCTGCACCGGGACGGGCTGGCCGGCCTGGCCGCGGAACCGCAGGAGGAGATTCCCGCCGAGGTCCTCGACCTGGCCGCCCGCCGCGACGAGGCGCGCCGGCGCAGGGAGTGGGACGAGGCGGATCGGCTCCGGGACAGGATCCGGGAGCTGGGGTTCAGCGTCGTGGACGGGCCGCAGGGAACCGAGATCCGACGGCCGGATGAATAACCCGCTTGACACGTTCGGGGTTGCTGCTCTATATTGCGTCGCCCGTTGGCAACCAGCACGCCAGGAGGCGAGGCCGGGCGGCGGTCTCTCGCTTCCCGGCGTTGTGTCTGGGGAAAAGAGGCTGGCGTAGCTCAATTGGTAGAGCGCCTCACTTGTAATGAGGTGGTTGGGGGTTCAAGTCCCTTCGCCAGCTCCAGCGTGACGCGGGACGACCAGCGAACAACCGGTGGCGGGGTTCCCGAGTGGTCAAAGGGAACAGACTGTAAATCTGTCGGCGAATGCCTTCGATGGTTCGAATCCATCCCCCGCCACCAGTTCGATACAGCTCTGGAAGCCGGGACCGCGACGGGGCGGGAGTAGCTCAGTTGGCTAGAGCATCAGCCTTCCAAGCTGAGGGTCGCGGGTTCGAGTCCCGTTTCCCGCTCCAGACGACACCGACGCCGGTTCGACCGGCGCCGCGACAGGGATCGGGGCCCACGTAGCTCAGTCGGTAGAGCACTTGCATGGTAAGCAAGCGGTCAGCAGTTCGAGTCTGCTCGTGGGCTCCAGCTCCTGTCTCCACCCTGTCGGCCACCTGCGGTGCCGACGATCAGTAACCCAGGCCCGGTGGCGGGCCGACAGTGGCCTATCCGTGGCAGGAGGAAGCCGTCATGGCACGTGAGAAGTTCGAGAGGACGAAGGAACACGTCAACGTCGGGACGATCGGTCACGTGGACCACGGCAAGACGACGTTGACGGCGGCGATCACGGAGATTCTGTCGAAGAAGGGTCTGGCGAACTACGTGCCGTTCGACGAGATCGACAAGGCACCCGAGGAGCGTGAGCGCGGGATCACGATTGCGACGGCGCACGTGGAGTACGAGTCGGACAAGCGCCACTACGCGCACGTGGACTGTCCGGGGCACGCGGACTACGTGAAGAACATGATCACGGGTGCGGCGCAGATGGACGGCGCGATCCTGGTGGTCAGCGCCGCGGACGGTCCGATGCCCCAGACGCGGGAGCACATCCTGCTGGCGCGTCAGGTGGGCGTGCCGTACATCGTGGTGTTCCTGAACAAGACGGACATGGTGGACGATCCGGAGCTGCTGGAGCTGGTGGAGCTGGAGGTTCGGGAGCTGCTGAGCCAGTACGAGTTCCCGGGTGACGAGCTTCCGGTGATCAAGGGTTCGGCGCTGAAGGCGCTGGAGAGCGGAGATCCGGACAGCGAGGATGCGAAGTGCATCTTCGAGCTCCTGGAGGCGATGGAGAGCTACATTCCGACGCCCCAGCGCGACCTGGACAAGCCGTTCCTGATGCCCGTGGAGGACGTGTTCTCGATCTCCGGTCGCGGGACGGTGGCGACGGGCCGGATCGAGCGCGGTCGGATCCACACCGGAGACGAGGTGGAGCTGGTCGGGATCCGTGAGAGCCGCAAGACGGTGTGCACGGGCGTGGAGATGTTCCGGAAGATCCTGGACGAGGGCCAGGCCGGCGACAACGTGGGTCTGTTGCTGCGCGGGATGAAGAAGGAAGACGTGGAGCGCGGCATGGTGATCTGCAAGCCCGGCTCGGTGACGCCGCACACGAAGTTCGAGGGCGAGGTGTACGTCCTGACGAAGGAGGAGGGCGGCCGTCACACGCCGTTCTTCACGGGTTACCGTCCGCAGTTCTACTTCCGGACGACGGACGTGACGGGGACGGCGCAGCTGCCCGAGGGCGTGGAGATGGTGATGCCGGGCGACAACGTGAAGATGACGGTCGAGCTGATCACGCCGATCGCGATGGAGGAGGGCCTGCGGTTCGCCATCCGCGAGGGCGGCCGGACCGTCGGCGCCGGCGTCGTCAGCAAGATCATCGA
>CAYTEO010000051.1:0-17362 GCA_964436825.1 uncultured Fibrobacteraceae bacterium | reverse complement strand
GACGACGCCGGCCGGCCGGTGGCCAGCGGGGTGTACCTGGCGCGGCTGCGGGCCGCAGGAGCGGCCCAGGTGCAGCGGGTGGTGCTGGTGCGCTGAAAGATCTTGCCCCCGCGGAGCGCCCGCCGCAGCCGTTGCTCCTCCTGCCACCGGGTTCGGGGAGCGAGGTGGCGGGCGACTGCCTCGGGGAGATACCGCCGTAGAATCCCGTTGCCTCCCCGCAGCGATGGTGTATATTGTCTCCCCTGCGGCCGCGGTCCCCGCGGCCCTTTCTGGCTGTCCGTAAGGCGAGGTGGAGAGATGACCTACATCGAGCGCAAGCTGGTGACCGACCGCATCGCCAACAAGTTCGAGGCGATCAAGATCGCGTCCCTGGAGGCGCGGCGGCTCAACGATCGCGCCCGGGCCGTCAGCGCCCAGCTGCCGGCCAAGCTGACGACGATCGCCGTCCAGCGGCTGATCGAGGGCAAGATCAGCTACTACGACCGCCGCAAGCGGTTGCTGGAACTGCAGAGGGAACAGGCCGAACAGGAGTGACGCCATGGCCCGCGGCCGTGTCCTGCAGCTGGTGACCGGTGGGATCGCGGCCTACAAGTCCTGCCTGCTGACCCGCCTGCTGGTGCAGGCGGGTCTTTCCGTCCGGGTTGCCATGACGGACTCGGCCCAGCGATTCGTCGGGCCGGTCACCTTCCGCGCCCTCAGCGGTCAGCCCGTGGCCACCGACCTGTGGGGGGAGGGGGAGAGCCTTCCCCTGGACCACATCGAGTACGCCCGCTGGGCCGACGTGGCCGTCGTCGCGCCGGCCACGGCGAACCTGCTGGCCAAGGCGGCCGCCGGCGTGGCCGACGACATCGTCACTACCCTCCTGCTGGCCCACGAGGGACCGCTGCTGGTAGCCCCCGCCATGAACGACGCCATGTGGCGCCACCCGGCCACCCAGGCCAACGTCCGCACTCTCGCCGAGCGCGGCGTCGAGATCGTCGCGCCGGGTGAAGGCTGGCTGGCCTGCGGCACCGAGGCCCCCGGCCGGATGGCCGAGCCGGAGGAGATCCTCGCGCGGGTGGTCGCGGCGCTCGACACCGTCCTGGGCGCGCCCCCGCCCGACGCCCTGGGCGAGCTGCCCCTGGCCGGGCGCCGTCTGCTGATCACCGCCGGCCCCACCCGTGAACCGCTGGACGCCGTCCGCTTCCTGTCGAACCGCTCCACCGGGGCCATGGGCTTCGCCCTGGCCCGGGCCGCAACGGCCCGCGGCGCCGCCGTGACCCTGGTCCACGGTCCCACGCCGCTGCCGCCGCCGTCGCGGGTGGCCCGCCGGATCCCGGTGGAGACCGCTGCCGAGATGGCCGCCGCCGTGGCCGAACAGCTCCCCCGCGCGGACGCCCTGATCATGAGCGCTGCCGTGGCCGACTTCACCCCGTCCGAGGTGGACCAGGGGAAGCTGCGCAAGGAATCCCTGGGGACCGAGTGGCGGATCCCGCTGACCCGGACCGTCGACATCCTGGCCGACATCGTCGCCCTGGAGCGTCGTCCCGACCAGCTCGTCGTCGGGTTCGCCCTGGAGACCGGCGACCTGATCGCCCGCGCCGAGGAGAAGCGGCGCGCCAAGGGGCTGGACTTCATCGTCGCCAACGACCTGGCCGCTCCCGACACCGCCTTCGGGCCCGGCGAGCACCACGTGGTGCTGATCGGGCCGGAGGGAATCGTCTGGGACAGCGGCCCGGCCGACAAGGAGACCATCGCCAGCGAGCTGATCGACCGGCTCGTCCCGGCGCTGACCGATCGGAAGGAGCGCCCGTGAGCGGCGATTCCCCGGAGGCGGTGGCCCGCGACCTGGCCCGCTACCTGCGGCAACAGCAGGAGCGCGGGATGGAGTGGTACCTGGACGAGGGTCCCCTGCCGGAGCCGCCCGCCGCGGACCGGCCGGTGGCCGGGACCGGGGAGACGGTCGCCGCTCCCGCGCCGGACGCCGCACCTGCGCAGGCGGACCGGCCGGCACCTGCCGCGTCGCCGGCCCGGACGTCCACCGACGCGCCTGCGCCCGCCGCCCCGGCTCCCGCTGCACGGCCACCCGCTCCGGCGCCCCGGCCCGTCTCCGCGGCCGAGGACGAGAAGCGCCGCCGCGCCGCCGCCTTCCAGCGCGAGTGCGAGGCCTTCGTGGCCGAGGCGCTGCGCCAGGTGGCCGCCCGTCCCGCCCGCGCCGCCGTCCACGAGGCCGACCTCTTCTCCGCACCCGCCGACGAGCCGGCCGCGCCCCGGACGCCGGAGCAGAAGCAGGCCGCCCTGGACGAGCTGGCGGCCCGGGTCGCCGGTTGCACGGAGTGCAAGCTCCACGCCGGGCGGACCAACACCGTCTTCGGCAGCGGCCATCCCGATGCCGACCTGGTCCTGGTGGGCGAGGCGCCGGGCCGCAACGAGGACGAGCAGGGACTGCCGTTCGTGGGCCGGGCGGGCCAGCTGCTGACCGACATCCTGAAGGCCATCGGCCTCGCGCGCGACGAGGTCTACATCTGCAACATCCTGAAGTGCCGCCCGCCCAACAACCGCGATCCCGAGGCCGACGAGGTTCGCGCCTGCGAGCCCTACCTGCAGCGGCAGCTCGAGATCATCGCGCCGCGGCTGATCCTCTGCCTGGGCCGCCACGCCGCCATGACCCTGCTGGAGACCCGCGCCTCCCTGCGGGCGCTGCGCTCGTCCATCCACTTCTACCGCGGCGTGCCGGTGATGGCGACATTCCACCCCGCCGCCCTGCTACGCAATCCCCACTGGAAGCGCGACACCTGGGACGACGTCCGCAAGGCCCGCGCCCTCTACGACGCCCTGCGCGCCGGCGCGGCCGGTTCCGCCGACCGGTCATGAGCGACGACGCGCCGCTGCTGGCCTGCCGCGACCTGACCGTCGCCTGGAAGGGCCGGGTCCTCGTCGACCGGTTCCGCTGCGAGCTGCGGGCGGGGGAGATCGTCGCCGTCGAGGGACCGTCCGGCTGCGGGAAGACCTCGCTGCTGCGCCGTGTCTGCGGCCTGGACGACCCCGCTCCCGGCAGCGTCCACTGGCGCGGCCGTCCGGCCGCCGAGGTCGGGTGGCCGGTGGTGCGCAGCCGCGTCGTGCTGGTGGCCCAGGAACCGGTCCTGCTGCCGGGAACGGTGCGCGAGAACCTGGCGCTGCCGCTGCGGTACCGCGCGGTGAAGCGGCCGTTCCGGGAGGAGGCCGCCCGGGACCTGCTGGCGCGGCTGCGGCTGCCGGAGGCGGTCCTGGACGCCACGGCGGACGAGCTGTCGGTGGGCGAGCGGCAGCGGGTCTGCCTGGCGCGGGCCCTGCTGCTGGAGCCGGAGGTCCTGCTGCTGGACGAGCCGACCAGCGCCCTCGACCCCGCCACCACGGCGGTCGTCGAGGCGCTGGTCCGCGAGCGCGTCCGCGCCGGCGCCGCGGCCCTCGTGGTCACCCATCATCCCGAGCAGGCGGCCCGCTGGTGCGACCGGCGGCTGCCGGTGGGAGGTGGCAACGATGGCTGAGCACGCGGCCCCGCTGCTGTCGCTGGGGGACGTGGGGATCGCCGCGCTGCTGATGCTGCTGGCCGGCGGTGTGAGCGTGGCCCTGAGCCTGCGCCTGGAGCGGCGGCTGGCGGTGGCGGCCGTGCGGACGGTCGTCCAGCTGATCGCCGTGGGCTACGTCCTCGCCTTCGTCTTCAGCGGACGCAGCCTGCTGGCGGTCGCCGCGATGGTGGCGGTCATGGTCGTCGCCGCCAGCCGGGCGGCGGTGGCGCGGGCGGCCTGGTCGTTTCCGGGCGTGACCCGGCTGGCCTTCGGCTCGCTGGTGGTCAGCGGGGTGCTGACCGTCTGGGTGACGACCGAGCTGGTCATCGGTGCCGAGCCGTGGTACACGCCGCGCGTGATGATCCCCCTGCTGGGGATGGTCCTGGGCAGCGGCCTCAACGGCATCTCCCTGTCCCTGGACGAGCTGCTGGCCCGCCTCGCCGAGCACCGCCGCGAGGTGGAGATGGAGCTCGCCCACGGCGCCACCCGCTGGGAGGCCGCCCGTCGGCCCCTGCGCGAGGCGGTTCGCCGGGGGCTGATCCCCATCACGAACACGATGATGGTGGTGGGCCTGGTCTCGCTGCCCGGGATGATGACCGGGCAGATCCTGGCCGGGGCCGATCCCCTGCAGGCGGTCCGCTACCAGATCGTCATCATGTTCATGATCGCCGCCGCCACGGCCCTGGGCAGCATCCTGATGGGCGTGCTCGTCGTCCGTCGTCTCTTCACCGCCGATCACCGCCTCCTGGCCAGCAGGATCCGTCCCCGCCGCTGACCGCGGATGTCACGCCACGAGAACGGCTGTCCACGCCGGTTGACAGCGTTCCCGGCCGACTGGCGGCCGGTTCGGGCCGCCGGCGAGGACGGCTGTCACGGGGGTGTGACAAGGAGGGGTCGGGGCGTGCAGCCGGGTTTCATAACCGTCTGAAATGAATGACGATACGAAAGCCGGACGCGGGTAGGGATGTGGTCCGCCGCTTGCATGGTACGGGATGATCCGGGTGCTACACGGTACAACCCATCGCTAGATCGCATGCAGGGCGTGTCGGGGGGTCGAGGTGGCTTTGGGCGAGGTCGCCAAAGGTTCTTCCCGGCACGCTCTCGCCCGTCTTCACGCCGTCCCGGCAGGCTTCACCGCCGCGTCGCCACCAGCAGGGGGAACTCGTAGGCCGGATCGATCCCGACGATCGGCGGATGGAAGGCCACGTCGTGCAGGCCGGTCTCGTCGAGCAGGGCGACGAGTTCGTCCTCGCTCCAGGCCCGACCCGACTGCGCGAATCTCGTCACGGCGCCGCTGGCGGCGTCGATGATCCAGTGGACGGTGATCTCCGAACGCGACGTCTCGTCCCAGTGGTACTCGCGCAGCCAGAGATGGGGGCGGTCGCTGAAGACGGACCGCCGGCACGCCTCCCACTGCTGGAAGTCTTGGCGGGGGAAGGAACTCTCGGGCTGGTACTCGACGACCAGCAGACCCCCGGGGACCAGCAGCCGCGACACGCAGCGCAGGAAGGCGCGGATCTCGTCGGGGGCGAAGGAGTTGAACTCCCCGTACCAGAGGACGGCCGCCTCCACGGGACCGATGTCACCGGCGGCGTCGTCCAGCCGGGCCAGGTCGACCTGGAGGAACCGGCACGGCAACCGCTGCCCCTCGGCGAGCCGGCGGGCATGGTCGAGGGCGGCGGGGGAGACGTCGATCCCGACGACCTCGTGACCGAGCCTGGCCAGCGGCAGGGCGTAGAGTCCGGGTCCGCAGCCGACGTCCAGCAGGCGCAGCGGTCCGCGCGGTCGGGTGGGGGCACGGCTCCGGAGCAGCCCGTCCAGCCACCGGACGTGGCGGTCGATGATCTCCGGCGCCCGGCTCGCCATGTGGGTGTTGGGATCGAGGTGGACCGCCAGGGTGCGGCGGCTGAACTCCGGATCGTGCCAGGGGAAGCGGGCACCGTCGCGCCAGGGACGCGGGGGACGTGCGGCGCCCGCGATCGTCGCGATCGCGTCCTCGAGTTGTCCACATCTCCGTCCGTCGGTCATCCCCACCTCCTGGGCCGCGGAACACCCGGTGACGACGTGAGATAAGCACGCGCAGCACCATCGATCAAGAAGGTTGTCCACCTGCGGGGGAGGTTGTCCACAGGTTGTGGGGAGCCTATCCACGTCTCCATCCCCAGGAAAACGCGGTCTGCGGGGGCGGCGGTGCTAGCGCGAGGGGGCGACCCTGTGGTACCTTGGGCGGTCCCGACCGAGGACCCCAGACCGGGAGTGAGGGACGTGAAAGAGGAACGGATGCTCGACCAGCGGCGGGCGACCGCCCGCCCCCAGGTGGCCCACCGCCTGCCGCCCCAGAACCAGGATGCCGAGCGCGCCATCCTCGGCGCGATCATGCTCGATCCCGACGCCCTGGGCATCGCCCTGGACGAGATCGCCGCCGAGGACTTCTACCGCGAGGAGCACCGGCTCATCTTCCGTTCCATGTGTCGCCTGTTCGAGAACAACCAGGCCATCGACGGGATCACCGTCGCCGAGGACCTGGAGAAGCACGGCGAGCTGCAGAAGGCCGGCGGGCCCAACTACCTGGCGGACATCATCGAGGCGACGGCGACGGCGGCCAACATCGCCTACCACTGCCGGATCGTCCGGGAGAAGGCCGTCCTGCGCCGGTTGATCCACGTCTCCAACGAGATCGCCACCGAGGCCTACGAGTCGGCCGCGGAGACCGACGCCATCCTCGACCACGCCCAGGACCGGATCTACGCCATCGCCGAGAACCGGCAGACCCGCACCTACGCCCCCCTGGCGGAAGTCGTGCCGGTCGCCTTCCAGCGGATCAACAAGGCGTACACGGAGCAGCAGGAGGTGACCGGTCTGGCCACCGGTTTCACCGACTTCGACCGGATGACCGCCGGTCTGCAGCAGTCGGACCTGATCATCCTGGCGGCTCGGCCCTCCATGGGCAAGACGGCCCTGGCCATCAACATCGCCACCAACGTCGCCCTGAAGCAGAAGAAGGCCGTGGCCATCTTCAGCCTGGAGATGGCCCGCGAGCAGCTGGTGATGCGGATGATCTGCTCGGTCGGCGGGTTCAACAACCACGACCTGCGCCGGGGACAGATCCGTCCCGAGGACTGGACGCGGCTGACCGACATCTGCAGCCGGCTGTCGGAGGCGCCCATCTACATCGACGACACCAGCGGCATCTCCGTCCTGGAGATGAAGGCCAAGGCGCGGCGGCTGAAGCAGCAGCACGACATCGAGCTGATCATCGTCGACTACCTGCAGCTGATGACCTCCAGCCAGCGGGCCGACAACCGCCAGCAGGAGATCTCCCAGATCAGCCGCAACCTCAAGGGGATGGCCAAGGACCTGGGCGTGCCGGTCATCGCCCTGAGCCAGCTGTCGCGGGCCGTCGAGGCGCGGGGCGACCACAAGCCGATGCTCAGCGACCTGCGCGAATCGGGCAGCATCGAGCAGGACGCCGACGTCGTCCTGTTCATCTACCGTGAGGAGTACTACAAGCCGGACGACGAGAGCGTGCGGAACAAGGCGACGGTCATCATCGGCAAGCAGCGCAACGGGCCGGTGGGACAGTTCGACCTGCACTTCCACAAGATGTACACCCGCTTCGCCGACCTGCAGCGGTGAGACCATGACCGGGACCGAACGGATCGTCTACCACGCCATCCCCCTGCTGGCACTGCCGGACTACACCCTCTTCCCCGGTGCGCTGGTGCCGCGGCACCTCACCGAGCGGCACCATCTGCAGCTCGTCGAGGACCTGCTCGACACCCAGGGGCGGCTGGTGCTGACGGCCCTGCGACCCGGGGAACCGGCCACGGCCCGGGGACCGGCCTTCCGGCCGCTGGGGACGCTGGCGGAGATCGCCAGCCATCGCCGCCAGGCGGACGGCCACTACTTCCTCTTCCTGCTGGGGCTGGAGCGTGTCCACGCCACCGAGGTGACCAGCGGTCGCCTCTACAGGCAGGTCGACGCCGTGGTCCTGGAGGACGAACCCGGCGATCCGGTCCGGGCCGCGGAGCTGCGGCCGGCCCTGCAGGCGGCGGTGCAGGCGCGCCTGTTCCGGGGGCGGGAGCTGCCGGGGGGACTGGACCTGGGACTGCTGGCCGACCTGCTGCACCAGCACCTGGCGCTCTCCGCGGCCGAGCGCGAGACGGCTTTCCTGGAGCGCAGCGCCGTCCGGCGCGCCGAGCTGGCGCTGGCCTGGCTGGAACGGCAGGATCGCGCCGCGGCGGGCCCGTGAGCGATCGCCGGACCGGCCCGCCGCCGGTGGAACTGATCGATCTCGACCTGCCCCGCACCGGCTACCGCCGGTTCATCGGTTGCTGGCTGTACCGGGACGCCGACCTCTGCTACGTCGTCGATCCCGGCCCGCCGGCGACGGTCCCGCACCTGGCGGCGGAACTGTCCCGCCGCGGCGTCGGGCGGCTCGACGCGATCCTGCTGACGCACGTCCACCTGGACCACGGCGGCGGCGCCGGCCACCTGGCTGCCCTCTACCCCGACGCCACCGTCCTCTGCCTCGAGCGGGCCATGGCGCACCTGGCCGACCCCACGCGGCTGTGGGAGGGATCGCTGGCCGTCCTGGGGGAGACGGCGCGGCTGTTCGGCCGCCCCCGTCCGGTGCCCGCGCGGCGCCTGGCGCCGCCGGACGCCCTGGCCGAGCGGGGGATCGGGTGGCTGCCGACGCCGGGGCACGCCTCCCATCACGTCTGCTACCGCCACGGCGACCTGCTGTTCGCGGGAGAGGCGCTGGGAGTCCGCTTTCCCCTGCCGGCGGGGAAGCGGTACCTGCGGCCGGCCACCCCGCCGCCGTTCCGCCCGGCCGTCTACCGGGAGAGCCTGGCGCGGCTGGCCGGCCTGGCACCGCCGCCCCGCTGGCTGGCCTTCGGCCACGGCGGACTGTGCCGGGCGGAGGGGATGGCGGGGGCGGCCGACCGGCAGATCCGGCTCTGGCTGGAGATCGTCGCGGAGGAGACGACCCGCCGCGGCGACCGGCAGTGGTCGCCGGACCTGCAGCGGCGGGTCGAGGAGCGGTTGCTGGCGAGGGATCCGGACTTCGCGTCGTTCCCCCTGCTGCCCGGGGATGTCCGGGTGCGGGAGCGCGAGTACCTGCGCAACACCCTCTGCGGCCTGCTGGGAGCGCTGGCCGAAGGGCTCCCCGCCGGCGATCAGGCGTAGGTGTCCAGCAGCAGGCCGGTCAGCGCGTCCTCGCGCCGGACGACCGCGGCCTCGGCCTCGGCGCCGCGCCGGCTGATGGCCAGGGCCACCAGCTCGCGCAGCATGTCCAGCGGCGGCGGTTTCCCGTCCCCCTTGGGCGTCAGGGGGCGGCTGATCTTCTCGGCGCCGAGCCGGAATGCCTGCTGGTACGCGGTCAGCCCCTGGAGGGCCGTGTTGATGGCGCCGGTTCCCATGGCATGGACCTCCCCTGGAGGGTATCGGCAGGTGCGCGGGCGGGCTTGAGCCTTTTTTTCGCGACCCGCGTCTTTTTCCTGGAAGGGCCACCCGGCGGATCGGTTGACTCCACGACCCCCGGGGACCGCCCGTCCCGGCGCCGGACCGGATGGCCCGGTGTGGACATCCCCGCATGCGGGGGCTATCTTCGGCCCACCATGCTCGGTCTGATCGCCACACTCGGGCGTCGCGCCCTGGAGGCCCTGGCCAGTGTCGGCCAGGGGATGCTGCTGCTGCTCGACCTGCTGCGGCAGCTGCCGGCCACGTGGAAGATGCGCCACGAGATCGGCGAGCAGATGCACGTCGTGCTGATCGGCTCGCTCCCGCTGGCGATCACGACCTCGGTCTTCGTCGGGGCGGTCACCGCCGTCCAGGCCGTCTACCAGATGGAGGCGTACGTTCCCATGTCCTACCTGGGGGCGGTCGTCTCCAAGTCGGTCTTCATCGAGCTGGGGCCGGTCCTGGTGGCCCTGGTCGTCGGCAGCCGGCTCTGCGCCAACTACGCCGCCGAGCTGGGGACGATGAAGGTGACCGAGCAGCTGGACGCCCTGGAGATGCTGGCCATCGACCCCATGCGCTTCCTGGGGCTGCCGCGCTTCCTGGCCGCCATGCTGATGATGCCGGTGCTGACCGTCTTCGCCGATGCCCTGGCCGTCCTGAGCGGCTACCTGGTCTCGGTGGTGACCATGGGCGTGACCGACACGACGTTCCAGGAGGGGATGCTCACCTTCTACAAGGGGAGCGACCTGGCCAGCGGCCTGGTCAAGTCGTTCATCTTCGGCGCCATCGTCGCGCTGTCGGGGCTGTTCTTCGGCTTCCGGACGCGGGGCGGCGCCGAGGGGGTGGGCAACGCGACAATGATGGCGGTCGTGGCCAGCTGCCTGAGCATCCTGGTGGCCGACTACATCCTGGCCATCCTGCTGTTCCAGGTCATCTTCGCCTAGCGAGGTGCCATGCGCGACGAGCCGACGACAGCACGCCGGGCCTGCCTGGAAGATCCGTCGCGTTGCGACGGGATCGTCCTGCAGGGGGTGAGCAAGGCCTTCGAGGGGAACCAGGTCCTCGACGGGCTGGACTTCACCATCCGGCGGGGCGAGACGGTCGTCGTCATCGGCCGCAGCGGCGAGGGCAAGTCGGTCATGCTGAAGCACATCGTCCGGCTGCTGGAGCCCGACACCGGCAAGGTCTGGGTCGACGGGGTCGACATGACCTCCCTGAGCCGGCGGGAGCTGTTCGAGGTGCGCAAGCGGTTCGGGATGCTGTTCCAGGGGGCGGCCCTGTTCGACTCGATGACGATCTGCGAGAACATCGGCCTGGGGCTGCGGGAGCACTTCGACATGAGCGAGGAGGAGATCCGGATGCGGGCCTGCAAGTGCCTGGCCCAGGTGGGCCTGCAGGCCGTGGAGGACAAGCTCCCCAGCGAGCTGTCGGGAGGGATGAAGAAGCGGGCCGGCCTGGCGCGGGCCATCGCCATGGAGCCCGACTACATCCTCTACGACGAGCCGACCACGGGGCTGGACCCGATCACGTCCGACGCGATCAACGACCTGATCATCCAGCTGCAGCGGGAGTTGAACGTCACCTCCATCGTCGTGACCCACGACATGGCCAGCGCGTTCAAGGTGGCCGACCGGATCGCCATGCTGCACCAGGGACGGATCATCTACGAGGACACCGTGGAGGCGACCCGGGAGACCGACGACCCGGTCGTCCGCCAGTTCATCGAGGGCAGCGCGCAGGGGCCGCTGTCCGTCTTCTGAGCCCGGTCCGCCGGGACAGCGCGAGGGAACCGCATGAACAGGTATACCAGGCGGGAACTGCAGGTGGGGATCGCGGTGCTGATCGGCGCCGCGGTGCTGATCTGGGGCGTGCTGTGGTTCCAGCAGGTCCGTGTCGCGGGCTCGGTCCTGCACTACCAGGCCGACTTTGCGTCGGTGGGCGGACTGAAGCTCCACGACCGGGTCCAGGTCCGGGGCATCAAGGCCGGCACGGTCGAGGGCCTGACCGTGATGCAGGGCAAGGTCCGGGTCAGCTTCTACGTCGACAAGGAGATGCCCCTGACCCGCAACGCCCGCGTCCAGCTGATGAGCCAGGGGATCGTCGGCGACCGGCTCGTGGAGATCGACCCCGGGGAGGGGGAGCCGGCGCCGGACGGGTACGTCTTCCAGGGGATCCAGCAGGCGGACATGATGGCCATGGCCGCCGACGGAGCCGACATGATCAAGGAGGCGAAGGCGCTGACCGTCGAGCTGCGTGAGCTCGTCGCCGAGCTGCGGCGCGGCGACCGGGTCGGCGGTGCCCTGGACGACACCCGCGCGGCCCTGTCGACGCTCAAGGAGACCACCGAGACCCTGTCGCCGGAGCTGACCTCCCTGGTGCGCGAGCTGCGCGTGACGAACCGGGCCATCAGGCAGACCCTCGTCGGCCCCGACAGCCTGCTGGGGACGACCCTCGGCGACGCCGACCGGACCCTGGTCCGTGCCGACAGCCTGGCGGTGACCCTGCTGGAGGCGACGGCGACCCTGGCCGCCATCGCCGCGGACCTGCAGGCCGGCAAGGGGACGGCGGGCCGGATCCTGGCCGACGACTCCCTCTACGCCCTGGCCGAGTCGACGCTCGTGGCCGTCAAGGACCTGATCGAGGACGTCAAGGCGCGACCCAAGCGCTACTTCAAGGTGAGCGTGTTCTAGGAGCCGGCACCGCCGGCAGTCCAAGGAGAGACCGATGGACGAGAGAGTGGGACGGATGGTCCAGGCCATCAAGGACGCCATCATGACCGAGATCAAGGGTCAGCAGCTCTACTCCCATGCCGCCGTGACCACCCAGGATCCCGCGGCCAAGGCCCTGTTCCAGGACCTGGCCGACGACGAGAGCGAGCACATGGCCCTGCTGGAGGCCCAGTACCGGAACCTGCTGGAGGAGGGACGGATCGACCTGTCGGACGTCCACCCCGCGGAGGTCGACCACGGCGCCGGCCACGTCATCGACGACGAGTTCCGCAAGTCGCTCAAGCGGGGCAAGTTCGAGCTGGCCGTCATCAGCATCGGCTGCGACCTGGAGAACCGGGCCATCCAGTACTACAAGGAACAGGCGGAACAGGCCGAGGATCCGGACCTGAAGCAGCTGTTCACCTGGTTGAGCGAGTGGGAGGTGGGCCACCTGGAGCAGCTCAAGGATCTGGAACGGATGCTCCAGGACGCCTACTGGGCCGACCAGGGCTTCTCGCCCATGTAGCCGGCGCGGATCGTCCGCCACGGAACGGAGACGCGGCGCCCCGCCGGGGTGCCGCGTCGTCGTTGTTCCCCTCCCGGGTCACCAGGACCGGGCCACGCCCAGCACGACGAGATCCAGCCCGGGGGCGCTCTCGTTCAAGCGCTGGAGATTGTCATGGTGGCGCCGGTCGTGTCGCCCGCAGGGCGGCAGCGAGCCAGCGCCGCCAGCGGGGGCGACGGGCCGCGGCCAGCAGCTCGCGCAGGGCGGGGACGGCCTCGCGGCCGGCGCGGTATCCGATCAGGCGGCAGGCCTCGGCGCTGCGGAAATCGGCCCAGTGGTGGTCGGCCACGTCGGGCCGGACGACCAGGTCGGCCTGGTCCAGGACGAACCGGTCCAGGCGCATCCGGGCCAGGGCGCCGCTGCGCATGATCATGTCCAGTCCGGTCCTGTAGACGGGAGCGGGGGGCTGGTAGATGGGGATGTCGACGGCCACGACCATGTCGGCTCCCAGCTCCCGGCAGGTGTTGATGGGGACGTGGAACGGCGCGCCGCCGTCGACGATCAGCCGGCCGTCCCTGTCCACCGGCGGGAAGATCCCGGGGATGGCGCTGCTGGCATAGATCGCCTCCAGGAGGTCCCCTTCCCGGAACACCACCTTTTCCCCCGAGATCAGGTCGATGCCCACGGCGGAGAACGGCAGCTTCAGGTCCGCGAAGCTGCGGGCCCGGAACATGGTGCGCAGCGGGGCGAGCAACCTCTCGGCGTCGACCAGGGCGGGGCGGGTGGCCGTGCGGATGGCCATGAACTTGCGCATGACCCCGTCCATGATGTTGTGCAGGAGGTTGCCGTTCTCGTCCTGGCCGCCGCGGGGGATGAAGGGGGCCCAGGTCTCCTGGAACTCGGGGTCCCCGGCGAAGCGGGCGAGACGGCGCCAGGTCTCCTCGGCGTCGGCGGTCTCGGCGTAGAGGCCGCCGACGATGGCGCCCATGCTCGTCCCGGCGATGACGTCGGGGCGCAGCCCTTCCTCCTCCAGGGCCTGCAGCACGCCGGCGTGGGCCAGTCCCCGCGCGCCGCCGCTGCCCAGGGCCAGCCCGATGGTCGGTCCGTCGTCGGCTGCCATCGTCCTCTCCCGTCCTGATCAGGGTGTCGTTTGCAACGCCGGTGCATTCTACTGTATGCTTCCGGTGTCCCGAACCGTTTCTTTACGGCGGGCCCGCCCCTGCCCTGCCTGTCCCGGGAGGTCCGTCATGCCGTCCCGTCGCCGCTCCGTCCTGGCCGCCCTGCTCCTGTTGCTGCCGTGCCTCGCCGCCGCCGCGGCGCGGGACGCCGGACCTGTCGTCTCGGCGACCCTCGCCCGCGTGCTGGAGCAGGGCGGTCCCGCCGTGGGGAGCGATGGCCGGCTGAGCGTCTGGGTGGCCTTCACCGACCGGGGACTGGACGACGCCGGGCTGCAGCGGGCCCTGGCGAGGCTGGAGCAGGGACTGGACGACCACGCCCGCCGCCGCCGGGCCCGCGCCGGTCGCGACCGGCTGGTCGACGCGAGCGACCTGCCGCCGTCGCCCCGCTACCTGGCGGCCGTCGCCGCCACCGGCGCCCGCCTGCGGCGGCAGAGCCGCTGGCTCAACGCCGCCAGCTGGGACGCCACACCCGACCAGGTGCGCGCCATCGCCCGGCTGCCGTTCGTCCGCCGCGTCTGGCTGGTGGGCAAGGCCCGCCGCCGGCCGCTGCCGACGGAACCGGGGGAGGCGGCCGCCGTCGCCGCGCGCAACCGGGAGCTGCGGGCTGCCAAGGACGCCTGGAGCATCGACTACGGCAACTCCCTGGCCCAGCTCGAGCAGATCGGCGTGCCGCCGGTGCACGAGGAGGGGTACACCGGCCAGGGGGTGCGGATCGGGATGCTGGACAGCGGGTTCCACACCGGACACGAGGCGCTGGCCGGCCTGACGGTGGTGGCCGCCTGGGATTTCGTGGGCAACGACGGGAACGTCGATACCGAGCCGGGCGATCCGGTCAATGCCCACGAGCACGGCACCATGACCCTCTCGACGATCATGGCCGACCTGCCGGGCAAGCTGGTCGGTCCGGCCTTCGGGGCCGAGGTCGTCCTGGCCCGCACCGAGGACGTCTCCACCGAGGAGCCGTTCGAGGAGGACAACTGGGTGGCCGGGATCGAGTGGCTGGACAGCCAGGGGGTCGACGTGGTCTCCAGCTCCCTGGGCTACCTGGACTGGTACGTCTTCGACGACATGGACGGCAACACGGCCGCCTGCACCATCGCCGCCGACCGGGCGGTGGGCAAGGGGATCGTCGTGGTCAACTCGGCCGGCAACGAGCGCGGGTCGAGCTGGGACCACATCATCGCACCCGCCGACGGGGACAGCGTCATCGCCGTCGGCGCGGTGACGATCTCGGGCACCTACACGACGTTCTCCTCGCCGGGGCCGACGGCCGACGGGCGGATCAAGCCCGACGTGGCGGCCCTGGGCAGCGGCGATGCCGTCGTCGATCCCAACGACGACACCGCCTACACCACCGCCTCGGGCACGTCGTTCTCCTGCCCCCTGACCGCCGGCGTGGCGGCCCTGGTGCTCTGCCGCGCGCCCGGCCTGTCGCCCGTGCAGGTGCGCGAGGCGCTGCGGCAGACCGCCAGCCGGGCCGACGCGCCGGACAACGACTACGGCTGGGGGATCGTCAACGCGGCGGCGGCGGTCCACTACTGGGGCCCGACGCTCGCGCACGCGCCGCTGGGCGATACCGAGGACACGACCGGTCCCTACACCGTGACCTGTGCCGTCACCGACCGGGCACCGCTGGACGCCGCCGCGCTGCTGCTGTCCTGGCGCGTCGACGGCGGGGCCTGGCAGCAGGTCCCGCTGGCCCCGGCGGGCGGGGACACCTTCACGGCGGCGATCCCCGGCCAGCCCCCCGGCAGTGATGTGGAGTACTACCTGTCGGCCGGCGACTCGCTGGGGATCGTCGTCACCGATCCCGCCACCGCACCCGCCGCGACGTACGGCTTCCACGTCGGTCCCGACCTGACGCCGCCGACGCTGACCCACGCGCCGCTGTCCGACCAGCCGCTGCTGGCCTGGCCGCCCACGGTCGTCGCTGCGGCCACCGACAACATCGCCGTCGCCGCGGTGACCGTCGCCTGGAGCCTGGACGGGACGCCCCAGGCGGACTTCGCGCTCGTGCCGCAGGGGGACGACACCTACGCGGCGCCGTTCCCGCTGGACGTGTCGGGCGTGGCGGTGGGCGACACGATCGTCTATACGGTGCGGGCCGTGGACACGGCCGCCGACCCCAACGCGACGACCAGCGGCCCGCACGTCTTCGCCGTCATCGACGCCCTGGGCCTGGCCCTGGTCATCGACGACACGGGCGTGGCGAAGGCGGCCGGGAGCGCGCCGCCCAAGCCCGGACCCGACAAGACGCTCCAGCCGGCGGCCGCCGCGGCGGCGGCCGACTCCCCGGGGGACATCGCCGCCTGGTTGAACGCGGCCGGCTACGTGACCGACCTCGTCACCGTGGAGCAGCTCCAGGAGGACGACTTCGCCGGCAAGCAGTTCGTCGTCCTCGCCAGCGGCGCCAACACCGACCCGGTGGTCTCCGCGCCGCTGCGCGCCCTGGTGGAGCAGTGGGTCGACGGCGGCGGCAAGCTGCTGGTCGAGGGAGGGGAGACCGGATTCGACGCCCTGTCGACGCCCGGCTACGCGGTGTTCGCCGCCGATGTCCTGCACGCCACCGCCTGGCGGGGCGACAGCGCCGGCGAGCTGCAGCTCGTCGCCGGGGCGGCGACGCATCCCCTGGTGACGACGCCTCACGTGCTGCCCCAGGTCCTGCCCCTGGACTACTCGGCCTACGGGGACCAGGACGCCGTCACCCCCGCGGCCGACGCGACGCTCCTGTACGAGACGGCAGGCTACGCCGGCGCGGCGGGGATCCTGGCCTACGACGACGACACGGCTCCCGCCTCGGGTCAGATCGTCGTGCTGGCCTTCAACCTGGCGGCGCTGGCCGACCAGGCGGTGGCCCGCGACCTGGTGGAGAACGTGGCCGCCTGGTTCACCGCCGACCAGGGGACACCGACGGCCTCGCTGGCCGGCCGGGTCTGGCTGGCGGCCGGCGGACTGCCGACCCCGGTCGAGGGGGCGACGGTCCGGATCTCGGCCGGCGACACGGTGACCACCGGTCCCGACGGCGCGTACGCCTTCACCGACCTCTATCCCGGCACCTACGTCGTCGAGGCGACGGCAGACGGTCTCTCCCGCGCCCGCCAGACGGTGACCCTGGCCGAGGGGGAGCAGCTCGCCGACGCCGACCTCTACCTCCAGCCCGTGCTGCTCACGGTCTTCACGGCGACGCCGTCGCTGCCCATCCCCGACGACGATCCCGCCGGCATCGTCTCCACGGTGGAGGTCCCGTCCCTGGGCGCCCTCTCGGAGGTCGCCGTCGGCGTGGAGATCCGTCACACCTGGATCGGGGACCTGACCGTGGAACTGGTCTCGCCGGCCGGCACGACGGTCCGCCTCCACGACCGCAGCGGCGGCAGCGCGGACGACATCGTCGGCCTCTACCCCGACAGCCTGGCCGTGGACGGTCCCGGCTCCCTGGACGACCTGGTCGGCGAGCTGCCGGCCGGCACCTGGACCCTGCGGGTGGCCGACCACGTGGGCAACGACACCGGGTCGCTGGAGGAGTGGCGGCTGCTGCTGACGACGGTCCAGGACGGGACCGCCGTCCCCGGCGCCGTGCCGCCGTCGACGCGGCTGGTCGGCGTCCATCCCAACCCGTTCAACCCGCGTGCGGAGATCCGCTTCGTCCTGGCCCGCCCCTGCGCGCCGCGGCTGGAGGTCTTCGACCTGCGCGGCCGGCTGGTGCGGCGGTTGCTGGCCGGGCGCGAGCTGCCGGCCGGCGCACACCGCGCGACCTGGGACGGACGCGACGACGCCGGGCGGGGCGTGGCCGGGGGGACGTACCTGGTGCGGCTGGAGGCGGGCGAGACGGTGGAGACGAGGAAGGTGGTGTTGGCCAGGTAGGGTCGTGGGTAATATTACGGTTATGGATTGATCGCAGACCCTGATCGGTTATACTCGACGCATCGAATGCGCCAAACATCTCGTCGTTGTGGATTGATCGCAGACCCTGATCGGTTATAC
>CAYTEO010000050.1:0-18030 GCA_964436825.1 uncultured Fibrobacteraceae bacterium | reverse complement strand
TCGCCCCTCTGGTGACAGGAATGAATGCCGACGGTTGATCTCTGCCGTGCCTGGTCGTGAACAAGGTGCTCGCCCACGGCGGCTCGGTGCAGAAGAAGACCGTCAACAAGGTCTCACACCCAAAGGAGGGTGCACCATGCGGAAGTTGTTCGTCGTCGCCATGCTCGCAACCATGCTGCTGTCGATCGCTGCCATCGCGCAGCCCATCGATCCCGATCCGGATCAGTTCGGCATCTACTTCGACCTCAATGCCACCAACAACTTCGATCCCTCCATCGCTGCCGGTGGATCGATCAACATCTACCTGATGGTCACCAACCCCTCGGCCCCGCAGATCATGGCCTGGGAGTGCAAGGTCGTCTGGGACCAGATGGGTGGCGGTTTCTTCGGCAGCTGGGCGTTCGCCAACAACGGCATCAACGTCGGTGATGTGAGCAACCCCGCGAACCTCCTGTTCGCCGTGGGTACGGGCGCCAACCCGATCGTCACCACGCCGGCGACGCTCCTGGCCACCTGGTCCGGCTACTACGCCTACGGTACCGGCTCGACCTTCACGATCCAGCCGTACCCCGGCACGGC
Organism: uncultured Fibrobacteraceae bacterium; assembly: GCA_964436825.1. Taxonomy (GTDB): domain Bacteria; phylum Krumholzibacteriota; class Krumholzibacteriia; order LZORAL124-64-63; family LZORAL124-64-63; genus CAYTEO01. The sequence goes on along the minus strand of CAYTEO010000050.1, from coordinate 17,451 downwards.
CAGCTTCGATCCTCCCGCTCCCGGCTATGCCATCGACGAGGTCAACCTGCAGCCCTGCGGTGTCACCTCGGGCAGCTTCGATGCTCCCTGCGCCGCCTTCGGCGCCGCCGCGGAGCCTGTGGCCAACCAGGACATGAGCTGGAGCAACGTCAAGAGCCTGTTCCGGTAGACCGGTCGATCGAAGACCCACGGGAGGCGCGATCCGACAGGGTCGCGCCTCTTTCTCGCCCACTCCCCACTTGACACCTCGAAGCTCTGACGGGATATTGACGCAGGATTCAATCAGTTCCATCACTGCCTGTCCGGGCTGGCTGGACCATCCCGGGGAGGGAAGGGGTCGAGTGTCACCGTGACGATCGTGCCACGTGTAGGGGTGCCTTCGATCGCACAAGTTTCAGCATTCAGCAAAGGGGAGCCGACGATGAGAAGAATGTGCGTCGTTCTGAGTCTTGCCGTCCTGCTATCGGTGAGCGCCTGGGCGCTGCCCGGTCCCAACAGCATGGGGATTTTCCTGGAGAATCCGCCGACCGTTCCGCTGCAGTTCTGTGTCGACCGTGGTCCCGGTCAGGTCGAGTTCCACGTGCTCCTGATGAACCCCGAGGTCCCGGGCATGTCCCAGCCGCAGGTGGCAGCAGTCGAGTTCGTGCTGGAGATCCAGAACTCCAGCGTCCTGTTCGGTGACTGGGATTACCACGAAGGTGTGCCTGTCGTCATTGAAATGGACGCTAACAGCAAGTTCTACTCCATCGGCTATACCACTCCGCTGACCCCGGTCGGTGGTGTCGTCGACCTGATGACCTACACGGGCTTTCTCTCGAGCGATACCGTGCCCGTCGTCTTCATCCTGAAGGGGTACCCCGATACCGGATCCTTCCCCGACAGCAAGCGGTTCGGTTATGCCGCCAGCGAGACCGATCTGGTCGAGGCCGTTGCCGTGACCGGCGACGCCTACGACGAGGCGTACGGGGCCTACGTCTCCAATCCCGTGCTGATCCTCAACAACGACGGCAGCTGGGACGATTTCTGCCAGAACGTCATCAGCAACGAGACCAAGACCTGGAGCAACGTCAAGAGCATGTATCGCTAGTCCACTCCAGGCTCTGGAATGCTCCGCGGGGCAGGCTGCCGGCCTGCCCCGTTCGCGTCCCCCGTTGACCCCGATCCGCATCTGCTCCTATATTGAGTCTTCGCCGAGACCCTTTCTCGACCCCTGGTAAGGAGCCATGTCCTTGCGCAGCACCAGAGCGTTTCCTGCGATGCGATTCCGCTCCCTGTACCGGCGCCTCGCGCCGTCCCGGTCCCACTGCCACCTCGCCTTGCTGGGGCTGCTGATCGTCTCCCTGCCGGGCATCGCCACGGCGGGGAAGGGCGGGGGAGGCCCCTGGCGAATCCTGGCCAGTGACGCGAAGCGGCTCGTCGTCGAGGTGGCGCCGGGCCCGGTGACCTGGACCGAGGTGATCGACACCCGTCACGGGCGCCGCTATCTGCGTCCCCACCTCGCAGGCTTTGCCCGGGCGGGGGAGCCGGGGACACCGGAAGTCCCTGCGGTCGGCGGCTGGATCGTCGTTCCGGAGGGGACCCGCCCCCGCGTCGTCACCGGTGAGATCCGCTGGCGGCCGCTCTCCGCCCAGGCGCTGCCTCCGGTCCCCGTGCGGGTCATCCGCGGGGAGGGAGAACGTCCGCAGGTGACCGAGGAACTCCTGTGGCGCGGCGAGTCCCCGTCCGGCGGCCGGGTCGCCGTCGACGAGCAGAAGTGGTCGACCCCGCCTGCGGGCCCCGTAGGGGTCCTGACGGTGGGGACGCCGGTCCGCTGGCGGGATCGCTGGATCGCCCCGCTCAGCTGCCGTCCCCTGGAGACCGACGCGCGCGGGCACGCGGTGCGGCTGCTGGAGCGCGGGCGGTGGGAGATCGTCTTCGACCCCGATCCGGACCGGGAGTCGGCGCCGGCGACACGGGTTCCCGGTCGCGGCGACGGTCGCTTCCAGGGCCTGTTCCTCAACGGGGAGCTCCTGGAGCAGCCGCCGCGAGCCGCCGGGCCCCTGGCCGAGCGTCCCGTCGAACGGCTCGTGCACCGGGGCACCCTGCTGGCGCCGGAGGTCAGGCTGCCGGTCAGCCGGACGGGACTGCAGCGGATCACGGCCAGCCAGCTCGCCAACGCCGGCCTGCTGCCGGCCACCGGTGTCCAGGAGAGCCAGCTCCGGCTCTACCAGCGCCGGGTCCTGCCCGGGACGCCCGATGACTACGTCGAGGTGGAGGTTCCTCTCCTCGTGCAGGGGGATGGAGGGGAGTTCACCGGCAACGAGGCCATCGTCTTCTACGGCCTGCGCCCCAGGGACGACGGCGCTTTCACCCTGGACGGCACCGTCTACCCCGATTGCGGGGACACGAACGAGTTCTACAATCCCGTCGCCGACGAGCCCGTCAACGGGGGGAACATCTACTACCTCGCGGTGAGCGAGCCCCCGGCCGGGCAGCAGTGGGCGCGGATGGACACGGTGTCGTTGCCGCCGGCCGCCGCCGAGGGGGCGGCAACCCATCTGCGCGACGATCGTCACGAGGTCGACCTCTACTACGACGAGTCGCCCTACGGCATGGCGGTCGACCGCAACTTCTGGAACAGTCGGTTCGCCAGCGAGGTCCGCGTCCCCCTCGAACTCGTCGCTCCGGCCGCCACGGGCGCGCGCCCCTGGCTGGAGGTGAAGCTCTTCGGCTTCGGCCCGACGATGCGGACCTACCAGGTCAGCGTCGTCGGACCGGCCGACGAGATCGTGCTGGGCACGGTCCAGGTCAACAACGCCGGCGCCGTCTTCGCCGACTCGATCCCGGTCGCCTCGGCCGCCGACCTGGACGGATGGGACCTGCGGATCGTCAACACGGCCGCGGACGTCATCTCAGGCTACCTGGACTGGTTCCGGATCGTCTATCCCTCCCGCTACGAGGCCGTGGACGACCGTCTCGAGTTCGGCATCGCGGAGGGGACGGGGACCGTCGACGTGCGCGTGCGGGGGTTCGACGGCGGTCCGCTGACCGTCTTCGAGGTGAGCGATCCCCGGCGACCGCGCCTCGTGCAGCTGGGGACCGGGAACGTCGTCGGCGAGCAGGACGGTTCCCTGACGCTCTCGCTGGCGGTGGCCCAGTCCGGTACCGGCCGGCGGCGCTTCCTCGCCTATGGCCTCCCGCTGGACCTGGCCCTGCCCACCTTCCCGATCTTCCAGGCGAGCCAGGTGCCGCAGGACGACGATCCCCTGGCGGTCGCGTCGCCTCCCGACGTGCTGGTCGTCACCCACCCCTCCTTCCGGCAGCAGGCCGAGCAGTGGGCGGCCTGGCGGGCCGGGCGCTACCCGGGCGGGCTGCGGATCCACGTCGTCGACGTCCACGCGCTCTACGACCGGTTCAGCGGCGGCCTGAAGAATCCCCTCGCCATCAGGCGGTTCTGCGAGTACGCCCTGGCGAACTGGGGCAGCTGGGCCCTGCAGATCTTCGGCGACGCCACCGAGAACGTGCGCGGCCTGCACGACACGTACGGGTTGCGGGACTGGGTGCCGTCCTACCTGTTCGTGTGGCGCGGCGTGACCGAGGCCAACGAGGTCCTCCCGTCGGACGAGTGGTACGTCACTCCCGCGGCCGGGCCGGACTATCCGAACGACACCGGCGTCCCGCCGTCCATGCTCGTGGGGCGGTTTCCCGTCTCCAGCAGCGAGGAACTCCAGGTCGTCCTGGACAAGCTCCGGGCCTTCGAGGCGGCGGACGGGGGCCAGGCGTGGAAGCAGCGGGGCGTCTTCATCGCCGACGACGCCTGGTCGGACCAGAACTACAGCATCGGTTACGACGACCTGTCCTACATCCCCTCCGAGGAGCAGTTCCAGGAGACCGAGTCGGCCTTCGCCGACGCCTGGGAAACGTTCCTGGGTGACGGTGGGCCCGCGCCGGGACTGGTGGCCGATCGCCTCTTCGTCGCCGACTACCTCGAGCCGCTCTCGCCCCCCCACAACGAGACGCGGAGCCGGACCCAGTTCGAGGAGTACAGCGAGCAGTACGTCCTGCCCGAGCTGCTGGCGAAACTCGGCCAGGGGGGGATGATCGTGCGCTACCAGGGGCACGCCAACAACCACCTGCTGGCCCACGAGCAGATCTTCGAGGACGTCGACAACATCGCCTACCGCCAGGACGTCCAGGGCCTGCAGAACGACGGGCGGCCGTTCCTCTTCTTCGGGCTGGGCTGCCACATCGGCGCCTACGCCCTGGGGAACTCCGAGGGCCGGTTGCGCGTCACCAGGTCGCTGGCCGAGAAGATGCTCCTGCGCCCCGGCGGCGGTGCCTGCGGGACCTACGCGAGCCCCGGCTACGAGTACCTCTGGCCCAACGCGACCCTCGCCGGCATCCAGCGGGATGTCATGCTGCTGAACCCCCCCCGCTCGCTCCTGTCCGGGGAGACGGGAACGCGCACCCGCTGGGTCCTGGGCGAGCTCATGCTCGCCAGCGAGATGTCCTTCCTCGCCATCTCGCCCTCCAGCACCACCTACCGACGGGCCGTCGCCCAGTACGCCGTGCTGGGTGATGCCCTGACCGTCCTGGACGCCGGGCCGCCCCGGGTCGTCGTCGACGGACCGGAGGGACCGCTCACCGACGGGATGGAGCTGACGGCGGTCGACACCACCAGTTCCCTGCTGGTGACCGTCGACGCCTACGACGAGGCCGGTGTCAGCCGGCTCGTCGTCCGCACCGGCGACGGCATCGATTACTCCGAATACGTCACGGGGGGGATGGCGCCGGGCAGCGCGACGGACCAGCACCACCAGTACACGGTGCGACTGCCCCTGGAGCCCTACGACCACGACATCGTGTTCGAGGTCTTCGACACCGCGGACGCCTCGGAGACGGACGCGCACTACCGTCTGGTCCTGCACGTGCCGGTCTCCGTCGCCCTGACCAGCGAAGGGGTGCCGTTCGACCCGCAGCGGACGCCCCTGGTCCCGGGGCAGCCCCGCGCCTTCACGGGGACGGTGACTGTCGGCGCCTACCTCCCCCCGGACGTCGAGATCGTGCTCGCCGGGGAGTACGTCGTCCTGGGGGACGTCGCCGTTGCCAGGCTCGACGCCCACACCGTCTCCCTCGCCTTCACGGCCGAGGCGACGGGACTGGGGACGCCGGTCCTGAAGCTGCGGATCGCCGGCCGCGAGACGCCCATCGCGCTGGGGCAGGAGATGGCAGCGTCCGGCCCGACGGTCACGGACCTGCAGGCCTTCCCCAATCCCATGCGGGAGACCGTGCGGTTCCTGTTCGCCACGAGCCTGGCGTCCGCCGAGGGGTGGATCGACCTGTACTCCCTGGCGGGACGACACGTCGCCAGGGTCCCCGTCGCGCCGTCCGATTTCGCCGGCGGAGGCAGGGCCGTCGTGGGATGGGACGGCCGTGACGACCGGGGGGACCGGCTGGCCAACGGCGTCTACCTCTACCGGGTCACCCTGCGGGGGAGCGACGGCGATGCCGTCAGCGGGATGCAGCGGCTGGTGGTGATGCATTGATGCCGGCAGGAATCCGTCGACCGCTCCGCGTCGGTCTCGCCTGCCTGCTGCTGGGGATCGTCCTCGCCGGGATGCTGGCCGGTTGCGCCGCCCGCCGGCGCGGGCCGGCGCGGCCGGTGACCGGGGGAGAGACTGGTGCGCCGCCGGTCCCGCGGGACGGTGTCGTCTGGGTTCGTGTCGGCCTGGCCGCCGCCGTTGCCGCGGTCGACGTGGAGACCCAGGGCGGCTGCCGCGTGCTCTCTTCCCGGCGCCGCACCCTGGGCCGCGTCGCCTCCGGTCGGATCACCTGTCGTTCCGAACCCCGTGGCGTCGTCTGGCGAGGGAAGGGAGGGGGCGGCAGGGACCCCTCGCTGCTGATCCTGGTGCCGGAGGACCCGGAGCTCCCGTTGCGGTGGGACGGGCGCGCCTATCCGGGCGAGATCTGGGTGTTGCACGGAACGGGGGGCCTGACGGTCGTCGATGTCGTGCCGTTGGAGGAGTACCTGCGCGGCGTCGTTCCCTGGGAGATCGGTCGCCCGGGAGAGGGGGGGCTGGAGGCCCTGTGCGCGCAGGCGATCGCCGCCCGCACCTACACCGTTTCCCACCTGGGGGAACGGGAGGCGCTCGGTTTCGACCTCTGGGCCGATACCCGGGACCAGGTCTTCCGCGGTCTCGACGGCACCGACCCCTGGACCGACCTGGCCGTCCTGCGCACCCGTGGCCAGGTCCTCCGCCACCAGGGCCGGGAGATCGACGCCTACTACTGCTCCTCGTGCGGCGGCTGGTGTGCCGACGTGGCGGCCGTCTGGCCGCGCTCTGCCAGCCCCTACCTCGTCGACCATCCCGATACCGACGCGCGGGGGCGGGACTGGTGCCGCGGTTCCCCCTACCACGACTGGTCCGCCACCTGGAGCGCCGGGGAACTGAACCGGCTGCTCGCGCGGACCCTGCCGGAGTATCTGGCGTGGCTGGACGCCTCGCCCGCCCGCCGTCAGTGGGCGGGCAAGGCGTTCCTGCCGGCCCACCCGGGTGCGGACCCGCGTCGCCCCGGCGAGGTGCTCGACGTGGCGGTCATCGATACGACCTCCTCCGGCCGGCTGGGGACGGTGGAGTTCCGGATGTCGAACGGGACCTATCGCGTGCGGGGGGACAGGATCCGCTGGGTCCTGGCGCCCCCGGGCGGGGAGACCGCCATCCTGCGCAGCATCCGCTGTCGGCTGGACGTCGAACGGGACGCGACGGGCCGGCTGCGGCGGTTGACCGCCGTCGGTCACGGTTTCGGCCACGGCATCGGCCTCTGCCAGAGCGGGGCCCTGGCCATGGCGGCCGCGGGCATCGACCACCGGCGGATCCTGGCCCACTACTACCCGGGGACGACACTGGAGCGTTGCGATGCCGTCGGCCCGCCCTCATCGTCACGACCGCGGCACTGACCCGCTTGTCCGGCGCCTCGTCGTCGGCCTCGCGGGGACGCGCCTCTCCGCGGCCGAGGAGGCGTGGCTGTCCCGGTACGCGCCTGCCGGCGTCATCCTCTTCCGCCGGAACATCGTGGACGCCCGGCAGCTGCAGGAGCTCTGTGGCCGTCTCCACGCGCTGCTGCCCCCGGACGGCGAGGTGGTCGTCGACCACGAGGGCGGTCCCGTCGCGGTGGCCGAGAACGCCGTCGGTCGACCGCCGGCCGCCTGGACACTGGGGCGGATCGACGACCCGGAGCTGACGCGGGAGGTCCACGCCGACACGGCCCGCCGCCTGCGCCGGCTGGGGATCGATCGTGTCCTCGCCCCGGTCGCCGATGTCCTGTCCGACCCCGAGAACCCCGTCATCGGCGCCCGGGCGTTCGGGGCCGATCCCGACCGCGTGGCCGCGCACGTCGCCGCCGCGGTGACGGGTCTGCGCGACGGCGGGATCGGCTGCTGCCTGAAGCACTGGCCCGGCCACGGCGGCGTGCGCGTCGATCCCCACGACCGCCCCGTCACCGTCACGGCTCCCGCCCGGGACGAGCTCCTGCCGTTCCGCGCCGGGCTGGCGGCCGGCGCCGGGGCCGTCATGGTCGGTCATCTTCCGGTGCCGGGCCGGGATCGCCCGGCCACCCTCCTGCCCGAGGTGAGCGCCTCCATCGAGGCGGTGGCCGGCCGCCGGGTCGTCGTCTGGGCCGACGACGCGACGATGGGGGCGTTGCGGGGACCGCTCGGACACCTCTTGCCGGAGGTCCGGCGGGAAACGTCGGGCCTGCTGCCGCCGGAGGACCTGCCCCGGGAGTGGTTTGCCCGCCTGGCCGAGGGGGGAGCCCGGCGGCTGGCGGTGCGCGGCATTCCCTGGGCCGCCTTCCCCCTCGACGACGGGCCCGCGCCCCCGCCACCGGACTCCGGGCCGGGGACGGGTTCACCTCCCGCCGTCGACCAGGCGGCGAGCTGGCGGCGCGCCCGCGACCTGGCGGCGGGAGCTCCCTGGCCGGCGGCGACCGGCCTGCTCCTCTGGTGGGAGCCCTTTCCCCGGCACCGCTGGGCGGAAGCGGTGCCGGACCTCCCGGTGCTGGCCGGGTGGCGGGGGGAAGTCGTCAGGCTTTCGGGAGAGGCCGCTCCCCTGCGCACATCCGCCGGAACCGGCGCCAGGGCACTGTTGGTCACCTCGCCGGTTCCTCTCCCGGGGAACGGTGAGTGGCCCCCGCTGCGGGCCGTGATCGACCGGCTGGCGGACGAGGGCCGGGCCATCGTGGCCGGGCATCCCCGGCTGGCGGCCAGGGTCGGTGACGTGCTGGGAGAGGGATGGGAGGTGAGCGCCCTGGAGGACTGTCACCCCTGGGATCTGGCTCCGATCTGGGGGAGGTGAAGGTTGACAGGGTCTGGGGGGGGAACTATATTCTGCCCCTGTTCCGGTGGGGGCGTAGTTCAGTTTGGTTAGAACGCCGGCCTGTCAAGCCGGAGGTCGCGAGTTCAAGTCTCGTCGCTCCCGCCACCAGGTTCCCGACCCGTGCCCCGGCACGGGTCGGCTTTTTTTGTCGTTTGACGTGACAGTGCGGCATGATCGTTCATCTGAATGCATGAATCGGCAACTCCGGACGATAAAAAAAACATCCGTTGCAAAAGTTGGTTGATCTTTGCGCAAGAATTACGGTACCATGCGATTCAGTGATGGTCATTCACCTTCGGCTCCAACAAATTGGGGAGGGGACTGATGAAAAAGTTCTCCGTGATTGCGCTCGTGGCGATGCTGCTGGCAACGCCGCTGCTGGCACAGACGCCGCCCGAGATCGGGATTTTCTTCGACACCGCGGGAACCCAGACGATGATGCCGATGGATGCCGGTGACTTCGTGACGGCGTACGTCATGACCAAGGGTGGACAGCTCCTGATGGGCGGCGCGTCCTTCTCGGTCGATGTCTACCCCGGTATCCAGGTCGTTGCCCAGAACTTCTACAACGACGCCGTCGTCGTGGGCAACGACGTCACCACCGGCGTCGAGATCGGTTTCTATGACCCGATCTGGGTGGACGAGAACAACTCGGTCATCCTCGCCACCCTCGTGCTGACGGTCGCCGACCGGCCCATGGGCAACATGCCCCTGACGGTCACCAACCATCCCAACTACCAGCATGTCGTCGTCGCCCAGTCCGACGGTGCGCTCTTCGACACGACCGGCCTGACGGCCTACATCACTCCGCCGCCGCCCGTCGTCGGTGTCTTCTTCGACACGGACGCGACGGTTACCAACGCGACCTACAACGGCGGGTACGACGAGTTCTACACGGCCTACATCTTCGCCACCGGCGGCCCGATCCTGATGGGTGGCGCCGCCTTCAAGCTCGAGCTGCATCCCAACATCACCCTGGTGGCGACCACGTACGAGCCCAGCGTCCAGATCGGCGACCTGCTCAACGGCGTGGAGATCGGCCTCTACGATGCCCGGTTCGTCGATCCGTTGCATCCCGGCCTGCTGGCGACGCTGATCCTGACGACCGGTGACAACCTGATCGACCAGGCGCCGCTGTGCATCGTCAACCATCCCAGCTACGAGACGGTCATGCTGGCCCAGTCCGACGGGACGCTGGTGCCCTCCGAGGGCGCCTGTGCCTACCTGACCATTCCCGTCGCCAACGAGGACCGCACGTGGGGAGAGGTCAAGAGCCTCTTCAAGTAGCCTGCGGCTGCAGGTACGGTACGACGGGGCCCCTTCCCGGGGCCCCGTCCTGTGTCTCACCCCCTGTTGTCACCGCCCGGGGCCTGTGGTAGAGTGCCTGTCGACGAATTCCAGACCCCACGTGAAAGGATCGCCACATGGACGGATTGCTCAGCAGGGGGCGCCTGGCCGGCGTCGCAGCGTTGTTCTTGCTGGCACTGGCCGGGTGCCGGGGAGAGGTCGAGGAGGCCAGCTTGACGATCGTGCCGGACATCCAGCAGCGCGTCGCCGACTACGCCCCGACGGAGATCACCGCCGACCTGAGTCACCTGACCACGACACAACGCCAGGTCCTGAAGAAACTCGTCGAGGCCTCGCGGCTCGTGCACGACATCTTCATCGACCAGGCCCTGCCCCGGCGGCGGGAGATCGAGACGGCCGTGGCCGCCCTGCAGGGTCCGGACGCCGACGCGGTGCGGCGCTACTTCCAGATCAACGCCGGACCGTGGGACCGCCGTTTCGACTTCGAGCCGTTCGTCGGCGACTGGCCCCATCCCGCCGGTGCCAACTACTATCCCCTGGACCTGACCGATCTGGAGAAGGAACGGATCGCCGCGGGGGAGGACCACCTGGCGGACCTGACGACGATGGTCCGGCGCGACGACCAGGGGAACCTGACGGCCGTCCCGTACAGCGAGTTCTTCGGCAAGCGGCTGGGTGAAGTGGCCCGGCTGTTGCGCGAGGCGGCTGACCTGACGGAGAACGCCTCGCTGGCCGCATTCCTGCGGGCGCGTGCCGATGCCCTGCTCGACGACGACTACTTCGAGTCGGACATGCTGTGGATGGACCTGGACAGCCCCGTCGAGGTGACGATCGGTCCCTACGAGACCTACGAGGACGGGCTGTTCGGTTACAAGGCCGCGTTCGAGTCGTTCGTCACGATCACCGATCCGGTCGAGTCGGCGCGGCTGGAGAAGTTCAAGACCGAGCTGCCGTGGCTGGAGGCCCACCTGCCCATCCCCGACGAGCACAAGAACCCCAACCGCGGGACGGCCTCGCCGATCCGGGTCGTCGACGAGGTCTTCACCGCAGGCGACACCCGCACCGGGATCCAGACCATCGCCTTCAACCTGCCCAACGACGAGCGTGTCCGCGAGGCCAAGGGGAGCAAGAAGGTCCTGCTGCGCAACATCATGAACGCCAAGTTCCAGCAGATCCTCGTGCCCCTGGCCCGTCAGCTCCTCGCGGCGGAGCAGCTGGACGACCTGGCGAGCGAATCCTTCTTCCTGCACACCCTCTTCCACGAGATGAGCCACGGCCTCGGCCCCGGTCGCATCGTCAAGGACGGGCGCCAGACCGAGGTCCGCCTGGAGCTGAAGGAACTCTACTCGGCCCTCGAGGAGGCCAAGGCCGACGCCATGGCGCCGTGGGTCATCTTCCAGCTGCAGCACAAGGGCTACTTCCCCGACTCCATCCACCGGCAGCAGGCCGTCACCTACCTGGCGGGGCTGTTCCGGTCGGTCCGGTTCGGCGTGACCGAGGCCCATGGCAGGGCCAACGCCATCCAGTTCAACTACCTGCGGGAGGCCGGGGTCATCACCCGGGAGGACGGCCGCTACCGGATCGACGTCGCCGCCTTCCCGCAGGCCATCGAGCGGCTGGTCCACGAGATCCTGATGCTCGAGGCCCTGGGCGACTACGACGGCACGAAGGCCTTCATCGAGCGCTACGGCGACCTGCCGCCCGACGTCGAGGAGGCCCTGCACAACCTCCACGACGTCCCGGTGGACGTCTACCCCATCTACGCGTCGGTGGAGGACCTGTAGCGCAGCCCGACACCTGACCGGAGGAGGAGCCACGGCCTGGCGCCACCCCCTCCCCGGCGAAGGGACGAGCCCCCGGCACCTCGTGTGCCGGGGGCTCTCGACGCTGCGGGCCCTCCGCCCTCCTGGCTCCGGGCCCTCCACGACGCCCTCGCCGGGGAGGGGGTGGCGCCAGGCCGCGGCCCACCGCTGCGGTCAGGCGTCGGGTGCGTCGAACAGACCCTCCACCGCCCCGCGGGAGAGGGGGTGGTAGCTCGCCTTGACCTCGTCGAAGACCTCGCGGGCGAAGTCGCGCAGCTCGGGCCGCGAGAGCAGGGCCTTGTAGAGGGGCTTGAGGTACTTCATCCGGCCGACATGGGTCAGGATCTCGCGGATCCGCGGCAGGACCGGTTCGTAGCCCGAGGCGGCGGCGATCGTCAGCCACTCCACCAGGATCTCGTTGTTCCCGCTCCCGGTGAGGCGGAAGTTCTCGTCGAGCCAGCGACAGTCCTCCACCGACAGGGGCCGCGGAAGCCGTTGCAGGTAGATCTGCCACTCCTCGGGGATCCACCCCGCCGTCTGCTCCGGCGTCGGCCGCACGCCCCGGGCCCAGCCGTCGGCCAGGGCCTCCACGGCCTCCAGGTGGGCCGAGGCGAAGCGCGGCGCGCCCTCCGGGATCCCTGGACCGTCGACCCAGGCCGGACCGTCGATCTGCGCGTAGACACCCGGCAGCTCCTGCTCCAGGAAATCCAGGAACTCGGCCGTGGTCAGGGACTGGAAGCGGAAGCGGTCGATGTAGGAGCGCAGGAAGGCGTCGAACCGTTCGCGGCCCACGGTCTGCTCCAGGAGGGTGACGAACAGGAACCCCTTCTCGTAGGGGACCAGGGAGTAGACCTCGTCGGGATCGACGCCCGACAGGTCGGTCCGCAGCCGTGTCAGGGGGGAGTCGGGGCCGAAGTCCCGGATGTGGCGCTCCAGACCCGCCCGGCCGATGGCTGCATGCAGGGCCATGATCTCGGGACCGTGCAGCGCCTCGATGATCCTGCGCTCGGCGTAGACGGTGAAACCCTCGTTGAGCCAGAAGTCGTTCATCGTCGCGTTGGTCACCAGGTTGCCCGTCCAGGAGTGGGCCAGCTCGTGGGCGACGACATTGACCAGGGAGCGGTCACCGGCGATGAGGGTCGGTGTCAGGAACGTCAGCCGCGGGTTCTCCATGCCACCGTAGGGGAACGACGGCGGCATGACCAGCAGGTCGAAGCGGTCCCACGCGTAGGGGCCGAACAGCTTCTCGGCCGTGGTCAGCATGGCGTCGACCTCGGCGAACTCCCAGGCCGCGGCCTCGATCGTCTCCGGCTCGGCGTAGACGCGGGAGCGGGGACCGAGATCGGCCGCCTCCAGCCGGCCCGCGGCCAGGGCCAGCAGGTAGGTGGGGATGGGCTGGGGCATCCGGAACCGCCAGGTCGTCCAGCCGTCGCCCGCCGGCTCGCTCCCCTCGGCGGCCGCCGACATGACCGCCTGCAGCGGCTCCGGGACGGTGATCCGGGCCGTGTAGGTGATCCGGTAGCGCGGTGTGTCCTGGCACGGCAGCAGGGTTCGTGCGTGGATCGGCTGGCACTGGCTGAACAGGAAGGGGTGCTGCTTGCCCGCCGTCTGGACCGGGTCGAGCCAGCCCAGGGCCAGGGCCGTGGGGGAAGTGCGGTACCCGATGACGATCCGCTCGGTGCCCTCCGGCAGCGTGAGGCGGAGACGCTGTCCCAGGATCGGGTCGTCCTCGGCCGTCTCCCAGGGGATCTCCCGCCCGTCGCCGGTCCGCACGGACCCGATCTCCAGGTCCCGCATGTCCAGGTCCATGGGACCGGCGGCGGGCGATGCGAGGGTGAGCGTGGCCGTCCCGGTCAGGCGTCGCTGGTCGGGATCGACGCGCCAGGCCAGGTCGAGGTGCCGTGTGACCGGCTGGTCGTCGTCGGCCCAGGAGTGGGGATCGAAACGACTCATCGTGAGTTCCCTCCGGTGCTGGGGTAGATCTCTCGGAGCAGGCGCTCCAGGCGGTGGTAGATCTCGGCGGGAAACGGTTTCAGCAGGGAGAGCCGGCCCGTGGCGCCGCCATCCGTGGCGGCCTGCTGGTAACGGGCGACGAAGGCCACCGGGTCGTTGCAGCACGCCTGCAGGGTGGCCGGGCCGAGGCGATCGTCGATCAGGGCCGCCATGGCGTAGCCGAGCACGGGTGCGCGGCCGCCGATCCGCAGGTAGTCGCCGAGACTGCGCCCGCGCTGCGCCAGCAGTTGCCGATCGTCCTGGCCGAGCAGGCCGTCGAGCATGTCGAAGACGGTGGGCAGCCAGCCCGCGGCCTCGGCGACGGGGTCGCTGTGCCGGCGGTTCGGATCGCCCAGGTCCGGGTGGGCCGGGTCGAAGGAGAGATCGGGCAGCCGCTCGATCCAGGCGGCGATGCCCTGGCGACGCAGCTCGTCGAAGGCGGCGGCCAGGGCCCGGTCGCCGCTGCTCGCCTCCTCCGGCCGGGGGCCCAGGACGGGAGCGTGGTAGCGGTAGAGGTTCGCCGCCACCAGCCGGGCGAGCTGCTGACGGCCGCTGGCCAGGGCCAGGCCGGCATCGACGATCATCTCGTGGTCGGGTTCCCAGTAGCGGATGCTGGGCGGCCCGACGAAGAGGCGGACGGTCAGAGACCGGGGAACGTTCCCGGGCGGGAGCCACGGCGCCGCCATGGCCAGGGACCGGCGGGCCAGGTCGGACCCGGCCAGTTCGGTCAGGAAGGTGTCCAGGCGGGCCAGGCGGGGGCGGAGGTATTCCAGGTTGTGGAGCACGTCCTGCCGCTTGGGCTGGCGGCCGCCGGCGGCCTTTCGGCCCAGGAAGAGATAGTCGGTCAGTCGCTTGAGGTTTCCCGGACGCAGGGCCCTGGGACCGAAGGGATCGTCGTAGGCGTGCGCGAACCCCGGCAGGTCGTAGAGCCGCGTGAAGTCGGCCAGGGTGGGACGCTCGCCGGCGGCGAGTCGCCGGGCCAGGACGAGCCAGCCCCGGGCGGCAGAGATGTCGATCGACGTCGCGGCGTCGCCGAGGTCGGCCGGCGAGGGGGCGGGGGACGCCGCGACGGGGCGTGCGCGCGCCGGGTCTGCCGGGGCGGATGTCGGCACCCGGACGGCGGGAGTGTCGGCGACCTCGTCGTCGCGGCGGCACCCGCCGGCCGGCAGGACGAGGACCAGGATCAGCAGACCCGCCAGGATGCTCGTGCCGGGGCGGTTGTGGGGGGACGCCAGCTGCATTATGTTTCGCATTCGTTGTCTCCTCGGGCTGAACGACCGGTGAGAATGTAAATGATGTCGAGCGTCGAAACCAGCGGCAAGGCGGACGGTTCCACCGGCTCCCTCCTGGTCAGTGAACTCTACCGGACCATCATGGGGGAGTCGCTGCTGACCGGGCGGGTCTGCCTGGTCGTTCGCCTGACCGGCTGCCACAGGCGGTGCCTGTACTGCGATTCCCCGCACGCCTTCCAGGGAGGAAGGCGGTGGTCGGTCCCGGACCTCGTCGCCAGGGTCCTGGGCGAGCCGGTGTCGCTGGTCCTGGTCACCGGCGGGGAGCCGTTGCTCCAGCCGGCGGTCGTCCCCCTGCTGGAGTCCCTGGTGGCGGCGGACCGCGAGGTCGTCCTGGAGACGAGCGGCACGACGGGTGCCCTCCCGCTGGATGCGGTCCCGGCAGGCGTCCGGCGTGTCGTCGACATCAAGACGCCGGGCAGCGGGATCCCGGAGACGGAGATCGACTGGGACGGCCTGCGTCTGCTGGGGGCGGACGACGAGGTGAAGTTCGTCTGCTGCGACCGGCGCGACTACGAGTGGGCGCGGGCGCTGGTCCGGGCCGGAGAGCGCTGGCGGCCGGAGGTGCCCGTCTCCTTTTCCCCGGCGGAAGGGCTGTTGCCGGCGGGGGAGCTGGCCGACTGGATCGTCGCCGACGCCCTGCCGGTTCGCTGCCAGGTCCAGCTCCACAAGGTCCTCTGGCCCGGACGGCCGAGCTGCTGACGCCGCCGCCCGCCGCGGGACCGCTCCCACCGTCGAGGAGGAGCCATGAAAGAGACCAGACCGACGGCCGTCGTCCTGCTCAGCGGCGGGCTCGACTCCTGCGTCTGCCTGGCCGAGGCCGCGCGCGAGCACACGCCCGCCGTCCTGCACCTCAACTACGGCCAGCGGACCGAGCGGCGGGAACTGGCGGCCTTCACGGCGATCGCCGACCACTACGGGATTCCCCCGCAGCACCGCCTCACCGTCGACGTCCGGTACCTGGAGCAGATCGGCGGTACCAGCCTCATCGACCGCGACCTGCCCGTCGAGACCGGGTTGCCGGAGGCGGGTCGGATCCCTTCGACCTATGTCCCCTTCCGCAACGCCCACCTGCTGGCCATCGGCGTCTCCTGGGCGGAGGTCCTCGGGGCGACGGCCCTGTTCATCGGCGCCGTCCAGGAGGACAGCAGCGGCTACCCCGACTGCAGCGAGCCGTTCTACCGCGCCTATGCCGCCGCCGTCGAGGCGGGCACCCGGCCGGAGACCCACATCCGGATCGTCACCCCGCTGCTGCACCTGGACAAGGGCGCCATCGTTCGCCGCGGCCTGCAGCTGCAGGCGCCGCTGCAGCTGAGCTGGTCCTGCTACGTCGACGAGGAGCGTGCCTGCGGCGAGTGCGAGAGTTGCCGGCTCCGCCTGCGCGGCTTCGCGGCGGCGGGTGCCGTCGATCCCATTCCCTACCGGGACCGCTGAGCCGGTCCCCCCGATCCTTCCGCCAGGAGCCGTTCGAGCAGGTCGGCCGTCCGGGCCGCGGCGCCGTGCTGGGCGGCGACGACGTCGCGGGCCGCCGCCGCGGCCTGCCGCCTGGCTGCCGTGTCGGCGAGCCAGCGCCGGACGGTCTTTGCCGCCTCCGCGGTGTCGCGGACGACGACGGCCCCGCCGGCGGCGACCAGGGCCTCGGCGTCGGCGGCGTTGCCGATGCGGGGGCCGCAGAGCACGGGCAGGCCGGCGCCGGCCGGCTCCAGGGTGCTGTGGACGCCGGTGGTGAATCCTCCGCCCACGTAGGCGACGCTGCCGGTCGTGTAGAGGGGCGCCAGCACACCGACACGGTCGATCACGAGGCAGCGGGCCGCGCTGGCGGCCGGCTGCCCGTCGAGCAGGGCCTGGAGCGTGGCGGCGGGGATCCCCAGCCGTCGCAGCCGGCCGGTGATCCCGTCGAGCCGGTCCGGGGTCGGCTCGTGGGGCGCCAGGACGATCCCCAGCTCCGGGTGGTCCGCCAGCAGCCCCGGCAGCAGCGGCCACCAGATCCGCTCGTCGGGGGGCCAGGTGCTGCCCAGGATCAGCAACGGCGCGCGCCAGCGGGCGACGGCCGCCACGACGGGATCGTCCCCGATCGCGGCCAGCCGCTGCAGCACCCTCTCGGCGCGGGGGTCGCCGGTGACCGCGACGGGGGTCGCGACGCCGAGCCGCCGGAACTGGTCCGCGTCGCGGGGCCAGGCGGCCGCCACCAGGTCCAGGTCGTCGTAGACGGAGCGGAACAGGGAGTCCCACGGTCGCCGGCAGCGCCAGGAGCGGGGCGGCAGGCTGGCCGCCACCAGGGCCTGGGGAACGCCGGCGGCGGCCGCCGCCGCCACGAGGTTGGGCCAGCAGTCGTACTTGCCGTACACGAGCAGGCGGGGGCGCCATCCCGCCACCAGGGCGGCCATGTCGGCGGGACGGTCCCAGGGCAGGTAGTCGTGGAGATCCCCTTCCCGGTGGTCGCGGGCGTAACCGGCACCGGAGGGGGAGAAGTGGGTGACGACCAGCGGCCCGTGACCGCGGCGCCGCAGCTCGGCCAGGACGGGCCGCAGCTGCTCGTACTCGCCCACCGACGCGGCGTGGAACCAGAGGCAGCCCCGCCCCCCCCCCCCCCCGCCCCGCACCCGCTCCCCCAGCTCCCGGCCGCCCGCCCGCCCCGCCCCCCGCTCCCCCCGCCCCGGCGCCCCCCCCCCCCCGCCCCCCCCCCCCCCCCCGCCCCGCCCCCCT
>CAYTEO010000049.1:0-18487 GCA_964436825.1 uncultured Fibrobacteraceae bacterium | reverse complement strand
CCCCGGTTGTGTCCGGAAACAGGGACGGGAGCCGGCCAGGCACCGGCTCCCGTGGTGGGAAGCTGAGCTGCTGGGGGACTCAGCTCCCGTCGTCCGCGGTGATCCGCACCATCGCCTGACCGGAGAACACGCCCGGGTTGTCGGCCGCGAAGTCCCAGACGATCGCCTTGCCGCTGCCCGGGGTGACCCCCGCGCCGACGTCGCCGGAGACCGTGGCGACGACCGCGTTCCAGGTCGCCCCGCCGTCGAGGCTCGCTTCGAGGGTGATGGTCACGGTCGGGCTGTCGGGGTCGCTCACGTCGTAGGTGACGTCCACCAGGCCGCTGCCGTCGGTCCGCTGGGCGAAGGCGACGTTGCCGACCGCGGGCGGCTGCGGCTGCTGCTGCAGGCCGCTCTGGATCAGCGAGTAGGCCTGGGGAGCGCCGGTGAGCGTCCCCTTGTGGCTGACGATCAGCCGGTACAGGCCGGAGGTGGGGGAGGCGACCTCCACCTTCTCGACGTTGTCGCGGATGTTGTCGCCCGTGGTCGCGGCAGCCGCCGGGTTGGCCGGGTCGAGGACCCAGGGCAGGAACTGCTGCCCGTCGGAGACCCGTTCGACGCGCAGGTCCAGGTCGTTGACCAGGACCAGGTCGGGCGGATCGAGCTGGTAGGGCTGGGGGTCGCCCGGCGGATCGGTCCAGCAGAGGGTGGCGACGATCGGCTCGCTCCCGTCGCTGTAGAGGGTGATGGTGTCGGCCTCGCCCTGGGCGAGCGACCCCTCCATGATGCGGATGAAGCTGGCCGAGTCGGCCCGGACGACCTGGGCGCAGGCCAGGGTGTTCAGCAGGCCCCAGCCGTTCATGTAGTCGGGGCCGGGGGCCGGTCCGGCCTCGCTGGCGGTGTGGATGGCCAGCGCCTTGAGCGTGGCGGCGCGGGCCGTGCTGCCGCCGTGGGTCTGGCGGTAGTACTGGGCGATGAGGTTCAGCGAGCCGCTGGCGTTGGGGGTGGCCATCGAGGTGCCGCTGAGCGACGCGTAGTCGGTGTCGCTGCCGTCCATGCAGGAGTAGAGCCCGACGCCGTTGGCCACCAGGTCCGGCTTGATCCGCCCGTCGTCGGTGGGGCCCCAGCCGCTGAAACTGCTCATGACGACGTCCGACGGCTGGGTCCAGCCGCCGGGGATGTCGCCGACGGCGCCGATGGTCAGGATGTTCTTGGCGATCCCCTGGGGGGTGATGCAGTCGAAGCCGTCACTGCCGCCGTCGGGGTCGCGGGTGGCTGTGCTCCAGGCCCAGTTGCTGGCTGTCGGGTCCCAGAAGTAGTGGCCGACCCCGTCGCCGGGGTAGTCGCCGCGATCGTTGCCGGCCGCCTTGACGATCAGGTAGTACGGGGCGTCGTAGGCGATCTGGTCCCAGTCCCGGGTGTAGCTCATGTACATGCCGAAGCTGACGTCCTCGACCGCGCTGACGTTGACATCGCCGTACCAGTACCAGTTCTCGTCGTTGTAGTTGTAGTACCAGCCGGCGATGAACCCGTAGCTGTGGTTGGAGATCAGCAGACCCCCGGCGGCGGCGTTGGCCATCTCCGTGTTGTCGTAGGACCAGTCGTAGGAGACCAGGTTGGCCCACGGCGACATGCCTCGCGCCGCTGCCTGGACACCGGAGGCGATCATCGTCCCGCCGGCGTGGGTCGAATGCCAGTGGGTGCTGATGGTCCCGTCGCCGATGGTGACCCGGCCGTTGACCTCCTGGTGGGTCGTCCGCACGGCGCCGGCGTCCCAGATGGCCAGCTCGCCCTGGACGTTCGCGCCGGTCAGGGCGAAGCCCGCCCCGCCGCCGGGCAGCAGCGGGGACGTGGAGACCGTCTGGGCGGCGACGGCGTTGGTCGTCCGGTAGAACAGCGGTCGGCCGTGGGGGTCGATGCGGATCAGCCGGATGTCGGGGTTGGCGTTCAGGGCCCCCTGGGGTCCCGACGTGCGGGAGACCAGGTCCCGGAAGAGCGGATCCTCCCGGTCGGCTGCGTCGCGCTGGGCGAAACGGGCGGACAGCTGCTGCAGGGCGACCGTATCGGTGCCCGGCAGCGCGGTCGGCCGGTCGGGCGCGGCGGTCAGGAACGGGGCGGCCAGGCCGATCAGCAGGACGGCCAGCAGGGGGAGGCCGCGGCGCAGGGTTCGGTGGTCGTTCCTCATCGCGTCCTCCTTTACTACTTGACCAGGGTCAAGCGCGTGATGTGCACGGTGTGGCGATCGGTCCCGTCGATGGCGAGGCGCGCCAGGTAGGTGCCGCTGGCGACGCGCCGTCCGTCGGTGGCGCGTCCGTTCCAGGCGACGGAGTGACCGCCTGCCTGCTGCCGTCCATCGACCAGCCGCGCGATCTCGCGGCCCTGCAGGTCATAGATGCCGAGCCGGACGTCGGCCGGGGCGGCCAGGGAGAAGGCGATCGTCGTGCTGGGGTTGAAGGGGTTCGGGTAGACGGGGCCGATCCGATCGGTCAGCAACGACGGGACGTCGGTCAGGTCCTGCTGGATGGTGAAGGTTCCCCCGGTGTCGGCCGCGGCCCAGCCGAAGCGGTCGGTCGCCTGGACGATCAGCCGGGCGGAGGCCGTCTGGTGTTCGGGGACGTTCCAGACGTAGACGTACTGCCCGGCGGGATCGGCGGCCACCTGGTCTGTCAGCAGGGTGGCGGCGCTGTCGACGATCGTCACCGTGATCGGCGGCGCGGCGGGCCAGCTCGGCTCGGCGATCTGCCAGCGGAGGGTCTCCGCGTGGGCGATCGTCAGGGTCTCGCCGCCGACCGGGGCGACGAGGGTGATCTGCGGGGCGAGGCTGTCGAGGGTGTCGGCGCTAGAGACGGCGACCGATGTGGCGGCACCGGCCGCACCGGCGGCCAGCAGCAGCCACGCGATCGCCAGGGCGGTCCACCTCGGCGTTCGGTGGGGGTGGGGAGATTGCATCTTGCGCTCCTTGCGAGGGCCTGGCTGCCGGGACTGCAAGGTGGTCCCGGCACACTGCGCAACGGGTGGAACCGGCCCGTCCGGCGGATCAGCACGGCGTGGGGGTGGTTCCGCGAGAGCGATTCCTGTGACCTTGCATCACCATCAATCATTCTATCAAACAACGTGCCAATTGCCATCCCTTCTCCCGGGGCGAGCGGCGGACACATTTTCCGTGGCACAACCCGTCTGCCTGATTGTATGAGGGGGCATGACTGGTGCATCCTCTCCCACCATGAACAGCCGCACGACGTTCCTGCTGGCGGTGCTCGCCGGGCTGGTGCTCGGTGGGTCGACGGCCTGCCCGGCGGGACCGGTCGCGACGGTCGCCGTTCCGGAAGAACCGGCCGCCGTCGCTCCCGCCGCCGCCGACACGGCCGGCATCCGCGATCCCTTCTTCGCCTGGTGTCTCCGGGTGGTCGCCGGTGACTCGCTGGGCAGCTGGCAGGGCCGGGAGCTGCGCCGCCGCTGGCGCGAGGCGGGGCGTCGGACCCGGCTGCCGGTCCGCTGGGTGGAGTCGATCACGCGGGAGGCCGTCCCGCCCGACAGCATGCCGCGGGCCGGGGGGCACTGGGCGTCGCGCCGCTGGCGGATCGTCCTGCGCCGCGACCTGGACGTGCCGATGCCGTACGAGCTGTTCGGCTACCACCCCGGGCGGCTGCTCGTCTCCCGTCGGCTCGTCCTGAGCGAATGGGACCTGGGCCGTCCGCTGCTGCGCTGGCGGGACGGCGGCGGGGCGGTGGGCGAGGCGCGCTGCGACCTGGTGCGCGGTCTGCGGCTGGACGAGGGATCGATCGTCCTGGACCTGGACGGCTGGATCGACCGCCTGCTGGGCGGCAAGCTGGACGACACCTGGACCGAGGCGCTGGTGGTGGCCCATGTCACGGCGGGCCTGTCGTCCGGGACCGGCTGGACCGCCGTCGCCCTGGGGCGGTCGGTCAAGGGGACGCCGATGCTCGGCGGGTTCGACTTCTATCGCGACAGGGCCCTGGACCGGGGCCGGCCGGTCCATCACGCCCTCAGCCGCCACTGCCGGCCGTGGATCGCGCCGTACCGGTTGACGCCCGCCAGCCGGGTATGGGAATGGCCCGCCCTGCGGGTCGCTCCGCAGCGGTGATGCGCGGGCGCGGGCTGACACGACGGGCCGGGGGTGTTATCGTGCCCCGCATGAACGAGGAACGCGCAGGGGAGGTCCGGGAGCCCGGCGAAGGCTCCTTCGGCGCGCCGGAGCAGGCCTGGATCGTCGTCCGGGGGGTCGTCCAGGGGGTCGGCTTCCGCTGGTTCGTCCTGCAGGAGGCGCAGCGCCTGGGACTGACCGGGACGGTCCGCAACCGCTCCGACGGGACCGTCGAGATCCAGGCCGCCGGCCGGCGGGAGGCGCTGGCCAGGCTGGTACGGGTGGTCTCCCGCGGTCCGGCCCTGGCGCGGGTGACCCTGGTGGAGGCGGTCTGGTCCCGGCCGAACCGCCGCTGGGACGAATTCCGGGTCACCGGCTGAGGCGGCACCGACGACGCCGGCGACCGAGGAGAACCGATGGACGCAGCCCAGCCCTACCTGGTGGCCGTCGACGTCGACGGCACGCTGGTGGACACCGAGTTCGCCGATACGATCGCCCCGCCGGTCCTGGAGGCCATCGCCCGGCTGCGCGACAGCGGCCACGTCCTGGCCCTCTGCACCGGCCGCAACGTCCGCTCCGCCGCCGACGTCGTCGAGCACGCCGGCGGGGTCCTGCGCGACGTGCCCCAGATCCTGCTCAACGGCGCCATGGTCGTGGCCCCGCCGCGCATCCTGTGCCGGGCCGGCCTGTCGCGGGAGATCCTCTCCCGCCTGGTCGAGCTGTTCCGCGCCCACGGGACGCTGCCGCTGCTGTTCACCGGGGAGCAGGGGGAACACCTGCTGCTGGAGGAGCTGCCGCCCAACTCGGTGCTGGCCAGGTACCTCCAGCGGCGGCGGGACCGGATCGGCGCGCTGACGACCGTCCCCGACCTGGCCGCCCACCTGCCGGAGGTGGCGCTGGAGGTGGGGACCATCGACGCCGCGGAGACGATCCGCGCCCTGACCGACGCCGTCGCCGAGGCGCTGGGCGACCGGGTCCACCTGGTCAACACCCGCTCGCTGCTCTCGCAGGAGGAGTACCTCTGGCTGGAGGTCTACCCGCCCCGCTGCAACAAGGGGACCGCCCTGGAACTGCTGGCGCGCGAGCTGGGCTTCCCCCGCGAGCGGGTCATCGCCGTGGGCGACAACTTCAACGACCTGGAGATGTTCGCCGCGGCGGGCCACCGGGTCGCCATGGGCAACGCCCCGCCGGAGGTCCAGGACCTGGCCGACCGGGTCGTCCCGCCGGTGCGCGAGCACGGGGCCGTGGAGATCCTGGACGACATCGCGGCGGGTCGGTTCCCGCCGGACGGGAGGTCATAGATGCCGATCGACCGCAGGGGCGTCTGGCACGACCTGGTGGGGGACGACGACGCCTTCCGCCGGGCCGGCTACGCCTTCATCGACATGATCGCCGAGTACCTCCAGGGGCTGGAGGGGAGGCGGGTCTACGGGCCGGTCTCGCCCCACGGCCTGGACGACCTGTTCGAGGAGGAGCTCCCCGACGAGGGGGTCGGCTGCGAGGAGCTGATGCAGGAGATCCGCAGCCGGGTCTTCCCCAACTCCATGGCCATCGGCAGCCGGCGCTACTTCGGGATGATGAATCCCTCGCCGCTGCCGGTGACGATCTTCGCCGAGGCCCTGGCCGCGGCCATGAACCAGAACGCCGCCTCGTGGCGGCACGCCCCGGCCGCGACGGCCATCGAGAAGCGGGTCGTCCGCTGGCTCTGCGACCTGTTCGAGCTGGGGGAGAACGCCTTCGGCAGCCTGGTGCCCGGCGGCTCGTACGCCAACCTGACGGGCCTGAAGCTGGCCGTCAACCGGGCCCTGGGCCGCGACATCGCCACCGTCGACCCGGAGGACAGCCCCCACCTGGCCGAGATGGCGAAGCTGCGCTTCTACGTCAGCCGCCAGGGGCACTACTCGTTCAAGAAGGCCATCGACGTGCTGGGCCTGGGGCACGCCCAGCTGCGGCTGATCCCCGAGGACCGGCTGTTCCGGATCGACACCGAGGTCCTGGCGCAGACCATCCGCGAGGACGAGGCCGCCGGCCTGCGTCCGTGCTGCATCATCGGCATCGCCGGGACGACGAACACCGGCAGCGTCGACAAGCTGGAGCTGCTGGCCGACCTGGCCCACCGCCACGACTGCTGGTTCCACGTCGACGCCGCCTACGGCGGGGCGGTCATCCTGAGCGAGAAGTACGCGCCCATGCTGCGGGGGATCGAGCGGGCCGACTCGGTCACCGTCGATCCCCACAAGTGGTTCTACATCCCGTTCACCGGCGGGGGGATCCTGGTGCGCGACGGCGACTTCCTGCGCCGCAGCTTCCTGGTCCGGCCCGAGTACTACATGGAGCGGCGCGATCCCGACGAGCCGCCCGAGCCCGACCTGCGCGGCTTCCACAAGGGTGACAAGGTCAACTTCTTCCAGTACGGTCTGCAGGGCAGTCGCCGTTTCGACGCCCTGAAGCTCTGGCTGGCGCTCAAGGCGGTGGGGCGGCGGCAGTACGCCGCGTGGATCGAGAAGGATATCGAGCTGGCCCGCATGCTGGCCGGCCTGCTGAAGCAGACGGCCGAGTTCGCCCTGATCGGACCCAACACCCTGGGGATCTGCACCTTCCGCTGGGTGCCGCGCGGGCTGGAGCTGTCCGAGGAGAGGATCGACCAGCTCAATCGCGACCTGCAGGCCCTGGTCGAGCGCGAGGGGGACGCCTGGTTCAGCCACACCGTCCTGGACGGCCGGGTGGCCCTGCGGGTCAACGTCGAGAACCGGAACATGACCCGCGACGACATCCTCTGGCTGCTGCGGGTCCTGCGCCGGGCGGCCGATCGGCTGCGGCCGGCGCGGGCAGGTATGTGACAAACGATACGAGAACGGGGGGTGACGTGACACAGAGATCGGGAGTGCCCTTCATCGTCCTGGCGGCCGCCCTGCTGGCGGCCGGGGTCGCGACGGCCCAGCTGCGCGACTCCGCCACCGTCGTCACCGCGACGGTCCGGCCCGAGACCCTGCGCGCCGCCGTCGGCGACGAGGTCCGCCTGACCGTCCGCATGACGATCGCCGACGGCTGGCACCTCTACGCCCACGGCGACGGCGACTACTACGGGATCAACATCGCCGGGCTGGACAGCCTGCCGCTGGCCGCCGTGCGGGTCGACTACCCGGCCGGGCATCGCGGGACCTTCCTGGGCCGGCCGGTCACCCTGCTGAAGGGGACCGAGGAGGCGACGGTCACCGGCTACCTGACAGCCCTGCCCGACCGTCCCCTGCACCTGGAGCTGGAGTGCCAGGCCTGCGACGAGAAGTCGTGCCTGGCACCGGCCTGGCTGCCCCTGGACGTGGTCGTGCTGCCGAAGGAGTGAGCGTGGCCCGACTGCTGCTGGTCGAGGACGACCGCGACAACCGCCGCCTGCTGCAGGCGATGCTGGTGAAGCTGGGTCACGCCGTGGACGCCGTGCCCGACGGCGAGACCGCCCTGCGTCTGCTGGGGGCCGACGGCGACGGCGGCCCCGCTGGGGAGCCGCCGTTCGACCTGGTGCTGCTGGATGTCAGGCTGCCGGGGATCGGCGGTCTGGAGGTGGTCCAGCGCCTGCGCGCCGCCGGCCTGGCCGGACTGCCCGTGGTCGCGGTCACCGCCCAGGCCCTGCCCGGGGACCGGGAGAAGTGCCTGGACGCCGGCTGCGACGGCTACCTGGCCAAGCCGGTCACCCTGGAGATGCTCGAGCAGGAGCTGGCGCGGCGGCTGCGGGCCTCTCAGTAGTGCAGCCACCCCCAGCTCATCTGCTCATTCCTGTCGCCGCACAGCAGGACGAGGCGGCAGCGGGGATCCCCGAGGACCATCTCCTTCTTGATGGGGTTGCGAAGGCGGCGGCGCAGGTCGGGCGCCGCCGCCGTTCGTCTACAGGTGGCTGAAGATCTGGTCGAACGCCTCCCGCAGCCCGGCGCGCAGGGCCGCGATCTCCTCGTCGGTCCACTCCTGCTGCGGCTTGCGGATGAACGTCGTGCGGTCGACCCGGTTGTCGAACCTGCCCACCGGCAGGAAGAAGGTCCGGCCGTGGGCGTGGATCTCGATGGTGTTGGGCCTGCCGGAGGTCTCCAGCAGGTAGGCCATGTCGTCGGTGCCGTAGTCGTTGAGCATGACCTCGATGGGGACACCGTGGTGGAGGATCGAGCCGGGATCGTTGGGGTCGGCCCGCTCCTCGTTCTTGCGGCGCGACTCCTCCGGGGTGACCCAGATGTAGAGCAGGGCCGCCTTCTCCAGGATCTCCTCGCTCAGGACGCGCAGGGTGTACTGGTAGCCCCAGGGGTCGGGCAGCGGCATGGAGCTGCCCTGGCGCCCGCCGCGGGCGAACTCGATGACGACGGTCTTCCCGTCCAGGGTCTCGGGGACGCCGGCGTTCTTCTTCTCCAGCAGGTCGCGGGCCTCCGGTTCCAGGATCTCGCGCAGCTTCGCGCGGACCTCGGGGGAGAGGGTGTCCAGGAAGCGATCGGCGCCGACGGTGGCCCGGCAGTCGTCGAACCGTTCCAGCAGCCAGTCGATGGCCAGGTGGGGCTCGGGCCGGGTGCCGGTGACCAGGTCACGGAAGTCGCGGTTGAGCAGCTCGGTCAGGGTGCCCCAGTCCAGGGGCTCCTTCATGGGCAGGTTGTCGGCGTCGAAGAAGACCGGATCCTCGCCCAGGGCACGCAGCTCCTGGCTGACGCGGCGCATCATGTGGACGTACGGGTAGTCGTCGAGCTGGACGGTCTCGCCGATGCCGAACTGCTGCTCGCACTCCTCGGGCGAGAGGGAGGCCAGGTAGCGGCGGACCTCGGACTTGCCCGAGGCGGGCAGGGCACACAGCAGCAGGACGTCGATGTGCTTGGCCATGGTCGGTTCCTTCTGGTTGGCGGCGGTGTCGTTCACGTCTCGGTCCCCGTTGCCGGGAGTGCCGATTGTCGTGGTTGGCAGGCCGCCGGTCAAGTGGCAGCCGGTCGCGGCGGCCGCGTCACGGCGCCGCTCGCCCCCGGCGCGGGGCGGTGCCGGTCCCGCCAGCGGCGCCAGCGCTGCCGCAGCTCGGCCAGCCGCCAGCCGGCCCGCACGCCGGTCCAGTAGAGGGCGGGCAGGCAGGCGACGATCAGCAGGGTGCTCGAGGCCAGCCCGCCCACCGAGGAGAGGGCCAGGTTCTCCCAGATGTCCTTGCCCGTGGCGTCGCGCAGGCGGACCAGCAGGGGCAGCATGCCGGCGATCGTCGTGCCGCTGGTCAGCAGGATGGAACGCAGCTGGATGCGCGTGCCCTCGGCGATGGCCCGCCGCAGCAGGTCGCTACGGGTCGAGTCGGGCAGCGGCCACAGGTCGCCGCCGCCCAGGCGCGGCCGCGCGGGGACGAGGCGGCGGGCGCTCGCGTGCCCGGCCACCAGCTCGCGGACCTGCAGCCGGAAGCGGTTGACCAGCAGGATGGCGTTGTTGACGACGATGCCGAACAGCAGCACCAGCCCGATCCTGGCCGAGGAGTCGAAGGTGGCGTCGGCCAGCCAGAACAGGACCATCACCCCCGACAGCGCCATCGGCACCGCCAGCAGGACCAGCAGCGGCAGCGAGAGGCTCTCGAACAGGGCCGCCAGGGTCATCAGGATGAAGGCGGCCGTCAGCCAGAGGACCCGGTTCAGCTCCTGCTGCTCCTCGCCGGTGAAGCGCTCGCCCGTGACGTCCTCGGCGTCGTAGCCGTAGGGGAGCTGCAGCCCGTCGAGGATCCGCTGGATGTAGCGGCGACGCATCCTGTCGGTCCCGATGTACTCCCAGGTGATCTGCATGCTGTAGCGCTGGTCCTTGCGGGTGATCGTGGTGACGACCGGGCGCTGGACCAGCCGGACCAGGTCGCCCAGGCGGACGGTGTCGCCGGCGCGGGTGCGGAAGGTGTGGGCGGCGATCCGCTCGAACTGGATCCGGTCGGCCTCGGCGTAGGTGAGCTGCAGGCGGCGGTCGCGCCCCTCGACGAGCATGTGCCACGGCACCTCGATCCCCAGCAGGCGGCGCAGCTGCCCGACGACCTCGGCGACGGTCAGGTGGTGGCGGGCCAGGGCGGTGCGGTCGATCTCGACGATCGTCTCGGAGTTGTCGGCCCGGTCGAACCGGTCGCCGCCGGTCAGGCGCGGGTTGCGGACCCGGCGCGTCCGTTCCAGGCGGGCCATGACGCCGCGGCAGATGTCGTCCAGCACCTTGGCGTTGTAGCCGGTGATCCGGATCAGGGAGTTGCTCATCCCGCCGCCGCGGCCGCCCTTCATGTAGGGATCGCCGAACCCGTTGATCCAGATGAACATCCCGCCCAGCTGCTCGGCGCGGAGGATCAGCTGGTTGCGCAGCAGTTCCGGGTACTCGCTGGTCAGCATCGTCTCGTCGAAGGTGATCTCCATGAAGGCCCGGTTGCTCCAGCAGGTCGTCTTCATGGTGATGCCGTCGGGCAGGGGCAGCAGCTCCCGCTCGAAGTCGGCCATCGTGGCGCTGGTCAGCTCCACGTCCGTGCCGACGGGCCGCTCCAGGTAGAGGACCAGCCGCTGGCGGTCCTGCTGGCGCCAGAAACCGCCCAGGTCGATCTCGTGCCGGTAGAGGTGCCAACCGCCCCAGCCGGCGGCCACCAGCAGCAGCAGCGGGTACCACCAGTGGCGCAGGTGGAAGCGGGTGATCGTCTCGACGTGGGCGGAGAACCCGCCCGTCAGCAGCAGGACGGCCAGTCCGCCGGCGAACCAGGGCCACATGGCGACGGTCGGCCGCCACCCCTGGGCCAGGGCCAGGCCGCCGAAGGTGATCGCCGCGATCAGCAGCGAGACCCCGCTCCACACCGGCCAGGAGGAGCGCCTCCCCGGCGCGCCGGCGCCGGCCGCCGCGGTGTGCGCCGCCTCGCGGCGGGCCGTCCCGCGCAGGGCGACGGGGATCCAGCCGAAGGCGACGAAGATCGAGGCCAGCATGGCGATCCCGACGCTGACGGCCAGGGGGACGTAGTAGAGGGCCAGCCGCCCGCTGAGGAACAGGAAGGAGAGGAAGGCGACGACGGTCGTCAGGGTCGTGGCCGTGATGGGGAAGGCCACCTCGCGGGTCCCCTCCAGCAGGGCCGTGCGGGCCCGGCGGCGCCGGACGGTCAGGCGGCGGTGGATGCCGTCCAGCACCAGGATGCTGTTGTCCAGCAGCATGCCGAAGGTGATCGTCAGGCCGCTGATGGTGATGAAGTTGACCGACAGCCCCAGGAAGTAGAACAGCGACAGGCAGACGACGATGGCCAGCAGGATCGAGGCGACGACGATGGCCGTCAGCCGGACCGCCCGCAGCGCGGTGGCCAGCAGGACGAACAGCAGCAGCAGGATGACCAGCGAGCGGCCGATCAGCTCCCGCAGCTTGTCCTCCAGCTCCCTGCCCTGGTCCTTGTCCACCTCGAAGCGGACCGGGAACGGGGCCTGGTCCTCGAGACCGCGCAGGGCGGTGCGCAGGCGGCGGCTGACGGCCACGGCGTTGCTGCCGCTGCGCTTGGAGACGACGGCCTGGATGACGTTCTCGCCGTTGATTCGCACGAAGTGGGTCGGGTCCTCGAAGTCCGCCGCCAGGTCGGCGATCCGCGCCAGCGTCAGGGGCTGGCCGCCCCGGACGGCGATGATCGTCGCGGCGATCCGGTCGACCGTCAGCGAGTCCTGGATGCTGACGATCAGCTCGCGGCCGCGGCGGCGGATCGCGCCGGCGGGGACGATGTCGTCCAGGGCCGCCAGCTGGGCGTAGACCTCGTCGGGGTGGAGACGGTAGCGCTCCAGCAGGTCCTGGTGGAGGCGGACCTTCAGCAGGGGCCGGGCGCCCCCCTGCAGCTCGACGTCGGCCACTCCCGGCACGGCCAGCAGGCGGGCGACGAGCCACTGCTCGGCCCGTTCGCGCAGCTCGTTGGGCGGCAGGGGGGAGACGAGGCTGACGGTGAAGAACTCGCCGGTGCGGAACTCCTGGGGCACGTAGGGGACGATCCGGGGCGGGGAGGCCGTGGCCGGCAGGTCGCGGCGCAGCGCCCCGACCTGCTCGGCCAGCTCCAGGCGGGCGAACTCGACGTCGACGTCGCGCCGGAAGCTGATCTTCACGGTGCTGTTGCCGGGCCGGGACATGGACTCGATGGTCTCGACGCCGTGGACCCGCCGCGCCGCCTCCTCCACCGGCACGGTCAGCGAGCGCTGGACCGCCGCCGGCGAGGCGCCGTTCCAGGTGGTGACCACCGACAGGGACGGCAGCTCCGTCTCGGGCATGGCCTCCAGCTTCAGCCGCGGGACGGCGTAGATCCCGGTGACGACCAGGGCTGCGAACAGCATCCAGGTGGCGATCGGGTGATCGACGCACCAGCGGATCATGCCGCCTCCCCGCGGTCGCGCCGCCGGCCGTGGAGCAGCTCGTAGACGACCGGCGTCAGGAAGAGGGTCACGACGGTGGCGATGCTCAGGCCGCCGAGGATCGTCAGGGCCAGGGGGCGCTGCATCTGCTCGCCGCTGCCGATGCCGATGGCCATCGGGACCATGGCCAGGACCGTCGTCAGGGTCGTCATGACGATGGGCCGGAAGCGCAGCCGGCTGGCCTCCAGGACGGCCTCGCGCAGCGGCAGGCCGTCGCGGCGGCGCAGCCGGCCGATGGTGTCCACCTTGACGATGGCGTCGTTGACGGCGATCCCCAGCAGGGCGACCATGCCGATCAGCGAGATGATGTTGATGCTCTGGCCGGCGACCGCCAGCGAGAGCAGCCCGCCCAGGATCCCCACCGGCAGGACGGCCGAGATGATCAGCGGGTCCAGCAGCGACTCGAACTGGGCCGCCAGGATCATGTAGACCAGCAGGGCCGACAGCAGCAGCGCCCAGCCCAGGTCGCGGAACGAGGCGTCGATCTCCTGCTGCTCGCCGCCGGCCACGAACCCGACCCCCGCAGGCACGGTCAGGGTGTCCAGCAGCGCGTGGACGTCGTGCCAGACGTGGCCCAGGCGCCGGCCGGCGACGTCGCCGCTGATGGTGATCTGGCGGCGCTGGTCGCGGCGGACGACCTCGCGCACGGGCCGCTTCTCGCTCAGGTGGACGAAGTCGCGCAGCGGGACGGTCCGTCCGTTCTCGATCCGCACCGGCGAGGCGAGGACGGCGTCCAGGTCGCGCCGCTGGTCCAGCGGCAGGCGGACGGCCACGTCGATGCGCTGGTCGATCTCGTCGAAGGTCGTCGCGACGACCCCCTGGATCCGGGCCTGCAGCTCACGGGCCAGGGCGTCGGGGTCGATCCCGTGACGCAGGGCGGTGTCGCGGTCGATCGTCAGCTCGACGGCGGGGTTGCCCAGGACCCGGTCCATGGACAGGTCCGTCAGGCCGTCGACCCCCTCGAGCACCGGCAGCAGCCGCTCGGCGACGGCCAGCGCGTCGGCGGGGTGCTCGGCCGTCACGCCCAGGGTGAACGGCGCCTCGCCGCTGGCCAGGATCTCCCGCAGGCCGACCCCCTCGTCCCGGAAGACGGCCGTGATCCGGTCGCGCCCGGCCAGCCACCGCTGCAGGTGCGCCTTGACCCGGCGCAGCCGCGCCGCGCCGTGGCGGGAGGGGTGCAGCAGGACGCGCATGCGGATCGTGTTGGGGGCGGTGTACTCCTTCAGCGCCGCCAGGGTCCGCTCGGTGCGGCCCACCTGGGAGAAGACCGTCGCCACCTCCGGCAGCGACGCGGTCGCCGCGGCCAGCTCCGCGGCCGTGGCGGCCGTCGCCTCCAGGGGCGTGCCGGCGGGCAGCTCCAGGGCCAGGGTGAAGTCGCCGCCGCTGCGGGCCGGCAGGAAGGAGCGCGGCAGCTCCAGGGCCACCGCCGCGGCGGCGGCCATCCCGGCCGCCAGCAGCAGCAGGAAGCGGCCCTTGTGTTCCAGGACACGCTCCAGGCGCCCGTGGTACGCCGCGCCGACCCGGTCGAAGGCGGCGGCGAAGGGGCGCAGCGGGCCGCGGGGGCGCTCGGGACCGGCCCGCAGCAGGCGGGCCGAGAGCGACGGCTGCAGCAGCAGGGCCGTGGCGATCGACACCAGCAGGGCGACGGTCACCGTCAGCGCCTGGTCGCGGAAGAAGGCGCCGGCGATCCCGGGCACGTAGATGACCGGGAAGAAGACGGCGACCGTCGTCAGCGTGGCGGCCGTGACGGCGCCGGCCACCTCGCCGGCGGCCCGGCTGCAGGTCCGCGGCACGGCGGTCGACCCGGCCGGCAGGGCGGCCAGGTGCCGCTTCGTGTTCTCCAGCACGACGATGGCGTTGTCGACGAGCATGCCCGCCGCCAGGGACAGCCCGCCCAGGGACATCAGGTTGATGTCCACGTGGACGAAGTACATCAGGGCGAAGGTCGCCAGGACGCTGACCGGGATCGACAGGCCGACGACCAGGGGGCTGCGCAGGTCGCGCAGGAAGAAGACCAGGACCAGCAGGGCCAGCAGCGCGCCGCCCAGCAGGGAGTTCTTCAGGCCGCGGAAGCTCTCGCGCACGTAGTCGGCGTCGCGGACGACGTAGCGGTAGCGGAAGTCCGGGTACTGGTGCTGGAGGATCCCCAGGATCCGGTCGACCTCGGCGGTGGCGGCGATCGTGTTGGCCCCCACCTCCTTGTAGAGCAGCAGCGCCACGACCTCCTGTCCGCCCAGCAGGGTCACCCCCTCGGGCTCCTTGGTCGTGTCGACGACCTCGGCCACGTCGCCGATGGTCAGGGTCCGTCCCGCGGTGCCGGGGATCTCGGTGGCGCGGATGTCGTCCAGGGACTGGAACTCGCCCAGGATCCGCAGCGGCAGGTGGAGCGGTCCCTTGCGGACCCGCCCGCCAGGGAAGTTGACGTTGGCCAGGGAGAGGGCCTGGCGCAGGTCGTCCATCGTCAACCCGTAGAGGCGCAGCCGGGTGAAGTCGGGGCGGACGAGGATCTCCCGGTCGGCGCCGCCGATGACCTCGGCCTGGCTGATGCCGGCGATCTGCTCCAGGGCCGGCTTGACGACCTCGCGGGCGAACTCCGTCTCGCGGCCCAGGTCGTCGCCGGCGGCCAGGGCGATGACGGCGATGGGACGCGCCCCGGGGTCCCAGCGCAGGATCAGCGGCCGCTCGGCGGCCTCGGGGAAGTCGTCCCGGCCGGCCACCTGGTCCACCGCCTCGCGCAGGTGCAGGACGGCGAACTCCATGTCCGTGCCCCAGTCGTAGACGACGGTGATCGTCGAGACCCCCTCGCGGGTCCGCGAGACGACCCGGCGCACGCCGGCCAGGCCGGTGATCCGTTCCTCCAGGGGGCGGGTCACCAGGCGGGTCAGGTCGTCGGCCGGCACGTCGGCGTCGTTGGTCACCACGGTCAGCCGCGGGTAGTCGATGGACGGCAGCAGGTCCACCGGCAGGCGGCGGTAGGAGAGGGCGCCGATCAGCACGATCCCCAGGAAGAGCATCGCGACGGCGACGGGTCGCTCGACGGCCCGACCGATCATGGCTGCCGCTCCGACGCGGCGAAGCGCCACCGGTCCACGGGATCGACGGTGCGGCGGATCTTCAGCTTCGCCTCGTGGGCCAGGGTCAGGTGGTTGCTGACGACGACGCGGTCGCCGGGGGCCAGGCTGCCGCCGCTGTGCACGGCGGTGATCTCGATCCAGTCGTCGTTCTCCAGGCCGGTGTCGACGTAGAGCCACTGGGCGCGGTCCTCGTCGGTGACCTTGAACACGAGCGGCCGGCCGTCGCGGACCAGCACGGCCGCCCGCGGCACCAGCAGCCGGTCGGGGGCGACGTGGGCCGCGATCTCGGCCCGGACGAACATGCCGGGGCGCAGCCGCCCGTCCGGGTTGGGGAAGCGGGCGATGACCTGGGCCGTGCGGCTGGTCTCGTCCAGGCGGGGATCGACGACGTCGACCCGGGCCGGGATGGTGTCCCCGGTGGCGGGCACGGCCACCAGCAGGGGGCGGCCGACGACCAGGTCGCCCAGGTCGGCCTCCAGGACGTGGACCACCGCCTCCAGCTCGTCGTCGTCCACGACGGTGCAGACGACCTCGCCGGCGGAGACGTACTTCCCCTCGACCGCCGTCACGCCGGTGACCGTCCCGGCGAACGGCGCCCTGATCTCGGTGTACTCCAGGTTCAGCTGGGCCCGCTGCTCGGCGATGCGGGCGTCGGCCAGCCCGGTCCGCTGGGCGTTGAGGTCCTCCCGGAAGGCCCCCTCCTGCAGGGCCTGCAGCTGCAGCTGCAACAACTGCGACTCGTAGGCGCGGTCGTCCAGCTCGCCGCGCCGGTGGCGGCGGTCCAGCGCGTCGCGGGCGGCGCGGTAGCGGGCCAGGGCCTCGGGGTCGTCCGGTTCGGTGCCGCCCTCGGCGGCGATCTGGCCCAGGGCCTGGATCTGCCGGTTGCGGCTCTCGGCCAGGGTCAGCTCGTACTCGCGCGGGTCCAGCCGCACCAGCAGTTGTCCCTTGCGAACCCGGTCGCCGTCGCGGACGGCCACGGCCAGCACCGGGCCGGCGACCCGGCTGCGCACGTCCACGACCCGCCGCGTGCGCAGGGTCCCGTCGGCGAAGACCGAGCGGACCAGGTCGCCACGGCGCACGTGGGCCGCATCGACCTTGATGGCCTTCTCTGTCCTCGGCTTGGCCTGCGCGACGGTCGTGTCGGCGGCGGTGCTGTCCGGCGTGTGGGCGGCATCGCCGCCGCGGCGGCAGCCGGCGAGGGGGACGAGCAGCGACAGGAATCCCGGGACGAGCAGCAGCAGACGGAGACGGATCCTCATGGCGGCTCCCGTGGCGGACGGTGATCTCTGGCGGCACGGCTAGGCGACCGCGGGCGAGGGACGGTTGCATCGGGTGACGAGTTTCACCCTTTTGCGTTCCGGTGGCAAGAGCGGGAACGCGCCGGCCGCGGTGGGGACAGCCGGCGCGCCGCGAGGTCGCCCGGGTAGGGCGGGCGCCTCATCGTTCCAGGCGGTACAGGACGATCTCCATCGGCTCCGCCTCGCCATCGTCCCCGGCCCCCTGGGCCGCCATGGCGGCGCTGCGCAGGTCGGTGACCAGCACGGCCAGGTCGTCGTCCAGCGGGAAGAGCATGTCCTCGCGGGCGTTGCCCTCGCCGCGGACGGCCACCTGGCGGACGAAGACGCCGCTGGTGTCGAAGACGTCGTAGGTCAGCAGCACGCCGTCGGGCTGGTCGACCGTGCCGCGGCCGGTCAGGACCCACACCTCCCCGTCGGGACGCGTGTGCATCCAGACGATGTCGGGCTCGGTCCCGGCGACGACCACCTTCGGAGGCGTGGGGTAGAAGCGTCCCTGCGCCTCCAGCATGGCGCGCTGCCGCGCCAGCTCCCGCTCGTCGCGCGGCAGCGGCGCGTAGTCCCGGTCGCAGGTGCGCAGGAGGGTGCCGTCGGGCGCGTGGAACTCCAGGCGGTAGGCGTTGCGCTCCGGTGCCACCACGATCCCCCCGCCGGGCAGGAAACCCCAGCGGGTCCAGACGAAGTCGTTCTCCTCCTCGTCCAGCACCGGCTGGGAGAAGTCGACGGTCGTCTCCTTGGTCAGCAGGGTCGTGATCTCGGCCCCGGTCCCGTCGTAGACGGTCAGGTAGCGGGTCTGGTGCAGGATCCCCTGGTCGAAGGTCTGGCGGATGCCGGTCAGGCCGACCCGTTCCCCGTCGCAGTAGCCCCGCACCAGGACCCCGAAGCCGGCCGTGGCGGCGTCGGTCCCGCCGGGGACGAAGCTGCCGGCCGGGTTCCCCTCGCGGTCGACGACCACGAGCTTGCCCGGGAAGAGCTGGATCATGGCCAGCCGGCCGTCGGGCAGGAAGAACATGTCGTCGGGATTGCGGATCTCGCCCGGGCCGTCTCCCTCGCGGCTCAGGGTCCGCAGGCGCTCGCCCGACGGCGAGAAGACGGCGACCTGGCAGAGCTGGGTGTCCAGGACGTAGATGTTCCCGTCCTCGCCGCGCAGGACCTGGTTGACGACCCCGAAGATGTTCTCCTCGTCGTCGGGACCGCCGATGCGCCACTGCTCGACCAGGTTGAGGGTCGCCACGCCGTCGCGGGGACGGTCGCCGTTGTGGACGTGGGGGACCTGGGCCGCGGCGGCGACGGCGGCCAGGGACAGGGCCGCGACGAGCAGGCAGAGCGGGCGGGAAGTCAGGGAAACCATCGTCACTCCTCGGCTTCGTGTGTGGTCGTCCGTGGGTACGCCCGTCCCTACGCCGGGGGAGACGGGAGGTTGCAGGGGAATCAGCGGTCGGTCGGCGTGCGCGCGGCGAGCCAGCGGCGCAGGTCCGCGGCCAGGGCCGCGAGGTCGCTCCCCTCGGGTATCCAGGTGTCGTCGACCAGGCCGGAGAGATCCCGTACCGCGGCCAGCAGGGCGGCCCCCTCGCCGCCCAGGGGGGCCAGCCAGAGCGGCCCGCCCACCGCTTCGCGCAGCCAGCCGAGGGCCTCGATCAGGTCCTGGCCGGCCGCGTCGGGATC
>CAYTEO010000048.1:0-18803 GCA_964436825.1 uncultured Fibrobacteraceae bacterium | reverse complement strand
ACCAGGCACGGCAGAGATCAACCGTCGGCATTCATTCCTGTCACCAGAGGGGCGAGCCTCCGACAGGGTGGCCGCACGACAGGAACAACCTCGACTCTTGGATTATCCCCTATCGCCATCCCCATGTCCAGTGAAAAATCCTGATGGTTGTACCTTAAAATTGCGTTTCTCTCATTTCCGTTCCCGGACCGTTGCCTCTTCCATCTGCTCCATTTCCGAGCGCACATCCCCTACCGTGGCCATTCACATGACAGGTCAACCGGTCCGGTCGGTCGCTTTCCCACAACCGACCGGTTCGGTCGGAAACGAAAAAAAGGGACCCGGATGCACCGGGTCCCCTGGACGGGCTCGCTCGGCCCGATCGCGATCAGTGGTACAGGGCCTTCACGCCACTCCAGCTGCTGGTCTCGGCAGGCAGACCGCAGGTCTGGGTGATGCGGGCCACGGGCAGGTCGAAGTCCCCCGAAGGGACGCCGCACGGCACGCTGTCCACGTCGTTGACGGCGTAGCCGGGCGCCGGCGGGTCGAAGCTGGCGGTCCCGGGGTACGGCTGGACCTTGAAGACCGAGCCCTCGGTGCCGGAGCCCCAGAACCCGCTCCAGGTCGCCAGGAGGGTGACCGGCTGCGTCTGGATGGGATTGGCCCCCACGCCGACGGCCAGCAGGGTGTTCAGCGGATCGCTGGTGTCGCCGACGTTGATGCCGTCGTTGGCGAACGTCCAGTTCCCGAAGAACCCGCCGTCCAGCTGGTCCCACTCCACCTTGCACTCCCAGGCGGTGATCTGGGCACCCGTGGGATTGACCAGCAGCAGGTAGAAGGTGAGCGCACTGTTGGCCTGCTGCTCGGAGCAGAACTGGGTGGCATCCGGGTCGAAGTAGATCCCCATGATGTCGTTGCCGCTCGGCTGGGCGACGGCGACGGCCGAGAGGGCAAGCACGGCGACGAGAGTGGCTACGAGCTTCTTCCGCATGGTTTCCCCTTCCTGTCTACGGGTCATGGGTGGTCCATCACGACGATGCGGCGACACGGCTGTTCCGTCTCTCCCGGACTTGGTTCCGGTCCGTCGGTGGTTTCCCGGATGGCCGGAGTTCTCCCTCCCCCCGGTCCACGCCTCTGTCTACATTGTCGCCATATCCCGGGGACGCGTCCAGTCCCAATTCGTGCCGGCGCCAAAAAGAAGGGGGACCGACCCTGCGGTCGGTCCCCTCTGGTCCCGGGTGGGACCGGATCGCTCCGGTAGCGGACTACCGGTACAGATCCTTGACCTGGCTCCAGCTGGTGGCCTCGTCGGCAACGACACCACAGTCCGGGCCGATCTTGGCCACGGGCAGGTCGAAGTCACCCGAGCTGACGCCACAGGCCTGGAGGTTGACCTCGTCGATCGCGTAGCCGGGAGCCGGCGGATCGAAGCTGGCCGTGTCGGGGTACGGGGTGATCTTGAAGACCGAGCCCGTGCCGTAGCCGAAGAACCCGCTCCAGGTGGCCAGGATGGTGGCCGGAGCCGGAACGATGGGGTTGGCGCCGACGCCGACGGCGAACAGCTGGTTCATGGGATCACTCAGGTCACCGACGTTGATGCCGTTGTTGGCGAACGTCCAGTTACCGAAGAACCCGCCGCCCATCTGGTCCCACTCCACGCGGCACTCCCAGGCGGCGATCTGGTCGCCGCTGGGGTTGGTGATCATCAGGTAGAAGGTCAACGGACCTCCGGCAACGGCGTCCGAGCAGTAGACGGTCGCGTCGGTGTCGAAGTAGATCCCGAACTGGTCCGGATCCGTATCGACCTGGGCGACCGCGGTAACGGCCATCAACATGGTGGCGACCGCAACCATAGCTAGCAACTTCTTCATGTTGTCCTCTCCTTACAAGGATGTGTTGTCGTCCTCTGTTGCTCTGGCATCCCCCGCCGATCCCGCCCCGCCGTGCGAGGCGGGATCGGCTTCACGTCCACGGAAAGCGAACATGCCCTCCTGATGCGACTTACGGACAACTCTGGTTGTAGGCCGCCGAGAAGAGGACGAGGTCCGACAGGTTCAGCACGCCGTCGTACGAGAAGTCGGCGTCGTACCCGTACGTCGCCGGGTAGAACGACGTGAAGATACCCAGGTCGTTCACGTTGACGACGCCGTCACCGTTCATGTCGGGGCTGTTGAACTGGATGTCCATGTCACTCCCGACCAGCGGCGTCCCGTTGACGACCACCTGGCAGAGCTCCGACGCGGGATCGGTGATACCACCAGCGTTGAAGGGCCCGGTGAAGTGGGTCACGCCGTTGATGTCGGTCGAGGCGTCGGCCAGCGCACCGCCGGGGCAGGCCACGAGGCCGCCCAGGGTGGTCTGGAGCCAGATGTCCTCGAACGGGAACAGGTACACCGGATTCATGCCAGCGTCGTACAGGGTCACGGTGATCGTCGCGTCGACGACGTTGCCGCCAGCGTCGCGAGCCTCGGTCATGGCCTTGCCCGAACCGTCAGGAACGTTGAACACGCTGACCTGAACAGCCGCGGCCGTGGTGGCCGTGGAGTTGTTCACATCCGGGATGCCCGCGAAGCCGAGGGTGGCGACACCCAAGGCGGCGATGCAGACCAGAAGACCCACAATGTTTCTACGAAGCATTAGGACACCTCCTAACAGGCATTTCCTTGCGAGGGCGGCGAACCCAGGCGATGACGAGTGCGTTTCCGTTGGCCCTCCTTCCACTCCTCATAAGCCCATAACTTGACCAGATGAGTGTACCACAGGGCCATGACCGACGCAACACCGTTTTTTTCAAAAAAACGGTCCGACTGGTGGCGGGGGTTGAAAAGGAACGTTCGCTTTCGCTCTCGACACCCGGAGGGCGGACCGGGGGTCTCTGGTGGGCGAAACAGGACTCGAACCTGTGACCTCCTGCTTGTAAGGCAGGCGCTCTGACCAGCTGAGCTATTCGCCCTCGCGATGCAGGAATGCCTGGAGCAGGTACAGCGGCACCAGGACACAGTAGCCGCCCACCAGCAACAGGGGCGCGACGGTGATGTCACCGCGACCGAGCAGGACGTACCCGGCGGTGATGGCGACCAGGCCGGCGATCAGGGACCACTGTCTCGAAGAAGCGGACATCTCGCGCTCTCCTTTCCTTCCGTGCAACCGTAGGCACGATGCGACGGAACGTCAAGTCATCGCTGACCATCGCGCCGGCGTCGATACTGTCGGACCGCACGCCGATGCTCGGCCAGGGTCCGGGAGAAGACGTGCCCCCCCTGGCCGTCGGCCACGAAGTAGAGGGCCCGGCACTGCGGATCGGGCTCCAGGACCGCCAGCACGGCGGCCTGGCCGGGGTTGCCGATGGGTCCGGGAGGCAACCCGGTGTGGCGATAGGTGTTGAACGGCGAGTCGACCGCCAGGTCCCGGTAGAGGATCCGCTCGCCCCGCTTGCCCAGGACGAAGGCGACGGTGGGATCGGCCTCCAGCTTCCACCCCCTCGCCAGCCGGCGGCGATAGACGGCAGCCACCCTGGGCTTCTCCCCCGCCTGGGGGGTCTCCGCCTCGACGATCGAGGCCAGGGTCAGGACCTGGTGCCAGGTCCATCCCTCCGGCAGGGGATGCGCGCGGGCCAGGCTCTCGCGCCGCCGACGGCCCTCGGCCAGGATGGCCCCGATCAGTTCCGTCAGGGGAGCCCCGGGATCGACGCGGTAGGTCTCGGGAAAGAGATACCCCTCGCAGAGGGCGAAGGGATGGCCGAAACGCGCCGTCTGCCTGCGCAGCAGCGAGTCGTATGCCGCGACCCGGGCCGAGTCCAGTCCCCCGTCGGCGACCAGCAGCGGTCGCACGAGGCTGTCGGCCACGGCCAGGACCCGTGTCGCCGGCACCGCGAGGGCGCTGCCGATGATCGCCGCCAGCCGGGGCGCCGTCTCCCCTTCCGGCAGGGTGATCGACACCAGCTCGGTCCGGCCGCTCGCCAGGCGCTCGAGCAACCGTCCCGGTGAGAGCCCGTAGGGGAGCCGGTAGTTACCCGCGTGGAGGCGGCGATCGATCCCGCGCCACCTGGCTGCCAGGCGGAACAGGCGCGGCTCGCGCAGCAGGCCGCGGGCGCAGAGGGTGTCGACGGCGGCAGCGAAGGTGATCCCCGGCGGCAGGTGGACCAGCACCGAGCCGGCGGGATCGGCACCGGGCGGTACCGGTGCGGGACGCCGCCAGTGGAGCCAGACCGCCACCAGCACCGCCACCAGGAAGACACCCCCGAGGCCGGCCACGCGGAGCAGCAGCGCTCGCACCCGCGAGGTCATCTTCCTTGTCTCCCGTCCAGGAACTGCTGGAGGATGAGAGCCGCCGCCGCGGCATCGACGTCCCCCTTGGCCCGCCGGCGCCGGCCGCCGGCCTGCAGGGCACGGGTCGCCTCGCTGCTGCTGTACCGCTCGTCGACCAGGTGGACCGGCAGGCCGAACCACTCCCGCAGCAGGCCGGCGAAACGCTCGGCGGCGCCGGCCAGCTCACCGCGCCGGCCGTCGGCGGTCAACGGCAGGCCGACGACGATCCCGGTGACGCCGTTGCCGGCGATGAGCCGTCCCAGGTACTCCCGTGGTGAACCGTCGCGGAGCGCGTCGTGGCAGCCGACGGGCGAGGCCAGCGTCCCGGTGGGATCGCTGAGGGCCAGGCCGATGCGCCGCCGTCCGTAGTCGATGCCGAGCAGGACGGCCATCACTCCCCGTTGCCGACGGAGAAACGCTTGTGCAGGCGGACCCGGAAGCGACCGTCCTCGGCGCGGTCGAAGACCAGCTCGTCGGTCATCTCACGCATGATGATGATGCCGCGCCCCCGCTCGCGCAGCAGGTCGGTGGGTGGCTGCCAGCGGGCGTAGTCGAATCCGGGACCGTTGTCCAGGATCGTCACGTCGATGGAATCGCGCCCCAGCTTGAATTGGACCTCGACGGGACGGTCGGGCCGCAGGCCGTTGCCGTGCTCCATGGCATTGGTGCAGGCCTCGATGACCGCCGTGCTCAGCTCGTCGACCTCGTGGCGCGGGAAGGGCAGCTCGCCCGCCAGCTCCATCAGCAGGGCGTCGGGCACGCCGAGGAAGGTCAGATCGCTGGGGATCTGCAGGAGGACGCGGCGGGGCATGTCTGCGGCGGGGCTCATGATGTATAGTCCTAGGCGAAGCTCCGGACGGCCTCCTCCTCGTCGTCGAACGAGCGGAAGACCGTGTGCAGTTTGGAGACCATGAAGATACTCTCGATACGTTCGGAGACGTGCAGGAGTTTCAGTTCCCCGCCCCCCTTGCGAACGGTCGTGTAGCCGGAGATGAGGATCCCCAGCCCGGTACTGTTGACCCAGGAGACGTGGCGCATGTCCACCAGGATGTTGCGCACCCCCTCGTGGAGCAGCGTCTTGAGGGTCTCGCCGAAGACGGCCGCGTCGGGTCCGCCCATCAGCTTGCCGCTCAGTTCCAGGATGGCCACGCCGTCCCGTCGTCTTTCTTTCAGCTTCACCTGTCCGCACCTCCAGCGCTAGCGGGAACCGCCTCGCAGGATACGTGGCTGTCAGTCCCCTGTCCAGGGATCGGTCGCCTCCGGGGAGGCGGGGTCGTCCAGGGAAGGGTCCCCCCCGAGCAGCACGACGGCCTCGCGCAGGTCGTCGGGCCACGGCGCGCGGAAGACCATCTCGCGACCG
The DNA here is from genome assembly GCA_964436825.1 of uncultured Fibrobacteraceae bacterium. Lineage (GTDB taxonomy): Bacteria > Krumholzibacteriota > Krumholzibacteriia > LZORAL124-64-63 > LZORAL124-64-63 > CAYTEO01. Next base: position 13,157 of record CAYTEO010000048.1, on the reverse strand, counting down.
TCGGTCGGGTGGCGCAGGCGCAACCACGCGGCATGGAGGAGCTGCCGCTCCGCCACGGCCGCCAGGCGACGGGCACGGGTCAGGTCGAGGGGGTGGACGTTGCTCGCCCGCCTGTCGTCGCCGTAGACGGGATCGCCGACGACGGGGTGGTGCCGGTGGGCGAAGTGGACCCGGATCTGGTGGGTCCTGCCGGTCAGCAGGCTCGCCTCGACGAGCTGGACGAAGCCGAAGTCGGCCAGGACACGGTAGCGCGTCACGGCCCGGCGCCCCCCGTCGATGACGGCCATCCGCTGGCGCTGCCGGGGATGCCGCCCCACCGGTGCATCGATCTCCCCCCGGTCCGGCCGCCAGCTCCCCCAGCACAGGGCGTGGTAGACGCGGCCGAGGGCGCGCTCCGCCAGCTGGTTCGCCAGGTGGCGGTGGGCCGCCTCGGTCCGGGCCACGACCAGCAGGCCGCTGGTGTCCTTGTCCAGCCGGTGGACCAGCCCGGCCCGGCCCGCCTCCCCGGGCAGGCTGCCGTAGCGGTGGAGCAGGGCGTTGACGAGGGTGCCGCCGCGGTGGCCGGGCGCGGGATGGACGACCAGGCCGGCCGGCTTGTCCACGACGAGCAGCTGGTCGTCCTCGTAGAGGACCATCAGCGGGATGTCCTCGGGAACGACCTTGCTGGGCGGGGGCGGCAGCGGCCGCAGCTCGACACGCTGGCCGGGGCGCAGCCGGGTCCGGGAGGGAACGGCACCGCCGTCGACGGTCACCCCGCCCGCGGCGACGGCGCGCTGGATCGCCGTGCGGGACAGGTCGGGACAGCGGTCGGCCAGGAAACGGTCGAGGCGCTCGCCCGCGGCGTCGTCGCCGACGGTGAAGCGGCGCACGGGGGGCTCAGTCATCCCGTCGCTCCCGGGCACCGCCGAGGACCTGCCCCTCCGGGGCGGCCGGCCCGTCGCAGCTGCCGGTCTCCCCCGGCCGGGCGACCGTCATGGCGGGGGAACCGGCCTGCGCCCGCTCGGCGCGGCGTCCCTCCCGCCAGAGGGACAGCAGCAGCACGAACCCGCCCAGGGAGACCCCCATGTCGGCCACGTTGAAGGTGTAGAAGCGGTGGGTGCCGATCCCGAGATCGATGAAGTCGACGACCAGCCCGCCGTAGAAGAGACGGTCGATGAGATTGCCCAGGGCACCGCCCAGGATGGCCGCCAGGGCACCGCGCCGCGCCGGCGAGTCGGTCCGGCGGTAGTAGCGCACGAGGACGACGGAGAGCACGACGCTGACGGCGACCAGCAGCCAGCGGATCCCGGGCAGCAGTCCCATGGCCGCGCCGGGGTTGCGCACGTAGGAGAACCGGGCCAGATCCCCCAGCAGCTCGATCCTGGCGACGAACTCGGCGCGGTGCGCCAGCACGTAGCGCTTGGAGAGGAAGTCCACCCCCAGCACCAACGGGCACCACAGCCAGGGTCCGGGCCGCCAGCGCGGCATCAGAACCGTTCCCGGTCCGCCTGTTCCTGGCAGGCGATGCAGAGACGGGCGTCCAGCTTCGCCTTCAGCCGCTCCTTGCCGATCTGCTTGCCACACATCTCGCAGGTGCCGTAGGTGCCGTCCTCGATCCGGTGGAGGGCCTGTTCCAGCTGGTAGAGGTAGCGACTCTCGCTCTTGGCGAACTGGATCGTCGTCTCGTACTGGAACTCGTCGCTCCCCTGGTCGGCCATGTGGTTCGAGTGGGCCTTGGGCAGGTCGGCCGCGTCGTCGTCCTCGTGGCCGATGACGCGGGTATGCTTGGCCAGGGATTTTTCCACCCGCTCGATCTCAGCCTCGATCAGCCGGCGGAAACGGTCCAGCTCTGTCTTGCGCATCGTGCCTCCTCTATGCCACCGTGGCACGCTCCACGGCGATGGTGATCGTCTTGTCGTCGACGGTGAACGTCTCGACGTTGGCGGGGGCCTGCCCGTCGGTCGCCGGCGCGGCGAGGGTCTCGCCGTGGATCCTGTCCGCGAACCGCTCGACGACGCGCGCGACGTCGGCGTCCCCCTCGATCCGCAGGACGATCCGGTCCGAGACGGCGAACCCGCTCTTCTTGCGCAGGTTCTGCACCTTGTTGATGATCTCCCGGGCCAGTCCCTCGTCGCGCAGGTCCTGGTCCAGGGTCGTGTCCAGGGCGACGGTCAGCCCCTCCTCGCTGCCGGCGACGAAGGGCGGCACGCCCGTGACGCCGACGACCGCCTCGTCGCGACCGATCTCGAGGTTTTCGCCCTCGACGGTCAACGACAGGGTACCACGACGCGCCAGGGAAAGCACCTGCTCCGGCGCGAGAGCGGCGATGGCCGCGGCCACCCGCGGGGCCTGCTTGCCGAACCGGGGCCCCAGGACGCGGAAGTCGGCCTTGGCGTTCCAGGCGGCCACGGTCAGGGGATCGTCCACCAGGGCGAGGGACTTGACGTTGAGTTCCTCGGCCACCAGGGCGCGCAGGTCGGGGTCCTCCACCAGGGCGGCGGCCCGGTCGTCGTCGCTGTTCAGGAGCATCCGACCCAGGGGCTGGCGCGTCCGCACGCCCGCCTCCTGGCGCAGCGCCCGGCCCAGGCCGACGACCCGCTGGGCGGTGGCCATGACCTCCTCCAGGTCCGGCCGGCGCCGGGCGGGATCGACGACCGGGTAGTCGGCCAGGTGGACCGACACGTCGTCCGCGTTGCCGTGCAGCGCCCGGTAGAGCTCCTCGGTCGTGAACGGGATGAACGGCGCCAGCAGGCGCAGGACCGTCTCCAGGACGGTGTAGAGGGTCCGGTAGGCGGCCTGCTTGTCCGGCCCGATCTCCCCCTTCCAGAAGCGGCGGCGCGAGAGCCGGACGTACCAGTTGCTGACGTCGTCGATGACGAACTCCCCGACCAGCTTGGCGGCGCGGGTGAAGTTCAGCTCCTCCATGGCCTCGCGGGTCGCGGCGACCACGCTGTGCAGCCGGCTCAGGACCCACCGGTCCAGCAGCGACTCGGCGGCCTCGCGCTCCTGCGCCGGGTCCCACCCGTCCAGGTTCGCGTAGAGGGCGAAGAAGTTGTAGGTGTTCTCCAGGGTCGCCAGCAGCTTGCGCCGCGCCTCGCGCACCCCCTCGCGGTCGAAACGGGTCGGCATCCAGACCGGCGAGACGGTCAGCATGTACCAGCGCAGGGGGTCGGCACCGTCCTCCCGCATGATCGCCATGGGATCGACGGTGTTGCCCAGGCTCTTGGACATCTTCTTGCCGTGGCGGTCCAGGATCAGCTCCAGGGTCAGGCAGCTCCTGTAGCAGCTGCGGCCGCTGAGGAAGGTGCTGATGACCAGCAGGGTGTAGAACCAGCCGCGCGTCTGGTCGATCCCCTCGCTGATGAAGTCGGCCGGGAACTGGCGCTCGAACAGCTCGCGGTTCTCGAACGGGTAGTGGTACTGGGCGTAGGGCATCGACCCGCTGTCGAACCAGCAGTCGATGACCTCCGGCGTGCGCCGCATGGTCCCGTCGCAGCCTTCGCGGCGGCAGGGGAAGGTCAGCTCGTCGACGAAGGGGCGATGCAGGTCCAGGTCGCTGCAGTCGCGGCCGGTCAGCTCGGTAAGGTCGGCCCGGCAGGTCGGCATGTGCCGCTCGCCGCAGCGGTCGCAGATCCAGACGTTCAGCGGCGTGCCCCAGAAGCGGTTGCGGCTCAGGGCCCAGTCCACGTTGCCCGCCAGCCAGTTGCCGAACCGGCCGCTGCCGACCTCTGGCGGGACCCAGCGGATCTCCGCGTTGGCCGCCAGCAGCTTCTCGCGCAGGGCGCTGGTGCGGATGAACCACGACGGGGTGGCATAGTAGATCAGCGGGTTGCCGCAGCGGTCGTGGAACGGGTAGTCGTGCTTGTACGGCTCCTCGCGGTAGAGATGACCCGAGGCGGCCAGATCGCGGATGATCTGCCGGTCGGCCTTCTTGACCGGGATCCCGGCGTAGGGCGGGACGTCGGCGGTGAACTCGCCGGCGGTGTCGACGGGGTTGAAGAAGGCCAGGTTCTCGCGCTGTCCCACCTGGTAGTCGTCCTCGCCGAAGGCCGGGGCCATGTGCACGATCCCCGAGCCCGAGTCGAGGGTGACGAAGTCGGCCGGCACGACGACGAAGGCGTTCTTCCCCTCGGCAGGGGTGAGGAACGGGAAGAGCTGCTGGTAGCGGCGGCCCACCAGCTCGCTCCCCTTGAAGCGGTCGAGGACCTCGGTGGGGACCTCGGGGTCCAGCACCCCCAGGCGGGCCTCGGCCAGGATCAGCACCTCGTCCCCGTGGCGGACCCGCACGTAGTCGTGCTCGGGACCGACGGCCAGGGCGACGTTGGAGGGCAGGGTCCAGGGGGTCGTCGTCCAGGTCAGGAACGACTCGTCGGCGTCCGCGGCCCGCAGCCGCACGAAGATGCTGGCCTCCTCGACGGTGCGGTAGCCGTTGGCCAGCTCGTGGCTCGACAGCGGCGTGCCGCAGACCGGGCAGTAGGGCACCACCTTGTGCCCCAGGTAGAGCAGTCCCTCCTCGCCGAACCGACTCAGGATCCACCAGACCGTCTCGATGTAGCGGTTGTCGTAGGTGATGTAGGGGTCGTCCAGGTCGATCCAGTAGCCGAGCCGCTCGGTGAACTCGTCCCACTCCTCCTTGCAGGTCCAGACCGACTCGCGGCAGCGGGCGTTGAACTCGGCCAGGCCGTACTGCTCGATGGCGCGCCGGCCCTGGATGCCGAGCTGCTTCTCCACCGACCGTTCGACCGGCAGCCCGTGGGTGTCCCAGCCCGCCTTGCGCACCACCCGGTGTCCGGTCATCGTCTTGTAGCGGCAGGCGATGTCCTTGGTCAGGCGGGCCATGACGTGGTGGACGCCCGGCATGCCGTTGGCCGTCGGCGGTCCCTCGTAGAAGACCCATTCGGGGGCGCCCTCGCGCCGGGCGATGCTCTTGCGGAAGGTGTCGTGGCGCCGCCAGAACTCGCTGATCAGGCGCTCCGACTCGGGGTCGTGGTACTTGCGGGCCAGGGGTGCGAACCGCGGTTGAGTCGTTGCCATCGTTACGTTCCCGTCGGTCGGTCGGTATCGCCGGCGACGGCCGGCAGCTGTTCCAGGACGGCCGTCACCAGACGGCAGAGCTTCGGCTCGGTCTGCTGGGCGACGCGGATGATCTCCTCCACGTCGGCCGGCTGCAGGGTATCGGGGAAGCAGGAGTCGGTCACCACGGACAGGCCCAGCACCCGCATCCCGCCGTGGACGGCGACCAGGCACTCGGGCACCATCGACATCCCGACCGTGTCGGCGCCGATGCCGCGCAGGAAGCGGTACTCGGCCGCCGTCTCCAGGTTCGGGCCGGCGACGGCCACGTAGACGGCGCGGCGCAGCGTCAGCTGCAGCGACAGGGCCGTCCGTTCGGCCAGGGCGACCAGTTCCCGGCTGTACGGCTCGCTCATGTCCGGGAAGCGGACCCCGAGACGGTCGTCGTTGGGACCGATCAGCGGGTTGTCCCCCATCAGGTTGATGTGGTCGGTGATGACCGTCATGTCCCCGGGGCGCAGCTGGGGGTTCATCCCTCCCACGGCGTTGGACATGACCAGCGTCTCCGCTCCCAGGGCGCGCATGACCCGCACCGGGAGGGTGATCTGCTGCATCGAGTAGCCCTCGTAGTAGTGGACCCGCCCCTGCATGGCGACGACCGGCTGGCCGCCCAGGGTCCCCAGGACGAACCGGCCGTCGTGGCTCTGGACCGTCGAGGGGACGAAGTGCGGGATCTGCTCGTAGGGCACGGAAAACACCGTGTCGATCTTCTCGGCCAGGGCGCCCAGGCCGGTGCCGAGGATCAGGCCCACCCGGGGCCGGAAGTCCGTCTGCTGCCGCAGGAAGGCCGTCGCCTCCTGGATCCGGGACCAGAGATCGCTCATGGGTATCCTCCTGGACGGAACGAAGCGGTCCACCGCGGGCGGAGCGTCGGAGCCGCCCGACTCGGGACGCGGTAAGGTAACATGCCGTCACCGGCCGGCAAAGCGTTGGTTGTGCCCCGGAAAATGTGTTTCGCCGCCCGCGCCATCCCGCCGCGCACCCAATCGGTTGTCACTGTTGAAGTTGGCGGCGTCTCGCCGACGACGGGAGCGGGCGGGCCGCGACGGCCGTGGCACGAGCCGTCACGCCAGCAGACCCACCAGGAGGCGGCAGACCAGCCTGACCAGCAGCAGCGCCAGGATGGGCGAGAGATCGATCCCCGGCAGCGGCAGCAGCGGTCGCAGCCGGTCCAGCAACGGATCGGTGACCCGGCAGACCATCAGCAGCACCTCGTTGCGGGTCCCCGGGGCGAGCCAGCCGATCAGGACGCGGATGATGATCAGCCAGCTGTAGACCTGGCAGACGGACAGCAGGAGCCGGGCGATCATCCCTCACCTCCTGCCAGGGGCGGTCGGGGGCCGAAGATGGCGGTGCCGATCCGGACCAGGGTGGCCCCCTCGGCGATGGCGATCTCGAAGTCGCCCGACATGCCCATGCTCAGCTCCGGCAACGGCGTGCCCAGCCGCGCTGCGAGGTCGTCCCGCAGCCGGCGGAGCAGGGCGAAGCTGCGGTGGAGTTCCTGCTCGTCGGCCCCGAAACGGGCCATCCCCATCAGGCCCCGGACCTCCAGGTGCGGCAGGGCGGCGATCCGCTCGGCGGCGGGGGCCGTCTCGGCGGGCGCGAAGCCGTGCTTCTGGGGTTCCGCGCTGATGTTGACCTCCAGCAGGATCGGCTGGCGACACCCCCTCTCGGCGGCGACGGCGGAGAGCCGCTCCGCCAGCGGGATCGTGTCGACGGCGTGGACGAGCGCGAACGCGCCCGTGACCTTGCGCACCTTGTTGCGCTGGAGCGGTCCGATGAAGTGCCAGCGCACCGGCGCGGGATCCAGGCCTTCGGCCCGCAGGGCGTCGGCCAGCTCCTGCTGGCGGGGCAGGGCGTCCTGGACCCGGTTCTCTCCCAGGTCCCACTGGCCGGCACGGCAGGCCTCGACGACCAGCGGCAGCGGGATCCGCTTGGTGACCGCCACCAGGCGGACACCGTCCGGGGAACGCCCGGCGCGGCGGCAGGCCTCGGCGATCCGCCGGCGGACCGCGGCCAGACGGGTGGCGACCTCGCTCATCTCGGCACCTCCTGCCCGGCGACTCCGGCTGCGGGCCGGCGCCTCAACGCCAGCGCAGCAGCAGGGTGCGGGGATCCAGTTCCAGGCGCGGCGCCGCGGCACCGGCCAGGGCCGTGGCCTTGACGACCCGGACCTGGACGTGGTCCCGCTCCGGCTCCAGGACGACGATGACCGACAGGTCGGCGTCGAAGCGGGCCACGGCCCGCGGCACACCCCGCTCGTCCGTCTCCTGGCCGTCGCGATGCAGCAGCGACGAGGTCCAGACGGCGGCCTCCAGGTCGCGGGCCAGCTCCCGCACGCCGTCGATCTCCCACTGCTCGGTGTGCTCGTAGCGAGGCGTGCCGTCCATGATGACCAGCTGCGGCCGAAAATCGGCGGCCTCGGCCAGGAACGCCACCGACTGGCGGAGCTTCTCCAGGGAGAACTCCTTGCGGTTGTAGACCAGGATGTGGCGGTTGCGCTCCAGGTCCAGCTGGCGCTGCATCCGGTTGTCGAGCTTCAGATTGTCGGCCATCCGCTCGAAGACCTCGTCGTAGAAGCGGCGCACCTCCCGGACCGATTCCTCGGTGGAGATGTGCAGGACCGACCGCCCCTGCAGCAGGGCATCGACCGCCATTCCCACCAGCAGGGCCGTCTTGCCGACCCCGGGACGGGAGAGCACGACCCCGATCTCACCGGCGCCCAGACCGCCGTCCAGCGCCTTCTCGAACACCCGCAAGGGGCTGTGGAAGCGTGTATCCTGCGTGGGCATCGTCGTTGCCTCCGTCCTACTTGTTGCCCGCGGCCCGCTTGGCCTGGTAGTCGGCGACCAGCTTCTCGGTCACCTCGGCCGGCGCCGGCGCGTAGCGGGCGAACTCCATGGTGAACTCTGCCTTGCCCTGGGTGGCCGAGCGGAGCACCGTCGCGTAACCGAACATCTCCGCCAGCGGGACGTGGGCCTCGATGCGGATGAAGCCCTCGTCCTCGGTCGTGCCCATGATGATCCCGCGCCGCTGCATCAGCGTGCCGATGATCTCGCCCTGGAACTCGGACGGACCCTCGACGGCGACGAGCATCAGCGGCTCCAGGGCAATAGGCTGCCCCTGCCCGTAGTGGCTGCGGAAGGCGCCGCGCGCGGCCGCCTGGAACGCCTGGTCGGAGCTGTCGACCGGGTGGTGCGCCCCGTCCTCCAGGACGATCCGCAGTCCCTGGACGGGGTAGCCGATGAAGGCCCCCTTCTCCAGCTGGGAGCGGAATCCCTTCTCGACCGAGGGGATGAACTCGCCGGGGATGTTGCCGCCCACGACCCGGTTCTCGAAGTGGAACTCGCCATCGTCGCTCGGCTCCATGACCCCGACGATCCGGCCGTACTGGCCCGACCCGCCGGTCTGCTTGCGATGCGTGTAGTCGAAGCGCACCGGGCGGGTGATCGTCTCCCGGTAGGAGACCAGCGGCTGGCCCACCTCCACCTGGGCGCCGTACTCGCGCTTGATCCTCTCGAGGTAGACCTCCAGGTGCAGCTCCCCCATCCCGAGGATGAGCGTGTCGCCCGTCTCCTCGTCCTTGCGGGTCTGGAAGGTGGGGTCCTCCTTGGTGAACCGGTTCAGGGCCTTGGCCAGGTTGTTCTGGGACTTGTTGTCCAGGGGCTTGATGGCCAGCGAGACGACCGGCTCGGGGACGTGGATCGAGGTCAGCGAGACCTGGTCGCCGTCGGTGAAGGTGTCGCCCGAGGCGCAGTCGATCCCGAACAGGGCGGCGATGTCCCCGGCCGCGGCCTCGGTGACGTCGACCATCTCGTCGGCGTGCATCCGCACCAGCCGGCCGACCTTGGCCTTACGCCCGGTCCGCGTGTTGACGATCGTGTCGCCCTTGCGGATCGTCCCCTGGTAGACGCGCAGGTAGGTGAGCTGGCCGTAGGGACCGTCCTCCAGCTTGAAGGCGTGGGCCACGAAGGGATCGTCCGGGTCGTTGGTCAGGACGAAGGTCTCCTCGCTGCCGTCCGGCAGGATCCGGTGCGCCTCGTTCTCCACGTCGGTGGGAGCCGGCAGGTAGCGCGTCACCGCGTCCAGCAACAGCTGGACGCCCTTGTTCTTGTAGGCGCTGCCCACGAAGACGGGGGTCAGCTCGCGGGCGATGGTGCCGCGGCGGACCGCCTCGTGGATCAGCTCCTCGGTGACGGCGTCCTCGAGGATCGCCTCGGTCAGCTCGTCGCTGAACATGCTGGCCGCGTCGAGCAGCATCTCGCGGCGCAGCTCGGCGTCCAGGCGGTACTGCTCGGGGATCTCGCCCCAGACCAGGTGCTCGCCGTTCTCCCCCTCGAAGCGGCAGGCCTGCATCCGGACCAGGTCGATGACCCCCTCGTGCTCCCCCTCCAGCCCCAGGGGCAGCTGCATCATCACCGCGTTGTGCTTCAGCTTCTCGCGCAGCTGATCGGTGACGCGCATGGGGTTGGCACCGCTGCGGTCGCACTTGTTGACGAACGCCAGCCGCGGCACCTTGTAGCGGCGCATCTGCCGGTCGACGGTCATGGACTGGCTCTGGACGCCGGCCACGGCGCAGAGGACCAGCACGGCGCCGTCCAGGACGCGCAGCGCCCGCTCGACCTCGATGGTGAAGTCCACGTGCCCCGGCGTGTCGATGATGTTGATCTCGTGGTCGTTCCACTGGCAGTAGGTGGAGGCCGAGGCGATGGTGATGCCCCGCTCACGCTCCAGCTCCATGGAGTCCATCGTGGCGCCGACGCCGTCCTTGCCGCGCACCTCGTGGATGGCGTGGATGCGACCGGTATAGTAGAGGATCCGCTCGGTCAGCGTCGTCTTGCCCGAGTCGATGTGGGCGCTGATGCCGATGTTCCGCAGCTTGCTGATGTCCTTGCTCATGGTTCCCGTCCAGACCGCCGCCCGCGCGGCGCTTGCCCTCGCCTGGCCGGGACGCGGCGTCCCGGCGCGAATAAGACCGACGCTCGCCCCGTGGGGCGAGCGTCGCCGCGCGTAAGATAGCAGGGAGAGCGCCGGGCGCAAGCCCGTCGGCGGATTTCCTCAGCCGATGACGCCATGCTTGCGCCCCACCTTGGCGAAGGCCTCCAGGCAGCGGTCGATGTGCTCGGGCGCGTGGGCGGCCGAGACCTGCAGGCGGATCCGGGCCTGGCCGCGCGGCACGACCGGGTAGCTGAAGCCGATGACGTAGATCCCCTCCTCCAGCAGGTCGGCGCTCATGCGCTGGGCCAGGATGGCGTCGTTCTCGAACTTCCGGAAGTGGACCGGGACGATGGGATGCTCCCCGTCGTCCACGTCGAAGCCCAGCTCGCGGAAGCCGGCACGCAGCCGCCGCTCGTTCTCCTGCAGCCGCGACAGGGGCCCGGTGTCCTCGCGCAGGATGCGCAGCACCTCCAGGGCCGCCCCGCAGACCACCGGCGGCAGGGAGTTGGAGAACAGGTACGGCCGGCTCTTCTGGCGCAACCACTCGACGATCTCCTTCCGCCCGCTGGTGCAGCCGCCCAGGGCGCCGCCCAGGGCCTTGCCCAGGGTCGTGGTGACGATGTCGACCCGGCCGATGACGCCGAACTTCTCGCTGGTGCCCCGGCCCGTCGGGCCGACGAACCCGGTGGCGTGGCTGTCGTCCACCATGACCAGGGCGTCGTACTTCTCGGCCAGGTCGCAGATCCCGTCCAGGGGGGCGTAGTCGCCGTCCATGGAGAAAACGCCGTCGGTGACGACCAGGCGGATCTCCGCGTCGGCCGCCTCGCGCAGCTTCGCCTCCAGGTCTTCCAGGTCGGCGTGCTCGTAGATCAGCCGCCGCGCCTTGGCCAGCCGCACGCCGTCGATGATCGAGGCGTGGTTCAGCCTGTCGGTGATGATGGCCGTGCTGTCGGTCATCAGCGGTTCGAACACCCCGCCGTTGGCGTCGAAGCAGGCGGCGTAGAGGATGGTGTCCTCGGTGCCCAGGAACTCCGACAGGGCCGCCTCCAGCTCCTTGTGCAGGGTCGTCGTGCCACAGATGAACCTGACCGAGCTGAGCCCGTACCCCCACTCGTCCAGGGTCCGCCTGGCCGCCTCCACCACCCGCGGGTCCGACGCCAGGCCCAGGTAGTTGTTGGCGCAGAAGTTCAGGATCTTCCGCCCGCCGACGGTGACCTCGGCCCCCTGGGGGCTCTCGATGATCCGCTCGTCCTTGTAGAGTCCCTGCTCGCGGATGGCCTCCAGCTCGCGCCGGAGCATCTCGCCCACCTTGCCGTACATCACATCCTCCCGGGTTGCAACGCCGGGCGCCGGCCGACCGGTCAGGCGCCGTAGAAGACCTTCATCTCGTCCAGGGACCGCACCGGCACCTTGTCGGCCCAGCCGGCCTGCCCGAAGGCGATCATCCGTGCCTTGACGACCTCGGCCATGGCCTCGCGCGCCGGCTTGAGGTAGGCGCGGGGATCGAAGACGTCGGGCCGCTCGGCGAAGACCTTGCGGATGGCGCCGGTGATGGCCAGCCGGTTGTCGGTGTCCACGTTGATCTTGCGCACGCCGTGGCGGATCCCCTGCTGGATGGCCTCCACCGGCACGCCGTACGTCTCGGGCATCTGCCCGCCGTACTCGTTGATGATGTCCACCAGCTCCCTGGGCACGGAGCTGCTGCCGTGCATCACCAGGTGGGTGTTGGGCAGCCGGCGATGGATCTCCTCGATGAGGTCCATCTTCAGCACGTCGCCGGTGGGCTTGCGGGTGAACTTGTAGGCGCCGTGGCTGGTGCCGATGGCCACGGCCAGGGCGTCGCAGCCGGTCTCGGCCACGAACTGCTCCGCCTGGTCCGGGTCGGTCAGGTGCGAGAGGACCTCGTCCTCGGTGAGGCCCGCCCCCTGGCCGTCCTCGATCCCGCCCAGGGTGCCCAGCTCCGCCTCCACGGTGACGCCGCGGGCGTGGGCGTAGGCCACCACCTCCCGGGTGACCCTGACGTTGTACTCGTAGGTGGACGGGGTCTTGCCGTCCTCCAGGAGTGAGCCGTCCATCATCACGGAGGTGAACCCCTGCTCGATGGCGCTGATGCAGGTGGCCGGGCTGTTGCCGTGGTCCTGGTGCATGGCGATGGGGATGCGCGGGTGCAGCTCCGCGGCCGCCAGCATGAGGTGGCGCAGGTAGGCGTCCTGGGAGTAGGATCGGGCCCCGCGGGAGGCCTGGACGATGACCGGCGAGTTGGTCTCCTCGGCGGCCATCATGATGGCCTGGATCTGTTCCATGTTGTTGACGTTGAAGGCACCGACGCCGTAGCCGTGCTCGGCGGCGTGGTCCAGCAGGACGCGCATGGGTACCAAAGGCATGGCAACACTCCTTTGTTTCGAGGCGGGAGCCGCGCCAGTGGCGGCGCGGCGGCGGGTCCAAGATAGCCCACGGGGGGACGCCGATCAACGGGCGTCTCCCCCCGCGACGACACCCGACAGGAGGAACGGAGATGGAATTCACGCACTTGATCCGTGAGCGGTACAGCTGTCGGGCCTACCGTCCCGACCCCGTGTCCGAGGCTGACCTGCAGGCCGTCCTGGAGGCGGCCCGCCTGGCGCCGACGGCCGCCAACCGGCAGCCGTTCGGTATCGTCGTGGTCGAGACCGCCGGCCGCGAAACTGAGCTGCGGCACGTCTACGGGCGGGAGTGGCTCATGCAGGCGCCCCTGTTGCTGGCCGTCTGCGCCGACACCCGCGCCTGCTGGCGGCGACAGGCCGACGGCTGGTCCAGCGCGGAGGTGGACGCCGCCATCGTCATGGACCACCTGGTGCTGGCGGCGGCGGACCGCGGCCTGGGCACCTGCTGGGTCTGCGCCTTCGATCCCGCCGCGGTCCGCGAGGTGCTGGCACTGCCGGAGCACGTGGTGCCGGTGGCCCTGACGCCACTGGGGTGGCCGGCAGACACGCCGGGGCCCAAGGAGCGACGCCCCCTGGCGGAGCTGGTACACCGGGAGCGGTGGGGCGGGTAGCGGACCGGGGGCGGCGGACCGGCACCGCCCGGTACCGGAACGAGGACCGCCCCGGCCGGATGGCCGGGGCGGTGGATCTGGTGGAGGCGGCGGGAATCGAACCCGCGTCCGAAGCCGGCTCCCTGCCGACATC
>CAYTEO010000047.1:0-19345 GCA_964436825.1 uncultured Fibrobacteraceae bacterium | reverse complement strand
CAGGGCCGCTACAAGAAGCAGACCGGCGGCCGCGGCCAGTTCGGCGACGTCTGGCTGCGCCTGGAGCCGCTGCCGCGGGGCGAGTACTTCGAGTTCGTCGACGCCATCGTCGGCGGCGTCGTGCCGGGGAAGTTCATCCCCGCCGTGGAGAAGGGCGTCCGCGAGACGATGAAGCAGGGGGTCGTCGCCGGCTACGAGGTCGTCGACATCAAGGTGACCCTCTACGACGGTTCGTTCCACCCGGTCGACTCGAGCGAGAACAGCTTCAAGGTCGCCGCGCGTCTGGCCATCCAGAAGGGCGTGAAGGAGGCCAAGCCGACGATCCTCGAGCCGATCATGAAGGTCACGATCCGCGTCCCCGAGCAGTACATGGGCGACGTCATGGGCGACATCTCGTCGCGCCGCGGCCAGCCGCAGGGGATGGACTCCGAGGGCCCGATCCAGGTCATCCGTGCCCTGGTGCCCCAGGACGAGATGTACCAGTACTCCACGTCCCTGCGCGCCATGACCCAGGGGACCGGCGAGTTCGAGATGGAGTTCAGCCACTACGCCGAGGTGCCGGGAGACGTGGCCAAGGCCCTGATCGAGGCCTACGAGAAGAGCAGGACCGAGGAAGCGGAGTAACCGCGCGGGGGGGCAGGCATGTCCGGTCATTCCAAGTGGAGCACGATCAAGCGCAAGAAGGGCGCCAAGGACGCCGCGCGCAGCAAGATCTGGTCGCGGCTGACGCGCGAGATCATCGTCGCGGCCAAGCTGGGCGGCGGCGACCCGGAGGGCAACACGCGGTTGCGCTCGGCCATCCTGGCCGCCAAGGCCCAGAACATGCCCAACGCCAACATCGAACGGGCCATCAAGCGCGGCACCGGCGAGATCGAGGGCGCCGTCTACGAGGAGATCAGCTTCGAGGGATACGGCCCGGGCGGCGTGGCCATCCTGGTGGAGACCCAGACCGACAACCGCAACCGCACGACAGCCGAGGTCCGGCACGTCTTCACCAAGTACAACGGCAACCTGGGCACCAACGGCTGCGTCTCCTACCTGTTCGAGCGCAAGGGGCAGATCCTGCTCGATGCCGCGCGCGTCGACCTGGAGACGGCCATGGACGCGGCCGTCGAGGCCGGCGCCGAGGACGTGGACCAGGACGGCGAGCACATCGTCATCACGACGAGTTTCGCCGACTACAACTCGGTCCTGCACGAGCTGCAGGAGAAGGGCCTGCCCATCGTCGAGTCGGAGATCCAGCAGGTCCCGTCCACGACCGTCAAGGTCTCCGGCCGCGACGCGGAGACCCTGCTGAAGCTGATCAACGCCCTCGACGACCTGGACGACGTCTCGCGGGTCTCCGCCAACTTCGACATCGACGACGCGGAGATGGCCGCGCTGCAGGAGAAACTCTAGCTGCGGCCGCCGCGGGCCACACCGCACGAGGATGACGGGGGCGGTCGTGTGGCCGCCCCTCGCGCATCGGGAGCAGACGTGCTGATCCTCGGCATCGATCCCGGGTCCCACGCCACCGGATTCGGCCTGGTCGCCGCGTCCGGCAACCGGCTGCGCCTGGTCGACGCCGGGACGATCCGGGCCGCGCGCGGACAGGAGCTGCCGCTGCGCCTGCGGACGATCCACGAGGCCCTGGTCGAGCTGATCGTCCGGCACCGGCCGGGTGTGATGGCCGTGGAGAACGTCTTCAACGCCCGCAACGCCCGCAGCTCGCTGATCCTGGGCCACGCGCGCGGCGCGATCGTCCTGGCGGCGGCCCTGCACGACGTTCCCGTTGCCGAGTACGCCCCCGGCGAGGTAAAAATGGCCCTGGCCGGCAACGGCGGGGCGCGGAAGGAGCAGGTCCGCTTCATGGTCACCCGGATGCTGGGGCTGCCGCGTCCTCCCGCCTCCCTCGACGCCAGCGACGCCCTGGGCGTGGCCCTCTGCCACGCCCTGCGCGACGGCTGGCAGCAGGTCCAGGCGGCCTCGAGAGGAGACACCGCGTGATCACCAGGCTGAACGGCCGGTTGCTGGAGAGCAATCCCGACGTGGTGGTGGAGGTGGGCGGCATCGGCCTGGCCGTCCAGGTCCCCGAGCGGGACCGGGCCCGCCTGCCGGAGCCCGGGGGCGAGGTCGTCCTCTGGACCCATCTCGCCGTGCGGGAGGACGGCTGGTCCCTCTACGGCTTCCTGGACCGCGACGACCGGGAGCTGTTCCGCCTGCTGATCGGCGTGACCGGCATCGGGCCGCGGCTGGCCGTGGGGATCCTCGGCGCCGCGGCGGCCACGGAGGTGGCGGCCTGGATCCTGGCCCGGGACCAGCGGGCGCTGGTCGCCCTGCCGGGTGTGGGCAAGCGGACCGCCGCCCGGCTGGTGACCGAGCTGGTCGACAAGCTGCCGCCCGCCCTGCTGGCGGCGCGGCCGCAGCCGGCGCCGGCGGGGGAGGCCGCCGTCGCGGGCCCCGATCCGCAGCGGGAGGTCGCCGAGCAGATGCTGGCCGGGATGGGCCTGCCGGCCGCGCGCGCCGGTCGGCTGCTGGACGAGGCGAGGGAGCGGGACCCCTCGGTGAGCGAGGATCCCGTCCGCTGGGTGCGCGAGGCGCTGCGCCTGCTCTGAGCGCAGGGAAGGAACCGACGTGAACAGTTCCCGCTGGACCGACCCCCATCTGGATCCCCGGGACCGGGAGCTGGAGCTGACCCTGCGGCCCCAGCGCCTGGACGATTTCATCGGGCAGGAGAAGATCAAGGCCAACCTGCGCGTCTTCATCCAGGCGGCGCGGGAGAGGGGCGAGGTCCTCGACCATGTCCTGCTCTACGGCCCGCCGGGCCTGGGCAAGACGACCCTGGCCGGGATCATCGCCAACGAGATGGGACTGGAGCTGCGCAGCAGCAGCGGGCCCGCCTTCCAGAACACCGCCGAGCTCGTCGGGCTGCTGACCCAGCAGGAGGGGCCGGCCGCCGTCTTCATCGACGAGATCCACCGGCTCAACCGGGTCATCGAGGAGTACCTCTATCCCGCCATGGAGGACCGGCGCATCGAGCTGGTCGTCGACAAGGGGCCCAACGCGCGCCACTTCCAGCTGGATCTGCCTCCGTTCACCCTGCTGGGGGCGACCACCCGCGCCGGGATGATCACCTCGGCCCTGCGCAGCCGTTTCGGGATCATGTGTCACCTGGACTTCTATCCCCCCGACGAGCTGCGCCGGATCATCGAGCGCTCGGCGGCCATCCTCGGGATCCGGATCGATCCGGACGGGGCGGCCGAGCTGGCCCGCCGCTCGCGCGGCACGCCGCGCGCCGCCAACCGGCTGTTGCGCCGCGTCCGCGACTACGCGCAGGTGGACGGCGAGAGTGTCGTCACCCGGGAGGTCGTCGTCCTCGGCCTGGAGCGCCTGGGGGTCGACGAGCTGGGTCTCGAGCCGCTGGACCGCCGCTACCTGGAGCTGGTCATCGACCACTTCGGCGGGGGGCCGGTGGGGGTCCAGAACCTGGCCGTCTCGCTGGGAGAGGAGAGCGACACCCTCGAGGACGTCGTCGAGCCGTTCCTGATCCAGACCGGGCTGCTGCAGCGGACGCCGCGCGGCCGGGTGGCCACGCCCCGGGCCTACGTCCACCTGGGCCTGGAACCGCCGTCCGGCGCCGCCGCCCAGGGGGACCTGCTGCGCCCATGACCGATCCCGCCGGCACCTACCACTACGCGCTGCCGCCCGAGCTGATCGCCGAGCGGCCCGCCGCCAGGCGCAGTGCCTCGCGGCTGCTCGTCTGCGCGCGCGACGGGAGTGTGGCCGGCGAGGGGCGGTTCGCCGACCTGCCCCGCTGGCTGCGCCCCGGCGACCTGCTGGTCCTGAACGACAGCCGCGTCCTGCCGGCGCGCCTGCTGCTGTACCGCCCCACGGGCGGCCGGGTGGAGATCCTGCTGGTCCGGCCCGCCGCCGCTGGCGGCTGGCTGGCCATGGCCCGGCCGCTGCGGCGGCTGGCGACGGGGACGGAACTGGCGGCGACCCCGGGCGGGGAGCCGCTGGTGCGGATCGCGGGGCGCCGCGACGACGGCCACGTCCGCGTCGTCGCCGTCGCGGGAGACCTGCTGGATCTGGCCCACCGGTACGGCCGCCCGCCCCTGCCGCCCTACATCGTCAGGCGGCGCCGCGAGCTGGGCCTCCCCGAGACGGAGGGGCCGGACCGCGAGCGCTACCAGACCGTCTACGCCAGGGACGAGGGGTCGGTGGCGGCGCCGACGGCCGGGCTGCACTTCGAGCCGGAGCTGCTGGACCGGCTCCGCGCGTCGGGGGTCGGGACGGCGACGGTGACGCTGCACGTCGGCCCCGGCACCTTCCAGCCGCCCGACGAGGAGGCGGTCCGGACCAGGCGGCTCCACCCCGAGGTCTTCCACTGCCCCGCGGCGACCCTGGCGGCTGTCGCCAGGACCCGCCGCGCCGGTGGACGGGTCGTCGCCGTCGGGACGACGACCCTGCGGGTGCTGGAGACGATCGCCCGGTACGTGCCGCGGGCCTGGCCGCAGGACGGCCCGCAGGCGCCGCCGCAGGTCGCCGCCGCGGACGGCGTTCCCCCGGTCTTCACCGGCGAGGTCGTCGACGGGGCCGAGGGCATCGCCGTGCGCGGCGTCACGCGCCTGTTCCTGGCGCCGCCGGACCGCGTGACGGCGGCCGACGCCCTGGTGACGAACTTCCACCTGCCGGGATCGTCGCTGCTGATGCTCGTGGCGTGCCTGCTGCCTGGGGAGGCCTGGCGCCGCGCCTACGCCCACGCCGTCGCCGCGCGCTACCGGTTCTACAGCTACGGCGACGCCATGCTCGTCCTGCCGCCCGGGGAGGGGGAAGCGTGAACCTGGACCGACCTTTCGGCTTCGAGCTGCTCCACACCGCCGACGACTGCGCGGCGCGTCTCGGCGTGCTGCACACGCCCCACGGGGACGTCCCCACGCCGGTCTTCATGCCGGTGGGTACGGCCGGCAGCGTCAAGGCGCTGACTTTCCAGCAGGTGCGCGAGACCGGGACCCGCCTGATCCTGGGCAATACCTACCATCTCTACCTGCGGCCCGGCCACGAGCTGATCCGCGACCTGGGGGGGCTGCACCGCTTCCAGGGATGGGACGGGGCCCTGCTGACCGACAGCGCCGGCTACCAGGTCTTCTCCCTGGCCGAGCTGAACCGGATCGACGACGACGGGGTCCGCTTCCGCTCCCACCTCGACGGCAGCCGTCACCTGCTGACGCCGGAGCGGTCCATGGAGATCCAGCTCGCCCTGGGCAGCGACATCGTCATGGCCTTCGACCACTGCCTCCCCTATGGGGCGCCGGAGCGCGAGGTGGCCGCCGCCGTCGCGCGGACCGACGCCTGGCTCGCCCGCTGCGTCGCCGCCTTCGGCCCCGGCGGCCGGACCGACCGCGACGGCTGGCAGCGGGTCCTGTTCGGCATCGTCCAGGGCGGCTTCTCGCCCGAGCTGCGGCGCCGCTCGGCCGAGCTGGCGGCGGCCCGTGACCTGCCCGGGTACGCCATCGGCGGGCTGTCGGTGGGGGAGCCGGTGCCGCTGATGCGCGAGCTGACGGCGCTGACCGCGCCCCTGTTGCCCGCCGACCGTCCCCGCTACCTGATGGGGGTCGGTTTCCCCGACGACATCCTCCACGCCGTCCTGGCCGGGGTCGACATGTTCGACTGCGTCCTGCCGACGCGGATGGGGCGCAACGGCACCGTCGTGACCCGGGACGGGCGCCTGGTCGTCCGCAACGCCGCCTGGGCCCGGGACGAGCGGCCGCTCGATCCCGACTGCGACTGCCCCGTCTGCCGTCGCCACACCCGGGCCTACATCCGCCACCTGTTCAACGCGCGGGAGATCCTGGGACCCGTGCTTGCATCCTGGCACAATATCTTTTTCTATCAGGTCCTGATGCGCGGCATCCGCGAGGCGATCGCCGGCGGCAGGCTGCGGCCGTTCGCCGAGGCCTTCCTGGCCCGCTGGGAGGAGGGGGAGCGGCGGCGCCGGGAACTGGCCCGGCGCGCCCGCCCCGGCGGGAGGCCGTCACGAGCACGGAACGACACGGCGGCCGACGTCACCGGTCGCGACGAGGAACCGGAACCGGAGGAGAGACGATGAACCTGATGACCTTCCTGGCCATGAGCCCGTCGCCCGCCCGCGAGGGCGCCCCCTCGCCCGGCAGTGCCATGCTGATGCAGCTGATCTTCATCGGTGCCATCTTCCTGATCTTCTACCTGCTGATCCTGCGCCCCAGCTCCCAGCGGCAGAAGAAGCACCGCGAGATGGTGGCCGCCCTGAAGCGGGGCGACCGGATCGTCACCAACGGCGGCCTGATCGCCACGGTCCGCGACGTCAAGGAGGACAGGCTCGTCTGCACCATCGGCGAGAACACCAAGGTCGAGATCCTGCGCAACGCCGTCGCCGCCGTCCTGGAAAAGTGATCGCGGCGGCATGACGCGTCGCCTCGTCCTGTACGGCGACCCGCTCCTGCGCCAGGTCTGCCGTCCCGTCGATCCCGCCGCCCCCGAGCTGCCGGGACTGTTGGCCGACATGCAGCGGATCATGCGCCGCCACGCCGGGGTCGGCCTGGCGGCCCCCCAGGTGGGGGTGCCGTGGCGGATCGTGGTCGCCGCTCCGTCGCGCCGGCGGCGGCCGCTGGTGCTGCTCGATCCCGTCGTGGAGGCGGTTTCCGACGATCGCGTCCCCTTCACCGAGGGCTGTCTCTCCTTTCCCGGCGTCTACCGTACCATCCGCCGGCCGTCCGCGGTCGAGGTGCGCTACCTCGCGCCGGACGGAGCGGAGAGGAGCCTCGCCGCCGACGGGCTGCTGGCCCGGATCCTCCTGCACGAGATCGATCATCTGGACGGCAGGCTGATGGTGGACCATCTTTCATGGTGGCACCGGCTGGACATCGACGGCTGGCGCCGGTGGTGGTGGCTTCTACGGCGGCGAGAGGAGTGACGTGAACGTCGTCTTCATGGGATCCCCCGACTTCGCGGTGCCTTCCCTGGAGGCACTGGTCGAGGCGCGTGTCGACGTCTCCCTGGTCGTCACCCAGCCGGACCGCCGTGTCGGTCGCGGTCGCAAGCTGGGAGAGACCGCCGTCAAGGCGGCGGCCCGCGATCTCGGACTGCCGTTGCTGACCTGGGGCCGGGGCGAGTCATCCCGGGTCACCGCCGCGATCGGCGAACGGCGGCCCGACGCCGTCGTCGTCGTGGCCTTCGGCCGGATCCTGCGCGAACCGCTGCTCTCGCTGCCGCCCCTGGGCTGCATCAACCTCCACGCCAGCCTCCTGCCCCGCTGGCGCGGCGTGGCGCCGGCCCACTACGCCATCCTCCACGGCGACACGTGGACCGGGGTGTCGATCATGCGCATGGACGCCGGTGTCGATACCGGGCCCGTCCTGGCCGAGCGGGCCGTTCCCATCGATCCCGAGGAGACCTCCGGCGAGCTGCTGGACCGCCTGGCGGGGATCGGGGCCGACCTGCTGCTGACGACGTTGCGGCGGCTCGAGGCGGGGCAGTGCGTCCCCCGTACCCAGGACGAGGCCGGCGCCGTCTATGCCCCCAAGCTGAGTCGCTCCCTCTCGCCGCTGCGGTGGGACCGGTCGGTCGTCGCCGTCCACAACCAGGTCCGCGGGTTGCAGCCGTGGCCCGGGGCGACGACCTACTTCGGCGACCGCCTCCTGAAGGTCACCGCCTCCCGTCCCGCCTCGCTGCTGACCGGCGGCGCCGCGCCGGGGACCGTCGTGGCCGTCACGCCCGAGGGGCTGGAGGTGGCCTGCGGCGAGGGGACCCTGCTGGTGACCGGCCTGCAGACCCCCGGGCGCAAGCCGATGACGGCCGGCGAGTTCCTGCGCGGCTGCCCGATCCCCGTCGGGACCGTCCTGCACTCATGAGCGATCGCGACCTGCGCCATGCCGCCTGGCGGATCCTGCGCCGGGTCGAGCAGGGGGCGCCGCTCGGCCCCGCCCTCGATTCCGTCCTCGCGGACCTGGAAGACGACCGTCACCGGCGCCAGCTGGCGGAACTGGTCAAGGGGACGCTCCGCCTGCAGGGGCGCTACGACGCCCTCCTGGAGCGGCTGGCCAGACCGGGGCTGCGGGTGCGTCCCGCCGTGCGGACGGCGCTGCGCCTCGGGCTGCACCAGCTGCTGGGGATGGAGGGGGTCCCCGCCTACGCCGCCGTCGACCAGACCGTCCGCCTGGTCAGGCGCGTGGGGGGAAGGGGTGCCGCCGGGTTCGCCAACGCCGTCCTGCAGAACGTCGCGCGGCGCCTGGCCGCGGCGGCGGACCGACCGCCGCAGGAGGCCCTGGCCGAGCTGTTGCCGCCGCGCGCGGAGGATCCGGCCGGCTGGCTCTCCGCCTGGCACTCCCACCCGCGCTGGCTGGTGGAGCGCTGGCTGGCGCGCTGGGGGGAGGAGGCGACCGAGCGGTTGCTGCGCCACGACAACCTGCCGCCGCCGCTGACCCTGGCCGTCCTGCCTCCGGCCGAGCCCGGCCGGCTCGCCCGGGAACTGGTCGCCGCGGGGATCGCGGTGACTCCGGGCACCCTCTCGCCCAGGGCGCTGCGGGTCGACGGCCGACTGGACCGGTCCCGCCTGCGGCGGCTGCTGGCGACGCATCCCGACCTGGTCGTCCAGGACGAGGCCGTCCTCGCCGCCACGGAGTTCCTGCTGGCGGATGCGGAGCCGCCGGCGGTCGACCTCTGCGCCGCACCCGGCGGCAAGACCCTCCACCTGCTGCGACGGCTGCCGGCGGGCGAGGTGTGCGCCGCGGACGTGGATCGCCGCCGCCTGCCGCTGCTCCGGGAGGCGGCGAAAAGGATTGAGTCGCCCCCGCCGCCCGTGGTATGCGCTGACGGGAGGCGGCCGCCCTGGCGCGACGGCACGTTCGGGACCGTCCTGCTGGACGGCCCCTGCAGCGGTACCGGTGTCCTGCGCCGCCACCCCGAGGGCCGCTGGCGGCTGGAACCCAGGCTGCCGGCCAGCAACGGGGAGCGGCTGTGGGAACTGGCCATGGCGGCGGCGCGGCTGCTGCGCCCCGGCGGCCTGCTGCTCTACGCCACCTGCTCGCTGGAGCCGGAGGAGAACGAGGCCGTCGTCGAGCGGCTGCGCGAGGCGTTGCCGTGGCTCGAGCCGGCGCCGGTGGACGGGCTGTGGCAGCGGCAGTGGCTGCCCTGGCGCGAGGGCGCCGACGGTTTCTTCGCGGTCCGGCTCCGCCGGAAGGAGGGGTGATGAAGCTCTGGCAGCTCCTGCTGTGGCTGGCGGGACTGGTCCTGCTGTTCGGCATCGGCCTGCTCGGGTTCCACACCCTGCTGATGCCGCGGCTGATCCATCGTCATGCGGAGGTCCGGGTGCCGGAGCTGCTGTCCCGGGACCTGGAGGAAGCCCGGGACACCGCCGGCGCCGTCGGCCTGCGGGTGGAGGTCGTCCGCCGTGAGCCCCATCCCACCGAGCCGGCCGGCAGGATCATCGACCAGCGCCCCCTGCCGGGCCGGACCGTCCGCTCCGGGCGGGTCGTGGCCGTCACCGTCAGCGCCGGGGAGCCGGCCGGGCGCCTGCCGTCGATCGTCGGGCTGACCCCCCGCCAGGCGGCGGCCACGCTCCAGCGCGAGGGGTACCGCATCGGCCGGACCGCCCGCTGTCCCGTCGAGGGCGTTCCGGCAGGCGTCGTCGCCCTCCAGTCGCCGGCGGCGGGCAGCTCGCTGCCGCGGGGAAAGGCGGTCGACCAGCTGCTGTCGGAGTCGCCCCCGCCCGTCGCGTGGCTCATGCCCGACCTGCGCGGCGCGACCCTGGTGGTGGCCCGGGCCGCCTGTCGGGCCGCGCGCTGTGTCCTGGCGCCGGTCCGCTACCGGCGGCAGCGGGACGTGCCGGTGGGAACGGTCCTGGAGCAGCGGCCGGCGCCGGGGGAGAGGATCAGGGAAGGAGACGTCGTTGAACTGGTGGCAGCCACACGCTAGACCGTCGGTGGCCCCGTCGCTGCTGGCGGCCGACTTCGCCTGCCTGCGCGAGGAGCTGGCCCGGATGACCGGTGCCGGGGCGGACCTTTTTCATCTCGACGTCATGGACGCCCATTTCGTCCCGAACCTGACGTTCGGACCGGTCGTCGCCGCGGCGATCCGCCGCTGCACCGACCTTCCCCTGGACGCCCACCTGATGATGACCCGTCCGGACCGCTACCTGGAGCCGTTCGCCGCCGCCGGGGTCGATGCCCTGACGATCCACGTCGAGTCCGACTGCGACGTCCCGGCCACCCTGCGCCGGATCCGGGAGCTGGGGCTCCGCCCTGGAATCTCCTTGAATCCAGGGACGCAACTCGAAGAACTGGAACCTGTTCTGGATCTCGTCGATCTCGTGCTCGTCATGTCGGTCCAGCCCGGTTTCGGCGGGCAGCGCTTCCGCGAGGTGGCGGTGGGCAAGATCGAGCGGCTGGCCGGTTGGCGCCGGGAACGGCGGCTGGGATTCGCCATCTCCGTCGACGGGGGGATCGACGCGGAGACCGGACCGCGCTGCCGGTCGGCGGGCGCGGACATCCTGGTGGCGGGAACCTACCTCTTCGGGGCGACCGATCCCGCCGCGGCCGTCTCCTCCCTGCGCTTGGCGGAACCGGGGGACGGGACTTGATTTCGACCCGTTCGTGAGCTATTCTGTGCGATCGCGGCTCACGAGGGCCGGGCGTGGCAGCGCCCGCCCGTTGTTTTTCTGCGCCGCGGTAGCGATATCGGTGTCCAGCGGTCACACCCGAGCGGCGGGACGGGGAGTCACGTGTTCCAGGAGCTGACCAGCCGGCTGAACGACGCCTTCCGCAAGCTGCGGGGGCAGGACCACCTGACCGAGGAGAACGTCAGGGAGGTCCTGCGCGAGATCCGCTTCGCCCTGCTCGAGGCCGACGTCCACTACCAGGTGGCCAAGGACTTCGTGGCGCGGGTCGGCGAGATCGCCGTCGGGCGGCAGGTCTGGGAGAGCCTGACGCCGGACCAGCAGGTCGTCAAGATCGTCAAGGACGAGCTGACCCGGCTGCTGGGCGGGCAGGCCACCGCCCTGAACCTGAACGCCACGCCCGTGGCCACGGTGATGGTCATGGGGCTGCAGGGAAGCGGCAAGACGACCTTCTGCGCCAAGCTGGCCCACCGGCTGAAGCAGGAGGGACGCTCGCCCCTGCTGGTGGCGGCGGACATCTATCGCCCCGCGGCCATCGACCAGCTCCACACCCTGGCCGAGCAGGTGGGGGTGCCCGTCCACAGCGACCGGGAGCGCAAGAGCGCCCCGCAGATCGTCAAGATGGGGCTGCGCCGGGCGAAGGACCGCCACTGCGACGTGCTGATCGTCGATACGGCCGGCCGGCTGCACATCGACGACACGCTGATGGCGGAGCTGGAGGCCATCGACAAGATGGTCGCCATGGACGAGAAGCTCCTGGTCGTCGACGCCATGATCGGCCAGGAGGCCGTCACCGTCGCGCGGGAGTTCGCCGGTCGGGTCGGCATCGACGGGGTCGTGCTGAGCAAGCTCGACGGCGACGCGCGCGGCGGCGCCGCCCTGTCGGTCCTGGAGGTGACCGGCAAGCCGATCAAGCTGGTCGGCACCGGCGAGAAGGTCACCGACCTGGAGACGTTCCACCCCGACCGCATGGCGGGGCGGATCCTCGGGATGGGGGATGTCCTCTCCCTGATCGAGAAGGCCGAGCAGAACATGGACCTGGACGAGGCGCAGGCCCTCGCGGACCGCTTCCTCCAGAACCAGTTCACGCTCGAGGACTTTCAGAAGCAGATCCGCCAGGTGCGGCGGCTCGGCCCGCTGAAGGGGATCATGAAGTTGCTGCCCGGCGTCGATGCCGGTGCGCTGGACGGTGCCAACATCGACGAGCGCCAGCTGGTGCGCGTCGAGGCGATCATCAACTCCATGACCCCGACCGAGCGGCGCAACCCGGATCTGATCAACGGCTCGCGGCGCCGGCGCATCGCGCGCGGCAGCGGGACGACGGTGTCCCAGGTCAACAAGCTGCTCAAGCAGTACCGGGACATGCGGCGCATGATGCGCAGGATCAACGCGGCCGGCGGCCTGGAGGCGTTCGGCCAGCAGGTGCTCGGCAAGCGCTGAGTCATCGCCAACCACCCCGCACGCGGCGGCGGACCGCGACGGGGACGCCCTAGTGGCGACACACGGAAACCGGAGGTCTCACGTGTCGACATCGATCCGCTTGACCAGGATGGGACGCAAGAAGCGGCCGTTCTACCGGCTCGTCGTGACCGACAGCCGGAATCGTCGCGACGGCGCCTACCTGGCGAATCTGGGCTACTACAATCCCTTCGTGGAGCCCCTCGAGGTGCGCCTGCACGAGGACGAGATCATCGCCTGGCTGCGCAAGGGCGCCAGGGTCTCGAGCACGGCCAGGGCCCTGATGCGGCGGGAGGGTATCCTCTACCGCTGGGAGCTGGAGCGCCAGGGACTGCCCGCCGACGAGGTCGCAGCCCGGGTGGCCTCCTGGAAGGCCGACGCCGCCGGGCGGGAGCAGGTGCGCCTGAAGAAGCAGGCCGAGGCCGCCGAGAAGGCGCGGCGCGAGGCCGAGGAGAAGGCCCGTCGCGAGGCCGAGGAGGCCGCCAAGGCCGAGGCGGAGGCTGCGGCCGCCGCCGAGTCCGAGGCCGCCGAGGGTGACTCCGACGCGGGCGAGTCCGGCGAGGCGGCCGGCGACGCTCCCGCCGGGGAGAGCTGAGCGGCATGAACCGCAGGGTGCTGGAGCTGGTCTCCTTCATCGCGGTCAACCTCGTCGATCATCCCGACGCGGTGACCGTCGAGACGCTGCAGCGGGACGGGGAGGAGATCTTCCGCCTGCGCGTCCATCCCGACGACCGGGGGCAGCTCATCGGCCGCGAGGGGCGGACGGCCCGCGCGGTCCGCACGCTGCTGCAGGCGGTCAGCGCGCGGGACGACCGCCGTTACGTGCTGGAGATCGCCGACCAGGAGTGAGGCCGTGATCCGCCCCGCCGTGGACGGTTTCGTCACCGTCGCCGAGGTCGTCAAGGCCGTCGGCATGCGTGGAGAGGTCAAGCTCCTGCCGCGCGACGACTGGTACGAGCCGCTGCTCGGCAGCCGGTTCCTCTGCTGGGAGGACGGCACGCCGGCCAGGATCGTGGGCGGGCGCTGGCAGGCGGGTGGCTGGGTCGTGCGGGTCACCGACGTCCTGGACCGAACGGCTGCCGAGGCGGTCGTCGGCCGCCGGGTCGGTTTCCGGCGCGAGGACTACCTGGCGGACGACTTCCCCCGCCCGCCGCAGGGGTTGCCGTTCCGCTTCCGGGACCGGGAGGTCGTCACCGTCGACGGCCGTCCCCTGGGGAGGGTGGCGGAGGTCCGCCACTACGGTCCCCAGCCGACCCTGGTCCTCGCCCGGGACGGCAGGGAAGTGCTGATCCCGGCGGTGCCGCCCATCCTGCGCGACGCGCCGGGACTGGACGGGCCGCTGGTCGTCGATCCACCCGAGGGGCTGCTCGATGACGCCGGCGATTAAGGTCCTGACCCTGTTCCCGGAGATGGTCCGGGCCGTCCTGGGCACGAGCATCCTGGACCGTGCCGCCCGCGCCGGACAGGTCCGCTACGAGGTGGCCGACATCCGCGACCACGCCGTCGACAGGCACGGGACCGTCGACGACTACCCCTACGGGGGCGGACCGGGGATGATCATGATGGCGCCACCGATCGTCGAGGCGGTCGAGGCGCACCGGGAGCGGCCCGACGCCCTGCTGCTGCTGATGAGCCCGCAGGGGGAGACGCTCCGCGAGGAACTGGTGACCGAGCTGCTGGGCGAGCTGCAGGAACGCGGGGAGATGATCCTCGTCTGCGGTCACTACAAGGGGATCGATCAGCGGGCGATCGACCTGTTGCGGCCGCGCGAGATCTCCATCGGGGACTACGTCCTGACCGGCGGCGAGCTGCCGGCCCTGGTGGTCATCGACGCGGTCGTGAGGCGCCTGCCGGGGGTGCTGGGCAACAGCGACTCGGCCGAGCAGGACAGTTTCACCCCCGCCTGCGAGGGCGGCCTGGAGTGCCCCTGGTACACCCGGCCGCCGGAGTACCGGGGATTGACGGTGCCCGAGGTGCTGCTCTCGGGGCACCATGCCCGTATCGAGGCCTGGCGCCGGGAGCAGGCGCGAGCGCGCACGCTGGAGCGCAGGCCCGATCTGCTGGCGCGGCCCCGGCCGGCCGGAGACGACCAGAAGACCGACAGCGATCACGGTCCGGCGCGGCCGGACGGCATGGACAGGAGGCGACCATGAGCAACGTCATCGATGCCCTCAGGAGCGAGAACCTGCGGGACGATCTGCCGGAGTTCGGCATCGGCGACACGATCCGCTGCCTGATGCGCATCAGCGAGGGCGGCAAGACCCGCATCCAGAAGTACGAGGGGGTCGTCATCGCCCGGCGCGGGACGGCCAACGAGCAGAGCATCACCGTCCGGAAGATCTCCAACGGCGTCGCCGTCGAGCGGGTCATCCCGCTGCACTCGCCGAGCCTGACGGGGATCGAGGTGGTGCGCCGCGGGCGGATCCGTCGCGCCAAGCTGTACTACCTGCGCAACCTGACCGGTCGCAAGGCCCGCATCCGCGAGAAGCGGCGCTAGGAGCCGTGGCCGCGGCGGACGACCTGCTGACCTGTGATCGCCGCCTGTCCGACCGCTGGCGCCTGCCACTGGCCGGTGTCGACGAGGCCGGCCGCGGCTGCCTGGCCGGTCCCGTCGTGGCGGCCGCGGTCGTCCTCCCGCCGGACTGGCTGCCGGAGGGCCTGGACGACTCCAAGCGGTTGACCCCCCGCCGCCGCGAGCTGCTCTACGACGCCATCGTCCGCGGCGCCCTGTGCTGGGGCGTCGCGGCCGTTTCACCCCGGGACATCGATCGGACCGACATCCTGCGGGCGACCCTGCGCGCCATGCGCCGGGCCGTCGCCCTGCTGCGGCCGTCGCCCGGGATCGTCCTCGTCGACGGGAACCGTCCCCCCGCGTTGCCGCTGCCGACCCGCTGCCTGGTCGGTGGCGACCGGCGCAGCGCCGCCGTCGCTGCCGCCTCGATCCTGGCCAAGGTCGTCCGGGACCGCCTGCTGGTCGAGCTGGACCGCCGCCACCCCGGCTACGGGCTGGCGGCCCACAAGGGCTACGGGACGGCCGACCACGTGGCCGCCCTGCGCCGCCGCGGCCCCTCGCCGGTCCACCGCCGCACCTTCCAGCCCGTCGCCTCCCTGGACCAGGGCCGTCTCTGGTGACTCCCGGCGCCGGTCCGGCGCGCTTCCTGCGACCACCGCCGGCCCCCGCCGCTTCCTCCCGGACAAGGAGGCCTCCGGTGCCGCACGTCCCGCTGGATCGACACGCCCTCGGGCGACTGGGCGAGGAGCTGACGGCCGCCTGGTACGCGGGGTGCGGCTTCACCGTCCTGGCGCGGCGCTGGCGCTGGCAGGGGGGGGAGCTGGACCTGGTCGTCCGCCGCGGCGACCTGCTGGCGGGGGTCGAGGTGAAGACCCGCCGCCGCGGATGCGCCGAGCCACCCGCCGCCGCGGTCGACGGCCGCAAGCGCCGCCGGCTGCGCCTCGCCCTCGGGCAGTACCTCCACCGGGAGCGCCCCGCCGGCGTGCGGCAGATCCGCCTGGACGTGGCCCAGGTCGTCGTCGCCCCCGACGGGACGGGCTGCCGTCTCGACCTGCTCGCCGGGATTCCCTGAACAGGAACGGTGCCGGAGATTGGCGTTGGCGTCGCCCGTCGTCGCCGTATACTGTTGCGTCCCGATGTGACGCGCCGCCCCCCTCCGCCGCGGTCCCGGCGGCGCCGTCCGGACACGCCAGGAGGAGTCGAGGATGCAGCCGTACGACCACCGCGAGATCGAGGCCCGCTGGCGCCGCCACTGGGAGGAGACCGGCTTCGGCCGGGCCGACATGGACGGGGACGAGCGCCCCAAGTGCTACGTCCTGAGCATGTTCTCCTACCCCTCGGGGGACAAGCTCCACCTGGGGCACTGGTACAACTACGTCCCCGCCGACACCTACGCCCGCTTCCGGCGGATGCGCGGGGACAACGTCTTCCAGCCCGTGGGGTTCGACAGCTTCGGCCTGCCGGCGGAGAACTACGCCATCAAGTGCGGCGTCCACCCGCGGGAGCACACCGAGGATAACATCCGGGTCATCCGCGAGCAGCTCAAGACCCTGGGGGCCATGTACGACTGGCGCAGCGAGCTGGCGACCCACCGGCCCGAGTACTACAAGTGGACCCAGTGGCTCTTCCTGAAGCTCTTCGAGAACGACCTGGCCTACCGCAAGGACATGCCGGTCAACTGGTGCGAGTCGTGCCAGACCGTGCTGGCCAACGAGCAGGTCGTCGACGGCGCCTGCGAACGGTGCAAGAGCCCGGTCATCCGGCGCAACCTGACCCAGTGGTGCTTCCGCATCACCCGCTACGCCGACCGGCTCATCGACAACCTGGCGCGGCTGGACTGGCCGGAGGAGACCAAGAAGAAGCAGATCAACTGGATCGGCCGCAGTCGCGGCGCCGAGATCCTGTTCGCCGTCCCGGCCGACCAGGTCCGCGGCGAGCTGCCGCCGGACTGCGAGCGGACCCCCGACGGCGAGCTGGCCCTGCGCGTCTTCACGACCCGGCCCGACACCCTGTTCGGGGTCACCTACATGGCCCTGGCCCCGGAGCACCCGCTGGTGGACGTGCTGACCGCGCCGGAGCGACGCGAGGCGGTGGCGGCCTACCGCCGGCAGACGGCCCGCCTCAGCGAGGTGGACCGGCAGAGCTCCGAACGGCCCAAGACCGGCGTCGAGATCGGGGCCGTGGCCGTCAACCCGATCAACGGCGAGCGGATCCCGATCCTCGCGGCCGACTACGTCCTGGCCACCTACGGGACCGGCGCGGTCATGGCGGTCCCCGGCCACGACGAGCGCGACTTCGCGTTCGCCAGCCAGCAGGGACTGCCGATCCGCAAGGTCATCCTGGCCGAGGGCGACACCCCCGACGCCCCGCTCGCCGCGGCGTGGACGGGCCCCGGCACCCTGGTCAACTCGGACCGGTACGACGGCCTGCCGCACCGGGAGGCCGCCGCGCGGATCGTGGCCGACCTGGCGGCCCGCGGCCTGGGCCGCGAGGCGATCCAGTACCGCCTGCGCGACTGGATCATCAGCCGCCAGCGCTACTGGGGTGCCCCGATCCCCATCGTCCACTGCCCCGACTGCGGGACGGTGCCGGTGCCGGAGCGGGAACTGCCGGTCCTGCTGCCCGACGACGTCGACTACCGGCCCAAGGGGAAGTCACCCCTGGAGAGCTCGTCCACCTACATGGAGACGACCTGTCCCCGCTGCGGGAAGCCGGCCCGCCGCGACCCGGACACGATGGACACCTTCGTCTGCAGCTCCTGGTACTACCTGCGCTACCTCGACCCGGGGCGGGACGACGCCCCGTTCAGCCAGGAGCGGGTCCGGCGCTGGATGCCGGTCGACATGTACGTGGGCGGGGCGGATCACGCCTACGGACACCTGATCTTCGCCCGCTTCGTCAACATGGTCCTGTACGACCTGGGTCTGGTGCCCACGGAGGAGCCGTTCGCCTCGCTGCGCCACCAGGGGATGATCACCCGCGACGGCGAGAAGATGTCCAAGAGCAAAGGCAACACCGTCGTGCCGGCCGACTACCTGGAGCGGTACGGGACCGACACCCTGCGCACCTACCTGATGTTCGGCTTCGCCTTCGCCGAGGGGGGGGACTGGACCGACGAGGGGATCGACGGCGTCCACCGCTACCTGCAGCGGGTCTGGCGCCTGGTCAACAAGATCGTCGCCGGACGCTCGCCTGCCGGCGACGCGCCGGCCGACGCGGCCCCCCTCACGCCGGAGGAGCGGGAACGCCGCTGGCCCGGGCTGCGCCTGGTCATGCACAACTCCATCAAGGGCTGTACCCAGGACATCGAGCGCTTCCAGTTCAACACGGCCATCAGCCGCCTGATGGAGCTGACCAACGCCATCCACCACTACGCCGGCCGCGACGCGTTGACCCTGGACGATCCCTACGCCCGCGAGGCGGTCACGAACCTGGTGCTGATGCTCGCGCCGTTCGCCCCGCACCTCGCCGCGGAGATGTGGCGGCTGCTGGGCGGCGAGGGGGAGGTGGGCGACCAGCCGTGGCCCGCGTGGGAGGACCGCTACCTGGTGGCCGACACCGTCACCTACGTGGTCCAGATCAACGGCAAGATCCGCGAGAAGATGCCGTTCGCCCGTGACGCCGACCGGGACGAGGTCGCCGCGGCGGCCCGCGGGTACGGGCGCATCCCCGAGCTGATTGGCGAGCGGGAGGTCCGCAAGGTCGTGGTCGTGCCCAACAAGCTGGTCAACATCGTCGTCTAGGCGGTCGTCATGGGGGAGAACTACTGGGAGCTGCTGGGACGGGCCGAGCAGGCCCTGGCCGCCGGCCGCCTGGCGGAGGCGGAGCGGTTCCTGCAGGAGGCCCGGGAGACGCGCGAGCGTTCCCCGGGCCGCGTCTTTCTCTCCGAGAAGGTGGGCGACGCCCTCCGCCGCCTCTGGCGCCGCGACGATCCGGGCGCGGCCGAGGGACGGTGGCGACAGCGGGAGCGCGCCTTCCGCGACGGGTTCGCCGCCGCCGCGGACGCCCTCTGGGAACGGGTCGTTCCCGCCCTGCGCGGCGGGACCGGCGGGGGAGAGACGTCCGTATTCGGCCCGCGGGGGGAGGGTGCGCCGCCGCCCGGCCCTGCCGTCGAGGACTTCGTCGAGGCTGCCCACCTGGCCGGTCGCAGCCGGCTGGCCGGCCCGCCGCCGGTGCCGCTGGCCGACTGCCTCGTCGCCGCGCTGCTGGCCTGCCGGGACGCCCGCCGCCTGCCGCCGCCGGAGCTGCTGACGGCTCCCGGCCCGCTGTCGCCGCGGGAGGCGGTGACCGTCGTCGCCGTGGGGCGCGACCTGTTCGCCGCCGTCGGCGGCGAGCATGCCGACGCCGCACGCCGGGTGGCCGGCCTGCTGCTGGAGCTGTTGCCGGACGGCGCGGCGGTGACCGGTGCGGCAGCGGCCCGTCGCCACTGGCTGGAAGCCCGCCTGCGCGACGACCTGCTGGGGGACCCCGCCGCCGCCGGCGCCTACCGTGCCTTCCTGGCCGTGGCCGATCCGGCGGCCGAGGAGACCGTCCAGGCCCGCCGCCGCCTGGTCGACCTGCTGGCCAACCTGACCGGCTGGCACCGTCCCGTCCCCGACTACGGGGAGGCGCTCCAGCTCGTCGAGACGGCCGGGGACGATCCCGTCCTGGCCGCCGCCCGGCAGGCCGTCGCGACCCGCCGCGGCGGGAGCGGCACCCTGCGCTGGGCCTCGTGCTGGGTCGACGGCGACGGGACGGTGTGGACC
>CAYTEO010000046.1:3277-19595 GCA_964436825.1 uncultured Fibrobacteraceae bacterium | reverse complement strand
GGCAGGCAGAACAAGCTGCCTAGTTGTACAGAAACCGGGGGGACGGTACAGCTGCAACGAAGACAATATGTTGTCCTAGTAGCTTTTGTGCAGATGATTCTTTCCGTGGCACCGCAGCGTGCAGCTGCCGGTGCGATCCCCCTCGTCCACGAACTCGATGACGCCGGTCCCGTTCTCAGGCAGGACATAGGTCAAATCGAAGTTGATCAGCCGCGAGTGGTTCGTGGCGTCGCCCTGGGTCGCGCTGATCCCGTGGGGGTCGTGGCAGACGTTGCAGGGCGTGTCCTCGTTCTGGATGTGCTTGCGGTGCTTGCCGAAGGTGACGTCGGCCAGGATGCTGGCGCGGTCGTGGCAGCGGTAGCAGAGCTCGTAGGCCGTGGGACTCTCGGCCGTCGGGAGAGTCGTCTCGTAGTTCCAGCCCAGCAGGTGGGGGTAGCTGGAACCGTGGGCGCCGCCGGGCAGCGTCCCGCCCGCCGCGACCGACTCGTCGTCGGTGTGGCAGTCGGTGCAGTAGATGATGCTGGAGGTGGTGTACGGCGACAGCAGGCTGGGGACGTCGTCCGAGACCCCGGGCGCCTCCACGGGATGGAAGGAGGGGTTGCCGGGATCGAACTCCAGCCGCACGTCCGCCTGGACGATCTGGCGGGGGGTGGCCGGGTCCGACATGGCCGCGCCGCCGGCGTGGCACTTGTAGCAGACCTGGTAGGCGTAGACGGCCTCGGCCACCGGCTGGCCGTCGCCGTCCAGACCCGCGACACCCCTCTGGGAACCGGCGGTATTCGGTGCCGTGGCGGGGGCGTCGACGGCGGCGTGGGGGTCGTGGCAATCGGTGCACTCGACGTGGAGGGTCGTGACCGGCAGCTGCTCGGCGGGATCGTGGACGCCGGCGGCCAGGGCCAGCGGGTGGCGGTACGGCTTGTCGAACGAGGTCTGCACGTCCGGGGCCGGGATGGAGGCGTTGTGGCAGAAGAGGCAGACCTGTTCCTCCTGCGCCTCCTGGAGCAGCCGCGGGTTGCCCGCCGCCCCGTGCACCTGGTGGCAGTTCTCGCAGGCGTCGGGCGAGAGGGCGCGCTTGGCTCCCGGCTGGCGGCGTCCCGCCAGGT
The DNA here is from genome assembly GCA_964436825.1 of uncultured Fibrobacteraceae bacterium. Classification (GTDB taxonomy): domain Bacteria; phylum Krumholzibacteriota; class Krumholzibacteriia; order LZORAL124-64-63; family LZORAL124-64-63; genus CAYTEO01. Next base: position 18,492 of record CAYTEO010000046.1, on the reverse strand, counting down.
TGTTCATGTCGTGGGCGGCACCGTTCCAGCCGGCCGGCGCGTGGCAGGCCTCGCAGAACTGGGAGCTGTCGTCGGGCCGCACCAGGAACTTGCCGTTGGTGTCGTCGTGCGGGTCGTGGCAGGTGGTGCACTGCATCATCCCGTCGGCGTCCAGGGCGAACTCGGGCGGCAGCAGCGCCGGGTCGACCAGCTCGCCGTCCTGTGCGGCGAGGGCCGCGGTGTAGGGGAACGAGACGGGGTGGTCGTCGTGCAGCGACGTGCCCAGGTTCGCCGGCCCCGCGGGCATGGTCGTCACGCCGCCGCTCATGGCGATGGGGTCCGCCTCGCTCAGCACGTCGCCCAGGGCGATCGTCCCGTCGTGGCAGCCGAGGCAGAGACGGGAGCTGCCGGTGGGCTGGCCCGGGGCGGCGTCCATGGTCGAGGAGGCGTAGGGGTTGTAGGTGGCGGTCGAGGCAGAGCGGTTCCAGAGCTGGGCCGTGGGATCGGCGTTGTGGGGGGTGTGGCAGAAGACGCAGATCCGGGTCTCGCTCTGGGCGCGGACCGTTCCCGGGCCGCTGGCCGAGAGGTTGTGGACGGTCCGGGAGACGTCCGCTCCCGCCGCGGCCGTCGCCGCGACCAGGAGCAGCGCGACCATCCGGCCGCGTCCGGCGGCCGGGACAGGCCGGCGGCGGTGCCCGGTTCCCGTCTCTCTCGTGCGCATCCTCATCTCACTCTCCCAGGTAGCGGTAGACCTGGACGCGGCGGTTCCAGACGTCGACCACGAAGAGCCGGTCCCGCGTGTCCAGGGCCAGGCCTGCCGGCATCCAGAACTCGACCGGTCCCCGTCCCCGGCGTCCGAAGGCCAGCAGCAGGCGGCCCTGTGCGTCGAAGACCTGCACGCCGTCCTGCTGGGCGTCGGTCACGTAGAGGTGGCCGTCCCGGTCCACGGCCACGCCCTTGGGGCGGCTGAAGGTGCCGGCAACGCTGCCCGCGCGGCCGAACCCGCCGCGGGGCGTGCCGTCGGGGGCGAACGCCTGCAGGCGGAAGTTCAGGCTGTCGACCACCCAGACGGTCCCGTCGGGGGCGATGGCCACGTCGACGGGGAAGTTCAGTTCCCCGGCGCCCTCGCCGCGGTGTCCCCATGTGGCCAGGCGGTGTCCGGAGGCGTCGAGGACCACCACCCGGTGGGCGGCGGTGTCGACCACCAGCAGCCGCTGCCGCGCGTCGTCCCAGGCCATGCCCGTGGGGCGGATGAACGGACCATCCGCCTCCAGGATCCGCTCGCCGCGGCGGTCGAAGCCCAGGACCGCGCCCGCGGCGGCGTCGCTGACGAAGACGGTCCCGCCGGGCACCAACGCCACGTCGATGGGCAGCTCCAGGCGCCCGGACCTGGGCAGGCGCCACCAGGTGGAGTCCGCCAGGTCGAAGGCGTGGACGATCCCCAGCCCCGGATCGGTGACCAGGACCAGGTCGCCGTCGGTCGCCACGTCGTGCGGGCGGCGCAGCGCCGGGACCTTCTCGCGCCCCGCCACGGCGCCGAGCAGTCGGCCCAGCCAGCCGCGGCGGCGCCGGAACGACTCCCGGTCGCCGAACGATCCCTCGTAGCGCAGCCTGGCCCGCTCGGGCGGTGCCGGGATGACGATCTCCCGACCGGCCGGCGCGCAGCGCGCCGCCGGCGGGGCGGCGACCCCCAGCGCCAACCAGGCCGCCAGTGGAACGCAGGCCAGCAGCCGCCTCCTGCACGCGCGCCGCCGCATCAGAACCGTCGCCTCGCGCCGCACCGGAACGAGAACCGCCGGTCCTGCACGTCGTTGGCATCGCTGTCGCGGTAGGCGATCCCGGCCGTCAGGGTCAGGGCCCGCAGCCGGTACCGCGCGTCCAGGCGCAGGCCCAGCAGGTCGTTGGCCAGGTCGCCGCGGTAGTCGCTGCCGCGATCCAACCGCAGCCAGGCCGCCGCCTCGACGGTGGTCGCCGCACCGGGGGTGGCGACCAGGCGCGCGTCCAGGGACCTGAAACGGTACGTCCGTTCGGGGTCGCGGTACCGGGTCCAGGTCCGCCCCGCCCCGGCGGTCAGCCGTGTCCGCGGGCCCAGGCGCGCGTGCCAGGTCAGGCGCAGGCGGTTGGCGTGGAACCGCGCGTCCGCCAGGCGATTGTCCTCTATCTCCTCGGACAGGGCCAGGCGCCGCCAGTTCAGCTCCAGGCCGTACACGTCGCGCTCCTGGTCCTGCAGCGGGGCGCCGGGCGTGCCGGAGACGAACTCCTCGTCCACCGTGCGGTGGCGGTAGTGGACCGATACGAGCCGGTGGGCGTCGAAGCGCACCAGCCAGGAGCGGCCGGTCGTGTCGAAGGTGAGCTCCGGCTGCATGGTGTAGCGGTAGTCGACCAGGACGGCGCCGCCGTCGGGGATGTCGCCGCCGGGGAGCCGGCTCAGCAGCGTGATCCGGCCGGTCGTGTCGAGCCGGTAGTCGATCCCCTCGACGTAGAGGACGAAGCCGGTATCGTCGGTCACGACGACCGATCCGGGCACGACGTCGAGGTGCGCCAGCGGCACCTGCTCGCCCTCGTCCAGGACGTGCCGCTCGTCGGCCGCCTCCCGCTGCGTCTCCCGGGCCGCCTGCTCCTCGCGCCAGCGGGAACGGCCGTAGCCCAGGCGCAGCAGTCCGTAGCGCGTGCGGCGGCGGTAGTCGAGGCGCAGCTCGCCGCCGCGCCGGTGCAGCGACCCGATCTGCTCGCGCCCGCCGTCGCCGTCGCGGTAGGTCCGTTCGTCCTGCAGGTCCAGCCGCAGGGTCGTCTCCAGGCTTCCGTACAGGCGGTGGCGGAAGGTCGCCCCGCCGTTGCTGGAGCGGGTCCACGGGGCGTCGCCGCCGCCACTGCGCAGGGAGTGGAACAGCCAGGACAGGCGGGCGTCCAGGTGGCGGCGCAGGGGCACCGCCAGGGTCTCGCGCAGGGTGATGTCGCGCCGGTCCAGCGTGCCGTACTGGTGGAAGTAGCGGACGTGGGAGCGCAGCCGGACGTTCCCCCGGGGAATCACGTGGCCGTCCAGCGTGGCGCCGACGGTGGCGTAGTCCTGGTCGGGCAGGGTCTTGACGAACCGCTCGTGCCGCAGCAGCAGCGAGCCGCCGGTGCGCCGGCCGTGCCACCGCGTGCCGGCCCGCCAGCGCCGGCGGTCACTGGTGCGCCGGTCCACCAGGAACGTCTCGCCCGTCCGCTCGCGCGAGTAGGCCACGGTCACCGGCAGCGGCAGGCTGCCCAGGGCCAGCTCCCCGCCGAGCAGGTCGGTGGCGGTGCGGGTGCTGCTGCGGAAGGGGGAAACGAGCCAGGCGTTGTGGCGGCGGGCGAACAGCCGCAGGTTGTCGGCGCGGCAGCCCAGCAGGCAGACGGAGGCGTCGTAGTCCTGGAAGGAGAGGTCGTCGCTCGCGGACAGGTCGCCGGACAGGCGCCGCCGCTGCAGGCTGAGGGTGGCCGCCGCGGAGAACTCCAGCAGCCGCTCGTGGTAGATGCTGCCGCCGCCCTCGAGGTGCAGGCCAGGCGCGAGGATGGTCTCGTCCAGGCGGTAGCCGTCGGCCCGGTTGCGGCTGCCGCGGACCTCCACCTCGCTCCAGTTCTCGCCCCACCGCCAGGAGAGCAAGGCGACCCCGTCGGGGGTCGTCGGCAGGTAGGCCGGCCCGTTGGCCCACGCCGCGCCCGCCAGGAGCAACGGGAGCAGGATGGTCGCCGCCGGGCGCCGCGGGCCCCGTCCCCGCTGCCACCTCATGTGCCGCCTCCTGCCGGCCCGTCCTCGCGCAGGAACAGGGAGGTCGTCCCGTCGTGGGGATCGTGGCAGGCGGTGCAGTCGCCGCGCGAGCCGAGGGCGGCGTGGGCCGCCGAGGTGGCGACGGCCCCGCGATTGTGGCACTTGAAGCAGAGGGCGGACACGGGTGCCGCCCGCAGCAGGTGGGACCGGCGGCTGCGGTGCGGATCGTGGCAGACCACGCAGTCGCCGTGCAGGACCGGGGCGTGGACCGCGCGCCCCTCCGCCGCGAGCGCCGCCTCGGTCATCTGGACGTGGCAGGTGAAGCAGAGCTCCCTGGGCGGCAGGACCAGGCGGGTCGCCTGCCGCCGGACGCGCTGGCTGTCGTCGGCCGCCCGCATGCCCGTGCCCGGGACCGTGCCGGTGAACGAGCGGCTGTCGGACAGGGCGTGGCAGACGCCGCACTCCCGCGTCCCGTACGGGGGATGGACGGAGACCAGGGCGGCCGTGGACGAGGGCCGGATCGCGCCGGCGGGTTCGCTGGACCCCGGCTCCGGGGACGGTGCCGCCGCCACGCTGCCGGGGGCGGCGGCCGCGGTCGCCCGGGGAGGATCGTCGAACAGGACGGCCAGCCAGCGGTCCCGCGTGGCGCGGGAGCACCCGCTCGCGGCGAGCAGCAGCCCGAGCAGCAATCCGGTCGGGAAGAGGAGACTGCGCCGCCGGTCGCCCACGCCTAGCGACCCTCCCGCGGCCGTCCCAGGCAGTAGACGCTGACCTTGCGCGGTCCGTACTGGCTGGTGACCAGCAACAGGTATTCCGGCGCGAAGCCCGGCGCCACCAGGTCGCGGAACAGGTCCAGGTGCTCGGTGTCGATGGCGACCTGCGCCGGCAGGGTCAGCTGGCCCGGCCCGTTGCCGGGGCCGCCGAAGTGCATGAGGATCCGCCCGCCGGGGGAGAAGACCTGGACGTTCTCGAAGGCGGCGTCGACGACGTGGATCAGCCCGTCCGGACCGACGGCCACCCCCTTGGGCCGCGCGAAGCGCCCCGGGGTGTCCCCCGGTTCCCCGAACACGAGCAGCGGGGTCCCGTCCGGCGCCAGCTTCTGGATGCGCCCGTTGAGGGTGTCGCTGACCAGGAGGTTGCCGTCGGCGTCGAGGGCCAGGTTCGTGGGGCGGGCGAAGCGTCCCGGTTCCGTCCCCTTGCCCCCCAGGCGGCGCAGCAGGCGACCGTCCTCCGGGTCGAAGGCGATGATCCGGCAGGCCTTCGCGTCGCAGACGTAGAGGACGCCGTCGCCGGCCGCCACGTCGACGGGTCGCTCCAGCTCGCCCGTGCCGATCCGGCCGACGAAGACGTCGTCGGCGTCGTAGACGACGACCTCGGCGCGGGCGGCGTCGGCCACGTAGCGGCGTCCCCGCGCGTCGGCGCAGATGTTCAGCGGCTTGCGCAGCGCCCCGTTGTCGGGCCCGCCGAGCCAGCCGAAACGGCGGTGGCGCAGGTCGAAGATGGCCACCAGGTTGCGCTTGGTGTCGCAGACGTAGAGGCGGCCACGGTCCAGCAGGACGCCGTAGGGCTTGACGACGCTCTCCAGTTCCGAGACCTGCCGCTCGCCGAAGACGAGGCGTCCCAGGGGCCCGCGTCCCGGCAGCACGTCCTCGGCCGAGGCGAACGAGGTCAGGTACTGGACCCGCGGCGTGTCGGCCGCCGCCGGGAAGAAGACCGGCGCCGCCGGGGCGCGGTGGCGGGGTGCCGGCGACGAGCAGCCCGCCAGCGCCGAGACGCCGAGCGCGAGCCAGGCCAGGCGACGCAGCCGGCCGGCGCAGCGGCGGCTCACTTGGCGTGGCAGGTCAGGCATAGGGCGCTGCCCGCGTTGGTGATCACCAGCAGATGCGGGTTCCCGTCGACATCGTGGACGTCGTGGCACGACGTGCACTGCACCTTGCCGTCCACCAGCAGGCGGTCGGCGATCGTGCCGCCGATGGGGGTGACCGTCGACGAGGGCAGGATCTCGGGGTCGGACGCGGCCACCGGGTCGTAGAGGAACGAGATCGGGTGGTCGTTGTCCAGGCTGGTGCCGAAGTCCAGCGCCGCCCCGGAGGCCTGGCCGGGAGGGCCGTCGAAGCGGGCGTCGTCCACGAAGATCGATCCGCTCGTCGTGCCGCCGTAGTTGTCCACGGCGATGGAGCCGTCGTGGCAGCTCAGGCAGAGCTTCGAGGGACCGTCGGGCTGCCCCGGCGTGTGGTCCAGCGTCGAACTGTGGTAGAGGGTGTAGACCGTGCTGCCGGTCTGGTGGTTCCAGAGCGGGGCGTAGTCCAGGCCGTGGGTGGTCGGATCGACGGCGTTGTGGGGCGTGTGACAGACGATGCAGATGTCGTCGATGTTCAGCTCGGAGCGGAAGTCGTGGACCGAGTCCTGGATCCCGGCCCGGACGGGGGCGCCCGCCAGCAACAGGACCACGACCAGCGCTCCGATCCAGTGCGTTCTCAGGATCGACATGTTCCGGTACACCTTTCCTCGTTGAACGGTAGGGGTCTCGGGCTGCGGAACTTCTATCATTCCGGCGTGATATTGGCAACGGCAATGTGCCCCTCGTCCCGGTCCCGGCCGGCTGCCGGGGGTCGCTGCGTCTGCGGGCTGGAATCCTCCAGTTGCTCCGTTTATGATATGGTTCACGAGAGCGGAACCGGCCCGGACCCGACCGTCCGGGCCGCGTCTCGCGGGTGCGATCGGCCACCGACCGACCCGCCGTCCACCCATGGTGCCCCCAGCAGCGAAGGAAGACCCTTGTCCGACAGACCCGACACCCCGCCCCGCAAGATCACGACCGAACGCCGCGGCCCCGTCCTGCTGGTCACCCTCGACCGGCCCGGGGCCCACAACGCCCTGGACCACGAGATGGTCCTCGCCCTGCGGGACCTGTTCACCGGCCTGGGGGAGACGCCGCCGGCGGAGCGGCCCCGGGCGGTGGTCCTGCGCGCGACGGGCAAGACCTTCTGCGCCGGGGGCGACCTGAACGACATGCGTCGCCTGGGTGCGGCCGGTTTCGACGAGAACCTGGACCGCGCCCGCGAGCTGGGGGAGATGTTCCGCGCCGTGCGGCTCTGCCCGGTGCCGGTGGTGGCCCGGGTCCAGGGATCCGCCTTCGGGGGCGGGGTGGGACTGATCTGCGCCTGCGACATCACCGTGGGCGCCGAGCACATCCAGCTCGCCTTGACCGAGGCGCGGCTGGGGCTGGTGGCCGGGGTCATCTCGCCGCTGGTCATCGCCCGGGTGGGACCGGCCCGCGCCCGGATGCTCAGCCTGCTGGGCGACCGGATCGACGCCGCCGAGGCGTACCGGATCGGCATCCTGGACCGGATCACCCCCGCCGCGGGGCTGGACGCCGCCGTCGAACGGGTCGTCCGCTCGCTGCTCAAGGGCGGGCCGCACGCCCTGGCGCGGGTCAAGGAGCTGGTCGAGGGGGCGGCCGACCTGCCGTTCGCCGAGAGCCTGGAGTTCACCGCGCGGATGATCGCCGAGGCCCGCACCACCGACGAGGCCCAGGCGGCCCTGCGCGCCTTCTTCGCCCGCCAGCCGGCCCCCTGGGCCGTCGACGCAGACGAGTGGGAGCTATGAGCCAGACCTTCCAGAAGATCCTGGTGGCCAACCGCGGCGAGATCGCCTGCCGGGTCATGCGGACCTGCCGGGAGATGGGGATCGCCACGGTGGCCGTCGTCAGCGAGGCCGACCGCCGCGCCAGGCACGCCGCCCTGGCCGACGAGGTCGTCGAGATCGGACCGCCGCCGCCGCTGGAGTCGTACCTGCGGGCCGAGCGGATCGTCGAGGCGGCCCGGGCCACCGGGGCCCAGGCCGTCCACCCCGGCTACGGCTTCCTGGCCGAGAACGCGGAGTTCGCCCGCCTGTGCGGCGAGGCGGGGCTGGTCTTCATCGGTCCCTCTCCCGGGGTCATCGACCGCATGGGGGAGAAGACCGCCGCCCGGCGCATCATGGAGGAGGCCGGCGTGCCGGTCGTCCCCGGCGAGCTGCTGCCCGAGCCGGACGCGGACGGGAACCTCGACGCCGCGGCGGTCCGCGAGGCGGCCGCGCGGGTCGGGGCGCCGCTGCTGGTCAAGGCTGCCTTCGGCGGCGGCGGCAAGGGGATGCGCCTGGTCGAGGACCTGGACGAGGTCGTCTCCGCCGCCGAGGCGGCCGCGCGCGAGGCGACCAAGGCGTTCGGCAACGGCCGGGTCTACCTGGAGCGGTACCTGCGCCGGCCGCGGCACATCGAGTTCCAGGTCTTCGGCGACGCCCAAGGCCACCACGTCCACCTGGGGGAGCGGGAGTGCTCCATCCAGCGGCGCCACCAGAAGATCGTCGAGGAGACGCCGTCGCCGGCCGTCACCCCGGAGCTGCGCGAGCGGATGGGCGCGGCCGCCGTCGCCGCCGCCCGCGCCGTGGACTACGTCGGCGCCGGCACGGTGGAGTTCCTGCTGGACGAGGACGGTTCCTTCTACTTCCTGGAGATGAACACCCGTCTGCAGGTGGAGCACCCGGTGACCGAGCTGGTGACCGGCCTGGACCTGGTCCGCGCCCAGATCGTCGTCGCGGCCGGCGGCGAGCTGCCGTGGTCGCAGCAGGACATCGTCGCCCGCGGCCACGCCATCGAGTGCCGCCTCTACGCCGAGGACCCGGCCCGGGGCTACCTGCCGTCCATCGGGCCCCTGCTGCTGTACCGGGAACCGGCCGGTCCCGGCGTGCGCGTCGACAGCGGCGTGCGCGAGGGGGACGAGGTGACCCTCCACTACGATCCGATGCTGGCCAAGCTGTGCGTCCACGCCGAGGACCGGCCGGCCGCCATCGCCCGCATGCTGGCCGCCCTGCGCGACTACCCGGTCCTGGGGGTGACCACCAACGGGGAACTGTTGCAGGCCGTCCTCGCCCACCCGGCCTTCGCCGCGGGGGAGACGAGCACCGGCTTCCTGGCCGAGCACCTGCCCGACTGGGCACCGGCGGACGACGTGCCGCCCGAGGCGCTGGCGGCAGCCCTGCTCTGTCCCTCCCTCTGCCGCAACGGTGCCGGCGCGGCGCCGGGCGGCGCGGGGGCCGACGCGCTGCCCGATCCCTGGCTGACCCTCGGACCGTTTCGCCTGAAAGGACTGGCCTGATGCGACACGAGCTGATCTGCCGCGGACGGACTCTGGCCGTCGAGCTGACCCGCGACGGCGACGGGCACCTGTTGCAGCTGGAGGACCGCCGGGTCCCGGTCGAAGTCCTGGAGTCGCGCGACGGACGCCTGGAGCTGCTGGTCGACGGCCGTCGTCGCACCGCGTACGCCGTCCGCGACGGCGGGCGGGTGCTGGTCTTCTGCGACGGGCGAACCTGGGAGGTGCAGGAGGCCGACGACGACGCCGACACGGATCAGGGCGGTCCGGTGGGCGGCCCGCGGATCACCGCCGAGATGCCCGGCAAGGTGGTCAAGGTCCTGGTCGAGCCGGGCCGGCGGGTCGCGGCCGGCGAGGCGGTCCTGGTCCTGGAGGCGATGAAGATGGAGACCGAGATCGCCGCCGGCGTCGCCGGGATCGTCGCCGCGGTCCACGTGACCGCCGGCCAGACCGTGGCCCAGGACGAGCTGCTCGTGGAGATCGATCCCGACACGGAAGAGGAAGACGATGACTGAACCGCAGCGGATCGCGCAGTCGGGCACCCGGTACGGTCTGGTCCTGGGCGGTGGCGGCGCGCGCGGCGCGGCGGCCATCGGGATCATGGAGGTCCTGGTCGAGGCCGGGATCCGGCCCGCGGCCATCGCGGGCACCTCGATGGGGGCGCTGGTGGGGGTCTTCCTGGCGGCCGGCTGGTCGCCCCGGCAGATCCGCGAGCTGGCCCTGGGGACGCGCTGGACCGCCGTGTTCGACTTCGCCGGCGCCGGCGGCCTGATGAAGGGGGAGAAGTTCCAGCAGTGGCTGGCCCGGCACCTGCCGCCGACGTTCGCCGACCTGGCGGTGCCGTTCGTCTGCACGGCCACCGACATCGACAGCGGCGAGCTGGTCTACCTGGACGAGGGCGACCTGCCGTCGGCCATCCGGGCCTCCTGCGCCTTTCCCGGCGCCTTCGTGCCGGTCCATCGCAACGGGCGCCACCTCGTCGACGGCGGCCTGAAGACGACCGTGCCGGTGGAGATCATTCGCCGCTACCCGGTCGACCGGGTCATCGCCTGCGACTTCCAGCCGCCCCTGGACCGGCCGGTCGTCAACCGGGAAGGGGAGAAGTCCCTGGCCTGGCGGCGGTTCTGGGAGATGCTCACCTTCCAGCGGCGCAACCTGGCCGCCGACATCCTGCTCAAGGCCGTCGACATCCTCCAGACCGAGGTCTGCCGGCGCCAGCTCCAGGACTTCCCGCCGGACCTGCTGATCAAGCCGCTGATGCCGGAGATCAACATCGAGGACTTCCGGCTGCTGCCGCGGATCATCGACCTAGGGGCCGCCGCGGCCCGGGAGGCCCTGACCGACTGGACCGCCGCCCCCGGGGCCGCCGCCCCTGCCGGCCGCTGACCATGCCGACCCGTCGCCGTGCCGAGCTGATGCTCCTGCTGGTGACCGTCTGCTGGGGCGTTTCCTTCCCGGCCATCAAGAGCGCCACGCCCTACGTCTCCGCGGGCCTGTTCGTGGCGGTCCGCTTCACGGTGGCGACCCTGCTGCTGCTGGCCGGCTGGTCGGTCGTGGCGCACCGCCGCGGCGACCCGCCACCCCTGGCGGAACTGCGCCGGCCGGCGGCCCGGCGCTGGGGAGCGCTGCTGGGGCTGCTGATCGCCGCCGGCTACACGACCCAGACCGTCGGCATGCACACGACCAGCGCCCAGAACAGCGCCTTCATCACGGCGCTGAGTGTCGTGCTCGTGCCGCTGGTCGTCTTCCTGCTGCACGGCGTGCGTCCCGGCCGGGAGGTCGTCGCGGGGATCGCCCTGGCGGTGGCGGGGCTGGCCCTGATGACCCGCCCCGACCTGGGCGGAATGCGCGCGGGGGACCTGTGGACCCTGGCCTGCGCCCTCTCCTACGCCTTCTACATCGAGCGGCTGGACCGGGCCCTGCGGGCGGCTCCCTACCTGCCGCTGCTGTGGTGGTCGCTGGCCGTCTGTGCCGTCGCCACCGGCCTGTGGGCGGCGCTGTGGGAGCGGCGGCTCTGGGAGTGGAACGGGACGCTGGGGCTGTCGCTGACGGTGACGGTCCTGCTGTCGACGCTGCTGGCCCTCTACCTGCAGAACCGCTACCAGGGGCGGACGACGCCGTCGCGGGCGGCGCTGCTGTTTGCCGCCGAGCCGGTCTTCGCCGCCCTGTGCGCCTGGTGGTGGCTGGGCGAGCGGCTGGACCGCTGGGCCGTGGCGGGGGCGGGCCTGATTCTTGCAGCGGTGCTGGTCACGGAGCTGGGCGCCGCGCCGGGCGCCGTCGCCGAGCCGGGAGGTCGCGCGTGAAGGTCCTGTTCATCTGCACCGCCAACTCCTGTCGCAGCCAGATGGCCGAGGCGTGGGCCCGTAGGCTCTTCCCGGCCGGCTGGGAGGCGGCCAGCGCCGGTCTGATCCGGTATCCCATCACCGAGGAGACCCGCCGCGCCATGGCGGAGGTGGGGATCGACATGACCGGCCAGTACACCAAGTCCATCGACGCGGTGGACCTGGCATCCTTCGACCTGGTGGTGACCCTAAGCGAGCAGGCCGGTCGCTTTCTGCCCCGGCTGGTACCCCGGGAGCGTCACCTGCACCATCCCCTGCCGGATCCCATGGGGGCGCGGGGGACGCCGGCGGAGGTGGCGGAGGCCTTCGCCGAGGTGCGGGACCTGATCGGGGAGCTGGTTCGTGCCCTGGTGGAGGAGGCGGATTAGCCCAGGTGGGCATCGCGCCGGCCGGGTCGTTTCGCACTCCCCCCACCCGGTGTCACATCTGCTTGTCGTACCGAGAGATGCACCTGATGGAGAATCGGTCTCATTTGGATCGAACCTTCCCGGAGCCGTCTCCCCCCGGCCCGTCCACATTTTTTTTCGCCCTCCCCGTGGCCCCCGTCCGGGGGCAGTAGCCGTGATCTTTTCGTGAATTGCCGGTCCGTCGCCCGGTCACCGGTCCCCACTGCCGGCCAGCGGGAAAGGGTGGGTGAGATTCCCCCTTTGCCAACCCGGCCTTCATCCTTCATGTTCTAGCTCCTCCCCCAAGATATTGGGGTCGGGCCCGGCCGAGGACACAGCATGTTGTTGCACCTCGCCCACTCGACCGGGCCCACCAGCGCGAACAAGGAGGCGGCGTCGAGCCGTTTCGACGGGCCCTTGCGCCCTGCAGCCGGCCGCCTCGAGGGATAGACAGAGTTCCGAGGGATCCCACAGAAAGGATTCGATCTCCATGAAGGACCAGCAGGAGAAGAAGGTCAGGGCCGCCGCCGCAGGCTCTCCCGACAGCCGGGACACCGAGCTCGAACCGACCGCCGTGCCCGAGCTGGATCTCGAGGCACTGGCCGAGGAGGGGGCCAAGGACGCGCCCCGTCCCCGTCCCCGGGGAGAGGGACTGCGGTTCGAGCGCCGCCACACGACCCCGGGGATCGATCCCCTGGACGAGGTCAAGTGGGAGCTGCGCGACGCCACCATCGCCAACGACAAGGGCGAGATCCTGTTCGAGCAGAAGGGGGTCGAGGTCCCCAAGGCGTGGTCCCAGATGGCCACGAACGTCGTCGTCAGCAAGTACTTCCGCGGCGCCGTCGGCACCTCGGAGCGGGAGACCTCCGTCCGGCAGCTCATCCGCCGCGTCGCCGACACGATCACCGGCTGGGGGATCGCCGACGGCTACTTCGCCTCCGACGAGGACGCCGAGACCTTCCGCGCCGAGCTCACCTACCGCCTGGTCCACCAGCACGCGGCGTTCAACTCGCCGGTCTGGTTCAACGTGGGTGTGGAGGAGAAGCCCCAGTGCTCGGCCTGCTTCATCAACTCGGTCGAGGACTCGATGGAGTCGATCCTGGACCTGGCCAAGACCGAGGGACTGCTGTTCAAGTACGGCAGCGGGACCGGCACGAACCTCTCGCCGCTGCGCTCGTCGCGGGAGAAGCTCAGCAGCGGCGGCGAGGCCTCCGGGCCGGTGTCGTTCATGCGCGGCTACGACGCCTTCGCGGGCGTCATCAAGTCGGGCGGCAAGACCCGTCGCGCCGCCAAGATGGTCATCCTCAACGTCGACCACCCCGACATCGTCGACTTCATCAACTGCAAGGTGGAGGAGGAGCGCAAGGCCTGGGCCCTGATCGACGCCGGCTACGACGGCTCGTTCAACGGCGAGGCCTACAGCTCGGTCTTCTTCCAGAACTCCAACAACTCGGTCCGGGTCAGCGACGAGTTCATGCAGGCGGTCGTCGAGGACCGCACCTGGACGACCCGCGCCGTCACCGACGGCCGGCCCATGGACACCTACCGGGCCCGGGACCTGATGCGGATGATCGCCGAGGGGACCCACGTCTGCGGCGATCCCGGTCTGCAGTTCGACACGACGATCAACGCCTGGCACACCTGCGCCAACACGGATCGCATCCACAGCTCGAACCCGTGCTCGGAGTACATGTTCCTGAACGACTCGGCCTGCAACCTGGCGTCGCTGAACCTGATGAAGTTCCGGCGCGAGGACGGCGAGTTCGACATCGAGGACTTCCGCCACGCCGTCGACGTCATGCTGACGGCCATGGAGATCATCGTCGACAACAGCAGCTACCCCCGGGACAGGATCGCCGAGAACTCCCACCGCTTCCGGCCGCTGGGGCTGGGTTTTGCCAACCTGGGCGCGCTGCTGATGTCCCGCGGCCTGCCCTACGACAGCGACGAGGGACGCGACTACGCCGCGGCGGTCACCGCCCTGATGACCGGCCAGGCCTACCTGACCTCGGCCCGGATGGCCGAGCAGTTCGGTCCCTTCGCCGGCTTCGAGGAGAACCGCGAGCCGATGCTGGGGGTCATCCAGAAGCACCGCGTCGCCATCGGCCGGATCAACGAGCACCGGGTTTCCGAGGATCTGCTGCAGGCCGTGGAGGAGGTGTGGCGCGACGCCTACACCCTGGGGATCGACTACGGCTACCGCAACGCCCAGGTCTCGGTCCTGGCGCCCACCGGCACGATCGGCTTCATGATGGACTGCGACACGACCGGCATCGAACCCGACATCGCCCTGATCAAGTACAAGAAGCTGGTCGGCGGCGGGATGCTGAAGATCGTCAACCAGACCGTGCCGGAGGCGCTCGAGAGGCTGGGCTACACCGAGGACGAGCGCGAGGCCATCCTGGCCCACCTCAAGGAGCACGAGACGATCGAGGGGGCGCCCGGGCTGAAGCCGGAGCACCTGCCGGTCTTCGACTGCGCCTTCCGGCCCCTCAACGGCGAGCGCAGCATCCACTACATGGGGCACATCAAGATGATGGCCGCCTGCCAGCCGTTCCTCTCCGGCGCCATCAGCAAGACGGTCAACATGCCCCACGAGGCGACCGTCGAGGACATCGAGCAGGCCTACATCGAGGCCTGGAAGATGGGCCTGAAGGCCATCGCCATCTACCGCGACGGCTCCAAGCGCACCCAGCCGCTGAGCACCCGCAAGGGGGAGGACAAGCAGGAGGGCGGGACCGTCGTCGAGGACCGTCAGGCGCCGCCCACCCCGCACCGGGTCCGCCTGCCGGACGAGCGCCAGGCCCTGACCCACAAGTTCTCCATCGCCGGCCACGAGGGGTACATCACCGTCGGCCTCTACCCCAACGGCCAGCCGGGCGAGATCTTCATCGCCATGGCCAAGGAGGGGTCGGTCGTCTCCGGGCTGATGGACAGCTTCGCCACGGCCTGCTCGATCATGCTCCAGTACGGGGTGCCGCTGGAGGTGCTGGTCAACAAGTTCAGCCACACCCGGTTCGAACCGAGCGGCTTCACCTCCAATCCGGAGATCCCCGTGGCCAAGTCCATCATGGACTACATCTTCCGCTGGCTGGACCTGAAGTTCGGCAAGGGCCGCGCCAGCAAGGAGCCGGAGGTGCGTCTGGAGACGGGCCTGGCCGACGGGATCGAGGACGAACCCGTCGCCTCGACCGGCCGGATCACGATGGAGGACGGCGAGAAGCAGGTCTTCAGCCAGCAGGCCGACGCGCCGCCGTGCCCCGAGTGCGGCTCGGTGATGGTGCGCAACGGATCGTGCTACAAGTGTTTCGAATGCGGCAGCACCAGCGGCTGCTCCTGACCCTGGGCCCGGTGTCCAGGTAGCGCGGCGGGGCCGGGGGCCGGACACGGCACCCGGCCCCGTTCTTCGGCAGGCACGAGCCCTCCGACAGACCTCCACTCCGCGCAGGGCACGCCCCGGCGGGACGTCCTGTCCCGCCGGGGCTCTCTGCAGCCGGCCTCCGGCGTCCTGCCTCTCGGCCGGCCGCAGAAGGCCCTGCGCGGAGTGGAGGTCTGTCGGAGGGTGTCTCCGCCGATGGCACGGGGCCGAGTGGCGTGTCCCGATCCCGGTGGTTAGGGGATCGGGCTCGACAGGGCGGCG
>CAYTEO010000046.1:0-3177 GCA_964436825.1 uncultured Fibrobacteraceae bacterium | reverse complement strand
CCGAGTGGCGTGTCCCGATCCCGGTGGTTAGGGGATCGGGCTCGACAGGGCGGCGGCGTGTGTTATCGTTGCCCCGGTTGCACGACAGGGAGGTCGTCATGGGACGCCGTTTCGCACTGCTGATCATCGTCCTGCTCCTGCCGGCGCTGGCCGGCGCCCAGGAGCCGCTGCGCGACTGGAACCGGGTCGACGATCCCCTGAACGAGGGGATCGGTCTACAGATGGGGCTGTCCAGCGGGATCGGCCTGTCCTGGAAGTTTCCCCTGCGCTGGTGGCTGCAGGCGCAGCTCAGCGGCGGGATCTGGAACGATCGCGACGACAAGCGCCACAACGTGGGCCTGGAGCTCCAGTACGTCCTGCGCCAGTACGGGAGTGACCGCCTCTACCTCGGCGCCGGGATGGCCTACTTCTACCACCGCCACGCGCCGCACACTTGGGACCACGTCAACCTCGGTTTCGGGGTCGGCCTCGAACGGCTGCGGGGCGAACGGACGGCCCTGCAGATCGCGGCCATGTTCACCTACCAGGGGGACAAGGAAACGGTCCTGATCCTGCCTTCCGCCGGTTTCCACTACTACTTCTGATCCCGGGCGGGGACCGGGCGAGCGGCGAGTGCTGAACCGTGGCAACGGGGCCACCGTCCCCGGGGACGCCAGCCGGACACCTCCTGTGTCCGGCCGGCTCGACGGTGGCGTTCCTCCGCCGTCCCTGGCTCCCGGAACGCCCCCGACGCCCCGGGAACGGTGGCCCCGCCGCCACGGCTCACCACCGTGTATTCCCGGTCTCCGCCCGGGATCACGGCGTCGCTGGTGGGGGAGAACGAATCGGGGACGTGAGGGAGACCGGTACTGCCGAGCGGCGAGGAAAAGGGCCGACGACTCTGGGACGCGGGGCGGGCACTTCCTGTGCCCGCCCCGCTCGACGTCAGGGGCCCTGCGCCGTCCTGGCTCCCGGGCCCCTGTCGACGCCCCGAGTCGTCGGCCCTTTTCCTCGCCGCGCAGCTACACCGGGTCGTCCCTCACGCCCCGTACTGCTTGATGGCCGCGTCCAGCTTCGGCAGCAGCAGGAAGATGAACAGCGAGGCCAGGGCCGCCAGGCCCGCCAGCAGCAGGAAGAACGTCGCCGGCGCCATGGTGTGCTGGATACCGCCGAAGAAGCCGGAGAAGTTGTTGCCGAAGGCCGTGGCCATGAACCAGCCGCCCATGGTCAGACCCGTCAGGTGCGCCGGCGAGAGCTTTGTCACCAGCGACAGGCCCATGGGGGAGAGGCACAGCTCTCCCAGGGTGACGATGGCGTAGAAGCCCACCAGGTACAGGGAAGAGACCTTCACCATGCCATTGTCGGATACCAGCCCCGCTATGGCCATCAGCAGCAGCGCGATGGTGGTCAGCACCAGGCCGGTGAACATCTTGCGCGCCGTGGTGAACGGCTTGCCGCGGTTGGCCAGCCAGCCGAAGAACGCCACCACCAGCGGCGTGAACAGGATCACGAACAGCGGGTTGAACGACTGGTACAGCTCGCTGTTGGCGACGCGCAGGAACTCGCCCGGCGGTAGCAGCTGCGGGTCGTGGCCGTAGCGCTGCCGGTAGCCGTCGTAGATCTGGCGGTACTGGTGCTCGTCGACCACGTAGAGCGGGATGACGCGGCCGTCCACCTCCCGCGTGAAGACGACCCGGCGCACCGGCTTGGCACCGTCCGGCACGTTGACCGAGACGACGGGCGCGCCGTGGGCGTCCTGCTCCTCGGTGACGGTCACCACGCCGTCGGCGTAGACGGAGACGGCCCGGGACAACCACGAGGGGTCCGGCACGTCGGACTCGTCGGTCACCTCCACGACCGACACGTCCGGCAGGGAGGCGACCGCCTGGACGGCCTGCTCATCCATGCGCTGCAGGCCGAACATCCGCGCCACCGACGGCGATGCGACCACGGCCAGGCTGCGTGGATCGGGCCGTGGCGTCTGTTCCTTGGCGTTCAGGTAGTAGTTCGGCAGGGCCTCCTGCTGCATGGCTTTCGGCGCCACGACGGTGCGGCGGTCGGTGTTGTCGCGCGCCCACTGGGTCATGGCACTGCCGTTCAGGTGCAGGATCATGAAGAACGTCCCGCCCGCCACGTAGACCGGCAGCAGGGCCAGCAGGCCGGGCCTCTGGGCCGGGGGCGCCGTCAGGCCCAGCCGCACGAAGAAGATGATCACGGGGATCATGCCGGCCAGGAAGCCGACGACCGCCGGCCGCATGGCGCTGTCCGCGGGCATGTAGCTGCGGGCCATGAAGTAGCCCAGGATCCCCACGCCGAAGGCCGGCAGCAGGATCTTGACGAACACGGTGGCGAAGCCGGTCCCACCCTGTTTCTTCTCCGGACGGCGGTCGGCCCGCTCCAGGACCTTCCAGTTGGCCAGCAGGATGACCAGCCCCACCAGCAGTCCGACACCGGCGATGCGGAAGGTCCACAGCCAGCCCAGGCCGTTGCGCACCGTGGCGGCCAGCAGGTTGGCCACGAAGGCGCCGATGTTGATGCCCATGTAGAAGATGTTGAAGCCGGCGTCGCGCTTCGGGTCGCCCGGCTCGTAGAGGTTGCCCACCATCACCGAGATGTTGGGCTTGAACAGGCCGTTGCCCAGGATCAGCAGCACCAGGCCCGTCGTGAAGAAACTGAAACCGGGGGTGCCCATCAGGAACAGCCCGCCGGACATCATCAGCCCGCCCAGCACCACGGCGCGCCGGTAGCCGATGAACTGGTCGGCCAGCATGCCGCCCAGGAACGGCGTGAAATAGACGAACGCCAGGTACAGGCCGTAGATCTCGTTGCCCTGGGCGGACGGCAACCCCAGGCCGCCGCGTTCCACGTCGGTGGTGTAGAGCAGCAGGATGCCGAGCATGGTGTAGAACGCCAGGCGTTCCCACATCTCCGTGAAGAACAGGGGGTACAGGCCCCGGGGATGTCCGCGTGACATCGTCCGCCTCCGGTCTCGGGTCAGGGTGCCGCGGGGCGCGCCGGCGGCTGCCGCCGGCCGCCACTGTCGAGTCCAGGAGACTAGCGGATGTGCCTGTCGGGGGCCAGGAGATTCCCGGCCGCGGCCGGCGGAACCGGCGGCGGGAAAGGAAAGGTTGTGTCACTGAAACTGTGTCCGGCCCGCATGCTGCAGCCGCCAGGGCATGCAGACCGACGCGACACGCT
>CAYTEO010000045.1:8389-19679 GCA_964436825.1 uncultured Fibrobacteraceae bacterium | reverse complement strand
TAACAGAGCGGCGGGCATCCTGGGATGCCCGCCGTCATCTACGGTGAATCGAGGTCCCTGGCCTCGCGATCACGACACGCGACCGGAAGGCGATGGGCCCTACAGAACCCACGGGATTGCTGTAGCTGTCCATTGACAATCCTCCCTGGCTCTCCCCACCCCCACCTCCTATCTTCCCCCCTTTCCGACTCCCGTCCGAAGCCGGCCCGCTCCGCCACGGCGGCCACAGCACGACCCGGGGACCACCGCCACCGCACCGAGAGCCATGCACCGCGTCCCGACATCCGCCCGCGCCCCCGGCGCCCCCGCCCCCCGCGTCACCCGTGGCAAGACCACCCCCAACCGGCTGCGCGGCGCCGACCACTTCCTGCTGGCCTACGCCGCTCCCCTGCTGCGTCGCGCCGACGGCCCGTGGCGCCGCGCCCTGGTCATCGATCTTGGCTACGGCGAGACCCCCGGCACGACCCTGGAGCTGGCCGCCCGGCTGCGCCGCGCCAACCCGCGGCTGCCACTGCTGGGGGTGGAGATCGATCCCCGGCGCGTGGAGCGCGCGCTGCCGCTGGCCGGCGACGGGATCGCCTTCCGCCGCGGCGGCTTCGACCTGCCGTTGCGACACCACGCCGACGGCGTCCCCGAGACGGTCCGCCTGGTCCGCGCCTTCAACGTCCTGCGCCAGTACGAGGAACACGAGGCGGTGCCGGCCTGGGAGCGACTGGCGGTGCAGCTGCTGCCGGGCGGTCTGCTGGTGGACGGGACCAGCGATCCCACCGGCCGGGTCTGGACGGCGGCGCTGGTCCGCCGCCCGGCCGACGGCGAGGGAACCGCTGTGGCGGCCGGCGCCGCGCCGATCGCAGGAGCGCCGGCCTGGGAACTGGAAGCCCTGGTCTTCGGCGCCAACCTGCGCTGTGGTCTCGACCCCGGCGCCTTCCAGACGCGCCTGCCCAAGGCGATGATCCACCGCGTCGTGCCGGACGACCCGGTGGGCGCACTGGTGGACGACTGGCTGGCCGCCTGCCGCGACAGCCGCGCGGCCGAGGTCTGGGGGCCTCGGGCCTGGTTCGCCGCCGCGGCGAGGGCGGTGGCCGCGCGCGGGCGGGACGTCGCGCTGCGGCCGCGCTGGCTGCGCCATGGCTGGCTGGTGTGGCGGCGACCGGACCTGGTCACCGGCCACTGACGCCAGGAGAACCCGTGCCGGAGCTCCCGCCGCGATGCCTCCCCCTTGACACGTACCCTATACTGAACCTGACACGTGTCACCG
The DNA here is from genome assembly GCA_964436825.1 of uncultured Fibrobacteraceae bacterium. GTDB lineage: Bacteria > Krumholzibacteriota > Krumholzibacteriia > LZORAL124-64-63 > LZORAL124-64-63 > CAYTEO01. The sequence continues at coordinate 18,421 of CAYTEO010000045.1, read as the reverse complement.
ACCGGCCACGACAACCAGGGACGGTTGCCGTGGCCGGTCTCGTTTCGCCGCAGCCGGGATCAGCGCAGGTACCAGTTCAGCTGCAGCGACAGGGCGGCGTGGCTGAAGGTCGTGTCGCGGTAACCTGGCAGGTCGTCCAGAGCCACCGCGTATCCGTCGACGGCCAGGACCAGGGCGATCGTCGGCAGTCGGTCGGTCGTGCGTGTCCTGGCGTCTCTCCCGTGTTGCTGTCCCGTGATCGATGGTCTCGACCGGGTCCTGGCAGGGAGCGTGCCGGACGGGAAGCTGACGCGGAACACGTTGCCGGGCTGCTGGATGCGGCACCGAAGGGACCACCGGGACTCCATGGGGGTGTGTGCCGCGGCGTCACGGGTGTGGTGGCCGGTCACGGCGGGCGGGGATCACCGCCGCCACAGCCGCAGCAGCAGGTTCAGCACCACAGAGACGACGATCATCGAGGCCAGCGGGACGTAGACGCGCAGGCCGGGACGTTCGATGCGGATGTCGCCGGGCAGCCGCCCGAACCACGACAGCAGCCCGCCCCGCAGCAGCAGTCCCACAACGACCAGCACGACGCCGGCGGCCACGAGCAGCGATCCGAGCTGGCGGCTCATCCCTTGACCACCCCCAGCGGTCGCAGGCGCACGACGCGCGAGGCCAGCCCTGCCAGGTCCACGGCGTCCACCACCTGCGAGACGTCCTTGTACGCCTCGGGCATCTCCTCGGCGATGGTCCGCCGCCCGGCCGCCAGCACCAGCACGCCGCGGCGGTGCATCTCGGCGACGAGGTCGCGGCCCCGGCCCTGCTTCAGCGCCTGGTGGCGGCTCAGGACACGCCCCGCCCCGTGGCAGGCCGAGCCGAAGGTCTGCTCCATGGCCGCCGGCCGGCCCAGCAGGACGTAGCTGGAGCGCCCCATGTCGCCGGGGATCAGGACCGGCTGGCCCAGGTCTCGGTAGCGCGGCGGCAGTTCGCTGCGCCCGGCGGCGAAGGCGCGGGTCGCCCCCTTGCGGTGGACGCAGAGGCGTCGCCGGCGGCCGTCCACCTCGTGGGTTTCCCACTTGGCGATGTTGTGGGCCACCTCGTAGACGGTCCGCGGCGTCGCCTCGTCGCTGCGGCCCAGAACGGCCCGGAAGGCCCGGCGGACGAGCGAGGCGATGATCTGCCGGTTGGCGAACGCGTAGTTGACCGCCGCGGCCATCGCCCCCAGGTAGGCCTTCCCCTCCGGCGAGGTCAGCGGCGCGCAGCAGAGCTGCCGGTCGGGCAGCTCGATCCCGTAGCGGCGGCTGGCCTCCAGCATGGTCCGCACGTAGTCGTCGCAGACCTGGTGGCCGAAGCCGCGGCTGCCGGTGTGGACCATGACCGTGACCTGTCCCTCGCGCAGCCCCATGGCCGCGGCCGCCTCGTGATCGAAGACCTCGTCGACGCGCTGGACCTCCAGGAAGTGGTTGCCCGAGCCGAGGGTCCCCAGCTGGTCGGCGCCGCGGTCGCGGGCCCGCCGGCCGACGCGGTCCGGATCGGCGCCGGGCATGGTGCCGTTCTCCTCGATCAGCTCCAGCTCGCCCGTCTCGCCGTGGCCGCGGGCCACGGCCCAGGCCGCCCCCTCGACCATGACCCGTTCCAGCTCCCGGTCCGACAGGGCGCGCCCGCGCTTCGAACCGACGCCGCACGGGACGCTCCGGAACAGTTCCGCCAGCAGCTCCTCCAGGCGGGGACGGACCTCGTCGTCCGTCAGGCCGGTGGCCAGCAGCCGGACGCCGCAGTTGATGTCGTAGCCCACGCCCCCGGGCGAGACGATCCCGCCCTTGTCGGGATCGAAGGCCGCCACGCCGCCGATGGGGAACCCGTAGCCCCAGTGGATGTCGGGCATGGCCAGCGACGCGCCCACGATCCCCGGCAGCGTGGCCACGTTGACCACCTGCTGCAGCGCCTGGTCGCGGGTCAGGTCGGGCAGCATGGCCGACGTCGCGTAGACCCTGCCGGGCACGCGCATCCGGCCGTGGCGGGAGATCTCCCAGACGGCGGGACCGATGGGCCGGAGCTGCGGGCGGGCCATGCTCACCTCACTTCCCCGTGGCTGTCGTCGCGTTCGGGCGTTCGGATCAGAAGCCGAAGAAGTTGACGTTCCGGTAGTCGTCGGCGTTCTCGCCGTAGGCGGTCACGTCCCGGCCGTCGACGATGAAGGTGGCGTGCTCGCCGAAGACGCGGCTGAACTCCACGCGGCCCGGTTCCCCCTCGCCCCGGTCCAGCAGCAGCTCGGCGAAGTGGTCGTCGGCGGGCGAGGTGAGCGACGCGCTGCAGACCGGGCAGAAGAACTCGCAGAACGTTCCCTCGCGCAGGCCCAGGCGTGGATCGGCGATGAAGCGGTAGTCGCCGGGCTTCGCGCTCAGCAGCACCAGCCCGCGTTCCCCGCCGGCGTCGACCGCCAGCACGATCTTGACGTTGGGGTTCAGGACGGCACGGCAGTGGGGACAGAGGTAGCTCTTCTTCATGGTGACCCCCCGAAGACTACAGGTCGAAGACGACCTGCCCGATCCAGTGTTCCTCCTCGCGGCGCAGCTCGGCCAGGTGGTAGGTGACCGCCTTGATCTCCCGGCCCAGGTGGTGCCGCGCGGGATCGACGGGCTCGCCGCGCACGACGCCGCGCACTCGGCACGGCCGGTCGGTGTCGCCGTCGGGCAGCTCCAGCTCCTCGACGACGGCCTCGCCGTAGATCTCGCCCGCCGCGTCGGCCGCGGCCAGGACCTCGGCCAGCCAGCCCACCAGCAGCTCGGCGGGATCGGCGGCCGTGACGGCGATCTCCCTCTCCATGGTACACCGGATCGCGCCCTCTTCAAGACGCAGGCGCTCCATCCCGATGGTCAGCAGCACCAGCACGTCCGCGGCCGTGCCCGAGACGGCGCGCAGACCCAGGTCGCCGCTGTGGTCGATCAGTTCCAGGCGGGGTTCCATGCCGTCTCCTTGCTCAGGGCAACGTCCCCAGATGCCAGCGGATCGCCAGGCCGCCGACGGTGGCCACCAGCAGGCTGGCCAGCGTGCCGATCAGGTAGTAGTCGGAGAACCGCTTGTCTTCCAGCTCGCGGAACCGCGCCACCGACTTGGCCGCCAGGACGAACCCGACGGCCCCCCACTGGCCCAGGGAGATCAGGATCAGCAGCAGCGCCCGCTCCAGCCAGCCGATGACCCGGCCGCGCCGCCGCTCGCCGGCGTCGTCGGGAGCGAGGTCCCTGCCGACGGCGGTCAGGATCGCTCCCACGAGCCAGCCGCCCCCGAAGATCGTCGCCAGGGCGATCAGGGCCAGCCACGCCTGTGTCGGCATCATCGCGCCTCCTCCGCCGGCCGACCCGCCAGCCGGTCCAGCAGCAGGGCCAGCGCCGTCTCGGCCTCGTCGTGGCGTTTCTGGTGGGCGGCCTTGAGCATCTTGCTCAGCGTCGAGGGATCGATCCCCATGGTGGCCGCCGTCGCCTTGAGGGTGGTATGGTCCCGCCGCCGCAGGATCGCCTCGCGTTGCCTTCCGGTCCAGCCGTCGCGGATCACCTGCAGGGCGCCGAGCAGGCCGTCCAGGATCCGGTCCCCCTCCTCGCCGAACCCCCGGGCGGTGGCCCACCGGTCACGTCGCCGCCCCTCCTCGAGGGCCAGACGGGCCGCCACGAAACAGCCGCCGTCCATCTGGTAGGTCGTCGCCCGGAAGTCCGTCTGGACGTCACCGAACCCCAGGGCGAAGCGGAGACGGTACTCCCTGGCCGGCAGGTCGAGGGCGTCGATCAGGACGGGCGCGTCCCCGGGCCGGCGCAGCAGGCACTGGATCTCGTCGCCGGCCGAGAGGCTGAGGGGTACCAGCAGGCGATCGCCGTGTGCCGCGTTGAGCTGGTGGACCCGCACAAGCAGCTCCTGCTGGACGTCCGCCCGGCGATGTCCCAGTTCGCGGGAACGCACGATGTCGACCAGCAACGCGACGAAGAACGGATGGTTTGTTTCAGCCAATCTTTCCATGATTGGTCATTGACGGCCACCCACGGCCGCTCGTCAAGTCATTTTGGTTCATTGGGGCCAATACTGCTGGCATTGGTTGGTTTTGGCCAACAGCTAGCGAACCAGCGCCACCTTCCCGACGACACGCTCCCCCGCCCCGTGTGCCACGGCGAAGTAGACCCCCGACGACAGCGGCCGCCCGGCGTCGTCGGTCCCGTCCCAGACCAAGCGGCCCGGTCCGGCCGGCACCTCGGCGCACGCCTGGCCGGGCGTGCCGTCCTCCTGGCGCACGGCCGCCAGGTCCCAGGGGAACGTCGTGACGACGTTCCCGTTGCTCGCCAGCGTGTGGACCGCCACCGCCGCGTAGGGCCAGTCGTAGGAGCCGGACTGGTCGGCATAGGAGGCCGCCCGCGCGGCCGTGGTGACCGTCACGGCGTCGAAGTCGTTCCAGGCGGGACAGCCGCCGGACAGCGACCACGCCTCCGGCCAGCAGCTCCCGGTCGGCGGGATCGAGGGTCCGCGTGGACTGCAGGCCGCTGGTGTAGACCAGCGCCCGGTAGCCGGCCAGCAGCTCCGGCGTGGCGCGGGCGCCGAGCCCGGTCTCCTCGCTGGACAGGGAGGAGTGGTTGCTGAAGACGTCGTAGTCCGCGTCGAGCCAGCGCAGGGCCGTCAGCCAGCGATCCAGCAGGTCCGGATCGCCCGAGTCGTCGTACAGGAGCACGGGGGCCTGGTCTCCCGTGGACAGGTCGTGGACCGAGGGCAGGGCGCGAACGGTGAACTCCTCGGGATAGCGCCCGTCGACGAAGTCGGGGGTGCCGGGGAAGGAGGGGAAACCCGTCGTGTCGGCGGGCAGCAGCGAGACGAGCAGTCGGCCGTCCGGGGCCAGTTCCGTCGCCTGCACGCAGTAGTGCAGGACGTCGCCGGGGAACAGGAACCCGCTGTCCGGCAGGTCGAACGACCAGAGATCGGTCATCGGGACGCCTGCGTCGAACCAGACGGTGTCCCCCTCGACGAACCCCCGCAGCGGCCAGCCGCTGGTCCGGAAGGGGTCGAACAGGGGGTTGGGACGGAGGGCGTAGAACAGCCGGGGAGGTTCCGCCAGCACCGCGTCCGCCGGTCGCGTGGAGACCCAGACGATCACGCTGTCGCCGGGACCGACGGCGGGGTCGTCGACCCAGGCGGGATCGAAGCGGACACTGCACCGGTCCGGTTCGGACCAGTCGATCGCGCCCGAGGCAGGGAAGGCGTTCGCCGCCATCGAGCCGCTGCACGGGATCGTCGAAGGGGAGCCGGCGGCGAACCGCACCGAGGTCGATCCCGCCCGGGCGGCACGCTTCCTGGAAGGGTGGGCCCGCAAGCTGGGTGCCGTCGACATCGGGGTGACCCGGCTGCGGCCCGAGCACGTGTACGCCGTCGGCGGGCGGCGGGACCGGTACGGCCGACCGCTGGTCCACGAGCTGCCCCTGGCCATCGCCTTCACCGTCGAGATGGACCGGGAGATGGTGGCCGCCGCCCCGCGGGCGCCCACGGTCATGGAATCGGCCCGCCAGTACCACCGCGCCGCCGGGATCGACGGCGTCGCGCGCTGGCGGATCGACCAGCAGGCCTGCTACACCTACTGGTGCAGCGCCGGGACCGACTGCGCCCGCTGCGTGGCCGCCTGTCCCTTCTCCCATCCCGACAACCTGCTGCACCGGCTGATCCGCGCCGGTGTGCGACGCTCGGCGCCCTTCCGGCGGGCTGCGCTCCGGCTGGACGACCTGTTCTACGGGCGCAGGCCGCGGCCGGCACCGGTACCGGCTTGGATGAACAGGGAGGGTGACAGCGCCTGAGTCCGGGCGGGACGGCTCACCGTCCGGCGGTCGAGTCGGCGACGGCCCGCGCGACGGCCTGCGCCAGCGAGGGGGGCACCTTCGTGCCGAGGGCGCCGGCCCGTTCCAGGTGCCACCGCGCCGCGGACGGACGGCCGGCCTTCAGCAGCGCCACCGCCAGGTTGCGATGGGCCATCCCGCCGGCGTCCGGCAACCGGACGGCCCGCAGCAGCAGCGGCAGCGCCTCGTCCAGGTGTCCCGCATCCAGCAGCGCACCGCCGGCGTTGGTCAGCAGGACGGGGTCGTCCGGCGTCACGGCCAGCGCCTCGCGGTAGAGCGCCAGGCTCCCCGACAGGTCCCCGGCCAGCTGGTGGGCCAACGCCCGGTCGCCGCGCCAGCCGTCGACGGGGCGGGACTCCTCCCGGGGCCGCAGGGATGCCAGCCGGTCCAGCAGCGACGCCGCCGCGGCGGGTCGACCGGACCGCAGCAGGGCGCGCCCCTGCAGCGACAACAGCAGCGGGTCGTCGGGATGGCGGGCCAGGGCCTGCTCGCCCACGGCAAGCGCCCCCGACGGGTCGCCCGCGGCCAGGCGGGCAGCGACGAGGTTGGCCGCCGCCTGGACCAGGCCGGGGTCGCAGCGCCAGGCGCGCGCGTAGCAGCGGCGCGCCTGCCCTGCGTCGCCGCGCTCGGCCAGGACCAGGCCCAGGTCGTTCCAGGCCCGACCGTCACCGGGATTGACGCGCAGGACGTCGGTCCAGAAGCGTGCCGGGTCGGACCAGACCGCGGCGCGGTGGACCGACGCCCCCGTCCAGGCCAGCAGCAGCACCAGCGCCGGCCACCAGCGCCGCCGCGGCGCTCCCGCCGGCGGCAGCAGCAGTGCCGCCGCCAGCAGGCCGCCCGCCGCCAGCGGCAGGTGCTGGTAGTGCTCGGCGGCGGGCTCGTTCAGCGGCACGAGGTTGAGGACCGGCAGCAGCAGCAGCAACCAGCCGGCCAGGCCGACGGTGGCCCAGCGCCGCCTCCCGGGTGCCGCGCGGCGCACCAGCAGCGCCAGCAACGCCAGCAGCACCAGGCCGGCCAGCGTCGCCGTGGCCGTGCCGCCGTTCCACCACGCTCCCCAGCCGCCGCCGACACCGTCGGGACCGGGAACCCGCACCGGGAACAGCCCGCGCAGGTCGCCCACCTGGGGCCAGGGCCACAGGAGCTTGCGGACGTGCCACGACAGGGTTCGCGCCGCCAGCCAGAGGCGCTCCGGCAGGTCGCCCCAGCGCTCGACCGGGACCTTGGTGCCGGGTGCCAGGACCAGGACCTTCCACGCGGCCAGCAGGACACCGGCGCCCAGGACCCCCGCGAACACGGGACGGCGCCGCACCACCACCGCCGGCAGTCGCCACGCCGGTTCCACGGGCGGTCGGTCCGCTGCCTCCAGCAGCAGGGCGGCCAGCGGCACGACGGCGGCCATCTCCTTGGCCTGCATGGCCAGCCACCAGCAGAGGAAGAACAGCGCCGACAGGCCCAGCCGTGCGGCCGGGCGCACCGCCCGGCCCGCGCCCAGCGAGGCGTGCAACGCCAGCAGGGAGAAGAAGGTGCAGAGCAGGTCCTTGCGGCCGGAGATGTAGGCCACCGCCTCCACCTGCAGGGGGTGGACGATGAACAGCAGGGCCGCCAGCAGGGCCAGGCGCCGGTCGCGGGTCAGCCGCAGCAGCAGGAACCACAGCAGCAGGGCGCAGCCGGCGTGCCACAGGGCGCTGGAGAGGTGCAGCCAGAGGGGATCGCCACCGCCCAGGCGCCAGTCGATCCACAGCGACAGGTAGCGCAGGGGGCGGTAGCCGGCCTCGCCCGCGCCCTGCAGGCGGAACAGTTCCCCCAGCGCCGTGGCGCCGTGGCGGGCGGCAGTGGTCACGCTGCTGAGGTCGTCGAACAGCAGGGGGCCGTGGAGGGCGGGCAGGACGATCCCCACGGCGGCGGCTGCCAGGAACAGGAACATCACGGCGGCCGGGATCCGCGGGCTGCCTGACCGGGTGTGCGAGTCACCGCTCATGGTCGCCAGTGGACAGGATCGACGGCCCGGCTGTCAAGCCGGACGGAGCCCCCCGTCACCGTGACGCCCGTCGCGGCCGGTCCTGGTACTCGATGAAGTCCTTGACCAGGCCGAGCTGGCGGTCCAGCAGCTCGTCGTCGCCCAGGGCCTGGCGGACGTCGTCGATGGTCAGCGGCCGGGTGGCGCGGGCCTGCAGGTCGCGCAGGGTGTCCAGCAGGCGGTTGAACTCCAGCTGGGCGTCGCGGCCGGCGATGAGGCTGATCTGCCGCTTGCCGAAGCAGAAGACGCCGTCCGGGTTGGCGCTCGTCCAGTCGATGAACGTCTTCATGGCATCGTAGTGGCGGGCCCGGCGGTAGTTCTCCGGCTCGATCCAGCGGGGGTCGTGCAGGAAGCTGACGGTGATCGGCGGCAGGTCGTCCACGAAATCCACGGTCAGCAGCTTGTGCTTCTCGTCCAGCTCCACCGAGACGACCAGCGTCCCGTCGTAGCGGTGCAGGGCGGCGGCGAAGCGGCGCATGCCGTCGCGCTTGTCACGGCCCTGCTGGTAGGCGGCCTCGGCCTCGGCCAGCAGCTCCTTGATGGTCTGCAGCCGGTCGCGCTGGGGCGCCGGCAGGTCCTCGGCCACGTCGGGGGTGCGCATGGGCTCGAACGGCAGCCCGTCCAGCAGGAGGGTGTCGCCGCCCACGTTGGTGAAGCGCCACGGCGCCGGCACGCGGGCGCCGTAGCCGATGACCAGCGTCGTGCCGTCGACGACGACGCTCCCGTCCGGCTCCATGGGGTACGGGAAGAAGACGCGCTGGTACCGGTACCAGTACGCGAACAGGACGGCCGCCAGGACCGACTCGATGATCGCCACCAGCAGCAGGACGCGCTTGATGCTGAACTGCTCCGGTCGGAAGCGTGACCAGTCTCTCATTCTTCCGGTATCGTCACTTTCGTCTGCCGGTTAAGTGCCGGTCGCTCTCTCCGGGCGCAGGATTCCCGCCCCCGGTTCGTTGTCTCCAACAGAGGTCGCACCAGCGTCCGCTTCGCCCTATCCTGGGCGCCGGCCACGAAGGGCCGACGACGAGTCACCCCGTCACCGGAGGAACCCCATATGTCCCTGCGTCGCATCACGTCGCTGACCCTTGTCTGGACCTTCCTGCTGCTGCTCGTCACCGGAATCATCCTCTACATCGAACCACAGGGGCGGGTGGCCTACTGGGCCGACTGGCACCTGCTGGGGCTGAGCAAGGAGCAGTGGGACGACATCCACACCATGTCGGGGCTGCTGATGATCCTCTCCGGGATCCTGCACATCTACTACAACTGGCGCCCCATCATGAACTACCTGAAGGACAAGGCACGCCGGCTGACGATCATCACTCCCGAGTTCCGCGTCGCCACGCTGATCGCCGCCGCCCTCGTCGGCCTGACACTGGCCGATGCACCGCCCGCCTCCTGGATCCTCGACCTGAGCGGCAGCATCAAGGACGGGTTCGCCGCCAGGCTGGGCGAGCCGCCGTACGGCCACGCCGAGAAGAATGCCCTGGCGGCCTTCTGCAGGCAGATGGGCTACGACCTGGACCGGGCCCTGGACCGACTGAGGGCGGCCGGGATCGTCGTCGAGGGACCGGACCGGACCCTGCTGGAGATCGCCGCCGCCAACCACACCTCGCCCCAGCATCTCCACAGCATCATCGCCCCGGCCGGAGAGAAGGCGCCGCAGGCCGCTGGCGGCCTGCCCGAGCAGGCACCCATGGGACTGGGGCGCAGGACGGTGGCCGGGATCTGCGAGACCTACGGCCTGGAGCAGGAGCGCGTCCTGGCCGTCCTGCGGGAGATGGGTCTGGAGGCGTCGGGCGGGTCCACCCTGCGCGAGCTGGCCCAGGAGCACGACCTCTCGGCCCAGGACCTGTACCACCGCCTGCGCGAGAACCTGGCCGGGCGGTGAGCCCGTCGACCCCCGCCGGTTCTGCCGGCACGGGGCCGCCGACGGCAGACGAGCGGCCCGGCATCCGCGTCGGATGCCGGGCCGGGAGAGGCGATCACCGTGTCATGTGTGACGACGTCTAGCGGCGACCCATCCGGTGCACGATCTTGTCGGTCGGGCCGGTGCCATCGCAGTCGCCCGTGCCCGTCCCCGGGCCGAAGCCGGTACCGTCGGCCGGACCCATGCCGCCGAAGCCGGTACCGTCACCAGGGCCGTAGTGGTTGCCGGCGCCCTGGCCCATC
>CAYTEO010000045.1:0-8289 GCA_964436825.1 uncultured Fibrobacteraceae bacterium | reverse complement strand
GCCGAAGCCGGTACCGTCACCAGGGCCGTAGTGGTTGCCGGCGCCCTGGCCCATCAGGCCCTTCTCCGCGGCTCCACCACCGAAACCGTACTGCTGACCGGTGCCGTCCAGCGGCTTGACGTAGTCCGGATCCATCCCGTTGGGGATCCCGTCGCCGTCGGCATCGGGGGCCAGGTCGTTGAACCCGTCACCGTTCTCGTCCACGAACCCGCAGACACCGAATCCGTTGCCGGTAGTCTGGGCCAGGACACTTCCCGACCAGAGGCCAAGGGCGGCCAGCAGGGCCAGGATCGTCAGAGTGCGCTTCATCTCGGTTACCTCCTTCTGTGGTTTCCTCCGTCGCCGCGAGCCTGTCTCGTGGCGCGACTTGCCCTGCCCACAGCAGCATCGGTGCCATGGCCCGTCGCATGCCCGCGGTAAAGCTATCCCATTGAATTCATGTCGGTTACGAACGTGATACAATGAACAGCCAATGCACCGGCAGGGACGGTTCGCTGATTCCCGCGACCGTCGCGGGATGTCTCGTGGAAACCGGCGGATCGACCACCCCTCGATCACTCGAGACTATTCCCAGGTGCGTGAAGACTATTCTGCAGGACCGGCCGCCGCGACATCCCCAACCGACACGCTACCAACGAACTGGCTTCTGGAACGACCCTTGCGGTACGGATGGCGAAGGCATCGCCGGGATCACGGTTCCGTCGGATGCCGGCAGGACACCACCACGCACCGAACCAGAAGGAGTGACCATGCGTATCATCGCCACGACCCTGGCCATCGTCCTCGTCGCAGCTTCCCTGGGATGGGCCCACGACGGCGAACCCACGACCTTCACCGCCGCCTGGACGCACTACGCCGCCATCCAGCAGGCCCTGGCGAACGACACCCTCGACGGCGTGTCCGACCACGCCCGGGCCCTGCGGGATCTCGCCCGCGCCGCGGCCGCCGACTTCGACCCCGGGCATGCGGGCGTCGCCGGGAAGCAGGCGGCAGCCTGCAAGGCACTGCTGCCCCGGCTGGCCGACTCCGCCGTGGAACTGGCCGGTGCCGGATCCCTCGAGGCCGCCCGCGCCGCCTTCGTCTCGCTCAGCGAGGAGATGATCGCCTTCCGCGACATGGTTCCCGGCGAGCGCCCGCAGGTGGCCTACTGCCCCATGGCCAAGCACTACTGGCTGCAGGACGGCGGCCAGATCGCCAATCCCTACTACGGCAAGAAGATGTCCCGCTGCGGCAGCTTCGTCGACGACGACGCTCGGCCCGGACGGACGCCGAAGAAGCAGATGCAAGGTCACATGTCGCATGAGAAGATGCAGATGCAGGGCAGCGCGTCACAGGGCAAGACGTGCTGCAGCGGGCACTGACCCGACCGGGGACCGGTCCCGGCCGGTCCCCGACCCCGGCAAGGACCACGCGGACCAGGGAGGAGAGACGCCATGACGACCCACCGGCACGGATCGAGCTGCTGCGGCAAGGGGGACACCGGCGGGCACCGGCCTCACACCGGCGAACAACACGACCACCACGACTCCCCCGACCGGCAGCACCACGGTCACGAGCACCATCACCACGGTGGTGGCGAGCACCACCCTGCCGGGCACGACCACCACTCCGTGTCCGCGGCGGGGGGACGGGAGACGGCGGGCGACGCCCCCTCCGATGCCGCGACCCGGTACACCTGCCCCATGCACCCCGAGATCGTCAGCGACGGTCCCGGCAGCTGCCCCATCTGCGGCATGGCCCTGGAGCCCGTCCTGCCCGGCACCGGGGAGGACGACGGCGAGCTGCGGGACATGACCCGCCGCTTCCGCTGGAGCCTGGTGCTGTCGATCCCGGTCTTCCTCTCCTCCATGTCCGAACTGGTCCCCGGCCTGCACGTCGGCGCGGGCCGGGCCTGGCTGGCCTGGCTGCAGTTCGCGCTGGCCACGCCGGTCGTCCTGTGGGGGGGCTGGCCCTTCTTCGTCCGCGGCTGGCGCTCGGTCGTCGAGCGCTCCCTGAACATGTTCACCCTCATCGGCCTGGGGACGGGAGTCGCCTACCTCTACAGCGTCATCGCCACGCTGCTGCCGGACATCTTCCCGGCCTCGCTGCGCGACACCGACGGCAACGTGGCGGTCTACTTCGAGGCGGCGGCGGTCATCGTCACCCTCGTCCTGCTGGGGCAGGTCCTGGAACTGCGGGCCCGCGGGCGGACCGGCGCCGCCATCCGGGCACTGCTGGACCTGGCGCCGGCCACCGCCCGCCGCGTCGGGCCCGACGGCAGCGAGCAGGACGTCCCGCTGGACCAGGTGGTCGTCGGCGACAGGCTGCGCGTGCGGCCGGGCGAGAAGATCCCCGTCGACGCCGTCGTCGTGGAGGGTAGCAGCGCCGTGGACGAGTCCATGATCACCGGCGAGCCGATCCCCGTGGCCAAGGGGGTCGGCGACCACGTGATCGGCGGCACCATCAACCAGACCGGCACCATGGTGGTGGAGGCGGAGAAGGTGGGCGCGGACACGCTGCTGTCCCGCATCGTGCAGATGGTGGCCGACGCCCAGCGCAGCCGCGCCCCCATCCAGAAGCTGGCCGACGTGGTGGCCGGCTGGTTCGTGCCGGCGGTGGTGGTGATCGCGGTGATCACCTTTCTCGTCTGGTGGCTGCTGGGACCGGAGCCCCGCCTGGCCCACGCGCTGGTCAACGCCGTGGCCGTGCTGATCATCGCCTGTCCCTGCGCCCTGGGGCTGGCCACGCCCATGTCCATCATGGTGGCCACCGGCAAGGCGGCGTCGCTGGGCGTGCTGTTCAAGGACGCCGAGGCCATCGAGACGCTGCGCAACGTGGACACCCTGGTGGTGGACAAGACCGGGACGCTGACCGAGGGCCGGCCGCGCCTGCAGCAGGTGGAGACGGTGACCGACACCCTCGGCGAGGACGAGCTGCTGCGGCTGGTGGCGAGCCTCGAGCGCGGCAGCGAGCATCCCCTGGCCGAGGCGATCGTCGAGGGCGCGCTGCAGCGCGGCCTGGAGCTGTCGACGCCGGACGCATTCGACTCGGTGACGGGCAAGGGCATCACCGGCCTGGTCGACGGCCGCCGGATCCTGGTCGGCAACGAGAAGCTCCTGGCCGACGCCGGGGTTGACACGACCGCCCTGGCCGACGCCGCCGACCGCTCGCGGCGCGAGGGACGGACGGTCGTGCTGGTGGCCGTCGATGGCCGGCCGGCCGGCCTGGTGGGCGTGGCCGACCCCGTCAAGGAGACCACCGCCGAGGCGATCGCGGCCCTGCACGCCGAGGGGATCCGGATCGTCATGCTCACCGGCGACAGCCGCACGACGGCCGAGGCGGTGGCCTCGCGCCTGGGCATCGACGAGGTCATCGCCGAGGTGCTGCCGGACGAGAAGGCCGAGGTCGTCCGCCGCCTCCAGGAGCAGGGCCACATCGTCGCCATGGCCGGCGACGGAGTCAACGACGCCCCCGCCCTGGCCCTGGCCCACGTCGGCATCGCCATGGGCACCGGCACCGACGTGGCCATGGAGAGCGCGGGCGTGACCCTGGTCAAGGGCGACCTGCGCGGCATCGTGCGGGCGCGCCTGCTGTCGCGCGCGACGATGCGCAACATCAAGCAGAACCTGTTCTGGGCCTTCGCCTACAACGCCGTGGGCGTGCCGGTGGCCGCGGGCGTGTTCTATCCCGTGACCGGGCTGCTGCTGTCGCCGATCATCGCCGCCGCCGCCATGAGCTTCAGTTCCGTGTCGGTCATCGCCAACGCCCTGCGGTTGCGGCGGCTGCGGATCGCGTGAACCCGGCGCCAGCGGAGCAACGAGGGGCCCGGCCTCACGGCCGGGCCCCTTCGTCCGTCGCGGCGCTCAGCCTCCGGACTACCCGCGCAGGTCCCGCGGCCGGAACCAGGTGTAGACGGCAGGCAGGACCAGCAGGGTCAGCAGGGTCGAGCTGACCAGCCCGCCGGTGACGACCGTGGCCAGGGGACGCTGCACCTCGCTGCCGGTCCCGTGGGACAGCAGCAGCGGCAGCAGGCCCAGGGCCGTGGTCACCGCCGTCATCAGCACCGCCCGTAGCCGCTGCACGGCGCCCTCCACGGAGGCCCGGTCCACGGGGGTGCCGTCGCGGACGAGCTGGTTGAGGGTCGTCACCAGGACCATCCCGTTCTCCAGGGCGATGCCGAACAGGGCGATGAACCCGATCGTCGCCGGGACCGACAGGTTCTCCCCGGCCAGCCAGAGGGCGGCGATCCCGCCCACCAGGGCCAGCGGGATGTTCAGCAGGATCAGCAGGGCGCTGCGCAGCGAGCCGAAGTAGCTGAACAGCAGGATGAGCACCAGCAGCAGGGTGGCCGGCACGACGACCCGCAGCCGCCTGTTGGCCTCCTGCTGCAGGCGGAACTGCCCGCCCCAGGCGACCAGGTAGCCCGGCGGCAGGTCGACCGCGTCCGCCAGCCTCTGCCGCGCCTCGGCCACGAAGGAGCCGATGTCCCGGCCCTCCACGTTGCACTGGATCGTGATGAAGCGCTGGTTGTCCTCGCGTGTGATCTGCCGGGGTCCGGTGACGACGCGGATGTCCGCCAGCTCGGACAGGGGGATCCGTTCCCCCCCCGGACCCGCCACCAGGATCCCCGCGACGGCCGCCACGTCGCCGCGGTCCTCGGGCCGGTACCGCACCACGATGTCGAACCGCCGCACCCCCTCGTAGATCTGCCCCACCGTCTCGCCGCCGACGGCCGTGCGCACCACGGACTGGACGTCCGAGACGTTGATGCCGTAGCGGGCGATGGCCTGGCGATCGATGGTGATCACCAGCTGCGGCGTACCGCTGATCTGGTCCACCTGGACGTCGGCGGCGCCGCGCACGTCCTGCAGGACGGCGGCGATGGCCTCGGCGCGCTCGGTCAGCACCTCCAGGTCGTCGCCGAACAGCTTGACCGCCAGCTCGGCCCGCACCCCCTCGAGCAGCTCGTCGACGGTCATCTCGATCGGCTGGGTCAGGTTGATCCGGATCCCGGGCAGCTCGCCCAGCCGGTCGCGGATCAGCCGCTCGATGTCCTCCTGGCTGCGCGCCTCCCGCCACTGCTCCCGCGGGTGGAGCAGGACGTACATCTCGGCGCTGTTGATCGGGTCGGTGTGGGCCCCCACCTCGCCGCGGCCGATGCGGCTGACCACCTCGCGCACCTCGGGGATCGTCAGCAGCCGCCGCTCGACGACCTGGGTCAGCCGGGTGCTCTCGGTCAGGGAGATCGACGGCGCCATGGTCAGCCGCACGATGATCGTCCCCTCCCGCAGCCGCGGCGTGAACTCGGAGCCGAGCCGCGGCAGCAACGCCAGCCCGGCGCCCAGCAGCAGCACGGCGACGGCCACCGCGATCCAGCGCCGCCGCACGACCGCCGCCACCAGGGGGCGGTAGACGCGCCGCAGGATCCCGATCAGGAACGGCTCGCCGCGCCGCTTCCCGTCCCGCGGCGGCCGCATCAGGAGGCTGCCGAAGACCGGCGCCAGCAGCACCGCGAACAGCAGCGAGCCGAGCATGGCCAGCGCCACCGTGTAGGCCAGCGGCCGGAATGTCTTGCCCTCCACGCCCTGCAGCGTGAACAGGGGGACGAAGACCAGGATGATGATGGCGATGGCGAACAGGATCGGTCGCGCCACCTCCAGGCTGGCGAAGCGGACCGTCGTCAGGCGCGACACGTCGGGCCGGTCGCGGCGCAGGTGCCGGTCGATGTTCTCGATGATGACGATCGTCCCGTCGACCATCATCCCGATGGCGATGGCCAGTCCGCCCAGGGACATCAGGTTGGCCGAGATCCCCAGCCGCCACATGCAGATGAAGGCGAACAGGACCGAGAACGGCAGCGACAGCGCGACGACGAGGCTGGCCCGCACCCCGCCCATGAACAGCAGCAGGACCAGCATCACCAGCACCACGCCCAGCAGCAGGGCGCTGGTGACCGTGGAGACGGCCGCCCGGACCAGGGTCTTCTGCTCGTAGTAGGGGACGATGCGCACCCCGTCGGGCAGGATGCGGTTGATCTCCGCCAGCCGCTGCTCCACCCGGCCGATGACGGTGGAGGAGTTGGTGCCGTAGAGTTTCACCACCATGCCGGCCACGACCTCGCCCACGCCGTTGCGGGTCTGCACGCCGCGGCGCACCGCCCCGCCCTCGGCGATGGTGGCCAGGTCGGACAGGGTGACCGGCCGTCCGTCGCGGGTCTTGACGACGATGGAGGCCAGGTCCTCCACGTCGCGGGCCATCCCCACCGAGCGGACCACCAGCTCCTCGGCACCCCGCTCGATGAACTGGGCCCCCACGTTGAGGTTGTTGGCCCGGATGCGCGCCACCACCTCGTCCAGGGTCACGTCGTAGCGCAGCAGGGCGTCGGGCGCGACGGCCACCTGGAACTGCTTCTCCCAGCCGCCGATGCCCAGGACCTCGGTCACCCCGGGCACGGTCTGCAGGTGGTACTTGACGAGCCAGTCCTGGATGGTGCGCAGCTCGGTCAGCGAATAGCGGCCGGTCTCATCGTCCAGGTAGTAGAACAGGACCAGCCCCAGCCCCGTGGAGATGGGCCCCATCTCGGGATCGCCGAAGCCCTCGGGGATCTGCTCGCGCGCCTCCCCGAGGCGCTCCCCGACGAGCTGGCGCGCGAAGTAGATGTCGACGTCGTCCCGGAAGTAGAGGTTGACCACCGACAGCCCGAAGTTGGAGACCGACCGGATCTTCTCCAGGCCGGGCAGGCCGGCCATGGCCGCCTCCACGGGGTAGGTGACGTAGCGCTCCACCTCCTCGGGGGCCAGCCCCTCGGTCTGGGTGAAGACCTGGACCAGGTTCGGGGAGACGTCGGGGAAGGCGTCCACCGGCAGCTGCCGGTAGGCCGCGAAGCCCAGAGCGCCGACCAGGACGGTCACGACGACCATCAGCGGGCGGCTGCGCAGGGCGAACGAGATCAGGTGCGTCAACATGGGTCCCTCCCCGCTCAGTGCGCGTGGCCGTCGCCGAAGGCGTCCTTGGCCAGCTCGGACTTGAGGATGAAGCCGCCCGTGGCGGCGATCGTCTCGCCGGGCTCGAGTCCGGCCGTCACCGCCAGCAGCCGGTGATCGGACACGCCGGTCACGATGGGACGGGGCCGGAAGGCGCCGTCGTCGTCGCGCACGAAGACGACCGGCTGCTCGTCCAGGTACTGGACGGCGGTACGCGGCACCGCCACCGGGACTCGCAGGGTGTCGACGACGACATCGGCCGTGACGAACATCCCCGGGAACCAGCGCCGGTCCCGGTTGTCCAGGACGACCCGGGCCGTGGCCGTGCGGGTCTGCTCGTCCAGGACCGGGGAGACGAACGTGATGGCCCCCTCGGCCGCCTCGCCGCGCCGTTCGCTGTGGACGACGACGCGCCGGCCGACGGCGACGTCGTCCAGGTTGCGCTGGAAGACGGTGACGTCGACCCAGACGCGGTCCAGGTCGGCCACGACGAAGACGGTCCGCTCCCGGTCGACGTGCTCGCCCACGGAGAGGTGCCGGTCGATGACCGTCCCGCCCATGGCCGTCTCCAGGCGGTAGGGCGAGAGGGAGAGGTCGCTCTCCAGGACGGCCAGGACCTGGCCCGGCCGGACCCGGTCGCCCACGGCGGCGCGGACCTCGACGGCCACGCCGGCGAAGCGGGGCACCAGGTGGACCAGGCGATCCTCGTCGGGGCGGATCTCGGCCGGCAGGGAGACCGTCCGGACGATGGTGCCGGGACCGGCCTCGGCCATCGTGACGCCGAACTCGGCCAGGACCTCCTCGGGCAGGCGGATCTCCTGCGCGTGCGCTTCGTGGTCTTCCTGCCCGTGATCGTGCTCCTCCCCCGCGGAAACGACGGACGGCAGCCCGGCGGTCAGCAGCAGGGCGATGGCCAGCAGGACGGGAAACATCTCGCGTGACCTCATCGGGAGACCTCCTTCCGGTGGTCGGTCACAGCCGGCGAGCCGCCGGTCAGGCGCTCCAGCTCGGCGTAGAGGCGATGGCTGTCGGCGTGGGTGAGGACCAGGTCGCGGCGGACTTCCAGGTAGGCCTCCCGGACGCTGGTGACATCGGTGTAGCCGAACCGGCCCTTGGCATGGGCCTGCTCGGCCTCGGCGACGGCCCGCCGCGCCTCCGGCAGGATCGTCCCCCGCAGGCGGGCGACGGCGTCGCGCGAGGCGGCCAGGCGCTCCCACACCGAGACCAGGTCGCGGTGGGCGGCGTCGATCCCGGCCCTTTGCCGCAGGGGGACGGCGGCCAGGCGCAGCCGGGCGGCCTCGCGCGCGCCGCGGCGCCGGTCCCGCAG
>CAYTEO010000044.1:0-21615 GCA_964436825.1 uncultured Fibrobacteraceae bacterium | reverse complement strand
AGCGTGTCGCGTCGGTCTGCATGCCCTGGCGGCTGCAGCATGCGGGCCGGACACACTTTCAGTGACACAACTTTCGTGGTACAATAGTTGTCCCGCCGGTTCATCGCTCGCCTTACAGAATGGACCCACGCGATGGGAGTCGCCCCATGCCGTCACGCTACTCGTTCCTGCTGCTCTGTCTAGGACTGCTCCTGCTCGGAACCGCCGCCACGGCGGCCTGGCATCCCGTGGCCGATCCCCTGGCCGTACCCGCGGCCCCGCGGCTGGAGGCCTCGGGACCGGTGGACGCCGTTCGTATCGAGATGACCCTGCCCGGCGTCGAGATCGGCGAGACGACCGTCGGCGCCGCCGCCTACAGCGTCGTGACGGTGCCCGGCGGGGCGCCGCTGCTGCGCCCCGGCGAGCCGTCCCTGCCGCTGGTGGCCCGGTCGATCGCCATCGCCCCGGCAGGAACGCCGGAGCTGAAGATCGTCCAACAGGAGTGGGAGGAGATCCCCGCCGCGCCGCCGTTGCCGTCGAAGGGGTCGCTGACCCGTGATATCGATCCCGCCACGGTGCCCTACACCTTCGGGAAGGTGTATGAGCGCGGCGGCCTCTACCCGGAGCGGGCGGCCGAGCTGACCGAGCCGTTCCTGCTGCGCGACGTCCGCGGCGTCGGCGTGCGGATCTTCCCGGTGGCCTACGACTTCGACCGCGGCGTCCTGCGCGTCCTGCGCCGGATCGTCCTGGAGGTCGTCACCCGCGGCAGCGGCGGCAAGAACGTCCTGACCGTCCGCCACGACGGTGTCGATCCCCAGTTCGCCGCCATCTACCGCCGGCTGCTGCTCAACGAGACGCCGGCCAAGTACCAGACGATCGCCCACCCGGGCCGGATGCTCGTCGTGACCGCCGATGCCTACCTGGGTGCCGTCCAGCCCTTCGTGGCGTGGAAGATCCAGGAGGGGATCCCGGTCGAGGTCGTCACGACCTCGAGCGTCGGCGGCACGGCCGCCGGCATCCGGGACGCCATCACGACCCGCTACAACGAGCCGGAGGGACTGACCTACGTCGTCCTGGTGGGGGACATCGAGGACGTGCCCACCAACAGCGGCCCCTACGAGGGGGCCGACAGCGATCCCGTCTACGCCATGGTCGCCGGCAGCGACTCCTATCCCGACCTGTTCGTCTCGCGGATCTCGGCCCAGAACGCCACCGAGGTCCAGATCCAGGTCAACAAGTTCATTCGCTACGAGCGCGATCCCGACACCGGCGCCGCGGCCGCCTGGTACCACCGGGCCTGCGGCATCGCCAGCAACGAGGGCACGCCCACCGACTACGAGCGGTGCGACCTGCTGCGCGACGACCTGCTGGCCTACACCTTCACCGAGGTCGACCAGATCTACCAGCCCACCGGCACGACGGCGGACATCACCGCCGCGCTGAACGCCGGGCGCAGCCTCGTCAACTACCTCGGCCACGGCTCGGGGACGAGCTGGGGCAGCGTCTACTTCGCCAACAGCGACATCGACAACCTGGCCAACGGCTGGGCCCACCCCTGGATCCTGGACGTCTCCTGCTCCAACGGCGACTTCTCCCTGGCGACCTGCTTCGCCGAGGCGTGGCTGCGGGCGGGGACCGTCAGCCAGCCCACCGGCGCCGTGGCCAGCTACTCCGCCTCGACCCTGGCCGACTGGGTTCCGCCGACCGTCATGCAGGCCCACGCCGTCGACCTGCTGGTCGGCGACCAGGCGCGCACCCTCGGCGCCCTGTACTTCTACGGCGGCATGCAGGTCCTGGACGACTATCCCGCCGGCGAGGGACAGAAGCTCATCGAGCAGTACAACATCTTCGGCGACTGCTCCCTGGTCGTGCGGACCGACGAGCCGGCGACCCTGGCGGTGACCCATCCGCCTGTCCTGCACTTCGGCGAGACGGTCTTCCCGGTCGAGACCGGCGTGGCGGGCGCCCGGGTCTGCCTGTCGCGGGACGGCGTCATCCTCGGCAGCGGCGTCGCCGACGCCGCCGGTCACGTGGACGTCGTCCTCGCCGAGCCGGTGACCACTCCCGGCGACGTCACGTTGACCGTCACCGGCTACAACCTCGTGCCGGCCATCGAGACGGTGCCGGCCGCTGCGGCCAGCCAGGTGACCGTCACGCCCGACACGATCCCGGTCCAGACCCCGACCGACGTCACGGTGACGATCCTGGACGCCGACGGGATCACGCCGCTGGCCGGCATCGACGTCTGGGCCGAGGGGTTCGGCTACGCGACGACACCGGTGACGACGGACACGACAGGGACGGCCGTCGTGCCGGTCGACGCCCCCTACGGTCCCGGGATCGAGATCGTCGGCCGCCGTCCCGGGGACGAATACGACCTGTTCCGCGCACCGGTGGCCGTCCTGGCCCAGCCGCTGACCTCGCCCGACCTGACCGTCACCACGGACATCGGCCTGGCCGACGCCTTCCCCCTGGACCTGCCGGCCGTCCTGCACGCCCAGGTGGGCGAGAGCGGCGCCGAGCTGCACGCCCTGCTGCCCGGTGGCGCCGACACGACGACGACGGCCGCGGAGATGACCCTGACGGTCACCCAGCAGGGGAGCGTCACCGGCACCATCGCCCTGCCGGGCCATGACCTCTACAGCGAGACCTTCGACGTCATCGTTCCCTACGGCACCCTGGCGGGCCACGTGGGCGACGGCACGGGCGACGTGGCCGGCGCCGTCGTCGTCGGCCACGCCGGCGGCCAGGTCGTCTTCAGCGCCGTCTGCGACGACAGCGGCCACTACGCCGTCCCCGACAGCGTACCGGTGGGCGAGTACGAGCTGACCGTCGACCAGTTCGGCTACCTGCCGTTCAGCGAGAACATCTTCCTCCAGTACGGCCCCAACGACCACGACATCGTCCTGGCCCCGGCGCCCCGCGGGACGCTGACCGGGAAGGTCACCGACGCCGTCGACGGCTCGCCCCTGGCGGCGACGGTCCAGGTCTTCCGCGCCGACAACGGGGATCTCTACGCCGAGGCGGCGTGCGACACGACCGACGGGTCGTTCACCGTTCCCGACCTGCCGTATGCCGACTACGTCGTCACCGTGAGGGCCCAGTACCACCGGACCGCGGCGTTCGCCCTGACCGTGGACCAGCCGGAACTGGTCAAGGCCATCGCGCTCCAGCCCACGGCGGGGAACATCCTGATCGTGGACGACGGCGGTGCCCGGGGCGCGACCGTCCCGGCCAAGCTGGACCCCAAGACCGGCAAGGAGATCGCTCCCGCCTACCAGCCCGGGGCCACGCGCTCGGCGGCGGAGATGGCCGTGGACCTGGAGAACCTGGGCTACGCCGTCACCGTCGAGACCGCCGCGGCGACCGACCCGACGACCTGGCCGGGCTACGACCTCCTCGTCGTCGCCAGCGGCGGCAACACCAGCAACCTGTCGGATCCGGTCCTGCGGTCGGCCCTGGTCAACTACGTCCAGGGCGGGGGGCACCTGCTGATCGAGGGGGGCGAGATCGCCTACTTGCACCAGGACGACGCCGCCTTCGCCGCGTCCGTCCTGCACATCCTGGCCTGGGACGGCGACAGCAGCGGTGACCTGCTCATCGCCGATCCCGCCCACCACGCCGTCAGCGTTCCCAACGTCGTGGGCGGCCCTGTGCCGGTCGCCTATGTCGGGTACGGCGACGCCGATCGCGTCACCCCCGCCGCGGACGCGCAGGCTCCCGGCGCCTGGACGGACTACCCCTCCCTGGGCAGCATCGTCTGCTTCGATCCCAATCCGGCCCCCGAAGGGGGACAGGTCGTCTACTACACCTTCAACTACGCGGCCGCCGAGGCCGGCGCCCGCGTCGACCTGCTGGAGGACGCCGTCACCTGGCTGCTGACCGAGGAGGTCGGTGACGCCGCCGTCAGCGGGACCGTCGTCCTGCCCGGCAGCGACCCGGGCGGCGTGACCGTCACGGCCGTTCCCGGCGGCGGCAGCGTCGTCACCGGGACGGACGGGTCGTTCACCCTGACCGGCCTGTTCGGCGGGAACTACACCCTGCGGGCCACCAAGGCGGGCTGGACGACGGCGACGACCGAGATCGCCCTCGCCGCCGGCCAGACCATCACCGGTATCACCCTGACCCTCTACAGGGCCGTCGAGGAGACGACCTGCTCCGGGCCCGCGCTGGCGATCCCGGACAACGACGCCGCCGGCGTCGCCGACACCCTCTACGTCACCGCCCCGGGCGTGGACGTCTCCGGCCTGGCCGTCCAGGTCGACATCACCCATACCTACCAGGGAGACCTGGTCGTCGAGCTCGTCTCCCCGTCGGGCACGGTCGTCACGCTGCACGACCGCAGCGGCGGCGGCACGGACGACATCCACGGCTGGTACCCGGACGAGCTGGCTCCCGCCGGCAACCTGGACGCCCTGCTGGGCGAACCGGCCGACGGCGCCTGGATCCTGCGGGTCAGGGATCTGGCCAGCTACGATACCGGGACCCTCGACTCCTGGTGCCTGAGGCTGACCCTTCCCGACCTGACGACGGCGGCCCCGGACGCGCCGCGTCGGCTCGACCTGGCCCCCAACTACCCCAACCCGTTCAATCCGAGCACGCGCCTGACGTTCACCCTGCCGCGGCAGGGGAGGGTCTCGCTGCGGATCTACGACCCGGCGGGCCGGTTGGTGCGGACCCTGGTCGAGGGGGAGCTGCCCGCCGGCGTGCAGCAGGTCACCTGGAACGGCCGCGACGCCGCAGGCCGCAGCGTGGGGGCGGGAGTCTACTTCGCCCGCCTGGTCACCCCCGACGGGGAGCGGCTGCAGAAGATGCTGCTGGTCAAGTAGCGGTGGCACCGCCAAGCGCACGCGAACGGCCCCCGGGATGTCCCGGGGGCCGTTTCTCGCGGGCCCGGACGGTCTCCGGAACCGACCGTCCCTGGCGGGTCAGCCGAGTTCCAGCTCGATCTCGTCCGGCTCGATCAGCGGATGGGAATCCAGCAGGTGATGGGCCTCGATGACCCGGTCCACCCGGCCGCGGACCTCGGCGCTGCCGCGCAGCTCGTAGTCGTGGGCCGGGGTGTAGAACTCCGGTCCCTTGGCGCTCTCGTCGATGATCTCCTCGCGCTCGTGGTTCAGCAGCCGGCAGCCGCGCGGCAGCACCTTCAGGAGCGTGTCGATCTCGTCCCGGTAGCGGGGAGCATAGGCGCGGTAGTGGAAGGAGAAGCGCGCGGCGCGGACCCGCTGCTCCTCCTCCAGGACGATCCCCGTCTCGGCAACCATCCGCTCGCGGTGCTTGCGGATCAGGCGGCGGGTCAGATGGTCGACGATGACCCGCGTCTGGCGGGTGCTGCGCTTGAGCCACTCCTCCAGCTTCTCGGTCAGCGATTCCGGCTCGGCGATGTCCTCGAGGTCCGTGTAGTAGCAGTGCGCGTGGTGACCGGACCCGATGGCCAGGCCGGTCAGGAAGCCGTGGATCAGCTCCTCCGGGCCCACCAGGGTGAGCTGGTAGAAGGTGACCCGGTTGCTGGTCTTTTTCTGGGCCATCATGTCCCCCCTAGCTGAAGAACAGCAGTGTCACGACGATGAAGCTCGGCACCAGGATCGGCAGCGAGTACTTCAGCATGTAGCCGAAGAAGCTGGGCATGGGGATGCCGGCCTCCTCCGCGATCGACTTGACCATGAAGTTGGGAGCGTTGCCGATGTAGGTGTTCGCCCCCATGAAGACCGCGCCGGCGCTGATGGCCGTCAGGTCCTCGATGAAGTGGGGATTGGCCGCGATCCCCGCCACGTAGCCCAGCGCTCCCGGCACGGCGCTCTCGGGCATCCCGAAGCTGCCCAGGGCGCTGTTGAAGAAGGTCAGGTAGGTGGGGGCGTTGTCCAGGAAGCTGGACAGTCCGCCGGTGACCCAGAAGTAGCGGGCCGGCGAGCTGACGAACTCGATCAGGCCGCCCAGCGCCCCCTCCTTGCCCGCCTGCAGGATCGCCAGGGCGGGGATGATCGTCATGAAGATCCCGGCGAAGAGGTAGGCCACCTCCTGGATGGGGAACCAGGAGAACTCGTTCCGCTCCCGGGTGCCCTTGCTGGTCGTGCGCAGCGAGAGCAGCCCCATCAGGATCAGGAACAGGTCCCGGACAACGTTCTGCACCTCCACGGAGACGTGGCCGATCAGGTGGATCGTGCCCAGCTTGACCGAGCCGGAGAACAGCACGCCCCCCATCACACCCAGCAGGAAGACCAGGTTGTGCAGTCCCTCGATGCGGATCCCCTCGCCGTTGCCGTCGTCGGGCGCGGGGCCCTCCTTGCGGAAGTAGTACGTGTCCAGGGCGAAGAAGACGGCCAGCAGCAGCAGCGTGACGGTGGCCATCTCCCTCAGGATGTTCGTCGTCACCCAGAAGAACGGCACGCCGTGCAGGAAACCGAGGAAGAGGGGGGGATCACCCAGCGGGGTGAGCGACCCGCCGATGTTGGCCACCAGGAAGATGAAGAAGACGATGACGTGGACCTTGTAGCGCCGCCAGGCGTTGGCCCGGATCACCGGGCGGATCATGACCATGGCCGCGCCGGTGGTGCCGATCCAGGAGGCCAGCAGCGTCCCGATCAGCAGCAGGAGGATGTTCATGCGGGGCGAGCCGCGCAGCGCGCCGCCCACGAAGATCCCGCCGGCCACGGTGAACAGGGCCCACAGCAGGATGATGAACGGGATGTAGTCCACCACGTAGATGTGGATGATGGCCTGCAGCGCCTCCCCCTTGAAGGCCAGCAGGAAGGGCAGGGCGAAGACCGCCGCCCAGAAGGCGGAGACCTTGGGGAAGTGGCGGTGCCAGAAGTGGGGCGCCACCAGGGGGAAGACGGCGATCGAGAGCAGGATGCCCACGAAGGGCAGGGCGCTCCAGAGGGGGAGCCGGGAGCCCAGGCCGGGCTCGTGCTCGGCGTGGGCGCCACCGTGTTCACCTTGCTCGCCACCGGAGACGTGCCCGGTGTCGGCCCGGGGGCCGGACGCCTGGTGGTCCGCCCTGGCGACGGACGCGGCGGCGGGGTGGTCGGTCGGCGGCGCGGCGTGGCCCGCCGGGACGAAGACGCCCGCGATCACCAGCAGGGCCAGCGCGGGGAAGAGGAACCTTGACCATCCGGTGTTCATGTCGCCTCCTGCGATGGAATCCGTGGCAGATCGGAAAACGAGTCGTGTCGCCCCCCTCTATCGACCTCCCTGATCGATCCTGTAGAGTGCGACCGGTGCCGGGGCCTGTCAACGAGACGTTGAGTGCCGGCAATGGCACATGTTTTTGGATTGACAATGAAGTGGTTTTTCCGCCAGTTTTCCCTTGATGCTAGTTGCAAAGGACGCTAACTATTGGCGCGTCGGATCCCGGTGATGCAGTCCGCACCGGGCGTCCCCAGGAACCGAAGGAAAGGAGACCGCCTTGAAGATGGTAAAGACACTCTCGCTGCTGATGGCAGCTCTGCTGCTGATCGCGCTCGCTGTCCCGGCCCTCGCCGGTGACATGGGTGATGTGACCGTCAACGGCCAGGTCCGCTGGCGTTCGTTCATCGACGACACCGATTTCAACAGTGACACCGATGCCAGGCACTACAGCGAGATGCGGACCCGCATCGGCCTGGCGCTGCAGCCCCAGGACAACATGTCCCTGTTCTTCCAGCTGCAGGACTCCCGCGTCATCGGCGTCGACGCCGGGACCAGCTCGCTGGGCTTCAGCAACACCGTCAACCTGCACCAGGGCTACATGGTCTACAAGCCGTGCGACAAGGGTGCCCTGCAGGTCGGCCGCTTCGAGATGAACATGCACAACCAGCGCCTGGTGGGCGCCGTCGGCTGGAGCAACATCGGGCGGACCTTCGAGGGCTTGAAGTTCGATCGGAGCTTCGATTCCTTCATGCTGAGCCTGTTCGCCACGCAGCTGAGCGAGCACCTGGACGACTACGACACCGCCAGCGGCACCGACCACTACTTCGCCGGTTTCAACGGCCACTTCGACAGCGCCAACTTCGACCTGTTCGTCTACTACGACGACGACGAGGCCAACGATGACATGAGCCGCTTCACCTTCGGTCTCTACACGAAGCGGAACTTCAACGACGACGTCGACTTCGAGTTCATGGGCGCCTACCAGGTGGGCACCTACGACGCCGTCAGCGTCGACATCGCCGCCTGGATGCTCTACACCGAGCTGGGCTACACCCTGGACAACGGCTTCCGGTTCGGCTTCCTGGCCGACATCACCTCCGGTACCGCTGCCGACGACACCGACTACAAGACCTTCGACAACCTCTACTACACCGGCCACAAGTTCCGCGGCGCCATGGACTACTTCGTCGGCCAGCCCGTGTTCGGCCTGATGGACCTGGCCGTGCGCATGAGCTACCCGTTCAACGACAGCTGGTCCGCCAAGGCCGACGCCCACCTGTTCAGCAACGTCGAGGACCGCTGGGCGACGACCAAGACGCTGGGTGAGACTGGCACCCTCGGCGAGAAGGCCATCGGCACCGAGGTCGACCTGGCCCTGACCTACAAGGACACCGGTGCCTTCTCCTGGACGAACGGCTTCAGCTTCTTCACCCTGAGCGACGACTACGCTCCCGACACCGACACGTCCATCTGGTTCTACAGCATGGCCACGATGAACTTCTAGTTCACCGCTGGAACCGCACCTCGGGCGCCCCGTCTCCCCGGAGACGGGGCGCCCTGGCATCGGCGGGACAAGGGTCGCCGGGGGGGAGGTGGCCGGCGGATAAAAGAGGAGTTATTCTGTCGCCATCATGTGCGTCCTGCCCTTCGACTGCCGTCGGTGGCGGCGCCTGGCGGCGCTGCTGGTCCTGCTGCTGGGAGCGATCATGGCCTTCCTGGAACCGGCCGGCGCCGCCGGCCCTCCCGCCGCCGGTGCTGTGGAGCGCACCCCCGCCTGGTTGCGCGAGCACGGCAACCACCTGCTGGACGAACCTTCCCTCTACCTGCGCCAGCACGCCCACAACCCGGTGGACTGGTATCCCTGGGGCGAGGAGGCCCTGGCGCGCGCCCGCGCCCTGGACCGCCCCGTCTTCCTGTCGATCGGCTACTCCTCGTGCCACTGGTGCCACGTCATGGAGCACGAGGTCTTCGAGGACGACGCCGTCGCCGCCTTCCTCAACGACCACTTCGTCTGCATCAAGGTCGACCGGGAGCAGCGGCCCGACCTGGACGCCGTCTACATGGATGCCGTCGTCGCCATGACCGGCCGCGGCGGCTGGCCCCTGTCCGTCTTCCTGACCCCGGACCTGGAACCGTTCTTCGGCGGGACCTACTTCCCCCGCGACCGGTTCCTGGACCTGGTGACCGGGATCGCCGCGGCCTACCGGGAGCGGCGCGACGACCTGGTCGAGCAGGCCCGCCGCGTCGCCGCCCACGTGGCCCGCGCACCCCGGGCCGACGGGCGGGAAGCGCCGACGCGGGGGGGCCTGGACCGGATCGTCGCCGACGCGCTGGCCCGGGTGGACCGCGAGCACGGCGGCTTTGCCGGCCGGCAGAAGTTCCCCACGCCGCTGCGCTGGCGCTTCCTGCTGCACCGCTGGCGCCGCGCCGGTGGGCGGGAGCTGGAGCGGTCCCTGCGCAGGACCCTGGACGCCATGGCCGCCGGCGGGATCCACGACCACCTGGGGGGCGGATTCCACCGCTACACCGTCGAGCCGACCTGGACGGTGCCCCACTTCGAGATCATGCTCTACGACAACGCCCAGCTCGCCTCCCTGTACCTGGAGGCGGCCGCGGCCCTGGACGAGCCGCGCTACCGGGAGGTGGCGACCGGCATCCTGGACTTCCTGCTGCGGGAGATGCAGGACCCGGACGGCGGTTTCTTCGCCAGCCTCGACGCCGACAGCGGCGGCGAGGAGGGGAGCTACTACGTCTGGACGCCGGGGCAGATCACCGCCGTCTGCGGGGAGAGGGACGGCCCGCCGCTGGCCATGCTCCTGGGGGTGACCGCGCGCGGCAACTTCGAGGGCCGTTCGGTCCTGACCCGTCGCGTCCCGGCCGCGGCCGTGGCCCGGCGCTTCGGCCGGTCCGAGGAGGAGATCGCCGGACTGTTCGACCGCTGGCGCGAGCCGCTGCGCGAGGCCCGCGCGCGGCGCGTCCCACCCGGCGTGGACGGCAAGATCGTCACCGCCTGGAACGGCCTGGCGATCCAGGCCCTGGCCCGGGCCTACGGCGCCACCGGGGACGACCGCTACCGCGAGGCGGCCGAGCGTGCCGCCGCGCGCCTCTGGCAGCTGCATCGGGACGGGGAGGGTCGCCTCTGGCGGACCAGTGACGGTGGTCGACCGGCCGGGGCCGGGACCCTGGACGACGTGGCCGACCTGGCCGAGGGACTGCTGGACCTCTTCCAGGCCACCGGGGAGTTGCGCTGGTTCACCCGGGCGCGGGAGCTGCTGGCCGTGGCCGAGCGCGACTTCGCCGACCCGGGGGTCGGCTACTTCCGGACCGCGGCCCATGTCCCCGCGCCCCTGGGCCGGCGGGCCGACCTGCTGGACAGCGTGGAGCCGAGCGGCTTCTCGGCCCTGCTGCACGCCCAGCTGCGGGCGGCCGCCCTGGCCGGCGACCGGGCCCTGCGCGCACGGGCGGAGCGCTGGCTGACCGCCTACGGCGACCTGGTCCGCCGGGCCGGCCTGGAGGCGGCCTGGTGGGCCGACGCCGCCGACCTGCTGGTGGGGCCGAGCCTCGATGTCGTCATCGCCGGCGACGGCGAGCAGGCCGCGGCGATGCGGCGCGCCTTCTGGTCCCTGGATCCCTTCCATGCCGTCGTGGTCTCCGTCCCGTCCGCCGGCCCCGACGCCGCCACGGCGGCCGTCCTGCCCACCACGGCGGGCCGCACGGCGCCGGCCGGCGAGGCGCGGGCCTACGTCTGCCGCTTCGGCGCCTGCGGGCTGCCGGCGGTGACGGCGGCGGAGCTGCGGCGCCAGCTCGTCGAGGGGCTCGCGGTCCCCCCGCCGCCGCCCTGACCGTCCGCGGGAGCGGATCCCTGGACCGCCCCGCTCCCGGCTGTTACTGTTGCGGGAGCATCAACCCTGGAGGACCGTCGGCCATGCTCACGCTCGGAGACTGGACGTTCCGCACCTTCGTCGATGCCACCTTCCGCCTGGACGGGGGCGCCATGTTCGGCGTCGTGCCCCGCGTGCTGTGGGAGAAGCACCACCGGCCCGACGCGCAGAACCGGATCCTGCTGACCTGCCGC
Organism: uncultured Fibrobacteraceae bacterium; assembly: GCA_964436825.1. Classification (GTDB taxonomy): domain Bacteria; phylum Krumholzibacteriota; class Krumholzibacteriia; order LZORAL124-64-63; family LZORAL124-64-63; genus CAYTEO01. The sequence continues at coordinate 10,433 of CAYTEO010000044.1, read as the reverse complement.
TGCCTGCTGGCCGAGCACGGCGAGCGGCGGATCCTGGTCGACACCGGGATCGGCGATCGCTGGCAGGAGAAGTACCGCGAGATGTTCGCCATCGAGCGCAGCCCGGGACAGCTCGTCGGGGCGCTCTCGGCCGCCGGCGTGCCGGCCGAGTCGGTCACCGACGTCGTGCTGACCCACCTCCACTTCGACCACTGCGGCGGGACGGTCGTCGAGGCGAACGGCGGGCTGGCGCCCCTGTTCCCCCAGGCGCGGCACTGGGTGCAGGAGACCCAGTGGCGCTGGGCCCACGCCCCGACCGAGCGCGACCGGGCCAGTTTCCGCCCCGAGGACTTCGACATCCTGGAGCGGGACGGGCTGCTCGAGCTGGTGGACGGGCCGCGGGAGATCGTGCCCGGGGTGCGGGTCCTGCCGGTCAGCGGGCACACGCCGGGCCAGCAGATCGTCGAGTTCCACACCGAAGAGGGCGTGGTCGCCTACGTGGGCGACCTGATCCCCCTGGCCAGCCAGGTCCGGCCGGCCTGGATCATGGGCTACGACCTCAACCCGCTGCTGACCCTCCAGGAGAAGAAGCAGTTCCTGAGCCGGGCGGTCACCGAGCGGACCATCCTGGTCTTCGAGCACGACCCGGACGTGGAGGCGTGCCGGGTGGTGTTCGAGGACGGGAAGTTCGAGGCCGCCGGGCCGCTCACCCTGGCCGACCTGCAGGAGGCGTGATGGGCCGCGTGCGCAGCGTCAGGCGCCACCACCTGGCCAAACCGGCCTGGCTGACCGCGCCCCGCAAGGGGGGCGAGCGGTACCACGCCGTCAAGGACCTGCTGCGGACCGCCCGCCTGCACACCATCTGCGAGAGCGGCAACTGCCCCAACCGGGGCGAGTGCTTCGCCAGCGGGACGGCCACCTTCATGATCCTGGGCGACGTCTGCACCCGCAGCTGCACCTTCTGCAACGTGGCCACCGGTCGCGGGGCACCGCCCGACCCGGCCGAGCCGCGGCGCGTCGCCGAGGCGGTCCGCCACCTCGGCCTGCGGTTCGCCGTCGTCACCTCGGTGGACCGGGACGACCTGCCCGACCTGGGGGCCGACGCCTTCGCGGCGACCATCCGCTGGATCCGCCGCCTCAACCCCGGCTGCGGGGTCGAGGTCCTGATCCCCGACTTCCAGGGCCGACCCGGTCCGCTGGCCGCCGTCCTGGCCGCCGCGCCCGACGTGCTGGCCCACAACCTGGAGACCGTCCCGCGGCTCTACCGGGAGGTGCGGCCCCAGGCCGGCTACCAGCGTTCGCTGACGCTGCTCAAGGCGGCCCGCCAGTGGGCCGATGCCCACGGCAGGAGGATGCGGGTCAAGACCGGGATCATGCTCGGGCTGGGGGAGGAGCGCGACGAGGTGGTCGCCCTGATGGAGGACTGCGTCCGGCACGGCGTGGAGGTGCTGACCATCGGCCAGTACCTGCAGCCGACGCCGCGCCACCACCCGGTCGCCCGCTTCGTCCCGCCCGGCGAGTTCGCCGAGCTGGCCCGCATCGGCCGGGAGCTCGGCCTGCAGTGGGTCGAGGCCGGCCCGCTGGTCCGTTCCAGCTACCACGCCCGGGAACAGGCCGAGGGGCTGACGCCGTCGGCGCCCTGAGCCCGGGCGGACGCCGCACGGAGGCGCCATGGCCCGCACCGCAGCGACGACCGGCCTGACCGCCACCCCCCGCCGCTGGCGGGCGGCGGGGCTGGCCGTCTACGTGGCCAGCATCCTGGTCGTGGCCGGGGCGCTGTGGTCCCTGGACCGGGCCGCGCGCCACCGGCTGGACGAGGCGCTGGGCCAGCGCCTGGAGGCGGTCGCCTCGGCGACCGCGCTGCTGGTCGACGGCGACTCGCTGACCGTCTGGGCCTACACCCCCGAACCCTCCCTGGACCTGCTCTGGCTGCAGACCCGCCTGCAGGAGCTGCGGCGCCGCGCCGACCTGGCCGAGATCACCGTCCTGGACCGCGACGGCTTCGTCGTCGTCTCCGCCGCCGAGCGGACCCCGCGCGGCCGGCCCGATCCCTTCCTGGAGATCGACCCCGCCGCCGTCCTGTCGGCGAAGCAGGGGTTCGCCGCGGCCAGCCGGCTCTACCGCACCGGCGACGTCTACCAGAAGAGCGCCTACGCGCCGGTGACCGACAGCGACGGCCGGGTCACCGGCCTGGTGGCGGTCGAGGGGGACGTCGACTTCTTCGACGCGCTGGCGCGGCTGCGTCGCGGCGCGCTGGTCGCCCTGCTGGTCGTCGTCGGCTTCCTGAGCCTGATGGCGCTGGTCCTGCTGCGGCTGGTCCGCTCGCTGGAGAGGGCCCGCGCCGAGATGCTGCGCCAGGAGAACCTGGCCGTGATGGGCCGGATGACCGCCGGCATCGCCCACGAGATCCGCAACCCCCTGGGGATCATCCGCGGCGCGGCCGAGCTGCAGGCGCGCAAGCTGCGCGCGCTGGGGATCGAGCACCCGACCCTGGACTTCATCCCCGAGGAGGTGGACCGGCTCGACCGGATCCTCACGCGCTACCTGGCCTTCGGCAAGGGGGAGCGCCCGCCCCTGGAGCCGCTGGACCTGACGCGCCTGGTCCGCCGCGTGGTCCGCACCAGCGGCGACGAGCTGTCCCGTGCCGGGGTGACCGTCGAGGTGGCGGCGGACGAGGGGGTGACCGTCGATGGTGACGCCCCCGGCCTGCAGCAGGTCCTGCTGAACCTGCTGCTGAACGCCCGCGACGCCATGCCGGGCGGCGGCGAACTGCGCGTGGAGCTGCGCCGCGACGGCGACGAGGCGGTCCTGCGGGTCCTGGACCGCGGCACCGGCCTGGGCGGGGCCGACCCCGAGACGCTGTTCGCGCCGTTCCACACGACGAAGGAGAAGGGCAGCGGCCTGGGACTGGCGGTCGTGCGCCGGATCGTGGAGGATCACGGCGGGACGATCACCCTGACCGACCGCGACGACGGTCCCGGCGCGGTGGCCGAGCTGCGGCTGCCGCTGGCCCGAGCGAAGGAGTGACGCCGATGGCACGGATCCTGGTGGTCGACGACGAGCAGGGCAGCACCGTGGTGCTGAAGCTGCTGCTGGAGGAGGCCGGCCACGCGGTGACGACCACGACCAGCGGCCAGGAGGCGATCGACCTGATCGGCCGCGAGGCGTTCGACGTCGTGCTGACCGACCTGCGGATGGAGCCGGTGGACGGGATGGCCGTCGTCGACGCCGTCGTGCGGGAGTGCCCCGAGACGCCGGTCATCATGCTGACCGCCTACGCCGACTACGAGACGGCCGTCGAGGCCATGAGCCGCGGCGCGTTCACCTACATCAAGAAGCCGTGGCACGGGGACGAGGTGACCCTGGCCGTGGAAAGGGCCCTGGCCGGCGCCTCGATGCGGCGGGAGAACCGCGCCCTGCGGCGGGCGGTGCGGGAGCTGACCGACCGGCCGCTGCTGGGCGACTCAGCCCCGATGCAGCGGCTGCGCGAGCTGATCGCGCGGGTGGCGCCGACGGACGCCACGGTCCTGGTGCGGGGGGAGAGCGGGACCGGCAAGGAGGTCGTCGCCCGGGCCATCCACGCCGCCAGCGCACGGCGCGACGGACCGTTCGTGGCCGTCAACTGCGCCGCCATCCCCGAGACGCTGCTGGAGAGCGAGCTGTTCGGCTACCGCAAGGGGGCCTTCACCGGCGCCGACGAGGACCGCGAGGGGCTGTTCGAGGCGGCCCGGGGCGGGACCCTGCTGCTGGACGAGATCGGCGAGGCCGGTCCGGGCGTGCAGGCCAAGCTGCTGCGGGTGCTGGAGGAGCGGAAGATCAACCGCGTGGGCGATCCCCGCGAGCGGGAGGTGGACGTGCGGATCGTCGCCGCCACGAACCGTCCCCTGGAGGAGGCCATCGCCGGGGGCGGGTTCCGCGAGGACCTCTACTACCGGCTGCAGGTCTTCCCCATCGACGTGCCGCCACTGCGCGAGCGTGCCGGCGACATCCCGCTGCTGGCCCGGCACTTCCTGCGCACGTTCGGCCGCGACCAGGAGCTGCCCGACGCCGCCCTGCAGCGGCTGCAGGCCTATCACTGGCCGGGCAACGTCCGCGAGCTGCGCAACGTCATCGAGAGGGCCTGCATCCTGGCCGGCAACGGGCCGGTCGGTGCCGAGCACATCCTGCTGGACGTCCGCGCCGGCGGCGGTGGCCAGGAAGGACCCGAGCCGGGGGACCTGAACCTGGAGCGGCACGAGAAGCGCCTGATCCGCCTGGCCCTGCAGCGGGCCGGGGGAAACAAGTCGCGGGCGGCCGAGCTGCTGGGGATCACCCGGCGGACCCTCTACTCGCGGCTGAACCTGCTGGGGCTGGACGGGGAGGGCAAACCCCGGGACGGAGCCCCGGGGAACGGCGAGGAGTGACCCTGGACGGCCGGGTGTCCCTGGAGGGACAATGCGCCCGTGGGGCGGAAGGACGGGTACGGCGGTAACATCATGCAGGGTTGTCGGTTGCAGGTGTGGATGCCGTCGCGCGCCCTGGCCTCGTCCTTGCACCCCCGTGGGCAGGCGATCACCACACCAGGGGATGAGACGATGAGACACGAGATCGATACCAGGCCGTCCCGGAACCCGCTCCCCGGGCTGTTGCCGCTCGCGGCGGCGGTCCTCGCGCTGGCGGCGCTGCTGTCGGTGGGCCCGACCCCCGCCCGGGCCCAGCCGGACGCCGATGCGGCGCAGTTCCTCCAGCAGACCGAGGAACTGCTCCAGGACTTGGCGCCGCTGGTGCGGGAGTCGGAGAGCGAGCGGGCCCGGCGCCTGTTCGACGAGGCCATCGGCAAGCAGGCCCGGGCCCGGCTCCTGCTGCGCCAGGGGCGCCCCCTGTTCGCCGTCCAGATCTCCCGGGCGGCCCGGGAGACGGCCCTGCAGGCGGAGCGGCTGGCCCGGGCGGCGTTGACCTTCGAGCAGCGGGCGCGCAACTACCTGGAGCGGCTGCGGGATCTCCACGACGAGGTCAGCGACCGGGCCCGCGAGGCCGGCAACGAGCAGGCGCTGCGTTTCGTCCGCCAGGCCGAGCAGCTGATGCGCCGCTCGCGGGAGCAGTACCAGCAGACCCACTACCGCGAGGCGTTCCGGCTGGTCCAGGCGGCGGAACAGCAGCTGCGCCGCGCCGCCCGCCTGCTGTTCGAGCAGGGCGGCACCGAGAGGCTGGAACGGGACCTGGAGCGGACGGCCGACCTGATCGCCTCGGCCCGGGCCGAGGTGGGCGACCGGACCGACCCGGCGGTCGGTGACCTGCTGGAACGCGCCGAGCAGGACCTGCAGCGGGCCCGCGAGGCCCTTGCCCGGGGCGAGAACCTGCGCTGCCTGCGCTTCGCCCGCCTGGCCCGCGAGCAGGTGCGCCGGGTCCTGCGCCAGACCGGTGGCCGGCCCGACGCGGCCGCCGTCCGCGAGCAGATCGAGCGTTTCGACCAGCGCCAGGGCGAGCTGGTGGAGCAGGTCCGCGCCGCCGGCGACGAGCAGGCCCGCCGCCGGCTGGCCGAGGCGGGCCGGCTGCGCGACGAGGCGGCCCGCGCCCTGGACGCCGGCCGCCGCCAGGAGGCCCTGCGGGCCATCCGCGCGGCCCTCAACCTCCAGAACCGGGTCCGGGACCTGCTGAGGTGAGTGCGCGGGCAGGCAGCCGCTCGGTGACGGTCGCCGCGGCGGCCGCCGCGCTGCTGCCGGTCGCCCTGCTGGCCCTCGCGGCGGCCGTCGCACCGGCGCGTGCCCGGGCCGGACCGTCCGCCGGTCTCGACGACGGCCGGTGGCGATGGCGCGGCAGCGCGGCCGTCGGCTTCGACACCTACAGCCAGACCTACTACCCCGCCGAGCAGGACACGACCGAGGTCGTCAGCGAGCTGACGACCATCCTGGCCGGCGAGCTGTCGCGTCGGCCCTACAGCGGCCACCGCTGGCGGCTGCGGCCCGAGCTGGCCCTCGGGACCGAGCGGACCCGCGAGCGGCTGGAGGTGGACCACGCCTGGCGCGCCGCCGACGGGACAACCCTGCTGCGCAGCGATCTGCAGGCCGAGGCCGTCCACTACGTCAGCGACAGCGACTACAACCTGACCAGCGACAGCGTCGACCTGCGCGGCAAGGTGCGCTGGTTCCCCGGTGCCCGCGGCCGGGTGGCGGGCGAGCTGCGCCTGCAGGGGGAGTGGCTCGACTACCGGCGGCCGTCGAGCCTGGAGCTGGACCGGCGCGAGGGGTGCCTGGGCGCCTACCTCGTCCAGGGCCGCGACGCGCTGGACCGCTGGCGGCTGGGCGGCCGGCTGGGCCGTCGCGTCCACCCCGACAGCAGCGAGATCGACCGCACGGTGGCCATCCTGGAGGCGAGCTACGACCACAACGCCTTCGAGGGGGTGGTCTGGCGGGCGGCGTGGCGCTCGGAGCGGCGGCGCGTCGACGAGCCGCTGGTGCGTCCCTCCTCATGGAACCACTGGCTGGACGCCGAGCTGGAGCTGCCGGTGGGCGAGGCGCTGCGCCTGGCCCTTTCCGGCACCGGGGAGTGGTGGCGCTACGACCGCGAACAGGGCGCCTACACCGACCAGTCCCGGGGCCGGGCCGTCCTGGCGCTCAAGGGCGGCGGCTGGGAGGGGCCGTCGTGGGAGGCGGGCCTGGCCGCCGAGACCCTCGACTCCCACACCGAGGGGGAGAGCTACCACCAGCTGGGCCTGCGGCTGGGATCCGACTGGTTCGGCCAGACGGTCAGCGGGTCGCTGCTGCTGGAGGTGGGCAAGCGCGACTACGACGAGAGCGTGGCCCTGCCGGGCGATGAGTACGACGACCTGCTGCTGATCGACGAGCCCCTCTACACCGACTTCACCTACCTGGAGCTGTGGCTGACCGGCACCTGGCGCCTGGACCGGGCGCTGGAGCTGGATGCCATGGCCAGCTACCTGCCCGAGAGCCACGACCGCGAGATCGACGACCAGAAGCTGGGCTTTGCGAGCATCCGGCTGACGTACCGGTTCTGAGACCGGGAGGGAGGGGCACCGTTTCCGGGGACGCCTCGCCCGGCCCTCCTGGCCGGGCTCGGCTCCGCCGGCGGGCCGCTCCGCCGTCCCTGGCTCCCGCGGCCCGCCGGAGGCCCCGGAAACGGTGCCCCTCCCTCCCGGTCACGGCCGTGGTGGTCGGACCGGCCCGGAACGGTCCGTCGGGCCGCCGATGGTGGCGGCCCACTTTCCCCGCGCGGGGGCGCGTGCTATCTTGTGCACGCCCCGGGCCGCGGTGGTCGGGGCTCCGTCTCGTGACCGCCAACCGCGCAGGGAAGGGAACCGCATGGCCGACATCACCAAGCGCAGCGACGACTACTCACGCTGGTATCTGGACGTCATCCAGGCCGCCGAGCTGGCCGAGAACAGCCCCGTGCGCGGCTGCATGGTCATCCGGCCCAACGGCTACGCCATCTGGGAGCAGATGCAGCGGATCCTGGACGACCGCTTCAAGGAGCTGGGCCACGTCAACGCCTACTTCCCGCTGCTGATCCCCAAGAGCTTCCTGGCCCGCGAGGCGGAGCACGTGGAGGGCTTCGCCAAGGAGTGCGCCATCGTCACCCACTCGCGGCTGAAGACGGTGCTGCGGGACGGCAAGCCGTCCGTGGAGCCGGATCCGGAGTCGAAGCTGGAGGAGGAGCTGATCATCCGGCCCACCAGCGAGACGGTCATCTGGAACCAGTACCGCAAGTGGATCATGAGCTACCGGGACCTGCCGCTGCTGATCAACCAGTGGGCCAACGTCATGCGCTGGGAGATGCGCACGCGGCTGTTCCTGCGCACGGCCGAGTTCCTGTGGCAGGAGGGGCACACCGCCCACGCCACCCACGAGGAGGCCGTGGAGGAGACCCTGCGGATGCTGGAGTGCTACCGCTGGTTCGCCGAGGAGATCCTGGCCATGCCGGTGGTCCAGGGCCGCAAGACCCCCCGCGAGCGGTTCGCCGGGGCGGTGGAGACCTACTCCATCGAGGCGATGATGCAGGACAACAAGGCCCTGCAGGCCGGCACCAGCCACGACCTGGGCCAGAACTTCGCCAAGGCGTTCGACGTGAAGTTCCAGGACTCCGAGGGCAAGCAGGACTACGTCTGGGCCACGAGCTGGGGCGTCTCCACGCGGCTGATCGGCGCCCTGATCATGACCCACAGCGACGACGACGGGCTGGTCCTGCCGCCGCGGGTGGCGCAGCGCAAGGTCGTGGTGGTGCCCATCTGGCGCAACGACGACGAGAAGGCGCTGGTGCTGGAGAAGGCCGCCGAGCTGCAGGCGCTGCTGAAGCCGCACGTCGGCCGGGTCCACGTGGACGACCGGGACAACATGCGGCCCGGCTGGAAGTACGGCGAGTGGGAGCGCAAGGGCGTGCCCGTGCGCCTGGAGCTGGGGCCGCGCGACGTGGCAGGCGGGCAGTGCGTCCTGGTGACGCGCCACGACCGGCAGAAGACGGCCGTGCCGCTGGACGGCCTGGCGCAGGCGGTCACCGACCAGCTCGAGAGGATGCAGCGCGAGCTGTACGAGCAGGCGCTGCGGCGGCGGGAGGAGAACACCCACCGCCTGGACACCTGGGACGACTTCAAGGCGCTCTACGCGGGGCCGGGCGGCTTCACGTACGCCCACCACTGCGGTGACGAGGCGTGCGAGGAGGCCATCCAGGACGAGACCAAGGTGACGATCCGCAACATCCCGCTGGACGCGCCGGAGGAAGAGGGAGTCTGCATCCGCTGCGGCAAGCCGAGCCGTCGGCGGGTGCTGTTCGCGCAGGCCTACTAGGATCCCGGAACGCGCGGCGCGGGCCCGCAGCAGGGAGCCCCGCGCCGTCAGAGCGTGCCGCTAGCAGCAAAGGAGGGTCGAGATGCAGACCCCGTGGACGGACGAGCAGATCCAGGAGCGCATGAAGCTCAAGGTGGGGCTGGCCGAGATGCTCAAGGGCGGCGTCATCATGGACGTCACCAACGCCGAGCAGGCCAAGATCGCCGAGGAGGCGGGCGCGGTGGCCGTCATGGCCCTGGAGCGCATCCCCGCCGACATCCGCGCCCAGGGCGGCATAGCGCGCATGTCGCGGCCGCGGATGATCAAGGAGATCCAGGACGCCGTCTCCATCCCGGTGATGGCCAAGTGCCGCATCGGACACTTCGCCGAGGCGCAGATCCTCGAGGAGCTGGGCGTGGACTTCGTCGACGAGTCGGAGGTGCTGACCCCGGCCGACGAGAAGTACCACGTGGACAAGTGGGCCTTCAAGGTGCCGTTCGTGTGCGGCTGCCGCGACCTGGGCGAGGCGCTGCGGCGCATCGGCGAGGGCGCGGCCATGATCCGCACCAAGGGCGAGGCCGGCAGCGGCAACATCGTGGAGGCCGTGCGGCACATGCGGAAGGTGCAGGAGGGGATCAAGCGCCTGACCGTGCTGCGGCCCGACGAGCTGATGACCGAGGCCAAGAACCTGGGCGCCCCGTACCACGTGGTGCTGGAGACGGCCCGGCTGGGCAGGCTGCCGGTGCCCAACTTCGCCGCCGGCGGCGTGGCCACCCCGGCCGACGCCGCGCTGATGATGCAGCTCGGGGCGGAGTCGGTGTTCGTGGGCAGCGGCATCTTCAAGAGCGCGGATCCCAAGCCGCGCGCCGAGGCCATCGTCCAGGCCGTCACCTACTACGACGACCCGCAGAAGCTGCTGGAGATCAGCATGGACCTGGGCGAGCCCATGAGCGGCATCGACGTGGCCAGCCTGCCCGAGGAGGAGCGGCTGGCGGCGCGGGGGTGGTAAGACCGCCCGCGTTCGCCGGTGCGACCGGCGCGACGCCCGTCATGATGGATCATGCGGGAACTGCGTCCGCGGACGCAGTTCCGGCACGAAAGGTCAACTCCATGGCACCCGACACCCCTGCCGTCTCTCTGCCCGTGGGCGTGCTGGCCCTGCAGGGCGACTTCGAGCTGCACGAGAAGGCGCTGGCCCGTGCCGGCCGCCCGAGCCGGCGCGTGCGCCGGCCGGAGGAACTGGCCGGCTGCGGCGCGCTGGTCATTCCCGGGGGAGAGAGCACGACGCTGACGCGGCTGATCGACAGGGCCGGGCTGAGGGAGCCCATTCTCGAGTTCGTCGCCGGAGGGGGGCATGTCCTTGGGACCTGTGCCGGGCTGATCATGCTGGCGAAGAGGATCGACGAGGATCCCGAGCGACACGGCGTGCGGCCGCTGGGGCTGCTGGACGTGCTGGTGCAGCGCAACGGGTACGGGCGGCAGGTGGACTCGTTCGTGGATGAGGTGGAGATGGAGGCCGCGGGGGTGGAGGCGCTGGGGTGGTACCTGGGCGCGGCGACCGGAGCTGGGGCGGGGAAAGCCTCGCCGTCAGGCACACAGGCCGCCGCGGCGGCTGCCATGGAGGGAGTCTTCATCCGGGCGCCGCGGATCCTGGAGGTGGGCGACGGCGTGGAGGTCATCGCCCGGCACCGGGGGGAG
>CAYTEO010000043.1:0-22738 GCA_964436825.1 uncultured Fibrobacteraceae bacterium | reverse complement strand
TCGCCAAGCGATGCGGTTGTCCTGTCGAGATGGGCGAATGCCGCCAGCCGGATGGCGATCTCCAGGTCCCGGTCCATCCTCACCCCCTCACCCCGAACAGGTAATAAGCTCCCGCCAGACCACCCAGCACCCACATCCCGCCCGGCACCTCCCGGGCCCGTCCGCCCAGCAGCTTCAGCAGCGGCCACAGCAGCAGCCCGGCGGTCATGCCGATGCCCAGGTTGTAGGTGAAGGCCATGCCGGCGATGGTGACGAACGCCGGGGCCAGCTCGCCGATGTCGTCGGTGTCGATCTCCCGCGCCGCGCCCAGCATCTGCATGCCCACCACGACCAGCGCCGGGCCGTAGGCGAACGCCGGGATGGCCGTCAGCAGAGGCGCGAACCAGAGCGCTGCCAGGAAGAGCAGCGCCGTGGTCACGGCCGTCAGTCCGGTCCGGCCGCCCGCCTCCACGCCGGCGGCCGACTCGATGTAGGTCCCGGTGGTCGTGGTGCCCAGCAGGGCGCCGGTCACCGTGGCCACCGCGTCGCACAGCAGGGGGCGGTCCATGTCCGGCAGGTTGCCCTGCTCGTCCAGCAGGCCGGCCCGCCAGCCCACACCGATCAGGGTCCCCATGGTGTCCACGAAATCCAGGACGAAGACGGTCAGCACCACCGGCAGGAACCCCCACGTGAGCGCCCCGTGCAGGTCCACGTGCAGCAGGACCGGCCGGATGTCCGGTGGCGTGCCCACCAGCCGGGCCGGCGCCTCGGCGGCACCGACGGCGAACCCGACCGCGGCCGTCGCGAAGATGCCGATCAGCAGCGCTCCAGGCACCCGCCGCTGCATCAGCGCGAGCATCAGCAGCAGCCCGCCCACGGCCAGCAGGGAGGAAAGAGCGCCCAGGTCGCCCACCCGTACCGGCGCGCCGGGGACGCCCAGGGTCACCAGGCCGGTCTCGCCCAGGCCGATGAATGCCAGGAACAGGCCGATCCCCACCACGAAGGCGGCCTTCAGGCTGCCGGGCAGGGCGCGGGCCAGCCAGCCGCGGGCACCCGTGATCGTCAGCAGGACGAACAGCACCCCGCCCAGCAGCACCGCCCCGAGGGCCTGCTGCCAGGTGAAGCCCAGCACGCCGACCACGGTGAAGGCGACGAACGCGTTCTCGCCCATGTACGGCGCCACGGCGAAGGGGAGCCGGGCGTACACGCCCATCAGCAGGGTGCCGACGAACGCGGCCAGGATCGTGGCGGTCATGGCCGGACCCTCGGGCATGCCGGCCCTGGCCAGGATGGCGGGGTTGACCACGACGATGTAGGCCATGGTCACGAAGGTCGTCGCGCCGGCCAGCAGCTCGCGGCGCGTCGACGTGGGGGCGGGGTGTGTCGGCATCGCGGTCACCTCCACCCGGGAGCATATCCCGTGTCCCGGCCGGGCTCAACGCGAGAGAGGCGGGGCGACTTGCGCACCGACGGCCGATTCCGGATACTGAGAGCATGAGATCGACTCGTACCTGGTTGCCGTTGCTCCTGTTGACGCCATGTCTGATCGCCGCCGGTTGCTGGCTGGAGCCGGTCAATCCCCCGCACACGGTCGACGACAACGCCTTCAGCAAGGTCTGGGAGGGCACCTACGAGGGGTACGGCAACCTGACCGTCAACCTCTCCGGCAACACCGGCGACCAGGATGTCCGGCTGCTGATCCACGACGCCAACCACAACACGGTCACCTTCGACCTCTACCTGGTGCCGGCACGGGACCTGGCGCCCCTGCTGGACGCCGAGGGGGTCGTGCGGGACACCGTCCACTGCCAGATCAACGACCTGCGGGGCAACACCTATCACCTGGTCGACATCGTGCGGCGCAACGGGAAGATCTACGGCGGGATCCAGGTCCTCGACCTCGAGCAGCGCCCCCTGTGGAAGCTGGAGGCCCTCAACCTCCTGCCCGTCGACAAGCGTTGAGGGCGGACCCGCCGGGGCCCGCCCTCGTCACGTCTGCCGCCTCCCCGCCGGCTACTGGATCCAGCGGGTCAGCCAGCCCAGGACCTCCTGGTGCCACTGGATGGAGTTGGCCGGCTTCAGCACCCAGTGGTTCTCGTCCGGGAAGTAGAGCAGCCGCGCCGGCACCCCCAGCCGCCGCAGGGCCGTGAACGTGCTCAGCCCCTGGGTGTCGACCACCCGGTAGTCCCGCCCGCCGTGGATGACCAGGGTCGGCACGTGCCAGTTCTTCACGTAGTTGACGGGGTTGTGCAGCTGGTAGCCCTCGGGGTTCACCCACGGCGTGCCGCCGTGCTCCCACTCGGGGAACCACAGCTCCTCGGTGTCGAAGTAGGCCATCTGCTCGTCCAGGTTGCCGTCGTGGCAGACCAGCGCCTTGAAGCGGTCGGCGAAGGGCTGGCCGTGCAGCCAGTTGATCATGTACCCGCCGTAGCTGGCGCCGGCGGCCACCACGCGGTCGGCGTCCAGCCAAGGGTAGCGCTCCAGGGCGGCCTGCAGCCCCTTCTCCAGGTCCTCCAGGGGACGGTCGCCCCAGTGGCCGCTGATCGAGTCGGTGAACGGCTGTCCGTAGCCGGTCGACCCGTGGAAGTCCACGGCCACGGTGGCGAACCCGGCGCCCACGTAGGCCTGGGGGTTCCAGCGGTAGTGGAAGTCGTTGCCGAAGCTCCCCTGGGGGCCACCGTGGATCAGGAACGCCACCGGCCACTTGCGGCCCGCGGCGGCGGCCTCCTCGGACCAGTCGTACGGCTTGACCACGTAGGCGTAGACGGTCTCGTCGTTCCAGCCCCGGAACGTGAACTGCTCCGGTTCGCCCATCAGGCAGGCGGCCACGCGCTCGTCGTTCAGGTGGGTCAGGCGACGCAGGCCCTTGCCGTTGGCCTTGATGCTGAACAGCTCGGTGGGCATGCGCAGGTCGTTGTGGGCGAAGACCAGCCGCTGGCCGGCCCACTGCAGCGAGCCGTTGCGGCCCGGCTTGTGGATCAGCTTCACCTTCCCGCTGCGGACGTCGAGGCGGAAGACGGCGCGCTGGCCCAGGTAGGCGGCGGTGCAGTAGAGCGCCTTGCCGTCGGGCGACCAGGTGAAGGCGCCAGGGCTGAGCTGCAGACCGTCGTAATCCAGGTCCAGGCGGCGTTCGGTGCCGTCGGGCCACGCCTTCAGGACGAAGTGGAAGCGGTCGGACTCGAAGCCGGGCCGGTCCATGGCCAGCCAGGCCAGGGTCCTGCCGTCGGGGGAGAACAGGGGCGTGGTGTCCCAGGCCTCGTTGGCCTCGGTCAGGCAGGTGCGCTCGCCGCTGCCGTCGGCGGGGACGGCGTAGATGTCGTAGTCGGTGCTCCAGGCCGGCTCGCTGCCGGGCAGGATCTTGGCGGTGAACAGCAGCTGCGAGCCGTCGGGCGTGAAGGTGAACTCCTCGCCGCCGCCCCAGGGGTGGGTCGGGGTGTCGGCGTCCAGGCCGGGGGTCAGGTCGACGACGTCGTCGTCGCTGCCGTGGATCGGCCGCAGGAAGACGTGGCTCCGCTTGCCGTCCTCCCAGGTGTCCCAGTGACGGAACAGCAACTCCTCGTAGACCATGCCGGTGGCCTGGCGGGCGGCCTTCTCCTCGTCCCGGGCCACGGTCTCCGCGATCGTGGCGTCGGGGTAGACGTCCAGGGTGAAGGCGATGCTCTCGAGCTGCGGCACCACCTCCAGGTTGCCCACGTCCAGCGGCAGGTCGGTCAGCTGCCGCGCCTCCCCGCCGGTGGGGTCGATGAGCCAGACCTGGGCCGAGCCGCTGCGCGTGGAGAGGAACAGCAGGTGGCCGCAGGGGGCCCAGCGGGGGTTCCAGTCGTTGGCCGGGTCGGTCGTCAGCTGCCGCGGGTTGGTGCCGTCGGCGTCGACGAGCCAGATGTCGGTCCGGCCGCGGTTGGCCTCCAGGTCCGTGGTGCGGACCGTGAAGGCGATGGTCTTGCCGTCGTGGGAGACCTGGGGATCGCTGATCCGCTGCATGGCCAGCATGTCGTGGACGGTGAAGGGGTGGGGCTGCACGGTCGCGTGGGCCGGCGTCCCGGTGGCGATCACGGCGAGCGAACAGACCAGCAGGATGCGGGACAGGACGAAACGCATCGTCGACCTCCGGGGTGTGGTTGGTGTCGGATTCGCGCGGGATAGTATAGGCCCCGCCGTCCCGGGAGGCGAGGAGCAAGGGAGCGGGCGTGCACGTCGGGACGTCGGCGAGGGAAGAGGAGACGGGAGGCCCTGCCGGAGGGACCTCCCGTCTCGACGGGTCACGGAATGGTGTGTGGCCTCAGCGAATGGTAATGACCGTGCCGATGTCGTCGCCCATGATCTCCTCGACGGTGCCGTCGTCGAAAGGCGTCTCCCACTTCCCGTTGGGCCCGGCGCTGAGCACGAACACCTTGTGCCGGATCGAGCCGTCGTAGTGGCCGTTGGGGAAGTAGCGGGCGTTGATCACGTAGGCGTGGTGCCAGGGATCGTTGAACTCGTAGTTCTCGAGGTAGGGCCCGCGCCAGGCGCCCTGCCCATGCAGGGGCCAGTCCTGCCCGTCCTGGTTCTGGTTGGCCTCGCCGGTGTCGTCGTCGGGGTTGTTGTAGTACAGGTAGTCTCCCAGCCTCTTCTTGGTCCCGTAGCTGCCCCAGTTGGAGGCGCCCCGACCGGCATCCGGGCCGACGGCGCGCGGGATGTCGAGGCTGGAGACCACGCGGTCCACGTAGTTGCCGGACGGGCCGTTGCGGTTCGTGACCGGCCAGACACCGACGTCCTTGAAATACGTCGTCACGGCCCTGGCGATGGTCTCGGTCTCGTTCTTCGCCCGCGAGATCTTGGATTCCTCCAGGTGGCGGAACACCATCGGGCTGATGGCCGCGACGAAGATCGCGACGATGGCCACGGCCACCACGATCTCGATCAGCGTGAAACCGCCTTGATTCGTTCGTCCTCTCCCGTGCATCTGCTCTCTCCTTTGGATCCTGGGTCCACCTGCGGCCTCCTTCTCCCGGCGTCCGGAGGCGGCTTCCGCCTCTCGGTTCGTCCGGTCCATGTGCCGGCCGTCTCGTTCTGCCGACGGGTTTCGTCCGCGTGATGGGGGGCTTGAGCGTTTTTTTTTCTCAAGTCCCGTCCTTCCGTCCCGAAATCCCCAGCGACCGATCATCATGTCCTGCTTTCCGTTCCGCGCACGTTCTCGCCCGGGAAGGAGGGGCAGTGATGGCCAGGCCACGAGCCCAGTACACCGGAGAGGGGGGGAGATGACCCTGGTCAAGAGCAGGAAGCTGGGAGAGATCCTCGTCGATTCGGGCACCATCACGCCCGAGCAGCTGGATCTCGCCCTCATGGAACAGAAGCAGACGGGCGAGAAGCTGGGCCGTGTGCTGCAGCGCCTGGGCATCTGTTCCGAGAGGGAGATCGGGCGGGTGCTGGCCGACCAGGCTGGCGTGGAAACCATTTCCCTGGCCGGTGCCGTGGTCGACAAGCAGGCCGTGGCGCTGGTGCCGCGGGACTTCGCCGAAGCACGTTCCCTCCTGCCCATCCAGCGCCAGGCAGGCACCCTCAGGGTCGCCATGGCCAATCCCCTGGACCTGGCGACCATCGACGAGCTGGGCAGGATGACCGGCAAGTACATCGAGGTGGTCCATGCCCCCGAGAGCGACATCGCCGACGCCATCGTCCTGCACTACGGCGCCGGCAGGGACGGGGACGACGAGCTGGCCGGGCTCATCGAGGCCAGCAAGCGGGCCCTGGCCGAGGGGGCGCGCCTGGAGGAGGGGGATTCGCCCTTCATCCGCCTCGTCGATGCGCTCATCGGCGGGGGCGTCGATGCCGGGGCGACGGACATCCATATCGAACCGGACGAACGGGTGCTCCGGTGCCGCTACCGCGTGGACGGGCGTCTCGTCCAGGGGGCCGTCCTGCCCGGGGAACTGCAGGGGATCGTCATCACGCGGCTGAAGATCATGGCCGAGATGGACATCTCGGAGAGCCGGGTGCCCCAGGACGGCCGCATCCTCTTCACCAGGGGGCGGCGCCAGGTCGAGCTGCGTGTCTCCACCTTCCCCACCGTGCACGGCGAGGCGGTGGTGTGCCGCATCCTGGACAAGGAATCGCTGATCGTCGGTCTGCACAGGCTGGGGATGCCCGCGCACATCGACCGGGTCTTCCGGCGCGACATCGCCAGGCCGCACGGCATCATCCTGGTGACCGGGCCCACGGGCTCCGGCAAGACGACCACGCTCTACTCGGCCCTGACGTTCCTGAACAAGCCCGACACGAAGATCCTGACCCTGGAGGATCCGGTCGAGTACGAGCTGTCGATGGTCAACCAGGCGCAGATCAACACCGCCCAGGGCTTCACGTTCGCCAAGGGACTGCGCGCGATCCTGCGCCAGGATCCGGACATCCTGCTGGTGGGCGAGATCCGCGACGTGGAGACGGCCCAGCTCGCCATCCGGGCGGCACTGACGGGCCACCTGGTGTTCAGCACCCTGCACACGAACAGTGCCGCGGGCGCGATCCCCCGCCTCCTGGACATGGGCGTGGAATCGTTCCTCCTGTCGGCGACCCTGATCGGGGTGCTCGCCCAGCGCCTGGTGCGGACGGTCTGCCCGCAGTGCGCGGAGCCCACTCGACCAGACGCGGACAGCATCTCCCTGCTGGGCCTGACCCGCGAGTTCCTGGAGAGCGCCGAGTTCAGGGCGGGGCGGGGCTGCGACCTGTGCCGCAAGACGGGATACCGGGGGCGTGTCGCCGTCTTCGAGTACCTCCGTGTGGAGGGGCCGTTGCGCCGGATGATCGCCGAACGCTGCGACGCCGAGCGCATCGAGGCGGCTGCCGTGGAGGCGGGGATGAGGACCCTGCGCGACGATGCGCTGGACAAGCTGCACGCGGGGCGCACGACGGTCCAGGAAGTGCTGAGGGTGATCGCGTGAGAGAGTACCGCTACAGTGCGCTGGACGGTTCGGGAAGGACGGTGACCGGCGTCAGGAGGGCACCCGACGGCCGGGCGCTGATGGAGGCCCTGCAGGAACAGGGCCTCGTCCTGCTGCGCAGCCGGCCCACCTGGTCCTCCCTGCTCGGCCCCCTGGCCGCCGGGGGCAGGCCGCGGCGCGGCGAGCTGCGGGCCTTCACCCAGCACATGGCCACCTGTCTGGCCGCCGGCATCCCGCTGCTCTCCGCCCTCGAGGATTTCCAGCGGGAGAGCGGCGGGGCCATGGCCGCCGTCGTCCGGGAGATCTGCAACGACGTGAGCAGCGGGACGCCGCTGGACGAGGCCCTTGCCCGCCACCCGGACGTCTTCCCCACGGTCTACCTGGCGATGATCAAGGTCGGCCTGAACTCGGGTCGCCTCGACGAGACGTTCGGCGAGCTGGTCGGCTACCTCGAGTGGACCGACAACCTGCGCTCCCAGGTGGGCCAGGCCATGATCTATCCCGCCATCCTGTTCACGGGAATCATCGGCCTGTTCCTGCTGCTGGCGTTCTTCGTGATGCCCCGCTTCACCGCGGTGTTCGAGAGCGTGGATTTCGAGTTGCCGGCCCTGACGGTCCGCATGCTCTCCTTCGGCAACTTCCTGGGTCACTGGTGGTGGCTGCTGGGCGGCACGACGGTGCTCCTCGTGCTGGCACTGAAGCGGTTCTCCGGGACCGACCGCGGCGCCTACCTGAGGGACAGGCTCCTGCTGCGGATGCCGGTCGTCGGCGCGTTCGTGCACAAGATCGCCCTGTCCCGCTTCACCAGGACCTTCGCCATGCTCTATGCCACCGGTCTGGACCTGATGAAGCTGCTGGAGCTGTCGCAGGGGGTCGTCGGCAACCGGGTCATGGCGCGGGAGCTGGCGGAGGTGAGGGATCGCGTCGCGACCGGGGAGTCGCTCAGCGCCTGCTTCAGCGGGGCCCGGATCTTCCCGCCGCTGGTGCAGCGGATGATCCATGTCGGGGAGCAGTCCGGTTCCCTCGACACCTCCCTGCTGAACGTGGCCCGGTACCTGGAGAAGGAGATACCCAAGGACCTGAAGAAGGCGTTCACGCTGTTCGAGGCGCTCATCATCGCCATCCTGGGGCTGCTGGTCGGCATCGCGGCATTGTCGCTGCTGATGCCCATCATGCAACTCAGCAGCGCAGTGAGGTGACCACCGATGGCACGGAAGTACGGGAATACCGGTGTCTGCGGCGGCCTGGGCGGGCGGGAGTCGCGCTGCGGAACGGGGACGCCGGCCGCCGCCGGACGCGTGGCCGGCGAGGGCGGATTCACCCTGCTCGAGATCATGGTCGCCGTGGCCGTGATGGCGGTCCTCGCCGCGACCGTCGTCCCCCTGGCGTTCAGGGAACTCGTCAGGGCCAGGGAGGATGCGACCCGGATGGAACTGACCGCCATCCGGGAGGCCCTGGAACGCTTCTACGAGGACACCGGGCGCCTGCCGACGGACCGCGAGGGGCTGGCCGCCCTGGTCGGCGATCCGGGTGTCGAGGGCTGGTCGGGCCCGTACCTGGGCAACTCCGAGGGGGACCCGGTGGCCGAGGTCACCCGGGACGCCTTCGGTCGGACTTACGCCTACGACGCCGCGCCCAGGACCGATCCCGGGGGAGTGGCCGACGCGATCGTCGTCAGCGGCGGCAGTGACCGGGTCGTCGAGATCGGACGGGTCGGGGGGACCTGGCGCCTGGGAACGGACGAGGACGACCTCGTCGCCGTCGTCTCGCTCGGCGCCCTGGTCCGGGAGAAACAGCGGGAGTGTGCGGCGGAACTGGAGACCATCGGCATGGCCGTGCGGCGGTACTACAAGGACCATGCGCGCTTCCCCGACCGGCTGACCGACCTGCGGCCTGACTACCTCCACGACGGGCTGGACGACGATGCACTCGTCGATCCCTGGCTACGGCCGTACCGGCTGGTCCTGGAGGGGGGCGGGACCGTCCTGGTCGTCCGGAGCGATGGCCCGGACCGGCGGGACGACGAAGGAGGGGACGACGACATGTCCCTGCGCCTGGACAGGTCGCTGCTGGGGCGCGAGGCGACGTACTGGAAGTGGGAGATCGCCCAGACGGTTCTCAACCGCCAGCCGGATCTGGAGCTGACGGGGGACTGGACACGCGACCGGTTGGCCCTGGGCCTGGCGGACGCCTTCGCCACCGACGGTTGGGGGCGTCCCTTCGCCGTCAACGTCGCCTCCCGCGTCGTCTTCTCCACCGGCAGCGACGGGGACGCCGGCACGGTCGCGGACAACGTACCAGCCGGAGTGGGGCCATGAACGGGAAGACCATCTATTGCCTGGCGTACCGGGCGGAGACGCCCCGACTGCTGGCGATGACACCGCTGGACGACGGGCGCTGGCGGGTGGAACTCCTGCCTGACGACGCGGCCGGGTCCCACCCCTGGGCGGGGCAGGACGTCGTGGTCGCGGTGCCGGCGGAGCAGGTGCGAACCTCCCTGGCGCAGCTCCCCGGTCTGAAGGGGAAGCAGCTGGCGCAGGTCGTCCGCGGCTGGGTGGCCCGCGAGGAGGGCGGCCGGCCCGAGGAGTGGGTCGTCGGTTCCCACCCCCTGGCGGAGTTCACGACACCCGAGGGCGAGAAACGCCGCGACATGTTCCTGCTCTATGCCCGCCGCGACGATGTGGCACGGTGGCTCGCCCCGCTGGCCGGCGCGGATCCGGACCGCGTGCGGATCGTTGCCGAGGACCTGGCCCTGGAGCAGCTCTACAGGTCCACCCGTGACGATCGGGACGATCCCGGCACCTGGAACCTGGTCCATGTGGGGCGGGAGCGGACCTACCTCTGTGTGGCGGGCCCCGACGGGCCGCTGCTGACACGCCAGCTGCCCGGATGCCGGGAGGACGATGCGGAGGAAAGCGAGGACCAGGTGCGACGCCTGGTCACCGAGATCGATCGCACGGCCGCGTACGTCCGGCAACTGGGTCGCTACGCCCGTCCCGGGCGGATCGTGCTCTGTGGCGCCCCCGGGATGGTGGAGCCCCTGCGCGCCGGGCTGGCCGGGGCCACGGGGCTGGAAGTGGAGGTCTGGCCGCTGGCCGACCTGTTCACCGCCGCCGCCGGTGATCTCGACCCGGAGTGGCTGCCCGTGACGGCAGCCGGGGCGCTGTCGCCCCTCCATACCGGCCTGGACCTGGCGCCCCGCGCCGAGGGGGGGATGTTCGCGGCGCTGGCCCGGCATCGTGCCGTGCGGGCCGTCGGCTGGATCGCCGCCGCGCTGGCACCCCTGCTGCTCGCCGGCGGGGCGTGGACGTGGCACGCCCAGCGGCAGCAGCTGTCGGAGGTGAGCAGCGCGCTTGCCGCGGCACGCGAGCAGGTCGTCCACGCGGTGGAGACGATCCGGACGGTGCGGCTGCTGGACCAGAAGGTGCAGCGCATGAACGAGCTGGGGCGCCGGACGGAGGACCTGTCGGCGATCCTCTTCCAGCTGGCCCAGGACGTGCCGCCGCAGGTCGTGCTGCATGCCCTCGAGCTGAGGGACGAGAACGACGGGCTCCATCTCTCGCTCACCGGCGAGAGCGTGGCCGACAGGGCCGAGGAGGCGCAGCGGGCCTTCCTGGCCCTGAAGCGGCGACTGGACGGTTCGGTCCTGCTGGTGCCCGGAAGCGAACCGCACCAGCTCGAGATCTCGGGCCAGGACGGCAGCGGAACGCTGCGCAAGCGCGTCGTCTTCAGGCTGGAGTATCGCGTCCGCCGGCGCCCGGTGGAAGGGACCGTGGAGCTGGCCGACGGGGGGCGCGGCGGATTGCCGACCGTCACGCCGGCATCCGGGCCGGTGCCAGGAGGTGACAGATGATCCCCTTCGCGAGCAGGCCTTCCGGTGGCACGACGGCGGTGGGGGCCGGGGGCGGGGGGCGCCGCCGGTGGGTCGTCCCCGTCCTGGCATTGCTGCTCAGCCTGGGCACCGTTGCCGTCTGGTGGCGGGTCGCGTGCCTGCGCCGGGAGACGACGGACGCGCAGCGGCAGCTGGCGCGGCTGCAGTCTTGGATCGAGACGGCCGCGGCGGTCGAACCCGCCGTCTCCGACGTGGCACGCGAGATCGAGGCACGCTGGTCCCGGATGTTCCCCGCCGAGCGACGCCGGGAGGAACTCTTCCTGGACCTGGCCCGTGTGGCCGATCTCAGCGGCGTGGAGGCTTTCGACCTGGAGGAGGAGGCGACGGGCCGTGCCGCGGGCGGGGACGACGGGGCGCCTCCCCCGGCAGCGCCGCCGCCGGGCACGGAGACGGGCGATAAACCGTGGCGGATTCCTGCCGATGCAGGTCTCGAGGTCAGCGCGCCGACCGTCGTGCTGGAGCCCTACCGGATCAAGGCGTCGTTCCGTGGCGATTACGCCGCGGTCACCCGTTTCCTCGGTGGCCTGCGCAGGATCGACAGGGTCGTGGAGATCCGCCGGCTGGAGATGGCGCCGGAGGAGACCGGTCTCCGCGTCGGGCTGGAACTGGGAGTCTATGTCGATGGAACGAGTGGATCGTAAGACACTGCTGGCCTTCGCGGTCGCGACCGTCCTGTTGGCCGGTTCGGTCCTGCTCGTGACCGGCAGGCATGCGACGGGCGGGGCCACCGGTATCGCCGGGCCGGGGAGCGGAGCCGAGGTCGATCTCGCCTGCGTCAGCACCGACCTGGGCGAGATCGTCCGGCGGCTGGCCGACGTCGAGCACCGGCAGGAGGAGGACCTCGCCATGTGGCCGACCGTGGCGCCGCGCCGGGACCCTTTCCGCTCCGTCTCCGGCTCCGCTGCGGCCGCGGTTCCGGCTGGGACGGTCGCCGCGACGGATGGCGGCCGGGAGGAACCGGTCTGCTCGGCCGTGCTGCTCGGGCGGACAGGGGGGGTCGCCATCATCGACGGCAGACCTTATCGGGTCGGTGACCTCCTGGGCGGCTACACGGTGGAGGCGATCGACCAGGCGGGTGTCTGGCTCCGGGGTGAGGCCGGGGAGCGCACCTTCCTGGCCCTGAGCGATAACGGCGGGATGGGCTCGGTCCTGGTGAGCGTCGGATCCGCGGCAACGGCGCCTACGGCAGGACGATCCAGGCCAGAAGGGGAAAGGAAGCAGCGATGAGAGGGATCCGGAGCAAGCGGACACGACCGGCGGTCGCCTGCCTGTGGTTGATCGGTGTGGTGGCGATGTCCGTGGTGTTCGCCGCCGGGGCGCGGGCGGACGAGGAGACTCCCGCCGGTGGGAACGACGTCCTGGCCCAGAAGGTCAGCGTCGTCACGAATGGTGCAGTGGACATCAGGGACCTCCTGCCGAGCCTGGCGGCGGAGGCGGGGCTGGGGCTCCAGATGACGTCCGCGGTGCGCGGGGAGGTGGATGTCCACCTGGTGGACGTCCCGCTGCAGCAGGCCCTTGTCGCCCTGCTCGATCCGCTGGGCCTGAGCTACAGGGTCGCGGCCGGTGTCCTCTCGGTCCATGCCCCGGGGATGGTGTCCCGCTGGTTCACGTTCGACTACCCCGTCACGGAGCGGGAAGGGCGCGGCGACCTGCAGGTGTCGATGTCGGCCGAGGGGTCCTCCGGCTCCGGCGGCTCCTCCGGCGGGGGCGACGGCTCGGGTGGCGAAGAGAGCCAGAATCGCAGTCGCGTCTCCAGTTCCGTCACCATGTCCGTCTGGCCCGGGGTCATGGAAGCCCTCGAGTCGATCGTCTTTGCGGGGAGCGACGTGGGGGCAGACCAGGAACAGGAAGAGGGACTCAAGGCCCTCAGCCTCTCCGACGGGTCGGGGCGTAGCCTGCTCGTCAACCCCATGGCCGGCCTCGTGCTGGTGACCGCCGAGCAGGACCGCGTGGAGAAAGTCGCCGGGTTCCTCCGGCGCCTGGAGGAATCGCTGCAGCGCCAGGTGGCCATCGAAGTGCGCATCATGGAGGTCTACCTGGACGAGGACACCCAGACGGGGATCGACTGGGAGAGCATCACCAGCGGCGACGCCGCGGTGCGCCAGAGGACGATCGGCGACAACGACTTCAGCGACACCTTCTTCCAGTTCACCGTGGACAGCGCCCACCTGCAGGGGATGCTCCGGGCCATCTCGACGAGCGGCGACCTGCGCACGATCAGTTCCCCGCGCATCACCACCCTCAACAACCAGAAGGCCGTGGTGCGGGTCGTGACGGAGGATGTCTTCTACGAGGCCCAGGTCCAGCCCGCTGTGATCTCCAACGGCGTGGGGACCGAGGCGGTGGTCAACTACACGCCCCGGACGGTGCCCGTGGGGGTGGTCCTCGATGTGACGCCGCAGGTGGGCAGCGACGGGGTCATCACGCTCAACGTCCATCCGACCATCTCGGACGTCGTCAGCGTCGCGGTCAGCCCCAACCAGGACACCGCGCCGGTGCTGTCGATCCGGGAACTGGACACGGTCGGCAAGGTGCCGGACGGACAGACCCTGGTCATCGCCGGCCTGATCACCGAGCGCAGGAAGCTGACCCGCAGCGGGATTCCCGTCCTGAAGGATCTCCCCCTGCTGGGATACCTGTTCGGCAAGACACGGCGCCAGCGGGTCAACATCGAGCTGGTGATGCTGCTCACGCCGACGATTCTCGACAGCGACAAGATCGACGAGATGGCGGTGACTGCCGCATCGCGCTTCACCCCGGCGACCAGGTGAAGCGGTCGGTCGCCGGCGCGACCGGTCGCGCCGGTGGGGATGGAGCCGCCTGCGGGGGACGGGTGGTCGCCGGGCAGGCGGCGGCAATCAGGAGTGATATGGTCTTGCGTGTGGTCCGCTTCGAGACGATATTGCCGGGGTTGATACAATTACCAGTCGGTAATGATTGAGCCGTCCCCGGGAGGCCCCATGGAACCCGTCGTGATCACCCCCGAGATGACCCTGTTCGAGGTCACCGAGCGCTACCCCGAGACCATTCCCGTCTTCGTCGAGAACGGTTTCGCCCACGTGGGCGATCCCGCGAAGCGGGAGAGCCATGGCCGGATGGTCACCCTCGCCCAGGCCATGCGGATGAAGGGGAAGGACCTCGGCGCCTTCCGCGAGCTGCTCGTCGCCGCCGTCGAGCAGGCCCGCCGGACCGACGACATCACCCTGGAGGTGGTCGACGACGAGAGCCGGATCTTCCCGGCCGCGGGCGACATCCGGGTGGCCGGCCTGCTGCCGTGCCCGGTGCGGATCCCGCTGCTGGAGGCGTTCGCCGGTGTCAGGGAGCGGGTCGAGCGGGAGCACGGCGTCAAGGTCGGCTACCGGCTGGCGGCCGCCTCGATCGGGATGGACGCCGTCGAGCGGGAGATGGCCCGCCTGCGCGGCGAGGACGACCTGCCCCACCTCTTCCTGTCGGCCGGGTTCGAGGCCTTCTTCGACCGCCGCAACCTGGCCCGCTTCGCCGACGCCTTCGTCGACCGCAGCTGGCCCGAGGTCAACGCCGCCTTCGCCGGACTGGGCCTGAAGGACCCTTCCGGGCGGTTCGCCATGATCGGCGTCGTGCCGGCCGTCTTCCTGGTGGACCGGCAGCAGCTGGCCGACGGCGAGCCGGTCCCCAGGACGTGGCGCGAGCTGCTCGAGCCCCGCTTCACCCGCCGGGTCTCGCTGCCGGTGGGGGACTTCGACCTGTTCAACGGGATCCTGCTGACCCTCTACCGCGAGTTCGGGGAGGAGGGCGTGGCGGCCATGTCGCGCAACCTGCTGAAGTCGCTCCACCCCAGCCAGGCCGCGGGCCGGTTCAAGGCCAGCCGGGGCGAGGTGCCGGCCGTCTCGGTCGTGCCCTACTTCTTCACCCGCATGGCGGCGGTCAACCCGCAGGTGGAAGTGGTCTGGCCCGGGGACGGGGCGATCATCAGCCCCATCTTCATGCTCCAGCGGCGCGACGCGCCCGCCGGCACCGACGAGCTGGCCCGGTTCTTCCTCTCCCGCGAGGTGGGCGAGATCCTGGCCCACCGCGGCCTGTTCCCCTCGTGCCACCCGGAGGTGGAGAACCCGCTGCCCGACGGCGCGACCTGGCGCTGGCTGGGCTGGGACTTCGTGGCCGGGCACGACCTGGGCGAGCTGATCCCCCGCCTGCAGGAGATCTTCCACGCCACCGCGGAGGTGTGAGATGCGCCTGGTGACCGTCAGCGGTCCGCCGTCGTCGGGCAAGACGTCGGTCATCCTCAAGACCCTGGAGCACCTGCGCGCCGCGGGCCGCCGGGTCGGCGTGGTCAAGTTCGACTGCCTCTCGACCCTGGACGACGAGCTGTACCGGCGCCACGGCATCCCGGTGCGCAAGGGGCTGAGCGGCGCCCTCTGCCCCGACCACTACTTCGTCAGCAACATCGAGGAGTGCGTCCAGTGGGGACTGCAGGAGGGGCTGGACGTCCTGGTCAGCGAGAGCGCCGGGCTGTGCAACCGCTGTTCGCCCTACATCCGCGACGTGCTGGCGGTCTGCGTCATCGACAACCTGTCGGGGATCGACACGCCGCAGAAGATCGGTCCCCTGCTCAAGGCGGCGGACATCGTCGTGGTGACCAAGGGGGACATCGTCAGCCAGGCCGAGCGGGAGGTCTTCGCCTCGCGCGTCCGGCGGGTCAATCCCCGGGCCCGGATCCTCCACGTCAACGGGATCACCGGCCAGGGGAGCTACGAGTTCTCGACCCTCTGGGACGAGGGGGCCGAGGTGACGACGGTGGAGGGCAAGCGGTTGCGCTTCAGCATGCCGGCGGCCCTGTGCAGCTACTGCCTGGGCGAGACGCGGATCGGGGAGCGGTACCAGATGGGCAACGTGCGCAAGATCGACATGGCCGGCCAGAGCGACCGGCAACGGCCGGCGCCGCTGAGCGACGGGGAGGGTGAGCGATGAACGGCGTGACGGCGACCGAGCTGGTCGCGCTCGGCGTCGACGGGCTGCTGGCGCGCTGGCCGTTCGCGGAGAACTGGCTCCACGAGCAGGGCCTGGAGCCGGGCGAGCTGGCCGGTCGCTCCCTGGGCGAGCTGCTGCCCGGCGACCGGATCGCGGAGCTGGCGGCCTTCCTGGCCGAGATGGAGGCGTTCCTGGCCGGCGACGAGCTGTCGGTCGGGTCGGTGACCATCCTCGGCGGACGCGACAAGGAGGGGGCCCCGGAACCGGTGACCGAGCTGACCGTCCGCGTCGGCGAGGTCCTGTGCATCGTCGGTCCCACCGGATCGGGCAAGAGCCGCCTGCTGGCCGACATCGAGTGGGTGGCCGACGGCGACACGCCCACCGGCCGCCGGGTGCTGATCGACGGCCGTCCGGCCGATCGCGCCTGGCGGACCGCCGGCGATCGCAAGCTGGTGGCCCAGCTCTCCCAGAACATGAACTTCGTCATGGACCTGTCGGTGCGGGAGTTCCTGGAGCTCCACGCCGAGAGCCGCCAGGCCGACGACCCCGACGGGAAGATCCGCCGCATCTGGGAGGAGGCCAACGACCTGGCCGGCGAGCCGTTCGCCCTGGAGACCCCCATCACCAGCCTCTCGGGCGGGCAGTCGCGGGCGCTGATGATCGCCGACACGGCCATCCTGAGCCGCTCGCCGGTCGTGCTGATCGACGAGATCGAGAACGCCGGTATCGACCGCCGCCGGGCCCTGGACATCCTGACCGGCGAGGACAAGATCGTCCTGATGGCCACCCACGACCCGATCCTGGCCCTGATGGGCGACCGGCGCGTGGTCATCCGCGGCGGCGCCATGGTCCGGGTCATCGAGCCGACCGCGGCCGAGCGGGCCAACCTGGCCGAGCTGCAGGCCCTGGACGACCGCCTGATGGGGCTGCGGCGGCGGCTGCGGTCGGGGGAGATGCTGGAAGTGATCTGAACCGTCCGGGCGGTGTTTCCCCGGACACGGACGGCCCGTCCCCCGTGGGGCGGGCCGTCGTCGTGCCGGGGCCGGTGCGAGGACGGCTCAGTCGGCGCGGCGGGTGAAGGTGAACGACCGCTGGAGCATCAGCTCCCGGTTCCAGTAGACCTTCAGCGTGTACTTCCCTTCCGGTCGCTGCCGCCGTGGCGACACGTTCAGCCGGGTCCGGAGGGTGACGTCCGGGCGTCCGGCGTATCGGGGCGGCTCCGGACGCCGCCAGGTCAGCTTCTCGGCGTCCCGCCACTCCACCTCCGCCCGGTAGCCGGACGAGTCGGGGGTGACGGTCAGCCGGGCGAACTTGCGGAACAGTTCCTTCCCGTTCGGTCCCAGCCAGAGCAGGTGGACCTGGTGGGTCATGCCCGCCGGGACGTCGTGCAGGTCGACGAAGGCGTGGATGAAGCGGTCCCGTTTCCTGTCGCTCTCGACGAAACGGTCGCCGACGGCGATCCGCTTGCCGGTCTTCTTGCCGACGCGGCGGCAGAAGACGATCTCGCCGCCGAACGTTCCCGCCGCGGCCGCCGGTGGCGGATCGCCGGGCTCCAGCGCCGCGCGGCGCAGCGGGGCCACGTCGGGCTGGCTGCAGCCCGTCGCCAGGAGGACCGACAGCAGGGGAGCCAGCAGCAGGGGGGGGAGGGCGGCGGCCTGTCGCATGGGGGGATCCTTCCGCTGCCCCGGGGGCGGCCGGCCGGCCCCGCACGGGACCTGCCGGCCGACCTCTCCGGAGGCTACTTGACGAGGGTCATCTTCCGGGTCTGCACCCCGTCCGGCGTCGTCAGGCGCGAGAAGTAGACGCCGGACGGCGCCCGGCCGCCGTCGTCGGTGCGGCCGTTCCACGTCGCGACGTGTTCGCCGGCGGGCAGGCGGCCGTCCACGAGGGTCGCCACCAGGCGGCCGGAGATGTCGTAGATCCGCAGCCGCGCCGGCATCTCGCGCGGCAGGACGAACCGGATCTCGGTCCGCGGGTTGAAGGGGTTGGGGTGGTTGCGCCCCAGGACCGTCCGCCGCGGCAGCGCGTCGTCCCCCGCACCGGTGCCGATGTCGATGGTGAAGGTCGCGTCGCTCGTGTCGGCGCCGATGTTGACGCTTGCGTCCAGGCAGACCACCTGGAGCGCCGCCGTCTGGCAGTCGTCCACCGGCCAGGTCACCTCGGTCGGCGAGGTCAGGGCCCCGTCGGCCAGGGTGTCGGGCCAGGTGATGCCGCCGTCGCGCGAGAAGAGGATGAGGGTCCGGGTCACGCCGGTGTCGTCCGACGCCGTCCAGCTCACCGGCACGGGGTCGCCGGTCGCGTAGCTCTCGCCGCCGTTGGGCGACAGGAGGGTCACCACGGGCGGCGTCGTGTCGATGGTCCCGCTCAGGCCTTCCAGGCGGAAGTCGTCGACGAGCGCCTCGACGACCGACCCCGAGCCGTAGTCCGAGGCGATGAAGCGGAACCGGACGCTGGGCGTGAACGCGATCAGGCCGGTCAGGTCGAAGCTCATCCGCCGCCAGCTGCGGTCGCTGGCGGTGGTGCGCTCCAGGTCGACCCAGTTGGTGCCGTCGTCGGTCACCTGGACGACCCACTCGTCCTCGCCGGGGGCGAAGCCGGTGTCGTTCGTGTACCAGCGGTAGTAGGACACCGTCACCGCGGAGTAGCCGGTCAGGTCGAAGACGGAACTCAGCAGGGTCGTCTTGCCGCCGTCGACGTCGTCGGCGCCCTGGCTGCTGCCGGCCGGGTCGTTGCCCGTCAGCCAGCAGTCGGTGCCGGGGTAGGGGGTGTGATCGTCCTCGGGGACGACGGTCAGGGTCCCGTTGACGATGGTATTGGGGTCGGCCCGGGTCCACAGGCCCGTTGAGGCGTCGTCGTCGTCCGCACCGGCCGTCCAGCCACCGTCGTACTCCATCTCGGTGTGCATGATCGTCGTGTCGCGGATCCAGAAGGCGTACGCGCCGGCCGGGGCGTCGGCGGGCTCGCTGCGCCAGTGGCCCAGGTCGTCGCTGGCGGTCAGCCAGTAGCGGACGCGGGTCCCCAGGGGCTGGCCGGGGATGACGGCGCGGTAGCGGCCCTCCGCTCCGTCGACCGGCACGAGGATGACCTCGTGCGGGCCGCCGTCGCTGGTGGAGAGGTAGTAGCAGTGCACCTCGTCGAGGCCGCTCGGGTCGGCGATCGTCGTCTCGACGACGTAGGGACCGGTCGTGTCGGTGGTGTCCGGCAGGGCTGTCGTGTCGCTGAACAGGGGGCCGCCGACGTCGACCAGGGAGAAGTCGACGGTCGTCGTCGCGTCGGCGGTGATCGCCACGGCGCGCGTGGTGTCGGGGGCGAATCCCGGCGCGGAGGCCACGATGTCGTACGTCCCCACGGGGGCGCCGCCGGCGTAGTGGCCGGAGGCGTCGGTGGCGAACAGGCGGCCGGCGCCCAGGACGGTGATCGTCGCGCCCGGCAGGGCCGTCCCGCCCAGCGAGGCATTGGTCACCGTTCCCTCGATGATCCCCTGGGCCACGGGCGAGACCGCCAGGATGCGCAGGGCGCGTCCCGCGGCCAGGGTCGCCGCGCCGGCGGTGTAGCGGTTCCAGTACGTGTAGGTGAGTCCGTCGGTGTGGTCCAGGTTCATCAGCCCGACCGTGGCGTAGCCGTTGACGGGGTCGACGTTGGCGACGGTCCTGTACTGGATGTCGATCATGGCGTCGCCGGTGTCGGTGCCGTGCCGCGCCGGGTCGTAGAGGACGATCTCGAAGGTCTCCGTCGAGCTGTCGTCGTACCGGTTCGTCATCCGGCTCCACTCGATGACGTAGCGGCCGTTCGCGGCGTCGTACCACCCGTAGACGCCGCCGCTGCCGCCGTCGTCGTAGAGGTCGTCCCAGAAGGCGCAGATCAGCCCGTCCGGGACGTTGGACGTGGGCAGCGACCAGTTGCGATAGCCCTTCAGGTAGGTGACGCCCATGGCGATCCAGCCGTTGGAGCAGACGGAGATCCTGTCGAAGCTCTCGCCGTAGAAGGTCAACGCGAACGGCAGGTCGACCACCGTCACGTCGTCCTGTTCGAAGCCGCTGTCCTGCAGGCCGAGGTCGGTGCCGCTGCCGCCCAGGGCGGGATCGATCTCGATCCAGTCGTAGGTCGGCGCCATGGCGTGGGCGGTGTCGGTGTCGTCGAAGATGTAGTAGCCGTAGCCGTCGGGACCGATGGGGTCGCCGGCGGCGATCGTGCCGATCTCCAGGGCGAACTCGAGGGTGTCGACGGTGCCGTCGGCGAAGGCCAGCCGCAGGGAGAGACCGGCCAGGTGACCGGGCAGGCAGTCGGCGGCGATGCTGATGGCGAACGGGTCACCGCCGTTGTCGGCGGTCGCACCGTTGATGACGGCCGGGAAGGAGCCGGCGGCGTCGGTCACCGTCACCCAGGGACTGCGGGAGAAGAGGGTGGCCGCGGCGGCGGCGGTCGGGCGGTCGCCGTCGTTGCCCAGGGTCACCGTCAGCGAACCGGAGTCGCCCGGCTGGGGACTGCTGCCGCCGGCGAACGTGGCGCCCACGACCGACGTCGCGCCGCCGCCCAGGGTGATCCGGATCAGGGACGACCAGCTGTCGGTCCCGTCGGTCGCCACCAGGTCCAGGTCCACGACGCGGCCGCCGCGGGCGGCGGGCGAGATGGCCAGGGTGAAGTCCGTCGCTCCCCAGGCGTCGCCGCCGGCGGCGATGTCCCCGAACTCGACCGGCCCGCCGGCGACGACCGTCACCAGGGGATCCTTGCAGCCCAGGGTCGCGGTGACACCGTTGACGCCGGTCAGGGCGTAGTTGTGCAGCCGGACGGCGAGCTGGATCGTCTCGCCGGGCTGGGCGGTGCCGTCGCCGTTGCCGCCGGCGGAGTCGTCGATGGTCGACTGCTGGTAACCGACCAGGGAGTGGGTCCCGCCCAGGCCGATCGTGCCCCGATAGGGCAGCCGGTCGTGGGCGGTGACGGTCACGTGCAGGTCGCCGGCGGTGTAGCCGGAGA
The DNA here is from genome assembly GCA_964436825.1 of uncultured Fibrobacteraceae bacterium. Lineage (GTDB taxonomy): Bacteria > Krumholzibacteriota > Krumholzibacteriia > LZORAL124-64-63 > LZORAL124-64-63 > CAYTEO01. The sequence continues at coordinate 2,032 of CAYTEO010000043.1, read as the reverse complement.
CGGGCAGGCGGACACTGCCGTCGGCGTCGGTGATGCCGGCGGCCTCGATCTCGCCGCTCTTGTAGAGGGCGACCGTCGCCCCGGCGATCGGCAGGCCGGTGGCGGGATCGGTGACCGACACCGGCACGACGTTGGCCCCGATGGACAGGACGGACGGGTGGTCCACCTGGAAGGCACCGGGCCGGGCGGTCCAGATCTCGGTGGCCGGGTCACCCATCAGGTTGTTCCAGGTGCACCAGATCTCCACGTGCTCGGGCTCGGCGGCGTTGTAGTTGCGGTACATCGCCAGCTTGCCGCTGCTCAGGGCAGGGCCGACCCGGAAGTCGCCGCTGTTGTAGACGCCGTCGATGACGCCGGTGAACATGCAGTTGTTGTAGCGGGTATGGGTCCCGATGGTGGCCGTGCCGATGCTGGCCACGCCGCCGCCGCCGGTCGCCCGCAAGAAGGCCTCGCTGCGGCAGGTGCCGTCGGACTGGAAGGAGCCGGTGTCGCAGGTCATGATGACGGCGAAGCCGAGCTTGTCCCCGTTGCCCAGGTTCAGGATGTAGCTGGAGGTCAGGCCGCTCATCCCGTACCAGCCGCGATAGGTGAACAGGGTGCCGCCCTTGCCGTAGTCGGTCATCATGTCGCTGACGAAGTTCCCCGACCAGATGGTGTCGATCTCCGCGTAGCCGTGGGCCAGCAGCTGGGTCTTGACCCACTGGTTGACGAAGATCGTCGTGATGCCCGACTCGGAGGGGTCGCCCACCAGGGTGGCGCGGGTGAACCAGCCGGGGTCGGCGTCGGTGGGCGGTGCGGTCTCGTAGCCGACGATCTTGTCGACGACGGTCGCCAGCTCGGCGGCCGAGGCGACGGACAGGCGCCCGATGTGGACGTCCGGCAGGGGATCGAAACCGTCGATGGCGACGTACTGGTTGTCCCCTTCACCGCCGTAGCCGCTGAGCGTCTCGTTCCAGGTGGGGATCGCGACGTCGCCGTTGGCGTCCCCCACCAGCGTCACGAACTCCAGGGGCGGGTCGGCCGACTGGTACAGGTCCTGGATGTAGCTGCGGATCTGCGTGTTGGTGGTTCCCGTCTCGCTGGTCGTCGCCAGGACGACGTGGTAGCCCTGCTCGCGGCGCCACTGCAGCAGCGGGTCCAGGGCGGAGACGACCGACGCGTCGTCGGGACAGACGACCAGGTAGGTGCCGCGGGCGATGACCGGCGACTTGGCCACCAGGTCCGCGCCCAGGACGCGGTCGTAGAGGGTGGCGAAGGAAGCCGGGACGGGGCGCTCGGGCCGCGGCGCGCCGGCGCCCTTGCCGTCGGGGACGAACCGCAGGTCGATCTCCAGTCGCCGGGCGACGGTGGCCGTCTCCGTGACGGGGTCGTAGGCGACCGGGACGATGGTCACCGGGACGACCCGCAGGTCGCGCAGCCGGGCCGGCTCGCCCACCAGCAGCCGGGGCGAGGAGTCGGCGAGGCGCTTGCCGTATGCGGCGGGATCGGCCACCGGGGCGGTGTCGGGCCGCTCGGGCACCGGGACGAGGCGCAGGCCGGTCAGGGTCGAGGTCTCGGCGGAGACGATGTCGGCCCGCACGGTCATCCCCTCGGGCACCGCGACCAGCCGCCCGTAGACGGGCAAGGCCGGCTCGCCCGGCCGGCCGCCGACGGCGCCGCCCGGCAGCTGGAGGCGCTGCCAGGTCTGCGCGCCGATCCTCACGTCGTCGCGCTCCAGCGGCGGCAGCGAGACGCTCAGGCGCATCCCGTCACCGCTGCGGGCGGTGATCCGGACGACGGGGACCGCGGCGCTTCCCGGGTCGGCCGGTGCGGCGGCAGCGAACGGGTTCACGGGGAGCAGCAGTGCCAGCAGGCACGTCAGGATGATCGATCCTTGAAGGTGGCGCATGGAACCCTCCTGGGCGATCGAGTGGGGGATCGACCTGTTGCGGGGATGCAGGTGCTGTGTCCATGGCGGGGTGTATCATTATAGCGTATCCCGGGGACCAAGTCTGCCCTTTTGGTTGTGCCCCAGAGATTGTGTTTCCCCGGG
>CAYTEO010000042.1:0-22820 GCA_964436825.1 uncultured Fibrobacteraceae bacterium | reverse complement strand
GTCGGTGGCCCGCTTCCTGGACGGTCAGCGGCTCGCCGACGGCACGCCCGTCGCCGCCCGCCACGAGACCCTCTGGCAGCACCTGCTGCCCGTCCTGGTGGCCGGCGACCGCGCGCGGGTCCGCGACTTCGTCCGGGGTTTCCAGCACGACGTCGAGGCGGCGCCCCACTTCTCCCTGGTCCCCGACCTGATCGAGGCCGACACCGTCGTCCACCTCATCCGCGACGGCCGGCGCGTCGTCCAGTCGGGCCTCAACCGCGGCTGGTACCAGAAGGACTCCGTCTGGAACCGGATCAAGCCCGACCTGCCGGGCGACACCTTCGAGAAGTGCTGCCGCTTCTGGGTCCACACCAACACGAACATGGCCGGTGTCGCCGACCTGACCGTCCGCCTGGAGGACCTGGCCGGCGACCCGGAGGCGCCGGCCAGGCTGCTGGCCGACCTCGGCCTGGCGCCGTCGCGGACGCCGTTCCCGCTGGCCAACGCCGGCCGCAAGCCGTCGGACGCCTCCGGCTGGACCGACCGCCAGCGTGCCGTCTTCCGGGAGATCTGCGGCGAGCTGATGGACCGCTACTACCCCGGCTGGGACGACTGAACCGCGGGATCGCCGCTTCGGACGCAACACGTTATCTTCCCGGACGTATCGATCCTGTCGTGCGAATCGTCCTCACCCGGACCCTGGAGCGTGTCATGACGCGTCCCTCGGCTGCCGCAAGCCTATTTCCCGCCGGTCGTCCCGTCACCGGCCGGCTTCTCCTCCCGCCCGTCCTGCTGCTGGCGGCCCTGTTCGCGCTGGTGGGCTGCGGAGGCGGCGACCAAGCCGCCCCCCGTCCGACGCCGGATCACCCGGCGGGAGCGCGGCCACAGGCCAGGCCCGTCACCGTCGCCACCGCCCCGGCCGTCACGGGGGAGATCGCCAGCTGGTACCGGGCCACCGCCTCGCTGGAGCCGGAGAAGCAGGCCGTCGTCCCGGCCCGGGTCGCCGGTATGGTGGACAGCCTCCTGTGCGAGGAGGGGGACCTGGTCTCCGCGGGCCAGCTCCTGCTGACCCTCGACAACGACGAGTACCTCTACCGGCTGCGGCAGGCCGAGGCCGCCGCGGCCAACCTGCGCGCCCGCTTCCAGCGCCTGGAGAGGATGCTCCAGGACGACCTCGTCTCCGACGAGGAGTTCATGGCCGCCAGGAGCGACTACGAGAAGGCCGTGGCGGACGAGGGGCTGGCCCGCCTCAACCTCTCCTACACCCGCGTCCGGGCCCCCTTCGCGGGGCGGATCACCGCCCGGCGCGTCGACGTGGGCCAGTACGTCACCCCCGGCACGGAACTGGTGACCGTGGCCGACGTCCAGCCGCTGCTGGCGCGGGTCCACGTGCCGGCCCGGCAGTTCCGCAGCCTGCGCGTCGGCCAGTCCGTCCGGCTGGTCCTGGACAGCGACCGGCAGGCACTGACCGGCCGGATCCGTCTGGTCAGCCCGGTCATCGATCCCCAGACCGGGACGATCAAGGTGACCGTCGAGGTCACGGACGTGCCGCCGGACATCCGGCCGGGCGACTTCGCCGAGATCCGCATCGAGACCGATCGCCACACCGACACCGTCCTGGTGCCGCGGTCCGCCGTCATCACCGACAAGACCGAGCAGGTCGTCTACGTCGTCCGGGACGCGCGGGCGGAGCGGCGGGTCGTCACCCTCGGCTACCTGGACGACGAGCACGCCGAGATCCTGGACGGCGTCGCCGCCGGCGAGCCGGTCGTCGTCCGGGGTCAGCGCTCCCTCAAGCCGGGCTCCCCGGTGCGGGTCGTCCCGCTGAACGCCGTCGACTCCCTGCTGACCGGCACCGACGCGGACACGGCGGCGGCCGGATCGGCTCCCTCCGACACCGCCGGCCGGGGCCGCGCCGGACACCGCGGGCGGGGGCGCTGATGCAAGGGTTGATCGGGACCGCCGTCCGGCGCCGGGTCACCGTCTTCATGGCCGCCCTGGCCGTGGTCGCCTTCGGCATCGTCGGTTACCGGCGGCTGTCGCTGGAACTGTTCCCCGACATCGCCTACCCCTCCCTGACGATCCAGACCGACTTCCCCGACACGGCTCCCCAGGAGGTGGAGAACCTCGTCACCCGTCCCGTCGAGGAGGCCGTGGGGGTGCTGCGGGGACTGCAGACGATCCACTCGGTCAGCCGCGCCGGCGTCTCGGAGGTGACCCTGGAGTTCGCCTGGGGCACGGACATGGACATGATGTCCATGGAGGTGCGCGACCGGCTGGACCGCCTGATCCTGCCCGACGGGACCGAGCCGCCCCTGGTCCTGCGCTACGATCCCTCCCTGGACCCCATCGTCCGGCTGGCCCTGACCGGCCCGGGCGAGGGACCCGCCGCCCTGGCCGCGCTGCGCCGCCTCGCCGAGCGCCAGCTCAAGCAGGACCTGGAGACCATCCCCGGCATCGCCGCCGCCGAGGTCAAGGGCGGCTACCAGGACGAGATCCGCGTCGACGTGGACCAGGAGCGCCTGGCCGCCCTGGGGATCCCCCTGGCGCGCGTGGCCCAGGCCGTCGGCGCCGCCAACATCAACCTGCCGGGTGGGCTGCTGCGCGGGCGGGAGGGCCAGTTCCTCATCCGGACGGTCAACGAGTACCGCTCGCCCGAGGAGATCGCCCGGGTCGTCGTGGCGTGGCGCGACGGGGCCGCGGTGCGGCTGGGCGACGTGGCCGACGTCTCCCTGGGGGTCAAGGAGCGCGACGAGATCACCCGGGTCGACGGCCGCGAGTCCATCGAGATCGCCCTCTACAAGGAGGGCGACGCCAACACGGTGACCGTCGCGCAGCGGCTGCGCCGCCACCTGGACAGGTGGCGCGGGGGGAAGCTGCCCCCCGGCGACGAGCTGACCGTCCTGTTCGACCAGTCCCGGTTCATCGCCCGGGCCGTGGCCGAGGTCCGCAACGCGGCCCTGCTGGGCGGCGCGCTGGCCATCCTGGTCCTGCTGCTGTTCCTGCGCGACGGGCGCAGCACCGTCATCATCGCCGTCTCGATCCCGCTGTCGGTGGTCGCCACCTTCATCGTCATGTACCGGCTGGGGATCTCCCTGAACATCATGTCCCTGGGCGGGTTGACCCTCGGGATCGGGATGCTCGTCGACAACTCGATCGTCGTGCTGGAATCCATCTTCCGCCGCCGCCAGCAGGGCCTGCCCCTGGCGCGGGCCGCCGTGGCCGGGACGGCGGAGGTCGGCCCGGCCGTCGTCGCCTCCACACTGACCTCGGTGGCCGTCTTCCTGCCCATCGTCTTCGTCGAGGGGATCGCCGGGCAGCTCTTCCGTGACCAGGCCCTGACGGTGACCGTCTCGCTGCTGGCGTCACTGGCGGTGGCCCTGACGGTCGTGCCGATGCTGTCGGCCCTGGGCGCGCCGCTGGCACCGCTGCGGCACGGGGGAGGCGCCGGGGGTGACGACACCGGCGACACAGCGCCGGACCCGGTCGGGACACCGGCCGCCCTGGGCGCGGTCTCCCGCCTCTACGACAGCCTGCTGCGGGGCGCGATCGGGCGGAAGGGGGCGACCCTGCTGGCGGCGGCGGCCCTGCTGGCACTGACCGTCGGCGCGGCCCGCCGCCTGGAGACCGAGCTGATCCCCGACCTGAGCGAGGGCGAGTTCTTCTTCGAGGTCGACCTGCCCGAGGGAACGCCCCTGGCGGTGACCGACCGGGTCGTGCGGGCCATGGAGCGGGAGGCCGACCGCCTGGAGGGGATCGCCCACCACTTCGCCACCGTCGGCAGCCGCCTGGCCGGCGGCGGTGTCCAGGTGAACACCCGCGGCGAGAACCTGGCCCAGGTCAACTTCGTCATGGCCGACCGCGGCGACGACGCCGGCGAGGCGCGCGCGGCCATGGCGCTGCGGCAGCGCTTCGCCGACCTGCCGGACCTGCGGACCAGGCTCGGCCGGCCCGCCTACTTCACCCTGAAGACGCCGGTGGAGATCGACCTGTTCGGCGAGAACCTGGAGTCGCTGCGCGACTACTCCCTGCAGGTGGCCGAGGCGCTGCGTTCGGTCCCCGGCCTGGTCGACGTCCGCTCCTCCCTGGAGGCGGGCAACCCCGAGGTCCAGGTCGTCTTCGACCGCGAGCGGCTGGCGGCCCTGGGGCTGGACCCGGCCACCCTCGCCGGCACCCTGCGCGACAGGATCCAGGGGGCGGTCCCCACCCGCTTCAAGCAGCAGGACCGGCAGATCGACATCCGCGTCCGCAACCGCGAGGACGAGCGGCGCACCCTCGCCGACGTCCGCAGCCTCGTGCTGCCCGGCCCCGACGGCAAGCCGCTGCGTCTGGCCACGGTGGCCGAGGTGCGGCTGGCCCGCGGCCCCGCCGAGATCCACCGCCTCCAGCAGCAGCGGGCCGCCCTGGTCACCGCCAACCTGGACCGCCGCAGCCTGGGCGCCGCCATGGCCGACGTCATGCGGGTCCTGCGCCGGCTGCCCCCGCCCCCCGGGATCACCGTCGAGCCGGGCGGCCAGGAGCGCGAGATGCGCGGCAGCTTCGCCTCGCTGCGGTTCGCCATCCTGCTGGCGGTCTTCCTGGTCTACCTGGTCATGGCCTCCACGTTCGAGTCGTTCCTGCACCCGCTGGTGGTGCTGCTGACCATCCCGCTGGCCCTGGTGGGCGTGGTGGCGGCGCTGCTGCTGACCGGCACGACGGTCAGCGTCATCGTCCTGATCGGGGCGGTCATGCTGGTGGGGATCGTCGTCAACAACGCCATCGTGCTGATCGACACGGTCAACCGGCTGCGCCGCGGCGGGCTGCCGGCGACCGAGGCGGTCATCCAGGCGGGCCACATCCGCCTGCGCCCCATCCTGATGACCACCCTGACCACGGTCCTGGGCCTGCTGCCCATGGCGCTGAGCTTCGGCGAGGGGGCGGAGCTGCGCTCGCCGCTGGCGATCACCGTGGCCGGCGGGCTGCTGCTGTCGACGCTGCTGACGCTGGTGGTGATCCCGGTGGTGTACCTGGTGGCGGCGCGGGAAGGGTGAGGCGCCCGGGGGTGGCAGGACGAAAAAGCGGCCCCGCTCGCCGGGAGCAGGGCCGCACCGTCCGGACGCGGGGCCGGTGCTACTTCTTGAGTTCCACCAGGTCCCCCGTCGCGAAACCGCTGCCGCTGACGGCCACCACCGTGGTCACCCCCTCCTCCACCTCGGTGGCCTTGACCTCGCCGACGGTGTCGTAGATGACCTTCAGGATCTTGCCGGTGCGGGGGTGCTTGACCTCCTTGACCTTCCGCTTGACCAGGAAGCGCATGCCCGGCTTGATCCCCAGCTCCAGGCCGCCGTCGATGAACAGGTACTCGTCGGCGGTGATCAGCAGCCCCTTCCAGGGGCGCTCGCGGACCTGGTCCTCCAGCTTGTCCACGACGGCGTTGATGACCTTGCGGGTGGCCTTGCCCACCACGTGGTCGTCGAACCTGTCCACGTCGCCGAAGGAGAACTTGCTGGTGTCGATCCCCAGCGACTTGCTGGTCTCGGTCTTGGTGACCGTGTCGGCCCAGAGGACCTCGCCGGTGCCGATGTCGATGATCCGCAGGTCCACGGCCACCCGGCCGGTGTAGGAGCCGATCTTGACCCGGCTGCCCAGCTTCTTCAGGGCGCCGCTGGTCTTGCCCTCCTTGTAGCCGAACTCGGTGATGACCCCCTTGACCAGCAGGTCGCCGATCTCGAGCTTCTGCTCGATGGCGGCGCCGGGACTGGCCAGGTCGCTCATGCTCAGGTTCTTCTCGGCCAGCAGCTCGTCCAGGGCCGCCCGCTCGAAGACGCGGAACTTGCCGGTCTTCATCAGGGCGGTGATCAGCATGTCGGCCATCCCCTCGCCCGGACCTGGACCGTGGTACCAGTGGTGCTCGGCCTTGTCCTCGAACTCGCCGACGATGACGCGGTACTTGATCTGCGGCGCATCGCCGGCGCGGGCCGCAGGTGCCAGGACGACGAGGACGGCCAGGGCCAGCAACAGGTGACGGATCGGGTATCGCACGGTTCACTCCCCTCTGGTCTGGTTCTCGATGGACACGAAGGCACGAAACTGGGGCCCGCCCGGGGCGGGTGCAAGGCCGGGGACGGCCGCGGCAGGAACGTCCCGCCGGCTCACGTTCTCGCGCCCGTTTCCCCGTACGCGAAGATCCCGCGCACCAGCCGCGCCACCAGCCGGGCCGTCACGTCGCGGCGGTAGACGGCCGTCGAGCGGACGTCGTCGATGGGCGCGACCTCCTCGGCCGCCAGCCTGCCGGCCTCGACCGCCGCGACGGCCGCGGCATCGGGATCCGCGGCGGGGAACCGCCGCCCCTCCAGGAAAGCGGCCGCCTCGCGCAGCAGGACGACCGTCGGCGCCACCGCACCGGCGGCCAGCCGGACGTCGCGCAGGGCCGTCACCGGCCGGTCGCGCTCGTCCTGTTCCCTGACGACCCGCGCCGCCAGCGCCACCGACACCTTGGCGATGGACTGGGCCGCCCGCGGGCCGATCTTGACGTAATGCTGGACGAGGTCCGCCGCCGGTGCCGGTATCCGCACCGCCGCCACCAGCTCGTCGGGGCGGCGGACCGTCCGGCGATAGCCCAGGTAGAACTCCCGCAGCGGGACGACGCGCTTGCCGGCGGCCGACACCAGGACGACCTCCGCGTCCAGCACCAGCAGCGGCGGCACCCCGTCGGCGCTGGGGGAACCGTTGACCAGGTTGCCGGCCAGGGTCGCCCGGTGCTGGATGGCGGGCGCCCCCACCTGGCGGGCCGCCGCGACCAGCGCGGGGAGGAGCCGCCGCAGCTCCGGGTGGCGGACCACGGCGGCGAAGGTCACCCCTCCACCGATCGTCACGGCGTCGCCGTCGACGGCCACCTGCCGCAGTGCCTCCAGGCGGGAGAGGTCCAGGACGACGCGTGGCACCGGGGCACCGGCGTGGATGGCCGGCAGCAGGTCGGTCGCCCCCGCGACCACGGTCACCGCCTCGCCGCCCTCGGCCAACAGACGCAGCGCCTCGGCCAGGTCGGCGGGCCGGTGGACGGTCACCCCACCCTCGCGGACGGTCTGCGGGGCGTCGGGCGACGGCCCCGGGCCTGGGGTGGTCCGCAGGCGATGCCTGTCCGGATCGCCCCCCCGCCCGTCGGCCGCGGCCTCGGCCGCCGCGGCGGTCTCGACGGCGCGGACGATCTTCTCGTATCCGGTGCAGCGGCAGATGTTGCCGGCCAGGCCCTCGCGGATGGTGCGGCGGTCGGGCGACGGCTGCCCGTCCAGCAGGGCCCTGGCGGCGACGACCATCCCGGGGATGCAGAAGCCGCACTGGACGGCGCCCTCGTGGACGAAGGCGGCCTGGACCGGGTCCGGTTCCTCCGGGCTGCCCAGCCCCTCGGCCGTGACGACCGACCGACCCTCCAGCTGGAAGGCCGGCACGAGGCACGCGTTGACCAGCTCGCCGTCCAGCAGGACGGAGCAGGCGCCGCACTCCCCCTCGCCGCATCCCTCCTTGGCGCCGACCAGGTCCAGGTCCTCGCGCAGGACGTCCAGCAACCGCTTCCAGGGTGAGACTTCGACGACGCGGGGCTCGCCGTTGACGACCAGGTGCAGCTTCACGGCGCCTCCTCTCCCCGCGCGGCGGCCGTGGCCAGGTCCAGCAGCACCTCCGGGGTGGCCGGCGCGACGTTCGGGAACAGGCCGGTGGCATCGGTGACGGCCGCGGCCAGGGCCGGGGCGCCGCCGTTCATGGGCAGTTCGCCCAGTCCCTTGGCTCCGTAGGGTCCATGACGGGTGGGGATCTCCAGGAAGTCGACGGTGATGTCGGGGGAGTCCAGGGCCGTCGGCACGACGTAGGTGGCCATCCGGTCGTTGATGTAGCGGCCGCGGTCGTCGGTCTTCATCTCCTCCAGGTAGCCCCAGGCCAGCCCCTGCAGCAGGCCGCCCTCCACCTGCCCCGCGGCCAGGACCGGGTTGACGACGCGGCCGATCTCCATCACCGCGGTGACGCGCACGGGACGGACCCGCAGCGTGTCGGTCTCGACCTCCACCTCGGCGACGACGGCCCCCCACGAGTAGGCGGGGTAGGCGCTGCCGCGGTGGCGGTCCGGATCCCAGGCCAGCTCCTCCGGGTGGCGGTAGCGGGCGCGGCCGACCAGGTCCCCGCCGGCGGCGGCCCGTCCGATCGCCGCGGCCGGATCGGTGTCCGGGTCCGGCACCCGTTCCCGTACCTGGCGCAGCAGGTCGTGGCACGCCTCGACCACGAGCCGGCCCACGACCATCGTCGTCCGCGACGCGACCGTCGGGCCGCTGTCGGGCACGACGCTCGTGTCCGGTTCACGGTAGCGGACCCGGTCCACGGGGACCCCCAGGGCCTCGGCCGCCAGCATCGGCAGGACCGTCGCCGCTCCCTGGCCCATCTCGACGCTGCTGACCAGCAGGGTCACCGTCCCGTCGCTGTCGGCGCGGACGGCCACCTCGGCCCCGATCCTCTTCTCGCCGTCCCCGGTGAACCCCGCCCCGTGGAACAGCAGCGCCAGGCCGATCCCGCCGTGGACCGGCGCGCCGGGATCCGCCTCCCGTCGCCGGGCCAGCTCGGCACGCCGCTGCGCGTACCCGGACGATGCCACGGCCCGCTCCAGGCAGGCCAGGACGCCGGGCTCCTCCTCCAGCACCTGTCCCGACGGCAGCACGTCGCCGCGGCGCAGCACGTTGCGGCGGCGCAGTTCCAGCGGGTCGATCCCCAGCTCCCGGGCGATGCGGTCCATGTGCCGCTCGGCGGCGAAGGCGGCCTGCGGCACGCCGAAGCCGCGGAACGCCCCGTTGGGGGGGGTGCTGGTGGCCACGGCCCGGCCGCGGATCCGCACGTGGGGCACCCGGTAGGGGCCCACCGCGTGGAGGATGGCGCGCGAGAGAACGACCGGACTCATGGTCGTGAACGCCCCGCCGTCCAGGACGACGTCGATCTCGGCCGCCAGCAGGGTTCCGTCGGCGGCCACGGCCGTCCGGTGGCGGATGACCGACGGGTGCCGCTTGGTGGTGACGGCGATGTCCTGTTGCCGATCGTGGACCACGGCCACCGGGCGCCCGATGGCCCGGGCCAGGACGGCCGCCTGCAGGGCGATGATCGACGGATAGTCCTCCTTGCCGCCGAAGCCGCCGCCGGTGGGCGCCTGGCGGACCACCACCCTGTCGGGGTCGAGCCCCAGCCCGTGGCTCACCGCCCCGTGGACGTAGAATGGGCACTGCATCGAGCCGGTGATGGTCACCCCGCCGTCGGGCCGCGGCTCGGCGACCACCGCCTGGGGCTCCAGGTAGACGTGCTCGTGGTAGCCGGTGCGGTACACTCCCTCGACGACCCGGTCGGCCCGCGCGAAGCCGGCTGCCGGATCGCCGTGCTCGATGGTGTATTCGGCCAGGATGTTGTCCTCGCCCCAGACCACCGGATCCCCGGCCAGGGCCTGCTCCACGGTCAGGGCGGCAGGCAGCGGCTCGATCTCCAGGGTGATGGCCGCCACCGCCCGGCGCAGCAGTTCGCGGTCCGGTGCCGCCACCAGCACCACCGGCTGGGTGGCGAAGTGGACCTCGCCGTCGGCCAGCAGGGGCAGGTCGCGACGGATCATCGAGACGCAGTTGGGGCCGGGCAGGTCGGCGGCGGTGACGACGACGACCCGGGACCAGTCGAAGTCCGGGTCGCGGCGCACGGCGACGATCCGGCCGCGGGGCAGCGGCGAGCGGACGCAGCCGGCCCACCACGCCCCTGCCGGGATCATGTCCGCCGTGTAGCGGGTCCGGCCGGTCACCTTGCCCCAGGCGTCGAGGCGATCGATGGCGCGGCCGACGATGCGGTGTTGCTCACTGTTCATGGGCCCAATTGTAGCGCCTGGACACCGGAACGGTAGCGGGAATCGTCACTTCAGCAGGATGACCCGCCGGGCATCGACCCGCTCCCCCGCCCGCAGCCGGCAGAGGTAGACGGCGCTGCCCAGGGCGCGGCCGTCGTCGTCCCGCCCGTCCCAGGTCAGCCGGTACTCGCCCGCGGCGCGGGGGCCGCTGCCCAGCAGGCGGACGCGCCGCCCGTCCAGGGAGAAGATCTCCAGCCGCACGTCGGACGGCTCGACCACGCGGAAGGCGATGGTCGTCGACGGGTTGAAGGGGTTGGGGTAGACGCTCTCGATCCCCGTCGCCAGCAGGGCGGGCCGGTCGTCGATGCCCGTGCCGATCTCGTCCCGGTAGACGATGGCCACCCACTCGGGGTGGTCGATGAAGGGGTTGCGGTTGTGCTGGTAGGTGTAGACGACGTCGTTGCGGCGACGTTCCTTGTCGTCGACGGGGTCCTCCAGGTGCCACTCCAGCAGCGTGGCGAGGATTCCCATGTAGGCCACCGGTTCGTTGCTGCCCGTCGCGGAGGCGACGATGAGCGAGACGTCGTCGGTCAGCCGCAGGTCGGGCTCCCCGCCGTCCCCCTCGTAGCGGACGTCCATGTAGAGCAGGGCCCGGGCCACGTCGCCGCGCCGGCCGGGCCAGGTCTCCCAGACCCCCACCGGGCTGGCGTCGCGGGTCAGGTTGTCGCCGCTCTCCCCGTTGTAGGCGTCGGCGGGCCGGACGGTGCAACCGCCGCCGCACCAGTCGTAGACGCGGTTGCCGCGGTCGCTGTTGTATTCGATGTCGCAGAGGAAGAGATGGTGGCAGTCGGTGTACGGCTTGTTGTCGTAGCCGTCGTCAGGGAAACCGTAGCTCTTGGGCCAGGTGTGCTCCCGGTTGTAGTCGGTGTTCCCGCCGCCGTGCTTGACGAACGACCGGTTCTGGTAGACGTCCAGGATGTGCGCGCCGTTCAGGGGATCCTGGTCGGCCTGTTCCAGGACGTCCCAGGTGTCGGTGGTCGACGCGGTGTAGGGGATCTTGACGCTCGAGGCGATGATCGCGTGCAGGGTGGCCCGCAGCGCCTCCGGGCTCGTGGTGTCGGCACTGTCGTAGTAGCCGGCGGGAGGATCGGCCAGGACCGCGGGAACGGACCAGGCGACGGTCAAGGTCAGCAGGAGCAGGGCGAACAGCAGGCCCGCACCGTGGCGGGCGAGTCTCTGGCGCAGCAACAGTGGTCCGGACAAGATCATCCCCCTCTCAGGTGATAACAACAAGCGTCGCCATCGGCGTCGCCAGCTCGTAATGATACCACATTCCACCCCTCGGGCGCACGAACTACGATTGTTGGTGAGGTTTCCTGATCCGGGATCATCCCGACCGGTCGCCGCTTGACAACACATTGTCGATTGGGATAGGATCCTCGCGTCCCACCATGCCGTCTTCCCGCCCCGCGACGGCAACCCGCACCATCGGTGCTCCGTCCGGTCAAAAGGGGGTTCCCATCATGTCCAGGCGCACATTGCGTTCTCTGGTGCCGTGCTTCCTGTTGTCGGCGACATTGCTGGCGACGAGCACCTCGCCGCTGCTCTCCCAGACCATCGACGAAGATCTGGTCGTGGGCTGGATCCACCGCCTGCCCGAGCTGGACTACGTTCCCAACAGTCTCCAACCCGACGTGGAAGGCTGGCCGGCCGTCGGTGACACCGTCGTCTGGCAGGCGGTGGTCAGGAACTGGTTCCCCACCGACCAGACCGTCGACTACCGGTGGCTGCTGGACGGCGTCGAGCTGACGGCGGGGACGACGACCCTCGCCGCCGGGAGCCACACCGCTGTCCCGCTGCCGTGGGTGTGGACCTTCGACCGGCACGTCCTGCGGTTCGAGATCGACAGCGGCGCCGCCGTCACCGAGTTCAGCGAGCAGAACAACACCCTGGAGGTCTTCACCGACGCCATCAGCATCGGCTTCTGGGTGGAACAGAGCGTCTACGACTACTTCCACCAGTACCAGAGCGAGCTGGGCGTGGGTGCCAACTCCTGGGAGGACTGGGGACAGCGCCACGTCGCCCGCTGGAACGTCATGTTCGCCGACGCCGTCTATCCCGAGGCCCCCTCCGGCGTCCTGGACCGGATCCGCTGCGACAAGATCGTCATCGTGCCCGACGGCGCCCTGCCCCTGGCCTGGGGCTACTACCCCACCAACCACCCGGACACCTCGGACAAGACCGTGGACCTGATGTGGGGCTTTCCCGCCACCCTGCTGGGCGGGTCCATGTACAGCGACCACACGACGATCAGCGACAACAACCCCTTCTACTTCGAGGGGTCGTTGCTCCACGAGCTGGGCCACGCCCGCTACCTGGTGGACGTCTACGGCTTCAACGTCGCGCTGGACCAGATCCACATCACCGAGGACGGCGCGCCCATTGCAGGCACACCCCTGATGCCGGGGATCGACGGCGGCATCCTGGCCTACCTCACCCCCTACCGGGGCCTGATGAACGCCCAGTACACCTACATCGACCAGTACAGCACCAGCGCGCTGAACCTGATCGCCGGCGACCGCGCCCACAACGGCAACTTCAACGCGCCCTACAACCTGGGCGAGTTCCTGCAGGACCTGCCCGACGACAACGAACTGACGATCACCGACCAGGGCGGCACGCCCCTGGCCGGCGCCTCGGTCCGCATCTACCAGGCCACCACCCAGGTCGGTGTCTGGTACGGGAAGGACTACGACGACATCCCCGACCTCGACCTGACCGCCGACGCCTACGGCAAGGTGCTGCTGGGGCGCTGCCCGTTCAGCTCCGACGGCACCGTCATCCACTACTGGGAACTGTCCAACGCGGTACCGATCGTGCGCGTCCAGTGGGAAGGGATCATCCGCTACGCCTTCCTGCCCGTCACCGAGTTCAACTTCGAGTACTGGCGCGGGAACACGACCCTCGGCCACTACACCCTGGCCCTCGACCTGGGTACCGACGCCGCCTCCCGCCCGCCGCGGCTCGTGCTCCACGAGAACCGGCCCAACCCCTTCAACCCCAGCACGGAGATCCGCTTCGAGCTGGACCGCGAGTCGTCGGTCCGCTTCGATGTGCTGACCATCCGGGGAGAGCGGGTGGCGACCCTCTGCGACGGGCGCCTGCCGGCCGGTCCCCACGTGCTGCACTGGAACGGTCGTGACGACGACGGGCGCGCGCTGCCGTCGGGCCCGTACCTGGGGCGCCTCTCCGGCGGCGATGCGGGAAGAACGATCAAGATGATGCTGATCAGGTAGTCCTCGCCCGGAACCGGCGGTGTCGCGGCGGGTACAATGGGCGCGTGATCGTGGTGATCGCTTCAGCCGTCCCCGGGGGGAGAGATCGATGAACAGAGCCGTCCTGCTGGCCGCCCTGCTCGCGCTGGCCCCCCACGCCGACGCCCGCGGCGGCAGCCGCGCCCCCGGGCCACCGCCTCCACCGCCCCTGAAGGCGGCCGACGCCGCCGCCTCCACCGGTGCCTTCGCCTGTGACCTCTACCGGCAGCTGGCGGGACGGGAAGGCAACCTCTTCTTCTCGCCGGCCAGCCTCACCTTCGCCCTGGGAATGCTGGGCGTGGGCGCCCGCGGCGAGACGGCCGCAGAGCTGGCCGGTGTCTGCGGCTGGCCCGCCGACCTGCGGGCCGTCCACCCGGCCCTGCACGACCTGGCCGCTGCCATCCGGCCCGGCGATCCCGAATGCGTCACGTGGCGGTCGGCCAACCGGCTCTGGGGCCAGGACGGTTTCCGGCTGCTGCCTTCCTACCTGGCCGACGTCGAGCGGTGGTACAGGGGAGGCTACGCCGCCGTCGACTACCGCCGCGACGCCGAGCGGGCCCGCCACACGATCAACGACTGGGTCGCCCGGCAGACCGAGGACCGCATCCGCGACCTGCTCCCGCCGGGGACAGTCGATGCCGAGACCCGACTGGTGCTGACCAACGCCGTCTACTTCCTGGCCGACTGGGCCCATGCCTTCGACCCGTCCCTGACCCGCGAGGAGCCGTTCCACCTGGCCGGCGGCGGCCAGCGGCCCGTGCCGCTGATGTCCCGCGAAGGCCGGATCCCCTACGCCGAAGTCGAGCTGGCAGGCACGCTGCTGCAGATCGCCGAGCTGACCTATGCGGGCGGGGATTTCGGGATGGTCGTCCTGCTGCCCGCCACGCCGGACGGCCTGCCGGCCGTGGAGCGTCGCCTGGACGCGGCGACCCTCGACGGCTGGCTCGCCGGCCTGGCCCCCCGACCGGTCGTCTGCAGGCTGCCGCGGCTGACGCTGACCGACCAGTTCTTCCTGCGCGACACCCTGGCGGCCATGGGCCTGCGAACCGTCTTCACCGCCAGGGCCGATCTGAGCGGTATCACCGGCCGTCGCGACCTGTTCGTCTCCGACGTCGTCCACAAGGCGTTCCTGAAGGTGGACGAGCAGGGTACCGAGGCGGCCGCGGCCACCGGCATCGTCATGAAGATGACCAGTGCCCCGCCGCCCGTGAAGCCCGTGGAATTCCGCGCCGACCGGCCGTTCCTGCTGCTGATCCGGCACAAGCCCACGGGTGCGATCCTCTTCCTGGGCCGGGTCGTCGATCCCGGTGCCTGACGGACGACGCCCCGTCCCTGGCACGGGACGGGGCGTCCTCACCCGGTCGGTCGTCCACTCAGGGTTTCATTTCAGCAGCACCAGGCGGGTGACCGCCGTCTTCCCTCCCGCGCGCAGCCGCGCGAAGTAGACCCCGGACGCCCGGTCCACGGGCCGCCAGGTCACCGCATGCCTGCCCGCCGGCAGCTCGCCCTCGACCAGCGTCGCCACCCGCCGCCCCGTCGCGTCGAACACCTCCAGCGTCACCGGGCCGTCCGCCGGCAGCGAGAACGCCAGCGTCGTCGACGGGTTGAACGGGTTGGGGTAGTTCGGCTCCAGGGCGAACGGGCGCGGCACCCCGTCGCCGACGCCGGTCGTCGCGGAGACCGTCACGCAGGCGGTGCGCACGAGGGTGTCGGAACCGCAGGCGCCGAAGACGATCAGCGTCACGTCATAGGTCCCGGCAGCCGTGTAGGTGTGCGTCGGGTGCTGCGTCGTGTCGGCCGGACTACCGTCGCCGAAGTCCCACTGCCAGCCCGTGGCGCCGGCGGACGAGTCGCTGAAGGACACCGCCAGCGGTGAGGGACCGGCCGTCGGCGCGGCGAAGAACAGGGCCGTGGGCGGACCTGCGACGGTGACCAGGTCGGTCCGGGTCACGCTGTCGCTGCCGCCGGGTCCGGTGACCGTCAGGGTCACCGTATAGGTCCCGGCCGCGTCGTAGGTGTGGGTCGGGTTCTGCGTCGTGTCGGCAGGGCTGCCGTCCCCGAAGTCCCAGCTCCAGCCGGTGACGTCGCCGGTCGACGAGTCGCTGAAGGCCACCGCCAGCGGGGCGCAGCCGGCGGTGGGCTCGGCGCCGAAAGCCGCCACGGGCGCCGAGGGCGCCACGACGTCGATCAGGTCGACCAGCGTCAGGGTGTCGGCGCCGCAGGGGGCGGTCACGACCAGGGTCACCGTGTAGGTCCCGGCCGTGTCGTAGGTGTGGGTCGGGTTCTGCGTCGTGTCGACCGGGCTGCCGTCGCCGAAGTCCCACTGCCAGCCCGTGGCACCGGTGGAGGAGTCGGTGAAGGCCACCGTCAGGGGAACCTGGCCGCTGACCGGCGTGGCCGCGAAGGCCGCCGTGGGCGGGCCGTCGACGGTGATCAGATCGGTCAGCGTCGCGGTGTCGCTGCCGCCGGGACCGGTCACCGTCAGGCTGACCGTGTAGACGCCGGGCTGGGTGTAGGTGTGGGTCGGGTTCTGGTTCGGGTCGGCCGGCGACCCGTCACCGAAGTCCCAGCTCCACTCCGTGATGTCGCCGGTGGACGAGTCGCTGAAGGACACCGTCAGGGGAGCACAGCCGCTGGTGGGATCGGCTCCGAACGCCGACACCGGCGGCGGGGGAGCCGTCACGGTGATCATGTCGACCAGCGTCAGGGTGTCCGCGCCGCAGGGGGCGGTCACGATCAGGGTCACCGTGTAGGTGCCGGCCTGGCTGTAGGTGTGGAACGGGTTCTGGGACGTGGTGCCGGGAGCACCGTCCCCGAAGTCCCAGAGCCAGCCCGTGGCCCCGAGCGACGAATCCACGAAGGCGACGGTCAACGGTACCTGGCCACTGGTGGGCAGGGCGCCGAAGCTGGCCGTCGGCGGACCGTCGACGGTCACCAGGTCGGCCTGGGTCAGCGTGTCACTGCCGTCCGGTCCGGTGACCGTCAGGGTCACCGTGTAGATCCCCGGCGCGGTGTAGGTGTGGGTCGGGTTCTGGTTCGGGTCGGCCGGCGATCCGTCGCCGAAGTCCCAGCTCCAGGACGTGATGTTGCCGGAGGAGGCGTCGGTGAAGGTCACGACCAGGGGCGCGCAGCCGGACACGGGCGTCGCCGTGAAGCTGGCCACCGGGGGCTGGGCGCCGGCCATGTCGACGGCCGCGGCGGCGTCCACCAGGCCGTAGCCGCTGTAGCGATCCCAGCCGGCACCCGACTCGACGTTGACCACGTCGGTGGTCGAGGCCACGAGCTTGGAGCGTACCTGGGCCGGGGTCCAGGTGGGATGGAGCGACTTGATCAGGGCGCAGACGCCGGCCACGTACGGGGTGGCGCACGAGGTACCGTTGAAGAACGGCTCGTAGTCGCCGCTCTGGTAACCGCCCCCACCGCTGATGTCGGTCGTCGGCAGGATCGTCGGGCCGAGGACGTCCACGGCACCGGCCGCGTCCGGGATGTCGACACCGTAGTTGGAGCCCCACCAGCGCTCGCCGTCGCAGGTATAGCCGTTGGGGTCGGTCTCGACCCCGGGGTTGACCTCGTTGCTCCTGTCGCTGCTGCGCTTGCGGTCGCCGCAGGGCGAGGCCGCACCGACACCGATGACGTACTGGTTGATGGCCGGGTAGCTGATCGTGCTGGCGTTCTCGTTGCCCGTCGCCGCGCAGAGGGTCACCCCGTTGTCGTAGGCGTACTGCAGGGAGGCGTCGGTCAGGGGATCGCTGCTGATGGCCGCCCCGAAGCTCATGCTCGCCACGTCGGCCCCGTTGTCGGCCGCGTAGTGCAGGGCGTTCTGGATGTAGGAGAAGTACATGTACCCCTGGCTGTCGGCCACCTTCAACGGCATGATGCTGCAGCCGCCGGCGGCCCCCGCGACGCCGATCCCGTTGTCGGCGATGGCTGCGGCCACACCGGCGCAGGCGGTCCCGTGGCCGGGATCCGCGCTGTTGTCCATGGGATCGTTGTCGTTGTCACCGAAGTCGTAGCCCGCCACCAGGCGCAGGTCGGGGTGGCCCGTGTCGACCCCGCTGTCGATGATGGCGATGATCGTGCCGGGATCGCCAAACCCCTGGCTGCCGCCCCAGGCCACGTCGGCGTTGGCGTCGAACCCCGGCGTCCCGATCGGAGGACCGGTGTGGTTCCAGGTTCCACCCCAGTCGTAGGACGGCAGCTGCCCCGTGTTGTCGTGCCCCCAGTGGTCGGGATAGTAGGGATCGTCGGGAACGGTCGCCGGGAAGGCCCGCCAGTCCGGCTCGGCGATCTCCACGTCGGGCGAGGCCTGCAACCGGGCCGCCACCGACGGCACGTCGGCCGGCCCGTCCAGCTCGCAGGCGAAGACGCGGTCCAGGCCGTAGGCCGCCTTGGCGTTCTTGCGGGCGGTCAGGTCGTAGGGCCGGACCAGGCGGCGCGCGCCGACCTCGCGCAGCAGGGCATCCAGGCCGGCCAGGCCGGTGGTCACGGTCGCGTCGCCCCGCTTGTCGCCGACGACCGCCTGGACACTCCCGGCCGCCTTGGGGGTCAGCCTGACCATGACGCGATCCGGCGCGTAGGGGAGCTGGGCCGGGGCCGCATCGACGTGACCGCCCTGGACGGGAGCGAACGGGCGTCCCGATGCAGGACCGTCCTGGGCCACAACGAGGATCGGGCACGAGAGCAGAAGCAGGATGATCGGGAGCACCGACGATCGCCAGGACAACATGGGTCACTCCTTAAAGCACGGGGCAGGGGCTGGTCCGCGCCCCGATCCGTCTCGGACGGGGAACGGCACACGGGACCCGCGCCATGCGCGAGCCCCGTCGGAAACTGGTGTGATGTGGGATTGTATCACGAATGCGGACTATCAGTCAATGCATTCGGCAGCAACCGCTTGGTCGCGCCGGGCGTGGGCGATCAACCTTCCCGGGCCCACAGCCCCCGCAGCACCTTCTCCGGCGTGATGGGCAGGTCGCGGATCCGCACGCCGACGGCGTTGAAGACGGCGTTGGCGATGACCGCCGGCGGGGTGTCGATCCCGATCTCCCCCACCGACTTGGCGCCGTAGGGACCGGTCGGCTCGTGGCTCTCCACCAACTCCACGCGCAGCCGCGGCACGTCCTGCCGGCCGGGGATCCGGTAGTTGAGCATGTTGTTCGTCCGCAGGTGCCCCCGCGGCCCGTGGACGACCTGCTCGGTCAGGGCCATGCCGATCCCCTGCGCCAGGCCGCCCTCCACCTGGACCCGCGCCAGGTTGGGGTTGATGGCCCGGCCGCAGTCCACCACGGCCACGTAGTCCACCAGCCGCACCTGGCCGGTCCCCGTGTCCACCTCCACCTCCGCGAACCCGGCCATGTAGGGGGGCGGGGAGACCTCGCAGCAGTAGCTGCCGGTCGTGCAGAGCTGCTGCTGCTGCTCGTTGTAGGTGAGTTTCGTGGCCAGGTCCGCCAGGGTGATCGACGCGTCGCCGTCGCGGGCGCGGACGGCCTCCCCGTCGAAGACCACCGCCTCTGGCGCCAGGCCCAGCAGCCCGGCCCCGGCACGGACGATCTCGTCGCGCATCTTCTCCGCGGCGATCCGCACGGCGTGGCCGCTGACGTAGGTGGTGCTGGAGGCATAGGCCCCGGTATCGAACGGCGTGCGATCGGTGTCACTGGCGTAGACGATGATCAGGTCGGTGGACACCTGGAGGGTCTCGGCCGCGATCTGGGCCAGGATCGTGTCGCTGCCGGTGCCCAGGTCGGTGGCGCCGATCAGCAGGTTGAACGATCCGAAGTCGTTGAGCTTCAGGGTGGCGGCGGCCATGTCGATGCCGGGGATGCCGCTGCCCTGCATGGCGACGGCCATCCCCACGCCACGGACGATCCCCGGCGCCACCTCCCGGCGGGGGAACTTCCCGTCCCAGCCGATCAGCTCCCGCCCGCGTCGGATGCACTCTTCCAGCTTGCAGCTCTGGACGGTCATGGGGGTGCCCTCGGTCCCCTCGCCCATGATGGCGAAGATGGGCGAGGTCTCCCCCTCGGCGATGACGTTGCGCCGGCGCAGTTCCACCGGGTCGATCCCCAGCTCGGTGGCCAGCTCGTCCAGGGCCGACTCCAGGGCGAAGTTCCCCTGGATGGCCCCGTACCCGCGGAAGGCGCCGGCCGGGACGTGGTTCGTGTAGACGGTCTTCCCGCCGAAACGCACCGCCTCCACCTTGTTGTACAGCGGCAGGGTCTTGGCCCCGGCGATCATGAAGACGGTCAGGGCGTGCTCGCCGTACGCGCCGGTATCGGACAGGGCGTGCAGGTCGATGGCCCGCAGCCTCCCGTCGCGGTCGGCCGCCAGGGTGACGTCCAGGCGCATGGCGTGCCGGGTGCAGGTGGCCTCGAAGACCTCGCGCCGGGTGTAGACCATGCGCGCCGCCCGCCCGGTGCGCAGGGTCACCAGGGCGCAGAGCATCTCCCCGTGGAGCATCTGCTTGCCCCCGAACCCGCCGCCGATCCGCGGCTTGTGGACCCGGATGCGGTGGACCGGCAGCTCCAGGGCCCGGGCCACGATCCGCCGCACGTGCCACGGGGTCTGGGTCGTCGAGACGATGTTCAGCCGCCCGTGGACGTCCAGCCAGGTACAGCAGGCGTGCGGCTCCAGGGCCACGTGCTGCTGGGCCTGGGTGCGGTAGGTGGCGCGCAGGACGACCTCGCTGTCGGCCAGGACGCGCTCGACGTCGCCCACGTGCATGCTGTAGGCGCTGGCCACGTTCCGTGCCGGATCGAAGCCGATGGGGAAGTTCTCGTGGATCTCCGGCTCGGGGTGGATGACCGAGGGGTGTCCCTCGGCCGTCTCGAAGTCGAGGACCGGCTCGAGGACCTCGTACTCCACGTCCAGGGCGGCCAGCGCCGCCTCGGCCGCCTGCTCCGTCTCGGCCGCCACGACGGCCACCTCGTCCCCCACGTGGCGGACGTACTCGTCCAGGACGAACCTGTCGCGGGGCGACGGCTCGGGGTGCCCCTGCCCGGCGCGGGTGACCGGAATGCGCGGCACGTCGTGCCAGGTCAGCACGGCCAGGACACCTTCCGTGGCCAGGGCCGCCTCCGTGTCGATCCGCACGATGCGGGCGAAGGCGTGGGGGCTGCGCAGGGCCCGGACGACCAGGGCGTCGGGCGGGGTCAGGTCCTCCACGTAGGCCCGGGCGCCGGTCAGCAGGCCGACGCCGTCGATCTTGGGGATGGACTTGCCGACTTCGCTCATGTCTTCTCCCGCGCCAGGAAGTCCCGGATGGCCCGCCGCTGGCTCTCGTAGCCGCTGCAGCGGCACAGGTTGCCGGCCAGGTAGTGGTCCAGCTCCTCGTCGGTGGGAGCGGGGTTCTCCTCCCGCAGTGCCAGGACCGACAGGACCAGGGCCGGGCCGCACCAGCCGCACTGGTCGGCCCCCTCGGCGGTGAGCGCCTCGGCCAGGCGGCGCGCGTCCTCGCCGGCCCCCTCCACGGTCACCACGCGGTGCCCGTCCACCCGCGGCGCAGGCACGGCGCACGACGGCACCGGCTTGCCGTCCAGCAGGACGGTGCAGGTACCGCAGGCGGCCGTGTCGCAGCCGCGCCGCACGCTCACCAGGCCGTGGCGCCGCAGCGCCTCGAGCAGCGGCTCGTCGGGCGCCACGTCCCAGGTGCAGGTCCGGCCGTTCAGCTCGAAGGTCACCTTCACGACAGCACCTCCCGGACGGCCCGCGCCACGAGTTCGCGGCACAGGTGGCGGCGGTAGTCGGCCGAGCCGCGCAGGTCGTCGCCGAAGTCCAGCTCCGCGGCGGCCGCCTCGCCGCACTCGCGGGCCACCGTCTCGACGTCTTCGCCGGCGGCGGCCAGTCGCGCCGACGCCTCGTCGGCGACCGCGGCCACGGCCGGCCGCGCCCCCACGGCAATCCGGGCGTACCCGTCGCCGGCGACGGCGGCCACGTTGAGCACGGCGAAGTCGGCCCGCACCAGGGTCAGGTCCTGCCACCCGCCGCGCCGCGCGGCCGCCGGCACCAGGACCCGGGTGACGAGCCGTCCCTTGCGCGGCTTCCCGGCGAGGTACTCACCCAGCGGCTCCCGCTCGCCCGGGTGGAACTCCACCGCGGCGTCCAGGGCCAGCAGGGCGGTCAGCAGGTTGGCGAAGCCGTAGCGGCCGGCCACGGTCCCGCCCACGGTAACGATGTTGCGCATCTGCACGCCGCCGATGAAGCGGACCGCGCGGGGCAGCAGGCCGCCGGCCAGCCCGGCCAGCAGCGGCGAGGTCTCCACCTGCCGGAAGGTGGCCATGGCCCCCAGGGCGACCAGCTCGCCATCCCGCTCGATGCCGTCCAGCCCCGCGTCGAACAGGTCCACCAGGACCGGCGGCCGGCGGCCGCCCAGGCGCAGGTAGGCCCCGCCGCCCACCAGGGCGGCGTCGGGATGCTCGCGCAGGGCCGCGGCGGCCTCGTCGGCGCTGCGCGCCTTGATGTAGAGTGGCGTGGTCATGGCAGGGAGTCTAGCACGGCGACCCCGGAAAGGCAAAGGAGCCGGGACGGTGCCCGGCGCCTCGCATCGGGTCCCGCAAGGAGCCTACCTTTACTTTAAAGAGACTTCACCTCCCCCCAGCTCTTCCGCTCGTTCACCACGCCAGGAGGATCGAACGGCTCGAAGTCCACCACGCCGTAGAAGGTCAGATCGTCGCTGCCATCCCAGATCAGAGCCGCGAGGCTGTCCGGCTCGTCGTAGCCCCAGTCGTTGTGCGTGGAGTCCAGGTGTACCACCGGTGGGCTGTCGAAAAAGCCAGCATAATCAACAGGCCATCGGGGAGGTTGTGGGTCACGCTCTCGTGCAGGGAGGAGGGATAGTGAGAAGGGAGGAGACACCCCGATGAGCTAGATCCCATCTTATTCACGGCTTAGAGCCTAAAACGAGGTTGGCGTGCCCTTAATCCTGTGGTATAAACGGATTTACCACGATCTGGCTATCCCACAGAAGGAGCACGCCATGGTTGAAAGGATCTCACAACCCGCCTTCGATTTCAACCGCTCAGTTCACCTCGAGGTCCGCCCCGAGCGCATCACGTCCGATGCCGGTGCCCTGCTGCTGCGCGAAACCATGCATAAGCTCCGAATCGATCGATGGTTGGGTGACCACCTGGTCGACTTCCGCCGTGAAGATGATCTGGTCACCCACCCCTGGCGCGAGCTGCTGCGCACCAAGCTGATCCTGCTGTGTCAGGGCTGGCGCGACAACGACGATGCCGACTTCCTGCGCCACGATCCTGCCCTCAGGCTGTCCGTCTCCGATCGCCGCGGCGACGCCGCCCTGCTGCCCGGCCCGGAGGTCCTGGCCACCTCCGGCCGAAAGAACCCTTCCCGCCCGCATGGTCTGGCCTCGCAGCCGACGCTGTCCCGCTTCGTCGATGCCGTGGCCGCGCCCGAGAAGCGGCCGGGCGCAGGATCCGGTCGACGAACGGCGGGCGCCGGGTGGCCACCATGGCCGTCGATATCGATTCCTTGCCCGCCGTGGTCCACGGCCACCAGCCGGGCAGCCTGTACAACGGCCACTACGGTGACCGGATCTACCACCCGCTGATCGCCTCGGCCGGCGAGTTGGGTGACCTGCTGGGCGGCAAGCTGCGTCACGGCAACGTGCACACGGCCGACTGTTTAAGCAAAGCCAAAATGTCCCCTTCATGGAGGTGCCCAGCATGAAGGGAACGATCGTC